>DASXVX010000056.1:0-127787 GCA_036504075.1 Symbiobacteriaceae bacterium | reverse complement strand
CCTCCACCTTGACGACCGGCGTCGGTTGACCCGTGGCATCAGGAGGCAACGGGAGGGATGGCTCCCGCCTCTTCATTTCGACAACAGTAGCGGGTGTCTGCTTCGAATCGCTTGCCGGGGGCAGCGTGTCCGGCTTCTGCTCCACGGTGTTGATCATGCCCTGATCCGTGCCTTTCCGCCGCCGCGTCGTCCAAAACCAGACGGCTGCTCCGATCAAGAGCAGGAGGCCAGGCATGAACGGCCCCGGTTCTGCCGGAGTGGACGCGGGGGCAGTGTTAGTGGCAGGCACGGTCTTGGCCTCAGGGCCGCTGGGCGCGGCACTCGGGCCGGCGGGCAGGTCCGACGTGCGCAGCGGAGACCCTGAAAGGCCGTCCGTCGCCCCTTCGGGATGACTCACATCGGAGACACGTTCATCGGGCACTGCAGCCCAGATCCGGTTCGGGCCCTCGATTTTGTGCTCGGTGGCGGTGGCGCCGGTGCAGTTGTCGGTGCGGGTGCGAGCGTAGTAGAGCCGCTGCAAGACGGACGTTCCCTCATACCAGCGCTCGTCCTTCTCCAGAACCCAGGGGGTATAGGAGTTGCGCGGCTCGACGCACGTCGGGGCCGGTGTGCCACCGCTTAGGTTGCTGGGCGCCGGTGCCGCCGGGCTGACGGGTGCAGGTGTTGCGGGCGACGCACTTGGTGGCGGTGTCGCCGAGCTGACGGGCGCAGGTGTTGCGGGCGACGCACTTGGTGGCGGTGCCGCCGGGCTGACGGGCGCAGGTGTTGCGGGCGGTGCGCTGGGCGGCGGTGCCGCCGGGACGCTGGGCGCCGGCGTTGCGGGCGGCGCACTGGAAGGCGGTGCCACCGGGCCGCTGGGCGAAGGCGTTGCGGGCGGCGCACCGGACTGTCCGCCCGGAGGCTCCCAACTGCATCCTCCGATGGCAAGTACCATCAACAGGACGAACGACAGGGCGAATAAAGCGCCCAACGACCCCCTGAACCTCATGGAAACGCCTCCCTCTTGTTAAGATACTCGGCAGGAGTACCCATCAGCCTGGTGCGTTAGCAACAGGCTCAAGGTGACTGATAAACCGATTCCTCTTAGAATCAATACGTAAAACGTTCGAGCTAAGTTCGGTTTGACCGAATCATACAAAAAGCTGCACGGCCATGCGTGCAGCTCACTCGTCTTGGCTCCGGCATGAACAGAACTTGCCGGTCGCCGCTACCCTGGTGCCGGAACAAAAAGTCATCATACCGGGCCTGTCTTGGCCAGAACCAGCCGACTTCAACGGCAGACCTGTGATCGTCAGGTGCGAAGGGAGGCCTCCTGGTGGAGGGGGTTTCCATGCTCAAAGGCGCACCAGACCCGGACATACCCAGGGGCATCGCCGGACTCTCACATAGCTTGATGAAGCCAGGCCTCCACGGAAGTGCGGACCTGGCCTTCTTGTGCCCAGATGGAATTCCTGGTTGTTTCGTCCATCTTTCCCAGATAAAATGTCTGAAGCATATTTACAACAGATTCCATAATTGGTATGATGTGAATCACGATGGCGCTGAAATTCGCTGTGTATGCAACAGAGACATGCATTGTGCTGACCGGAAATATCTACTGACTGTGGTGATGAAATGACAGGTGCCCTGTACTGGATTAACACGTTCGCCGGCTTGGTGCTATTCGTTTCGGTGGCCTGGTTCCTGGGAACTGCGTTGGCCGCCGCCCTGCATGCCCGGCGGTTTGGCATGTCAGGAACCGCCATTTTCGCCCAGGTCACCACCAGCGTCATCGGCTTCGGCCTGATCATGTGCGCAGCGGTACTCGGCGGCAAAGCAGCGCTGATGCTGTTCCAGCAAGTCCACATGCCCGTGAGTGTGACGCTCATGGTATTGGGCCAACTGGCCTTCGGGGTGCTTACTTCCTGGTTGGTCGCCCAGGCATTCCACCACTGGCTCAGCGGGCCGATTCAGGCCTGGTTCGCCGGCGGGGAGGCAGGCCTGAATGGCTAAGTGGCGCCTGCGCCTCTTCTGGGCTGCCCTCCTGGCACTGGTCACCGCCTGGGGCGTCCATACATATCTCGGTTCCCTGCAGGAGACCGAGCCCGTCCTTGTAGCCACCCGCGAGATTCCCGCCCGAACGCTGGTCACCGCCGACATGGTCAAGACCATCCAGGTCGGGCGCAAGGACCGGGACCAACTGGCCGCCAACGCCTTCCACGCCGCCGCCGATGTGACCGGCCGCTATGCCCGCCGGGCCTTCGAAGCCGGCGAGGTGCTGCGTAACCGGCCCGGCGACTTCACCGCTCCCGGCGAGGTGCGGGCGGGCGCGTCCGGCACCGATGGCGCCCTGGCCGACTTTCTGCCGGCGGGCAGCCGGGGCGAAACGCTCAAGCTCGACGCGCAGGCCATGCTGGGGAAGCACCTCAAAGCCGGCGACCGGGTGGATGTGATCTTCACCTCCAAGTCCGACTCCACCGGCGGCGTGTACGCCAGCCTGGTGGTGCAGCAGGTCCTGGTGCTCGACATCGAGCGTAAAACCGACGGCTCCGCCGACGACAGCGTCCTGGTCACCGTGGCGGTCACGCCGGAACAGGCGGTCGAACTGGCGTTGGCCAAGCGGACCGGTTCGGTCGACCTGGCGCTCAACCCGCCTGACTCGGCTGGCGCAGTCAACCTGCGGGTCATCAGCCCGCTCCAATTCACCGGGCAGACGGATGCGCCCCCCGGCAAGGTCGAGACCCGCAGCAAGGAGACGCCCGCGCCCGGAACCGCCAAATCGGGCCAATAGCAAGGGAGTGGGAAGCGTGCTGAACACAGCCGTGCCTGCGGCCTTTCCGCAGGTGCTGGTGGTGCACGGCCCCACCGGCGGGGCCGGGAAGACAATGCTGGCTTTGCTCCTGTCGTATCTATACGCCCGCAAGGGCCATGCGACCGTGCTCGTGGACCTTTCCCAGTATGGCGCCGTCGCCCCCTGGCTCCAGATTCCCCGCGGTGCCGGCACGGGCCTGACCGGACTCCTGGCGGCCCTCAGGCAGGGCGGACCGACCGACGAGCGCATCCGGTCTGCGCTCATTCCGGCCCCGCAATCCGGCGAGCGGCTGCAGTTGGTCCTCTCCAGCGGCGCCGCCAAGATGGACCAGGTCAAAGCGGCCGATGTCGAGGCGCTCATCGGGCAGCTCGCCGGGGTGGCCGAGGTGGTCATCGTGGACACCGGCAGCGAGCTGACCGACCGGACGCTGGGCGCGCTCATGGCGGCAACCCGCGTCGTGCTGGCGATTCCGCCGCAGGTGGTCAGCGGCTGGCAGACCCTTGACCTGCTGGAGATCATGCGATCCGCCTACGTCAAGCGGGAGCGGCTGGGTGTGGCCTTTACCCGGGTGCAGCCCGGCAGCCGCTTCGGCGTGGAGGAGTTTGCCCAGACCCTGGGCCTGCCGCAACTGGGCATCATCCCGGAGTCGCCGGACCTGCGCAAGCTGGGAGAGCGGGGCGGGCCGCCGGATATCCGGCCCCGGACGCCCGGGCTCCGGGCCGTGCGGGCGCTGGCTCACAATCTGATCCCGATCTTCACGCCCAAGGAGTTGAGCGGACCGTGGCCGTTGAGCAGGTAATCCGCTCCCGGCAGGACCGGGCGCAAGCAGGCGATAGCTCGCCTCAGCGGCGGGACCTGTTGCAGCGGCTGGGACTGCAAGTGCGCCGCCGGTTGGTGGAAGCGGCGGAACTGGACCCGCACGCCGAGGAAGGGCGGGAGAAGGCCCGGGCGCTCATTGCGCGCTACCTGGAGGAGGCCGAAGTCCAGAATCCGCTCCTGGTGCTGGCGGCGGCCGATCGGGCGGAAATCGAAGAGCGAATCCTGACCGGGATTTTCGGGTTTGGCATTCTGACCCCGTTCATTCACGACGAAGCCATCACGGAGATCATGGTGAACGGGCCGGAGCAGATCTTCATTGAAAGGATGGGCGCCGTCAGCCGGGCGCTGGACCGGGAAGGCCGGCCGCTGGCCTTTCAGGATAAGGGCGAGATGCTCACGGTCATCGAAAAGATCGTCTCCCCGCTCAACCGGAAGGTCGACGAGTCGGACCCCATCGTGGACGCCCGGCTGCCGGACGGCTCGCGGGTCAACATCGTCCTGCCGCCGGTGGCCCTGGACGGCCCCATGATCACCATTCGGAAGTTCCCCCGCTCACCGTACTCGCTGGCCGAACTGACGACCAAGGGCGCTCTTACGCCCACATTGGCCGAACTGCTGACGACGCTCGTGCGGGCCCGGATCAACATCATCGTTTCGGGCGCGACCGCCAGCGGCAAGACGACCTTCCTGAACGCCCTCGGCATGGTGATCCCGCCCCACGAGCGGCTCGTGACCGTCGAGGACGCGGCCGAACTGAAGCTGACCCATGTGGAGAACCTGGCCCGCATGGAGTCCCGGCCGGCCAACATCGAAGGGCGAGGCCAGATTACCATCCGGGACCTCGTCCGCACCGCCCTGCGCATGCGGCCCGACCGGATCATCGTCGGCGAGGTCCGGGGCGGCGAGGCGCTGGACATGCTCCAGGCGATGAACACCGGCCATGACGGCTCGCTGACCACCGCCCACGCCAATACCGCCAGAGATCTGATCAGCCGGCTGGAGACGATGGTGCTCATGAGCGGCCTGGAATTGCCCGTCTCCGCCATCCGCCAACAGATTGCCGGCGCGCTGGAGGTCATCGTCCACCTGGCCCGGTTGCCGGACGGCACCCGGCGGGTCGTGGAGGTGTGCGAAGTGCTGGGGCTGGAGAAGGGCGAGGTGCTGCTGGTGGAACTGTTCCACTGGGATCACGGGGCCAACGACCTGGTCTGGAGCGGCCGGGAGTTCTATCGCACGGCCAAGTTCGAGCGGGCCGGCGTGCCGGTGCCCCGGCTGCGACCGATCGCCCAGATGGGGCCGGGCATTGAGGAGTTGCGGCTATGAGCGCCCTCGTGACGGTAACCAGCGGGCTGGTGGTCTATCTGCTGGCCCTGGCCGTGATCAGCTACCGGTACGGCGAAGCTCCGGGCGGCCTGCAGCGCCTGGTGGGTCACCTGCGCGGCGAGGAACCGGTCCGCAGGCGGCTCCGTCTCTGGCCGGAGGACGGGCAACTCTCCCGCAAGCAGCGGGTGGGGCTGATGTTTCTGGCGGGCGCGGTGCTCCTGGGCGGCGGGGTCCTGCTCTTGCAGTCGTGGCTGGTCGGTCTGGTGCTGGCCGCGGCCGCCCCGCTCTATCCCCGCTGGGTGGAGCGGACGTTGAAAGCCAAACGGCGAGAGTTGCTATCCGTCCAGTTCGGGCTGGCCCTGCAAGCCATGGCGGCCTCGCTGCGGGCCGGCGCATCGCTAAAGTCAGCCGTGGAGCGTGCCCGCAATGACCTGGCGCGCATGCTGGCCGGGCAGCCCCTGACGCCAATGCTCACCGAACTGGACCGGGTGGTCCGCGACATGGAACTGGGCTTCTCGCTGGAGGAAGCGCTGGTGCGATTCCGCGACCGGGTGCACCTGGAGGATGTGACCGACTTCGTGGGCGCCGTCCTGCTCTGTCGGGTGCGCGGGGGCAACGCGGCGGCCGTCATGGCGTCCATCGCCGAAATCATCGAGGACAAGATCAGCGTTCGCCAGCAAATCTTCACACTGACTGCCGGCAAGCGGATGGAAGGCAACCTGATTACCTTTGCGCCGCCGGTCATGGTCGCATTGCTCAGCTTCACCGCCCCGGGCTACCTGACGCCACTCTACACGCAGTTCATCGGCCAGATCATGCTGGTCGTCGCCGTGGCCTGCCTGGCGGCGGCGTACTTCATCGGCCGCCGACTGATGGAAATTGAGGTGTGAACGGTATGCCGTTATTCCTCGGGCTGCTGGCCGGTTTGGCCGTCTTTCTGGTGCTGGGGCCAGGGGCATCGCCCGGGCGGCCCACCCGTTTGTCCCGGCTCTACGCCCGGCTCGGCGCCCTGCCGCCACCGGCGGTCCGGTCCGGTAGCATGGCGCCCTGGGTCCGGAAGCTCCCGCTGCGGCCACTGGTCAGTCTGCTGCGGGGCTGGCTCGGCGCCCCCTACCGGGAGAAGGTGGAGCGGCTCCTGCGGGTCGCCCGGCTGGACGAGACCCATACCTACGACGACATGCTGGGCATGAAAATCGCCGCTGGGCTGTCGTGCGGATCTTACGCCCTGATGATGTACCTCAAGGGGCACGACCCGCTGCTCGGGCTCTTCCTGGCCCTGCTCGGGGGACTGGGCTTCCTTTACCCCGACAACTGGCTGGCGAGCAAGGCCCGCCGGCGGCAGGAAGCGATCCGGCGGGAACTGCCCGCCTTCCTGTCCGCCCTGGCGGTGGGGCTGGAAGCCGGCCTCAACCTGATGGCCGCCGTGGACGAGGTGACCCGGGACCGCCAGGGGACGCTCGCCCGGGAGCTCCGGCGGGCCGTAGAGCAATACGAACGGGGACTCAGCCCGGCGGAGGCCCTGGAGCGGGTCGCACTCCGGCTGGAAGTCTCCGAGCTGACGGTCACCCTGACCGGCCTCTTGCAGGCAGTGGCCAAAGGCTCCGGTCACGTGGTGGGCACCGTGCGGCGTCAGGCGGCGGAAGCCTGGGAAAAACGAAAGCGCCGGGCCGAGGCCATGGCGCAGACGGCGTCGATCAAGCTGTTCCTGCCGATCGCACTGCTGGCCCTGCCCGGATTCATGATTTTTCTGCTGGGGCCGGCAGTGCTGGAGGTTCTCCAATATTTCATGAAATGACGAGGAGGATGCGCAAGATGATGCTCAAGAATTACGTTCGGTTTCAGAACTGGGTCCGGCGTCACGAAGGCCAAGCGCTCAGCGAGTACGGCATGATCATCGCCATCGTGCTGGTGGCAGCCATCGGCGGTCTCATCGCTTTCCGGGATGAGATCAAGCAGGTCCTGAGCGACGTCACCGCTGCGCTGAAGAACAATCATTAGTGGCCATGCAGTGCCGCAGACGCGGGCACAGCGGTCAGGCGGTAGCGGAACTGGTCATCGTGGCGCCCATCCTGCTCCTCATTCTGATGGCCACGATTGGCTTCGGCCACTGGATCTACACCCAGATGATCGTGGTGGAGTCCGCCAACCGGGCCGCCCGGCTGGCGGCCGTCCTGTACGGCGACAGCACGGTGCCGCAGGACGATGCGTACCGCCGGACGCGTGATTCCGCCCTGGCCCTTCTGGGGGCCGGGCTGCGGGGCAACGACCGGGACGTGGTCATCCAGATCATCGACCCGGACATCCATGTGACGGTGCGCTACCGGACCAACGTCTTCGTGCCCTTTCTGCGGCCCTGGCTGGGCGACCAGCTAAACGTGGAGCACGAGTCGATCTACCGAATCGAGCGTGATACGGCATGAGCAGGCGTGAGGCCGGTTGGGTGACGACCTGGCTGGTGGTTTTTGCCCCGGCCCTGATCGCATTCATGGGGCTCGTCCTGGACGGCGGCGTCTTGCTGGTCAAGCAACAGAAGCTGGACGCCGCCGCCGACGCGGCCGCTCTGGCGGCCACGGACGCCTGGGACCGGGAGTACTGGAAGTGGAACGGGGCGGTAAGGATCGACCCGGGCGGGGCAGATGGCCTGGCGCGGCAGTATCTGACGCGGAGCCTGCCGGACGCCCGGCTGGTCGAGGTGACGGTCAACCCGGCAAATCGGGTGAACGTCCGCACCGAGCTCACGGTGCCGTTCTTTTTCATGCGGATTGTGGGGATGAAAGAGCGGACGCTGGAGAGCTACAGCACGGCCGTCCGGCGCAGCGTGCGGAATTAACAAAAAGTGTACACGAAGGCGGCGCTCCGACATGCACGACAGATGGCGCTACGCACTGATCGCCGCCGTGATCGCGGTCATCATAGCAGGGTGCGATAGCCCCGACGGCTGGACCCCCGGCGGGGATGCCCAGGGGACCCCGCCCGCCGGGCAGGCGCCGGCTGATGGACCGGGTACAGCACCCAGTTCGCCGCAGCCGGGGTCCGACGCGCCGAGCGACCAACAGCCGGCTCCTGCGACTGAGAACAGCGCTCCGCAGGTCACGCCGCCCGCCGGCCAGGCGTCCGCCCCGCAAGGGAACGCCAGCACGCCCGCCAACACCGGCGGCACCGGCAGCCAGTACAGCGGCCCGGCGGCGCCGGTCTGTGTGGCTCAATACACCTACACCCCGTGGCTGGCGGTCAGCGAAGAGCGCTGGTTCGAAGGGACGTGGGTCCTGCAGCGTCTGCATTACACGCGGACGCGGACGGAGACTTGCACCGGCCAGCAAAGCACCGAGACAAAGGTCGAAGGGCCGTACCGTCTGTGGCAGGCCGTACCGGATGAGCGTGTGTCGGACGTCAGCCACCCCGATGGCGCGACGGACGGGCTCTCGGGTACACCCTTTCGCACATCGGACATGCCCGCCGGTCCGGCGGCGACGCCGGTTGGGCCTTCCGGTGTACCCAAGGTGACAGACCCCATGGCGTTGCCGCCGTCGCCTGGCGTCCCGGTCCCTGGCGTTCCGGGACTGCTGCTAACGGTTGGTGCGGCGATCGCGCTGTGGGAAGCGCGCCGGCGGAAGGGCCAATTCGGGACGATGCCCGCGTCGGAGGAGAATCTCTGGCTCCTGCAATCCGACGTTCTGGAGTTCCGGCAGGCGCTCCTGGACCTGATTGCTGACCGCAGTCACGCCGGGAGTTTACTCCCCCGGATCAACAAACTTGCGGAGCGCATCGAACAAGAGCGCGTCCGGATCTCGTCTAACACAGTAGTGGACGGGATCATTCAAAACGCACTCGGTGACCTGTCCGGCCCGGCCACGGAACTGGCGCTGTTTCTGAAGCAGCAGCAGTATGCTGGCCTGGCCCGGCGGGGCCAGTGGGACGTGGCGGATCCGCAACTGGGCAGCGATCCGAAGTTTGAGTTCCTGACAGTGCTCTGGCCGGTGGAGGCCCAGGGGAGCATCCGTGAACTCGGGGCCAGTTGGAAGGAGACCGCAGCTTACTGGAAAGGGGTGTTCAGCGGCACGGCGACCGGAGCCCCTGCGAGCAGTTTGGGCGAGGTAAACGGCATCGCCCTGGGGAACTTGGCCGGCCGTTATCGCACGGCGCTGGCCGAGGCGTGGAACAAGGCGGCCAGCGGTGGCCCCGATCCGCGGCAGGACGCACGCCTGAACCTCTGGCAGGGTCTGCTGGCGGGGAATGCCGAAGTCTCCGGCTGGGCCCGGCTGACGAATGAGGTCAACGGACAGATTCTGGACGCCTACCGGCGCAAGCAGGTTGTCCTGGGCCAGGTGGGCGAGGGCGACATCACAGCGGCCCGAGTGTCCGCGCTGCTGACACAGTGGCAGCAGGCCGAATCCTCAGAGGCTGCCGCACGGGCCGCGGCTGCAGCCAACCCGAGCCTGGCGCTGATTGCTACCTTGTCGCTGGACTTTGGCGCCGCGGTGGCTGGCCGGCTGGTGGGCCTGGTGCATCGGAAGTGGATGGACCGGGCAGCCGGGCGGATCGGCAGCGAGATCGATCTGGGCAGCCTCATGGACGACCCGCGCATCCCGGACAGCGCCCGTCAGGCCATGCGGAGTCTCGATGCGGCATACGCCAAGTACTGGCGGGAGGCCGAACTGCGGTACCAGGCGATTCTGCGGCAGGACGGGGACGGAGTGCTGGCCCACGAAGCCGGCATGCACGATGCGGAAGCGGCTGCGGGAGGCCTGCAGATCAAGGAGATCAGGCCGCTGAAGGATCAGTACCAGCCGCAGATCGACCATTTGTATGAGACCGCCTGGGGGCTGGCTCGGCACGGAGTGGATGCGGAGGAACGGGCTGCGGCGAAGAAGATGGCGGACTTCTTGGCGCCGTATGCGATGACTCAGCCGTCCGACCTTGGCGCTGGCCAACCCCTCAATTCAAGTGCTGGAGCTGACCTTGGCCCGTTCTGGCAGGAGCTTGGACCGGCACCGGTCGACGGTGGCGGAGATGCACTGTGGTTTACTGCCAGCTTCCAGCATTGGGTTGATGAGTTCAACGGCACCGTCAGGGCATGCTGGGCTAATCGGACTACCGACCATGCGGGAACGGCTACGGACAAGCTCTACGACACCTACAAGCTCACCCCCGCGAAAATCAAGAAGCTCTGGGATGTAGCACAACGCAACCACGTTGACCCCCGCCTACTCCTTGCCATTCTGGCGCAAGAAGGAACAGGCAGTTTCGACAGCAACTCGGTCAATAGCCCCTTCTATCAGGGGAACGGTCCTCAGCCTAATTGGGACCAGGATTTGAATGACGCCTTTGACGGTCTTGTCCTGGCAAAGCTTCGCCTCTATCCCGCCGCCGTGCAAGGGGGATTCAAGGGCGACTGGGTCGATTACGTCAACTGGTATACCCCCATCGACCGCTTGAACGACCGGGGTAAAGCCGGCGATTCGGGCGTGTTTGCCGAGGACATCATGTGGGCAAACGGAGTGCGCGCCAGCTACCAGAGGGTGGCTAAGGCTGTTAACCCGAGCCTCGGCAGTGACCCGGTCCGGGATGTCTCGGCTTGGATGGCGGTTCATCCCGAATTGTTGCAACCCAAGTACGTGCATGGTCTATTCCGCATAGAACAAGGGTTGCCGAAAGGTAGGGGATGGCCGACAGCCGCAGTGGCCCCTTCCCTGTACGATCCGCAGAAGTACCCCGATGCCGAACTCGGCGTCGATGGTTTCTACCACTTCCGCGCACCCGATTACTACGTTTGGCGGCTGGTTGCTGACTAGCGTTCGTCTTTGGTTTCTGTTCTGTACCACTCGCCTCACCTGGTGGGAGCGCTAGCCTTTATACTGGCGCTCCCCCGTATGGATGTTTTCAAGAAGGGAACGGGTGATGAGCTTTGATGCGGAACAAGGTTGTGGCTCTGGTCATTGGCTTGCTTTTCGCGACGACACTCGTCGGGTGCTCGGGTGCGGTTCATGGAGGACAGGCACCGTCGGAGGAACCGTCAAAGGAGGCACCAGGGACTAGCAGCGCCGCTCCCCCCAACACCGAAATGGCGGTTTCACTGGTGCCTATACAGTCAACTCGTCTGCCGTTTCAACTGCAGATACCCGAAGGTTGGGTTTTCGATGCCACGGAGGTCATGGACGTCGTGACGATTGGCATGCCTGAAAGCGACTACCCTAAGATCGTTGTAACGACCAGGAAGTTGGGAACTGTGCAACCCAGGTCGGAGACCGAAGAGTTGGACACCCTGCTGAAGCTGTCGCTGACTAATCCTCGGGTTAAGAAAGTACAGTGGCAAGGCGCGCAGACAGCCCACGAGGTGTACTACGAAGACAACCGCGGCAAACAGCAATTGACGGTGATTGGCCTCTGGATGTACGGGTCTACTCACTACACATTCGTTAACTTTGAGTCAACGACGGCAGAGTTTCCGCAATGGGAACCTATCTTTCGTCGCAGCATGCAGACCTTCGTTCCTCTCAAGCTCGATGCCGAAACTTTGCCGGGACGACCGTAAGTCTGGATTGGCAGGACGCCAGCGGGTTGCTTATCTTGAAGTTTCGCCCACGACGGATTTGCCGGAGGCACTGCGACTGTACCCGCTTCCGGGGCGTTAGGCTCTGCGGACCCTGCAGAAATGCCGTACACGTTCAACATCGAAGGGCAGCGCGTGCGCTGCCCTTCGATGTTTCCGACACCTGCTCAACCGACAGACATCGAACTTCAGGCGTTAACAATTCGTACTGATTGAAGACGAGAACTGCCCAAGAGACGGAGGCACGGCCCGTGAAACCTGACGGCACCCGGCAGCGAATCACCAGTCTCTTACTGTCCCTCGCCCTCCTGACGGCGGGCTGGTCCGCTCCGGCGACCGAAGCCATCCACCTTGTGCTCGACGGCCATCCCCTGGTGCCCCTGCGCGCCAGGATGGAAGTGCTCGGGGCGCAGGTGGCCTGGGATCGGGACACCCGCACGGGCCAACGTGATGCAGGCCGGCCACCTAAGCGTGGTTCCGATTTTCAACCGAGCGACATGAGTCCTGTACATCTACACGCCTCACGCCGTGACTGAAGACGGGCAAGGCAACATTGCTTTTGCGAGGAACTGGGACGAGTTCTTTGGTCCCGGAACGCGTTGATTTGTAACCGAGGAGGGATGGCTGTGCGGCCAAGACTGATTCGGGCGGTTTGGATCATCGCCGCCATGTTGGCATTGACTTCCTGTTCGACGGCTCGCCACACCGGGGAAGGGGAAGTAAAGCCGAACCCCAGCAACGGCAACTCAGTTACACAGCCTGTGGAGCAGGACCCCCCCGCCGCCATTTCAATTAAGGAACTGGCGTTCAACGGAGTTTCCATTGGGATACCTGTTACGGAAGCTAAGAAGGTCCTCGGCGAACCTACTGGCAAGGATTATGTCCAGGGAATTGGAGCCGATGTCCTTGTCTATGAATCCTTGGGGCTGAGAGTCTTCTTTGACCGAAACACGGAGTTGGTGACGGGGTGGTCCACCGACAGCCCTTCGTTCAAAACAAGCCGCGGTGTTGGCATCGGTTCTACCAAGGCGGACGTGCTGAAGGCGTATGGGGAGCCACGGTCTCATGACGCTGAAGGTGAGCAACTCTTCTACCGTCAGCCAACCGATATGGACCTTCGCCTGGGGTTCGAGTTTTTCGAAGGCAAGGTCCGGCGGATAGGAGCTGGTGGGAGCCCGTTCGTCTGGTAAGGTCTGATCTCCGTTCAACGGCCTCTCGCTTGGTGGCGGGAGGCCGTTGCGGTACAAAATCTGTCGGTTACGGCACTGGCAATGCATACCCCCCAAAAGCTGCTCGGACCATGGAATTCGAAAGCTGGTGACCAAGCTGATCCGTCTCACCGGTCGGATGTCGGTCGTGCTTCTTTGTGTTGCCTTAACCCTGCAGGGGTGCTTCTTGAGCTGTGCCAGCAGTGAACGTCGGCAGCCGTAAGCGGATTATCAGTCTCCTGCTGTCCCTCGTCCTCCTGATGGCGGACTGGTCCGCCCAGGCGGCCGGCACCATCCAAGTTGTGCTCGACGGCAATCCCTTGGCCATGGACGACCCCCGTGATCGTACGTGCGCGTTCGGGGAACCCCCTATGGACTTGACACTGGCAGCGACGATTGTTGTTTATGACCTTCGAACGGACAAGGAGCGCATCTACCGAGATGTCGTGCGGTGCGTGTTCTTTCGCCTGCGAACGCTGAAAAGTCGTTTGGCGCTGGATGGATCTTGGGATGGAAGGCGCCAGGGCAACTCCTGGTAATCCGGTGGCCCGGCGCGAACCTGCGCCGCCGGTGGTATGGCCTGTGAATGCTGGTCGCAAGGAAGGGATGATTGACCTCGTGAAACCGACCGTTGGAATTGCCCTCTTCGTAATCGGCGTGTCCGCGTCATCACTTAGCTCGGGGATGCCGGGGTGGCTTGGGTGGGCAGTACGAATCGCCAGTCTCGTGGTTGTGATTGCTTCTCTCGTGTTAATGCTCAGGCACGTCCGGGGCTAGCGGACGGGGGTACCGTGGCCCGTCGCCACGCCGGCCCTGATGACGCCTCTGACGATTGTGGTGGTAATTGGCTACATGGTTTCTAGGTTCGGTCATCCACAGGTATGGACGCCTGAAACAGAACCGGGGGAGAGCAAAAGCTCTCCCCCGGTTCATCGTTTGTGCATCGGGTGGCTCATGACGAAGCCACCCTCGGCCGAGCATTCCGCCTAACTGCCGAGGTAGGCGTCGCGGACCATGGCGTTGTCCAGCAGCGCTGCGGCCTCATCTTCCAGCATGATCTCCCCGTTCTGGATCACGTAGCCCCGGTGGGCTACCTGCAGCGCCTGCCGGGCGTTCTGCTCCACCAGCAGGATCGTGACCCCCGCGGCGTTTAGCTCCCGGATCGTCTCAAAGACCTGCTCCACCACCAGCGGAGCCAGGCCCATGGACGGCTCGTCCAGCATCAGCAGCGCCGGCTTCATCATGAGCGCCCGGGCGATGGCCAGCATCTGCTGCTCGCCGCCGGAAAGGGTGCCCCCCATCTGGTTCCGCCGCTCTTTCAGGCGGGGGAAGCGGGCGAAGGCCTCCTCCATGGTCTGCTTGATTGCGGCGTCGCTCTTCACGGTGAAGGCGCCCATCTCCAGGTTTTCCGCCACCGTCAGCTTCGGAAAGATCTTCCGGCCTTCCGGGACGTGGGCGATGCCCAGGGCCGTCACCTCGTGGGACTGCAGCGTCTCAATGCGCTTGCCCCGGAAGGCAATCGTGCCCTGCGTCGCCGGCACCACCCCGGAGATGGTCCGCAACGTGGTGGACTTACCCGCCCCGTTGGAGCCGATCAGGGTAACGATTTTGCCCTCCTCCACCTGGAGGCTGATCCCGCGCAGGGCTTCCACCGCCCCGTAGGCCGCGTGGACCTGACTCAGTTCCAGCATCGCCATTTACGAGGCCGCCCCCCTTCCCAGGTACGCTTCAATGACCAGGGGGTTCCGCTTGATCTCGTCGGGCGTGCCTTCGGCGATCTTCGTGCCGAAATCCAGTACGGCGATCCGCTCCGCCAGCGACATCACCATCTTCATGTCGTGGTCGATCAGCAAAATGGTGATCTTCAGCTCGTCCCGCAGGCGGCGGATGATGTCCTTCAGCTCGTCCGTCTCCTTGGGATTCATGCCGGCCTTCGGTTCGTCCAGCATCAGCAGCTTGGGCTGCGTCGCCAGCGCCCGGGCGATCTCCAGTCGCCGCTGGGCGCCGTAAGGCAGGCTGCCCGCCGCCTCGTTGGCGAACTGCTTCAGCCCCATGTAGTCCAGGAGGCGCACCGCCTCCCGCATGGCCGCCCGCTCTTCATCCCGCTGCCGGTGCGTGTGCAGGAACGTGCTGAAAAGTCCGCTCTGCAGCTGGGTGTGCATCCCCACCAGCACGTTCTCCAGGGCGGAAAGCGGCTTGAAGAGGCGCACGTTCTGGAAGGTGCGGGAGACCCCCAGCGGCGCGATCTGCTCCGGCCCCAGGCCGGTGATCTCAGTGCCGTTCAGGAAGAGCCGCCCGCCAGAAGGCTTGTAGACCCCGGAGATCATGTTGAACAGCGTGGTCTTGCCGGCGCCGTTAGGGCCGATGATGGCGGCGATTTCGCCCGGGGCGACGGTGAAGTCCACTTCGCTCACGGCGACCAGGCCGCCGAACCGCTTCGTAATTTTTTCGGCCTTCAGGAGTTCTGCCATCGTTCACGCCCCCCTTGCCGGAGCCGTCGGCGCCGGCTCCGGGCTATCGGCCGTCAGGGCGTCGATGTCCACGAAGTGGCGGCGGGCCGGGAGCAGCCCGTGGCGGCGGTACCGCATCATGATGATGAGGATCAGGCCGAAGATCAACGGCTGATACTTGGCCAGGTTCAGCGCCGGCGGCAGGTGGAACTGGGTCAGCCAGTTGGCCAGTTCCGTCAGCACCTGCATCCGCAGGACCGTCACGGTGACCGCGCCGATGATGGCGCCCGGAATGGAGCCCAGGCCGCCCAGAATCACCATGGCCAGGATCGCGATGGACTCCATGAAGGTGAACGACTCGGGATTGATGAAGGTCTGCTTGACCGCAAAGACCATGCCCATGGCGCCGGCAAAGGCGGCGCCGGTGGCGAAGGCCATCAGCTTCATTTTCACCAGCGGCACGCCCATGGCACGGGCGGCGACGTCGTCTTCCCGCATGGCCGCCCAGGCCCGGCCGATGCGTGAGTTCTCCACCCGGCGTATGAGGGTGATGGCGATCAGCATCAGTACCAGCCCGATAAAGTAGAAGTGGACCGGCTTGCCCAGCGAAATGCCGAACAACGCCGGCTTTGCGATGGGCGTGATGCCCTGCGGGCCGTTGGTGATGTTCAGCGGCTTGTCCAGGTTATTGGCCAGAATCCGGACGATCTCGCCAAAGCCCAGGGTGACGATCGCCAGGTAGTCGCCGCGCAGGCGCAGGACCGGCAGGCCAAGCGCGATGCCGGCGCCTGCCGCTGCAAAGACTGCAACCGGCAGAAAGAGCCAGAAGTAGTCCCCTGGCAGACCCATGGGCAGGTTTTCAAAGAGATGCGGCAGGAACCGGGGCGCCTGGGGCGAGGCGAAAATCGAATAGACGTAGGCGCCGGTCGCAAAGAACGCCACGTAGCCCAGGTCCAGCAGGCCGGCGAAGCCCACCACCACGTTGAGGCCCAGGGCCAGGGCGATGTTGATGCAAATCATGATCGAGACGTTGAGCAGGGCACCGTTCTCCTGCCCGGTCAGCGGGATCACGACGGCGATCACCAGGGCGGCCAGGCCGAGCTTGAGCCAGCGGTTGGCGTTGCCCAGGTGCAGAAAGAGCAGGCTCGTGAGCAGAAGCACGAAGAACCAGGTTTCAAAATTCAGGGCAAAGATGTACATGAGCACCGACGCCGCCACCGTGTAGGCGATCAGGAAAATCGGCGCTCGCCGGGGATCATGCAGCAGACGTGACAGCCAGTTCATGCCGGTCCCCCTTACGCTTTGTCGCTGACGTCCTGGCCCAGCAGTCCGGACGGCTTGAAGATGAGAATCAGAATGAGGAGTGCAAAGGCGAGCACGTCCTTGTACTCGGCGCCCATGGCGCCCTTGGTGGCCAGGCTCATGAAGGCCGAGCCGTAGGACTCAAAGATGCCAAGGAGCACGCCGCCCAGCACTGCCCCCGGCAGCTTGCCGATGCCCCCGAAGACCGCCGCCGTAAACGCCTTGATGCCGAGGATGAAGCCAATGTACGGGTCAACGGCTGTGTACTGCACGGCGAACAACGTGCCGGCGGCACCGCCCATGGCCGCACCGACGAAGAACGTCAGGGTGATGATCTGGTCGGTGTTGATGCCCATGAGCCCGGCCGTGGTCATGTCCTGGGCCACGGCCCGCATGGCCTTGCCGGACCGGCTCCGCTGCACGAACAGCGTCAGCGCTGCCATCATGATCAGCGCGGAGACGATCAGCAGCACCGCCTTGACGGACATCGTCAGCCCGCCGGGCAGGGGCACCATTTGCCGATTAAACAGCTCCGGCACGCCGGTCACGAAGTTGCCGTGAATGGTGGTAGCCACGGCCCGCATGAAGTCCTGCAGGAAAAAGGAGACGCCGATGGCCGCAATCAGCGGCACCAGCCGGGGCGCACCCCGCAGCGGGCGGTAGGCCACCTTCTCAATGAGGACGCCCAAAAGCCCGGTGATCAGCATGGCGGCCAGCAGGCCCAGCACCAGCACCAAAATGTGCGGCATGCCGGAGAGAATGCCGGCCTTCTTCAAAATCAGGAATAACTCTGCACCAATAAATGCGCCCACCATGAAGATCTCAGAGTGGGCAAAGTTGATAAACTCGAGGACACCGTAAACCATGGTGTACCCGATGGCTACCATCGCATAGACGAAGCCCAGCAGGAGACCGTCGATGGTCACCTGCGGGAGCAGATGTACAAATTCGGCCATACGGGGGGCGCCCCTTCTTTCTGTGTAATCTCGGTTGCCAAAGCGCCCCGTAGTCCCTGGACCACGGGGCGCCAGGCGCCGTAACGGCAGCGAGGCATTCAGCGAGTTGGGCAGAGGCGCTTACTGGACCAGAACGCCAGGATACTTGCCGTTCTGGATCTGGTAAATGAAGACCTGCGCTTCGGTGTTGTCGCCCTTGGCGTCAAAGGTGGCGGTGCCGGCGACGCCCTTGAAGCCCTTGGTCTTGCGGACCAGCTCCATGAGCTCCTTGCGGGTCGGAGTCTTGCCCGGGTTGGCCTTGGCGTAGTCAAGCAGGGCGTTGATGACGATGGTGGCCGAATCGTAGCCGTAGGCGCCAAAGTTGTCCATCGGCTTCTTGGAGAACTCGGTGTACTTCTTCACGAACGCCTGGCCTTCGGCGGTCTTGGAGACGTCCTTTGCCACGGAGGTAAAGTAGACGCCGTTGACCGCGTCGCCGCCCAGGTTGACCAGGTCGGCGGAGTCGATGCCGTCGGCGCCGACCAGCTTGACCTGCATGCCCTTATCCTTGATGCCCTTGGCGATCTGGGCCGCTTCCGGGGTCATGCCACCGAAGAAGATGACCGGCGAGCCGCCGCCCTTCACCTTGGTCAGCACGGCGCTGTAGTCCTTGTCGCCCGGGTTGACGCCTTCGAAGCCGTCCACTTTGAGCCCGATCTTCTCGGCCTGCTTCTTGACCTGTTCCGCCAGGCCCTGGCCGTACGTGGTCTTGTCATGGATGATGTAGACGCTGGTGGCCTTCAGGTTCTTGGCGATGAAGTCGGCGCCGGCAGGCCCCTGCGCGTCGTCACGAGCGACGATGCGGTTGACGTTGGCCAGCTTGCGGTCGGTCACATTGATGTTGGTGTTGGCCGGGGAGACGATGACCAGATTGTCATCCTTCAGCTTCTCGGACACCGGGATGACGACGCTCGAGTTCAAGGTACCAACGAGTGCGATGACCTCTTTCTTCGTCAGGATCTGTTCGGCGAGCTGCGTGCCCTGTTCGGGCTTGGCCTGGTCGTCCAGCGGCAGGAAAGCGATCTCGTAACCAGCCTTCTTCAGGTCTTCCTGGCGGTCCTTGACCGCCAGTTCGGCGCCGTAGCGGATCGATTCACCCTGGGCGGCCTGGGAACCGGAGAGGGGGCTCATGCTGGCGATGGTGAGCTTGATCGGACCCTTGGCGGCACCGGGATCGGTTTTCGTGGCGCTGGTGCAACCCGTAATCAACAGAATCCCTGCAATCAGAAGCGCTGCAATCCGTTTCATGTCGTCCCTCCGTGTTCCACTCGGGATTAAAGATACTAATAGGCACATAGCTATCTGGTGCCTAAGAAACGCCAATTCGTTATGGTTTCCTGAATATCCTCCAATCCGTGTTAAGGAAGTTTCTGCAAAGTAAGGATTTCTGACATCGCCGTGTAAGGAAACCGAAATACCTTCGGGGAGCCGACGTCAGGGGGTCTCACCGTCGCGCGGGTGAACTCGGGATGTGGTTTCTGGTGTCACGGCCGGCGCCGGTGCCCGGTGCACGTTTGCCGCCAGGCCGGTGTCAGGTATGCGGTTTTTGCATAGCTGACACGAATCGCCAAAAAAAGTCCGGATTATGAAATAACCCAGGGGAGGGGCGCACATTTCCCGGACAAAATCACCGGGAGCCTATTGCATAAATATGCGGCCGTCTGGTATACTTATGCAAAGACGGGGATCACTTGATTCGCGGCACTCAGGCGAGTATAATGCGGGAGAGGACAATAGGTCTCCCGGCCGCGGATTAAACGGGTGCTGTGACGCCCGGATCTTAAGGAGGGTACCGCCATATGAAGGGCTATCTGGTGCTTGAGGACGGCTCTGTCTTTGCCGGCGAAGGCTTCGGCGCGATCGGCGCCGTTGCAGGTGAAGTGGTTTTTAACACCGGCATGACAGGTTATCAGGAAGTGCTCACCGACCCGTCCTATTACGGCCAGATCGTCACGATGACTTACCCCCTGATCGGCAATTACGGGATCAATCCGGACGACTTTGAGTCGCGGAGCCCGTGGCTCAGGGGCTTTATTGTGAAAGAGCTCTGCGACCAGCCGAGCCATTGGCAGGCGGTCAAGAGCCTTTCTGTGTATCTGGCCGAAAATGGCATCCCCGGCCTGGCCGGCATCGACACCCGGGCGCTTACCCGGCACCTGCGGACTGCCGGCACCATGCGGGGCGTTATTGCGACCGTGGCGGAAAGCGACGAGCCCACCGCTGAGACCATCGCGGCCTGGGTGGCCCTGGCCAAGGCGTTTGAGTGCCACGACCACGTGAAGCAGGTCACGACCCCGGTACCCTACCGAATTTTCGGCAGCGGCCGCAAGGTGGTCGTCATGGACCTCGGCGCCAAGGATAACATTATCCGGTGCCTCTCGGCCCGCGACTGCAGTATCGTCGTCGTACCGGCCACGGCCTCGTTCCAGGACATCATGGACCTCAATCCCGACGGTGTCATGCTGACCAACGGCCCTGGCGACCCCATCGACGCGGTGGAGGCCATCCAGACCGTGAAGGATCTCCTCGGCTACGGCCGGTTGCCGGTCTTCGGCATCTGCCTCGGCCATCAGATCCTGAGCCTGGCCTTCGGCATGAAGACGTACAAGCTGAAGTACGGCCACCGGGGTGCCAATCACCCGGTCAAGGACTTCATCACCGGCCGGGTCTATATTACCAGCCAGAATCACGGCTACGCCGTCGACGAGTTCAGCCTGCCGGACAACATGGAGATCACCCACCGGAACCTGAACGACGGCACGGTGGAAGGCATGGCCCACAAGAGCCTGCCGATCTTCTCCGTCCAGTATCACCCGGAAGCCGCCCCTGGTCCCGAGGAGAGCCGGTACCTGTTCGACCGGTTCATGACCCTCATGGACGCAGCGGTGCCCGTAAAGCTGCTCGCCTGAGGCTCCCGACGAAAAACCTAGAAGGGCTCGCCCACCAGGGCGAGCCCCTTATATGCCACAACATACCCGCGAGGTTTAGCAGGAGGATGCAACAGTGCCAAAACGTAGTGATCTCAAGCGAGTTATGGTCATCGGCTCCGGTCCGATCGTCATCGGACAGGCAGCCGAGTTCGACTACGCCGGCACGCAAGCCTGCCAGGCCCTCCGGGAGGAGGGGCTGGAGGTGGTGCTGGTCAACTCCAACCCCGCCACCATCATGACCGACGTCCAGATGGCCGATGCGGTCTATCTGGAGCCGATCTCCCTGGAATTTGTCGAGAAGATCATCGCCAAAGAGCGGCCCACGGGCCTGCTGCCCACCCTGGGCGGCCAGGTCGGCCTCAACATGGCCATGCAGTTGCACGAAGCCGGCGTCCTGAAGAAGTACAACGTCGAGCTGCTGGGCACCCCGCTCACCGCCATCCAGAAGGCGGAGGACCGGGAAGAGTTCAAGGCGCTCATGAACGAGATCAACGAGCCGGTGCCCGATTCCACCATCATTCACACGATCGAGGAGGCGCTGGGGTTCGGCCTGGAGATCGGCTACCCGCTGATCGTCCGCCCCGCTTACACGCTCGGCGGCACCGGCGGCGGCATTGCCAAGGACGCCACCGCCATGCGGGAGATCGTCACGAAGGGCATCAAGCTCTCGCCGATCCACCAGTGCCTCATCGAGCGGTCGGTGGCCGGCTGGAAGGAGATCGAGTACGAGGTCATCCGGGACAGCAACGGCAATACGATCACCATTTGCAACATGGAGAACATCGACCCGGTGGGCGTTCATACCGGCGACTCCGTGGTCGTGGCGCCGTCGCAGACGATCTCCGACAAGGAGTACCAGATGCTCCGGTCGTCGGCCATCAAAATCATCAACGCGCTGGGCATCGAAGGCGGCTGCAACGTGCAGTACGCACTGAACCCGCTCACCCGCGATTATATCGTGATCGAAGTGAACCCCCGCGTGAGCCGCTCTTCCGCCCTGGCCTCCAAGGCGACCGGGTATCCGATCGCCAAGGTGGCGGCAAAGATCGCCATCGGCCTCACGCTGGACGAAATCAAGAACCCGGTGACCGGCTCGACGTATGCGGCGTTTGAGCCGACGCTGGACTACTGCGTCCTGAAGATTCCCCGGTTCCCGTTCGACAAGTTCGTGACCGCCAGCCGGAACCTGGGCACGCAAATGAAGGCCACCGGCGAGGTCATGTCGATCGACCGGACGTTCTCGGGCGCACTGCTCAAGGCGATTCGCTCCCTGGAGACGGGGCGCGACGGGCTGATTCATCCCGGCGTCGCCATGATGACCGACCTTGAGATCAAGTCGAAGCTGGAGACGCCCAACGACGAGCGGCTGTACGTCGTCGCCGAGGCGCTGCGCCGGGGCATGGCCCCGGAGATGGTGCATACGCTGTCCACCATCGACCGCTTCTTTATCCGGGGCATCGAGAAGATCGTCGCCATGGAGGAAGCGCTGAAGAACGCCGAAACGGTGACGCCCGAACTGATGCGCCAGGCCAAGCGGCTGGGCTTCTCCGACAGCTACATCGGCCGGCTCATCGGCATGATGCCGCTGGACGTCCGCAAGCTCCGCCTCGGCATGGGCGTCCGCCCGGTCTACAAAATGGTGGATACCTGCGCCGCCGAGTTCGAGGCGCAGACGCCGTATTACTACTCCTGCTACGACGGCGAGAACGAAGCGGTCTGCCCGCCGGGCCGCAAGGCGATTGTGCTGGGCTCCGGCCCGATTCGCATCGGGCAGGGCATCGAGTTCGACTACTCCGCCGTCCACGCCGCCTGGCAGCTTAAAGAGGAAGGCGTCCAGTCGGTCATCATCAACAACAACCCGGAGACGGTCTCCACGGACTTCAACACGTCCGACCGGCTCTACTTCGAGCCGCTGACGCAGGAGGACGTGCTGAACGTCATCGAGCAGGAAGGCGGCACCTGGGAGTACGGCGTCGAAGGGCAGAAGCCCGACATCGACGGCGTCATCTGCCAGTTCGGCGGCCAGACCGCCATCAACCTGTCGGTGCCGCTGGCCAAGGTCGGCGTGCCGATTCTGGGCACGCCCATCGAGGAGATGGACCGAGCCGAGGACCGCAAGAAGTTCGACGACCTGCTGATCAGCCTGGGCATCCCGAAGCCGCCGGGCGCGACGGCGGTCTGCGGCGAAGAGGCCGTGGTGATCGCCGACCGCATCGGCTACCCGGTGCTCGTGCGGCCGAGCTTCGTGCTGGGCGGCCGGGCCATGGAGATCGTGGCCAACGAGGCGGAACTCCGGGAGTATATGAAGAACGCCATCGACGTGTCGGAAGACCGGCCGGTGCTGGTAGACAAGTACTTCCTGGGCAAGGAAATGGAAGTCGACGCGGTCTCCGACGGCGAGCAGGTCATTATCGCCGGCATCATGGAGCACGTGGAGCGGGCGGGCGTCCATTCGGGCGACTCGATTGCGGTCTATCCGTCGATTTCGGTCTCGGGCAAGATTCGCGACCAGATCGTCAACTACTCCACCCGTCTGGCCCTGGCCCTGAAAGTGAAGGGCCTGGTCAACGTGCAGTACGTGATTTACGGCGGGGAGACCTACGTGATCGAAGTCAACCCGCGGTCGTCCCGGACGGTCCCGTTCCTGACCAAGGTGACCGGGCTGACGCTGGCGAAAGTCGCCACGCAGGTCATCGTCGGCCACAGCCTGGCGAAGCTGGGCTACGGCCCGGCGGCGGGCAGCCTGCACCTGCGGCTGCGGGGCCAGCAAGGGCTGCGGGGCACCGGCTGGCTCTGGCCGGAGCCGAAGCAGCGGGTCAGCGTGAAGGCGCCGGTCTTCTCCTGGCAGAAGCTGACCCACGTGGACACCAGCCTCTCGCCGGAGATGAAGTCCACCGGCGAAGTGCTGGGCTCCGACCTGGACTTCCCGAAGGCGCTCTACAAGGCGCTGCTCGCTTCCGGGGTCAAGGTGCCGCACCGGGGGACGGTGCTGTTCACCATCGCCGACCGGGACAAGGCCGAGGCCATGGGCATCGCCAAGGAGTTCAGCGACCTGGGCTACCGGGTCGTCGCCACGGCGGGCACGGCCAAAGCGCTGGAGGCCTGCGCCATCCCGGTGGACCGGGTGTCGAAGGTGTCGGAAGGCGGGGAAAACATTCCGGACCTGATTCGGGCCGGGTCGATTCACCTGGTAATCAATACGACGAGCCGGCGGCGGGAGCAGGACCGGGACGGCTTCGTCATCCGGCGGACGGCGGTGGAGCACGGCGTGCCGTGCCTCACGTCGCTGGACACCGCCCGGGCGGTTTGCACCGTGCTCTCCTCCATCAAGGAGGGCGAGGAGCTGGACGTCTGCGCCTTGCACGAGTGGGAGTAAGTTAATCGGATACAGGAAAGCGCCCTTTCGCCAACCGGCGGGAGGGCGCCATTTTTATGTCCGGGGACTGACTCCGGGGCCGAATGCCTATTAGAAACTATGAAGACAGATCGATTTCACTATAAGCAAACCAAATGGGAATGCACGATATTGAGTTGATAATAATATTTTGCTATATTACAATGACCGAGACAAGTAAAGAATGACTGAAGACAAAATGATTGTGTAAGATAATGTAAGGATGAAGCTGCATGATCGATCTACATGCGCACATTTTACCCGGGCTGGATGATGGACCGGAGACCATGGAAAGCGCACTGGCTCTCCTTGGCGCGCTGGCAAGCCAGGGGGTGAAGACGGTCGTTGCCGGGGCCCACGGGCTGGATGGCCGGTACAACGCCACGAAGGATGCCGTGCTGCGAGCCACCGATCAGGTCAATGCAGCGCTCCGGGTGAACGCGGTCGACATTCAGGTGCTACCCGGCATGGAACTCTTCCTGGGCTTCGATCTCCTCGTGGCGATCAGGACCGGTAAGGTCATGGGGCTGAACGATTCCCGGTACCTGTTGGTGGAACTGCCCGCCCGTGAGGTTCCCCCCTACACGGAACGGGCGCTCTTCGACCTGTTGATCGCCGGTTACCGCCCGATTCTGAACCACCCGGAACGGAACCTGGGCATTCAGCAGAATCCCGACCGGATGCGGCGGTTAGCCGAGAACGGAGTCGGAGCGGCCGTCACGGCGGCCAGCCTGATCGGACGGATGGGCCGGGAAGCGCAGGCGCTGGCCCGGGCGTTCATCCGGGAAGGGGTTGCTTCGCTGGTGGTCAGTGACGCCCACGACCTGAAAGGCCGATCGCCCTTGCTGAAGGACGGGTTGGCGGCTGCCCGGACCCTTGGCAAGCCGGATCAATCCGCCGAGACCCAGGTGTTGTCCTGAGTTTCCTGCGTGCAGCAGGATGAAACCATACAGATCAGGCTCCGACCAGGAGTCAAGGGAGGGTGCATGCATGATGAAGATGGGAAAATGGATGGCGTTGGGGTTGACGGCCGCACTGCTGGTCGGCGTCACTGGAACCGCGTTGGCGGCGCCCACGGTGCCGGGGGCGGTCTATTCGGACAGCCAGGCCAGCGGCACGAACAAGCCGGTCGCACAGGTCGCCCAGGATCTCCGCACCGCGGGCATCCAGGACGTGAAGCCCACGGATTGGGCTGCCGGTTCGATTACGGTGGTGGTGCAGGCCGGGCTGTTGAAGCCCGACGCGAACGGCCAGTTTCACCCTGAGGCGACGCTGAACACCGGCGACGCCGTGGCGGTTTTTGCCAAGGTGCTGGGCGTTGCCGCCAAGAACGACACCCCGGAAGTTGCGCTCCAGAAGGCCAAGGATGCCGGCCTCGTCGGCCCCGCCGCTTCGCCCGACCATGACATGACCCGCATAGAAGTGGCCAGGCTGCTGGCCACGGCCCTGGGCGTACAGCCGAAGATTATTCGTATTCCCGCCGACTACCCGTTCAACGACGCACGTGCGGTCACAAGCCCGGAGGACCAGGGCATTCTCGCCGCCCTGTACGACCTCGGCATCTTCAAGGGATATCAGGACCGGACTTTCCGTCCGGACGCCATCCTGACCAGGGCCCAGATCGCGCTCCTTATCGACCGGATTCTCGGGGCGACGGCCAGGTAGCTCCCGGCCTCTCTGAACCGGCAGCAAAGCAGGGGTCCGGCCCCATGAGGCCGGACCCCTGCACCACCTATAGGGAAGGAAGAGCTACGTGGATCAATCTGAACTCGACCTACGTGAACTATTATACATATTACGCCGGCGGCTCTGGCTGATTCTGCTAATCCCGGTCGTGGCGGCGGCCACGGCTGGTGCTATCAGCATTTACGTGCTGTCGCCGGTCTACAGCGCCTCGACGACGCTCTGGGTCATCAAGGACAACACCGGCGGTCAGGTCAGCTACAACGACGTGCTCATGAACCAGAACCTGACCAAGACCTACGCGGAGGTGGCCAAGAGCCGGTCCGTCCTGTCTGGGGCGATCAAGGCGCTCCACCTGCAGGCGACGACCGTTGAGCGCCTGCAAACGAAGCTGACGGTCACGGCGGTCCGGGACACCCAGATCCTCTCCTTTTCCATTGAAGATCAGGACCCGGCCCTCGCCGCCAACCTGGCGGATGCGGTGGCCGAGTCGTTCCAGCGGGAGATCGTCGGGTTCATGAAAGTGGATAACGTGAAGATCGTCGACCACGCGCTGGTGCCGGTCTCGCCGGTGAAACCGCGCCCGGTGATGAACACCGCCATCGCCGGCGTACTGGGCCTCATGCTGGCCATCGGCCTCGCCTTCCTGCTGGAGTTCATGGACACGTCGGTCAAGTCCGAGGAAGATGTCGCCCGACACATCGGGCTGCCGGTGCTGGGCACCATTCCGGTCATCGACGGCAAGGCGCCGGAGCATGTGCGCAGGCAAGCACGCTCCGTCCAGTCCAAAACGGTGGTGGAAAAATGAGCGCAACAACCTCCATGTCCAACATGCTCATCACACACCTGGACTCCGGGGCGGCGGCTTCGGAAGCGTTCCGGGTGCTGCGGACCAACCTCCAGTTCATGAGCCTGGACAAGCCGCTCAAGTGCGTCGCCATCACCAGCGCCACGCCCGGCGAAGGCAAGACCACCATCGCCAGCAACCTGGCGGTGGCGTTCGCTCAGACCGGCGCCCGAGTCTGTCTCGTCGATGCGGACCTGCGGATTCCCATGGTCGCGAAGTTCCTCGGGTTGCCCAACTGGTCCGGCCTCACTACGGCCCTGGTCACCCAGGGCAGGCTGGAGGAGCAACTCCAGGAGACGGCCGTTCCCGGGCTGACGGCGCTCACAAGCGGACCGACCCCGCCGAACCCGGCGGAGTTGCTGGGCTCCAACCGGATGGCCCGGCTGCTGGATGATCTGCGGGACCGGTTCGACATGGTCGTCGTCGACACCCCGCCGGTGCTGGCAGTCACCGATGCGGCGGTGATCGCTCCCAAAGTGGATGGCACTCTGCTGGTCGTGCGGGCCGGGGAGGTCGCCAGGCAGCAGGTCGTCAGTGCCCGACAGGCGCTGGAAGCCGTCAAGGCCAACGTCCTGGGGGTCGTCCTGGGCGCCGTGGAGTCCGGGCGGCACGGGGGTTACCAGTACTACTACTACTACAACGACTCCGGAGACGGCCACAAGGGTCGCCGGAAGTCCCGTTCCTGAGCGGTCCACAGGTGTCTTTCCGCCCCGCCCAGGCCGCCAGACTGGCCGACGCAGTGGCGGAAGCCTTCCAGCCTAAGATCGTCGGGTTCAAAAAAGTGCAGAGCGTCAAGGTCGTCGACTCGGCCCTGGTGCCCACCTTGCCGGTGAGACCCCGCCCGGCGATGAACACGGCGATCGCAGGCGTGATGGGCCTTAGGGCCGCAGCCGGCCTCACGTTCCTCCTTCCTGAGTGGTAAGGACCTGGTGATTCACGGGGACGGCTCCCAGACACGGGATTTCACCCTTCGACGATGCCGGCACTCCATGTTGTTCAAGTATGAGATTCGGGTATGAACCCCCAAACTGCCGCAAAGGTAAGATGTTATGCTCGGACGATTTGCTCGCTTCAAGTCCGAATTGAAAATGACCGACGGCTTCCTTGGGGTTTTGACTGCGGCGTTGCTTGTGGGAGGCTCCGTCGGTGTCCTTGCAGGATGGTCTCCGGTTGTCCTTATCGGAGTAGTTCTTGTGGCTTCATTGGCATTACTGGCGATTGTGTACACGCGAGCCGCAGTCCTGCTCATGGTCGCGGCTATTCCTTTGGTTCCTTCCCTCCCGGGGAACACGTTCGTCAAAAACGTTCGGCCCGATGAACTTTTGCTTCTATTCCTCCTTATGGTTATCGCCGTGAAATGGGGAGCAGCGCGATGCCTTTCGCTGCTGCTTCCCCGTACTACGGTAGACTGGGTGTGGCTCTGCGTTCAGGGTGCGACCGTATTGTCCCTATTCTTCGCTGTCCTGTTCCGGCCCGAGCTGTTGACTATCTCGAGCTACCTCAGTGTTGTGAAGCCCCTCCAATATTTCATCCTCTACAAAATATTGGTGGCATTTTTTGGAGACTTGCGAGATGAGAAGCAGTTTTTTCATGCACTTCTTTGGCCCTCCGTGGTGGTGGCCGGCATTGGTATTCTCGCGCTGAAGTATCCGCCTCTTGAAACGCTTCTTCGCAGCTATTATTCCCGCCCTGGTGGCGGCTACTTCCCTTATCGGGTTTCCAGCACGTTTGATGGTCAGCCCGATTATGTGGGTGGCTACTTGATCTTGATCAACTGCCTTGCCTTTAGTCGACTCCTGGAGCGCTCGTGGAAGGATTGGTGGTATCTCATCCCGGTACTGCTACTGAACAACCTTGCGCTCTACGATACGCTTTCCCGTGGCGCTCTTGTGGGTCAAGCAGTTGGGTACGCCATCGTGCTGGTGCTTTCGCACTCCCGTCGGTACTTGGTACCGCTAGCCGCGATTAGCGTAGTCCTGATGGTTTTGGTGTTCCCCGGTAACGTGGAGAAGCTGTCCGAAGGATTACGCGTGATTCATTATCAAGATTTAACGTTAACTCGGGAATACGGGATTTCGGATCGTGTGGCGCTTTGGGCGGATCAGATGCGCCTAATGGGTTCCAATGTTGTGGTTGGGTCGGGACCGGTCAATGCCAACACATTCTACTCCGACAATCAATATATCGCAAAAATTGTACAGTTTGGGTTGGTGGGTCTACTAGGCTTTCTATGGTGGCTGGGGCTATATCTACGTGATGCTGCGGCCTTCTACAGGAGAGCTTCATCTTTACCGCAGGGGTATTGGGGGCTTGGCACGTTCGCAGGCGTCAGTGGATTGGCCATTCACGCCTTCACCCTGGAACCTTTCACAGCAGGTCGGGTTGCCGAGATAATCTGGATATTACTGGCGGTAGTTGTCGCTGTTTCACACCAGAAAGATGTCGATGGCATAGGGTTGGTGGGGAGGCCTACTTAGCATGGATGAGCATAGCTCACTCGCCTTACAGAGCACGGAGCCCGTGGCTGTCAAGAACATCGCCGTTATAGGACTTGGATTTGTCGGCCTACCTTTAGCCCTTAGTCTTTCCATGAGCAAGGCAAATGTGACTGGTGTTGATGCGCTTCCGGGACTGATTAACCAGATTAACCTGGGTAGATCGGATATGGCGGAGTGGTATGAGGGCGAGCGGCTGGAGACTGTCCTCCAGCGAGAACTCCATGCGGGTCGCTTTCGAGCGACAACCAACCTCAGCTCGGCCCTCGCCACCGCAACGGAAATCATCGTCACCGTCGGGCTACCTGTAAGGAACGGACACCCAGATACATCGGCTCTGGAGACTGCGGCCAGAGAAATTACGAAGTACCTAAAGCCTGGAGACCTCGTCCTGCTACGGAGTACCGTGGTTCCCGGGACTACCGAGGGCCTGGTGCAGCCCATTCTGGAGGAGTCCGGACTGAAGGCGGGTCAGGACTTTTACTTGGCCTACGCACCGGAGCGTATTGCAGAGGGGAATGCGTTTGACGAATTTGCCTCCATGCCTACGATCGTCGCCGGTGTCAACGAAGACAGTACGCGGCGGGCGATTTCTGTTCTAAAGCTTATAACACGAGCTAACTGCATCGTGGCCAGGTCAATTATGGCAGCTGAGACCTCGAAGGTGATCGAGAATCTGTCGAGAGATATCAATCTAGCCATGGTCAATGAGTTCGCCCGCTTCTTTGAGGCAGCCGGGATCGATACGTTCGAAACGCTACGATTGGCCAATACTCATCCCCGGGTTCGTCTGCTGAAACCAGGACTCGGAGTCGGTGGATATTGCATTCCCTATGCCTACTATTATTTGGCTGCTCTCGAAGGACCCGGCAGGAATCTGCAACTTGGGGAGATGGCTAGAAGCATCAACGATGCCGCACCAAAAGCTATCCTGGACTTGGCCCGTACTGAACTGGCCGCTCAGGGAAAGTCCCTGATGGGCGCCCGGCTGGCTCTAATGGGCCTAGCCATGAAGGACTACTCCAACGACATGCGTCTAAGCCCGGCAGTACAACTGGCACACTTGGCCATGGCCGAAGGAGCGCAGGTACGGGGATACGACCCTTTGATGGTCGAGCCCTTACCGTTCAAGACAAAAACCCTCGAAGAGTGCCTAAGCGGGGCAGATGTTGTCATTTATGCTGTGCGCCAGGCCGAGTTCGAAAGGATGGAGCCGTCCAGCATTCCTCCACTCTTGAACACGCCGGCTGTCATCATTGATACCCGTGGGGACGATCGGTTCAAGCGGTTGAGTGGTCCGGGGGTGAGTGTACGCCAAATCTAGTCCGGACTTTCGAAGGCGCGGCTACAAAGGTTATTGCGAGACATATCGTGTATCCACTCCTACAGGTGGTGCGCGGGCGCACGACACTGCGAATCGAAAGAGAGTTGCGGAGTTCTGAGCAGTGGGCGCCTGAACGGATCGCCCAGCTTCAGTGCCAGAAGCTCCAACGGATAGTCGCGCACGCGTACACGAACGTTCCCTATTATCAACATCTGATGCGGCAACGAGGATTTCGTCCTGAGGATATTGGTTCCCTGGAAGACCTGCAGAAACTGCCGATCCTCACCAAGGCTGACATCCGTTCTCATCGTGAGGCCTTGGTAGCACTGAACATGCCCATGAAGCATATGGTGCCAGGTCGGACTGGCGGCTCGACAGGTGAGCCACTTCAGTTTTATCACGATGGTGCTGCTCTTTCGGCTGTTCGGGCGGCGAAGTATCGTGCTCTTGGCTGGTGGGGCATTGAACTGGGGGATCCCGAGGTCATGATCTGGGGCTCGCCTATTGATATTAAGCGGGCAGATACCATTCATGGCATCGGAACCCGCCTTCTAAATCGGCGGATTCTACCAGCATTTCGTCTTAGTGAAGAGAGCATGCTCACATATGCGCGTATGCTTGCGAACTGGCGCCCAAAGCTGATATATGGCTATGCGTCCAGTCTGACGTTGATGGGACGCTTTCTGATGCAGAACAATTCTACCTTTGGGGATTGGCACCCCGCGCTGGTTGTGTCGACAACTGAGGTGCTGACCCCGCAGAATCGGGAACTCATCCAGCAGGCCTTCCGCAGTCCGGTGGCCGACGAGTACGGTAGCCGAGAGGCGGGAATTCTCGCCTTCCAGTGTCCGCACGGGTCAATGCACATTGCCGCTGAAAACCTGATTATCGAAACGGTACGTGGCGGAAAGCCGTGCGCCCAAGGTGAGCTAGGAGAACTTGTTGTTACAGACCTTAACAACAAGGCCATGCCCCTTATTCGATATGCAATCGGCGACGTAGGGGTCCTGGGCACGCGGGCCTGCTCCTGCGGGAGGAACCTACCGGTCTTGGAATCTCTCGGCGGTCGGGTAAACGACATCGTGGTCACACCCGATGGCACCCTGCTCACCGGGAGCTTTTTCCCGCATTTCTTCAAGGACTATGCCTTTGTTCGCCAATTTCAGGTTCGACAGCCCGTCCTCAATCGACTGGAAGTCTTACTCACGACTTACTCTGAGCCCTCTGAAGCGGAGTTGGCCCAGGTGCGAGTGGCCTTGCAGCGGTTCGTTACTTCGGAAATGGCGATTTCGTTCAAGCTTGTCGATGACATTCCCCTCACGCCGGCTGGGAAACTGCGCCACGTGCTCTCCGACGTTTCGGCGGAGTTCCTGTGACTAATGCCAACGTTTGGTGCAGTAGGGGGCGTGTCGGTTGGTTAACGTGCTTTTCGTCCAATTGCGAGTAGGCACAGGCGGAGTAACCGCACATCTAGAGCACACACTGGATTACCTGGACAGGGACCAGGTAACGCCGCACTTGGTCTGCCTACGTGATGACAACTACGGTGACCGGCTCGACAGTCTAGGCAGTTCTACAGCGTCGTTGCAGGTGTTTCGTACGAACCACATCCGGTTTAATCCGTTCAATTCGGCCTGGATGCTTTGGAGACTGTGCCAACTGATCCGTCTACGTAACATCCGAGTGATCCATACCTACTGTTGGAAGACGTCCCTGGTCGGAGGTATTCTCTCCGCCCTGAATGGATGCCGACTGGTGTGGACTGAACTGAACTCGGACAGGCTCGACCAGGGGCTCGCCCGTTGGGTAATCCCGTGGCTGGGCAGGCGAGCGGCTATTGTCCGAGTAAATGTTCACGCTAGGGGCAAAGACCTTGTTAGTGCCGGCGTTCCGGAAAGGAAAATCAAGTATGTGGCTCCAGGCATAGATATGGAGAGATCGCGGACCCCCCAGCCCACGCGGTCAATTCGGGAGGAACTCGGGCTTGCAGAAGACTCGTGTCTGGTGGCTACTATCGGCCGATTGACCTGGGAGAAGGGACAGGCAGACTTGATTGGAGCCGTAGCCCGGTTGGGGCCCGTGCCGAAAGATGTTCACGTGTTACTCATCGGTGAAGGTCCAGGTCGAGCGGGACTAGAGGCACTGGTGTACAGCCACGGATTGGACAAGCAGGTTCACTTCCTTGGGTACCGGAAGGACGTCCCTGCTCTCCTGCAACAGGTGACCGTGGTGGTCGTGCCTTCTTACCACGAAAACTTGAGTTATGTGGTATTGGAAGCGATGGCGGCCGGAGTCCCACTGATCGCAACACGGGTTGGAGGCATTCCCGAGGTCGTCAGTGATGGGCACACGGGCGTGCTTGTTCCTCCCCAGAATGTAGTTGGGTTGGCAGAAGCCCTCGAGAGAGTCCTCAGGAACCCTACCTGGGCGGCTGAACTCGCTACTGTAGGGCGGGATCGGATTGTTTCTGGGTTTTCGCTGGCCCACGAGATGGCCGCTGTTCAAGAACTCCTCATCGAACATTCAGCCGTGGCTTTGACCAGGATCGGGGGCGTGGAGGAATGACAGATAAGCGTGGCACTCGGGTCGTAGTTATCGGGGCTGGAGAAGCTGGCCAAATCCTGGTTAAAGAGATGTTAACAAACTTGCACTCCATGTACATCCCGGTTGCCTTCGTCGACGATGATCTCGCCAAGGTCGGATCTGGGTTCATGGGCGTCCCGGTAGCAGGCACAACATCCGAACTGCCAAGTGTTTGCCTTCGCTATGCTCCAGAGCTTGCAGTGATCGCAATTCCGTCGGCGCCAGGGGCGGTCATCCGCCGAATGGTACATCAGGTTTTGTCATCCCGGTTGCCGGTTCGGATCGCACCGAGTCTGTTGGAGATCATTCATGGCCGTCTCTTGCATGGCCTTCGTAATGTAGAGGTCCAGGACTTATTGCGGCGAGAGGTGCATGTGACTGACGTCGCAGCCACCTCCAAGCAGTTTCAGGATAAGACGGTGTTGGTGACTGGGGCTGGCGGTTCCATCGGGTCGGAGCTGTGCCGTCAGTTAGGTAAGGCCTTACTAAAGCGGTTGGTGCTGTTGGATCACAACGAAAACGGGATGTTCTACCTCCGCAGGTTCTTGAACGAAAGCTATCCCAATCTCCACGTAGAAGCAGTAGTCGGAGACATCAAGGATGCCGCAAAAATGCGGTGGGTCATGGAGAACAATCGCCCAGATGTCCTGTTCCACGCCGCAGCACATAAGCACGTTCCTCTCATGGAAGAGAATCCGGAAGAGGCTATCAAGAATAACGTCGGCGGCACGCTTACAGTGGCCACTGCGGCTCGCGATGCGGGGGTAGGAACCTTTGTCTTGATTTCCACTGACAAGGCTGTAGAACCCTCCAGCGTTATGGGAGCAACTAAGCGCGTGGCTGAACTGACAATGCAGGCTCTTAATGAACCAACCGGGACCCGCTTTACGTCGGTTCGTTTCGGTAACGTCCTGGGAAGCGATGGGAGTGTCATCCCCGTTTTCAGAGAGCAAATTGCCATGGGCGGACCTGTCACGATCACTGATCCTCGGATGACTCGCTTTTTCATGACGATCCCGGAAGCCGCGCAGTTGGTCCTTCGCGCAGCGGCAGCTGCTGAAAACGGGAAGATTTTCATTCTCGATATGGGTAAGCCTGTGCGCATTCTGGACCTTGCTCACGACTTTATTCGGCTTTCCGGATTGGAGCCAGGCGTAGACATTCCGATTCAGATTACTGGTGCCCGGCCTGGCGAGAAGTTGCATGAAGAGCTGTGGACCGAAGACGAACGAATGTCTGCAGTGAAGGTGGAGCAGCTGTACATGGTCCAGCCAAAGGCATTGGACCGGACTTTGGTCATGCAGTCCATCGAGATGCTCCTGGAAGCCGCAAGGAGGTGTCACCGGGGCGAGGTGCGCCGACTACTATTTGACGTGACATCTCAGTTTGGAGGAGAAAAGCCCGCAGCCCTCCGTGAGGTGCGAGCATGAGCACAGTTCTTTTCGTGACCAATGGACTGGCCACTCGCTCAGGGTTTCAGACCCAGGCAATAACAATGCTGAAAGGTTTGGCGGAAGACGGGCAATCAATAGCCGTACTTGACTTCGAGGAATCCCAGAACAAGGTAGCGCCCCCTCTTCCAGTGCCACGTCAAGTGACCGTGACCATGCGCACCAAGGGTCCACTCGCGCTGTTGTCTGCAGCCGTAGCAGTAAAGCGGCTTGCCTCCGAGATAGACGCTCAAGCGGTGCACGCCAGAGGACATGTGGCTGGTATTGTTGCCTGTCTGTCCCGGCTCTTAGGGGCTCCGCAGTATATCATGGACACCCGTGGCGTTGCCATACAAGAAGGGGTTGCCATGGGGAAGTGGCGGGCAGGGTCCCTTTACCATGCGGTACTACTCGTTTTGGAGAAACTGATCTTCCGGCGAGCCAGGCATGTGCTAGCCGTTTCGGAGCCCATGCGCCAATACATCTTAACACGGGCTCCGAAGGCCCGCGTTACGGTCGTGCCGTGCTGTGTGCCTGAGGGTTGGTTTAAGTACCGAGAAGAATGGCGCCGCGCACGGCGAGAGGTCTTGGGCTTGGCGGGTAAATTCGTTTTGACGTATAGTGGCGGAACTGATACCTGGCAGCAAATCGGTCCCATGTTTGATTTGTTCGCTACGCTTCATCAATCTCTACCGCAAGCGCACCTGCTTCTACTCAGCAACGGCGACCAGGATGTCATCCGCAGGGAGGTATCATCCAGGGGCATAGGTGAGGAAAGCTACACCCTAATTTCGGTTCCTCACGGCGAGGTTCCCAACTATCTTGTCGCTGCAGACAGTGCGTTGTTGCTGCGCGACGACTCCATCATCAACCGTGTAGCTTCCCCGGTAAAATTCGCTGAATATTTGCTGTCAGGATTGCCCGTTGTTCTGACCGATGGGATTGGGGACGTGTCTACCTTGGTCGGTCACACCGGTGTGGGCACCTGTGTGCACCCGGCGCGACCGAGCGACGCCCTGGGCTATCTCCGGGTGCTGGCCGGGATGAACGAGGAAGACCGGGAAACCCTGCGCGAAAGGTGTGTTAGTGTGGGCAATCAGCAATTCATTATCACCAAGTACCTTGATGTCTATCGGTCGATCTATGCTCGACTGAGTGGCGGAGGGGGACGATGACTGCACCACTACTAGTTCTTGGTTCCGGAGGCCATGCCCGTGAGGTGATTGCAACAGCCGAGGCCATGAACAGAGAGTGCTGCATGTGGGAAATCCTCGGGTTTCTTGACGATAACTCAGAACGTCATGGATTGACGGTGGCTGGCTATCCCGTTCTCGGCGGGAGTGAAACCTTCGCTGGGAGGGGCATCCATGTGATGATTGGGGTGGGAAACACTCAGGTGCGGCGGACCATTGCCCTTCGCCTTGAGCAACTTGGTTACCGGTTTGCTACCCTGATCCATCCCACAGCCGTCCTTGGGCCACGGATCAAGATTGGCCCAGGCACCGTCATTTTCCCGAACGCCACGCTGACCGTTGATATTGAGTTGGGGGACCATGTGGCCGTAAACACCGCGGCCAGCGTTAGTCACGACTGCCAGATTGGGAACTTTGTCAACCTGTCCCCTGGTTCGAGCCTATGTGGTTCAGTGACTATTGGCGAGGGGACCGACATTGGTGCCGGCGCCGTCGTAGTTCAAGGGCAGCGAGTGGGTTCCTGGTCTGTTCTCGGTGCTGGTGCTGTGGTCATTTCACACATTGAAGACCGGGTGGTCGCCGTTGGCGTACCCGCAATTGTTAAGCGAACCAACTCCGTATGAACCGGCAAGGAGGCTCATCCATGAAACGAAGCATCGCACTGGCCAAGCCAGAGATCTGTGAAGAGGATATTGCCTCCGTGGTCCAGGTACTGAGGTCTGGCACACTCAGCATGGGTCCTTTCACGGAAATGTTTGAACGGACATTTGCCGAGTACATTGGAGCCAAGCACGGTATCGCGGTTAACAGCGGGACGAGTGCGCTGCACTTGGTTGTACGAGGGCTTGGCCTTACAAGTGGTGACCGCGTTGTCACGACACCATTTAGTTTCGTAGCATCCAGCAACTGCCTGCTATTCGAGGGGGTTCGTCCTGAATTCGTCGATATCGAAGAAGAAACGCTTAACATAGCCCCAGACCTGGTAGCGCGGCGCTGCGCCAAGGGTGACATTCGGGCTATCTTGCCGGTTGACGCCTTCGGGCATCCCGCCCGGCTGGACCAGATTGGCGAGACGGCAGTTCGTTGGGGCATCCCGGTGATTGAGGATTCCTGCGAATCTCTGGGCGCAGAACTAGGGGGAGTTCGGACGGCAAACCCGCGTTGGTGCACTGCCGGCGTGTTCGGGTTCTATCCCAACAAGCAGTTGACCACTGGTGAGGGAGGACTGATCGTCACTGACGATGATCGCTTGGCCGAGGTGTGTCGTAGCATGCGCAACCAAGGCCGGGGAAGAGACGCTCTTTGGCTCAGCCACGTTCGGCTGGGTTACAACTACCGTATGGATGAGATGAGCGCCGCCTTGGGACTTGCGCAGTTGCGTCGGCTCGACGCCATGCTTTTGTCTCGGGACCGGGTGGCTGGTTGGTATGCCGAGGCCCTCCATGGTATCCAAGGCGTGCGGCTCCCTGCGGTGCAACCCGACGTGAAAATGAGTTGGTTCGTCTACGTAATTCGCTTTGATCCGCGTATTAGTCGAGATCGCGTACAAAGCTTTTTAGCCGAGAAGGGGGTTGCAACTCGGCCGTACTTCACCCCGATTCACCTACAGGGTCATTTCATTGAGTCCTTCGGGTACAAGCCAGGGGATTTTCCCATTACGGAACGGGTCGCCTCAAGCACGTTGGCGCTCCCCTTCCATACCGCCCTCAGTCACGACGATATCCAGTACGTTGCGGACAGCCTTAAGGCGGCGATCGAAAGTGCCCAGTAAGAAGCGGGTTTTGCAGGTAATTACCCTTGCGGAACCTGGTGGAGCACAGTCTCACGTGGCCTCCCTTACCGGGGGGCTCATCACGCACGGGTATGACGTTACCGTGTTGGTCGGTAGAGGCGACGACTTGCTCCACAAGGTACGTCAGGCAGGGGCGCGGGGACTCTTCTGTCGACACTTGGTTCGGGAGGTCCACCCCTGGGAGGATTTCCTTGCCTTGTGGACCATCTGGCGGCTCTGCCGCCGAGAGCGATTTGACATTGTACACGCCCACAGCTCGAAGGCTGGGCTGCTTGCGCGCGTGGCTGCCAAACTGGCCGGCGTCCCAATTATCATCTTCACCGCCCATGGGTTTGTGATCAACCGTTCCCCCCGGCGGTGGGTCAGACACGTTTATGCCCAATTGGAAGCCCTCGGCGCAAGGCTGAGCACCAAAGTGATTTGCGTATCGGAAAGTGACAGGAAGACGGCGCTAGACTACCACGTAGGGCCATCCGATCGGTTCGTGACCATTTGGAACGGCGTAAACCAAGCGACCTACCGGCCAGCCTCTCAAGAAGAGCGGGAGGTGCTACGGGTCCGCCTCCATCTGGACCCTTGCTCCGTATTGGTGGGAACGGTGGCGCGAATGGATTCCCCCAAGGACCCTTGGACTTGGCTGGAGGCCATTAACCGCTTGGCTCCAGTTTATTCAGATGCCCGATTCATATGGGTCGGGGATGGCCCACTTCTTCAGACGGTTTCGGAAAGGGTCAAATCAATCGGCCTGGCCGATCGGGTGCTGTTTCTTGGCCAGCGCAATGATGTCTCCGAATTGCTACGCGCCATGGACGTCTTTGTGCTGTCCAGTCTGCACGAAGGTTTGCCGATTTCAATTGCAGAGGCAATGGCCACCGGATTGCCAACGGTGGCACCTAACACGGGCGGGATCCCGGAGCAGGTCACCTCTGGCGTGAATGGTTATCTTTATGAGCCGGGGAACGCCACTGACCTGACGCAGAAGCTAGGTAGACTGCTTGCTGAGGAGAGGATTCGAACGCGTTTCGGGACCCAAGCCCTGCTCCGGACCCGTCACAACTTCGAAGAGGCTCGTATGGTGAATAGGACTGTGGAAGTATATGAGGCCTGTTGCGAGGCAAGGGGTTCGAAGGGGGAGGGCCATGATTCACCGCAGTTCAGCGTGGAAAGCGTTGGCGGTTCTAGGTGATGGAGCGCTAACCGTAGGCGTCTTTTTGTGTGCTTACTTGGTGCGATTTCTGGCCAATCCTCCACTCCCAAACTCGGTTGATTTTTGGCGAATCGCCCCCTGGATTGCTTTGACAACGATCATCGTCTTTTCGGCGTATGGGTTGTATGACGACAGCGTCTATTCACTCAGTGAGTATCGGTGGTCAATCATCTCTGCGGCAATCGTTATCCATTTTGCCGGTGCGGCCATTTCGTTCATGGTGCGCAGTTTCGCAGTTCCACGCACCGTCTTCGTTATCGCTTTCATATTGTTTATACCTGTGGCCTTGGCTTGGCGTAGGTTTTGCCGCTGGGCTGAAGACCGGAACCGTCCCGTAGGTAAACTTATCATGGTTGGTACTGCCGACGGGTTCGCCCACTTAGTACCGGTCTTGCGCCCGACTTTTCCAGTCGTTTTTGAAGTTCTATGGCCTCACGAATCTGGTCAGAGAGAGGAGGCGCTTTTGGAGCTTACTACGTTGCTCCAGTCTCCAGGATTGCAGGCTGTTCTGATTGAGGCGGGCATTCCGCATGAGGACAAACGTCGCATCATTTCTCTCGCTGTCAGTTGTGATACTCCAGTTCTTGTGGGACCGGACTTTTTCGACCTCACGATGCTCAACGCAAGTCCTTTCAAGATCCGGGAAGTCCCTTTCCTTGGGGTTCGGCCAATCCGTCTAGACCCAGTTAGAGCACTCTCGAAACGCACACTCGACTTGAGCATTGCGGTACCGGCCTTACTGTTTAGCCTACCAGTCATGGCGCTGATCGCCCTGGCGATTAAGCTGGATTCGAGTGGACCAGTCCTTTACCGGCAGGAACGGGTCGGACAAAACCACCGGCGCTTCCATGTCCTTAAGTTCCGCACAATGGTTGTGAATGCCGAAATGGTCACAGGCCCAGTCCTTTCATCGGGGAAGTGCGATCTCCGGGTCACACGGGTCGGGCGCATTATGCGGCAGATTCGAATGGATGAGTTACCGCAGTTGTTTAATATCGTCAAGGGTGAGATGAGCCTGGTTGGACCCAGACCTGAACGTCCGTTTTTCGTGGAGCAGTTCGAACGGCAGATTCCAGAGTATTGTTACCGTCACAAGGTCCCGGTTGGTTTGACTGGCCTTGCCCAAGTATTAGGGCGGTACAGTTCCTCGCCCAAAGAGAAGTTACAGTATGATCTCTTGTACGCGCGAAACACGTCGATGTGGGTGGACATCCGCATCCTATTTCTAACCGTTCGGGCGTTGCTCATGAAGGAGAGCTCAATGTGACAAAACGCCCAGCTACGGGTAAATCAAATCTCTATCATGTCGTTTCACTCACAGGTCTGTTGGGTCTTGTCCGGCTGGCCGGTTTAATTCAGCAGCAAATGATTGCCTACTACTTTGGCACGTCGGCCATTGGGGACGCCTTCAACCTGGCACTAACCGTTCCCTCCATCTTGGTTACTTTGCTGGGAGTGCCGTTAAGCAATGCGCTGATGCCGTTCTTCTCAAGTTGCCAGGCAGCGGGGCGCAAGCAAGAGGGCTGGGATCTTTGGCGGGCCAGCGCCGCGGGAATCACTTTCATAAGCGCTATTATCTCCGTCGTTGGATTTGCGGCGTCCGGACCGCTGGTAGAACTGTTGGGACACGGCATGGACGCCGAAACACAACGAATTGCGGTATCCATGAGTCGGGCGGTCTTTGCTACTCTATCCATGTTGGTTGCTGCTCAGTTAATGAAGGTACCGCTCAACGCCAACCAAGACTTTCTCACGCCTGCATATGCGCTTCTCGCACAAAACGTGGTCACGAACATCGTGCTGTTGTGGACCCCGGAAATCGGGTCATCGAGTCTCTCAACGGGATTCTTCGTCGGCGCGGTAGCGTTGTTCGGGCTCCAGTGGTGGGCGCTGCTACGGCGAAACATATGGGAACCAGGAAGCTGGCGTGGGCCGGCGTCAGGAATGCGTCAGGTGGTCTTGATTACGCTGCCGCTTGTGCTCAGTGGAGCCCTCAGCTATGGTCCAACGGTGCTTGAACGCTACCTGGCTTCTGGGCTACCAGTGGGGAGTATTGCTGCTCTAACGTATGCCGACAAAGTACGCCAGTTGCCGGTGGGACTCTTTGCGCTTGCACTCTCGACGGTGCTGTACCCGCAACTCACACGGCACAGCGCCCAAAAAGACGCAGCGGCACTTAGCCGTACGGCAGTCCGGGGCTTCCGACTTATTCTGTTCGTGACGCTTCCCATTGTTGCCGGGGCCATGGTGGAGGCATTTACTATTGTTAGAATCCTGTTTGAACGGGGCGCTTTCAGCGCAGTATCTACAACTACCACCGCTGGTGCTTTGCTTTTCTATCTTCCGGGAATTCTCGGTCTCTCCGTCTCGGGCTTCGTCGGGTACGTTTTCTACGCTTTGCGGGATACCCTTACCCCTTTGTATACCCTGACCTTTGCTTCAATCGCGTATGTCGTTTCCGCTTACCCTCTTTCCCGGCTGTTTGGTCTCCCCGGCCTTGCACTGGCGAACACCATGTCGGTCTCGGTCGCCGGAGGGCTGATGGTTTGGACCCTTGCGCGCCGTGTGCCCGAGTTCAGGGTCTTGCTGCGGACTGTTCCAATCCATCTGTTTTCCCTCGGTACAGTCCTATACGGTGGTGCCGCTTGGGCAATGGCCAGATGGGTTTCCTCACTACCGACGGGCGTGCGTTTGCACAGGGATCTCTTGGAAATGGGCCTCAGCACTTGCGCTGGTCTGGTTGTCTATTTGTTGGTCCTCTATCATTTCCGGCTCGAAGAGGTGTCCTCGTTTGTGAAGACGGCTAAATTCGCGCTGCAACGGGCGACCAAACCCGGCGAATAGTCTACCATTCAAAACCCACCAGGGGGGCGGAGGTTAGCTATGCACAGGCACATCTATACGCGTCTATTACGAGTCGTGGTGGGAGCGCTGATTTCGACAACGGTATTGGGGGCCTGTCAGCGCCAAGCGCCCCAAGCACTCACGCCCACGCCGGTCTCAATCCCGTTTGTAGCTCCAGACCCTACAGCCTTCAAACACTCCGTGGTCCTGGTTCAGATTCGGGATGCCAGGTCGGGTCCGACTTTTCTTGCCCTTCGAGAAATGCTTACCAGCCTTGGCGCGCGCTTCGACATGCTAAATGAGGAGCAGGTGGCTGCGAGTTCCACGTCGTTGACTGACTACCGGCTGGTGATTCTGCCCTGGGCGCCTCAACTGGATCAGAGAGTTGCCCGGGCGGTGAGACAGGCCGTGGAGGCAGGAGCGACAAATCTTCTTGGTCTGAAGGACACCGGCACTCGGGACGAAACGGGACATCTTCTTCCGGAGAATCAGCAACTGACTACGCTTGCAGGGCTTAAGCAGGTCGCCAGCCGGGAGAGCTCCTGGGCAGAGGAGACTGGGGAGGCTGGCAAAAGCGACCCGGCCATGGCGCGGCTAATGGCATGGGGGAGCCTGTCCCGCAAACAGGGATTTGTAGCAGGCCAAATATACGATGTTGCGGATGCGAAAATTCTAATTCAGCACCGAGATAAACAGGACAATCCCTCGCCCGCGGCAACCGAAGCGAAGCGCGGCAGTGCAAGCGTGTATTGGCTGGCATCCTCCTACCTATCGTCCGGTTACTACGTTTATAGCCTGACGGACCTGCTCCTTCTGGAGGGTATCCTCGAGACTAGTTTGCGGGACCGGGGTGACCTGATTGCCAGGTCCGGGCGGTACCCGGACGGCCAGCAAGCGGCAATGGTTGTGCGCAGTGATACTGAGGGAGTCGACGCCTACTGGGAGGTCCATAAACAATCCGACGTAAAGAACTCGCCGTACTACGACGAGAACTGGGATCCAGTCAACGATGGAAAGCTGGAGGAAAAGAAGGCCCAATTCACAATAGACCTATTCAAGCGCCTGGGATTCCCCGTTACTCACTACGTGACCGGTTCCTATGCCAAGGAGTACCCTGATCTGATCCAAGCATACGTGAAAGCCGGGCACGAGATCGCCGCCCACGGGTTGCATCACTTTGACCCGACTGTCGGCAAGCCATACGGCCCTGGGGGGACGGACTCGGTAACGCGCTGGCGCGAGAATTTTGACGCAGTCTTGTCAATCCTGCAGAAAGAGGCGATTCCTTATCGCCGGGGCATCGCACTCCCATTCACGAAAAGTGCCCTGGAAGCTATGCAAGCCTCGGAATCGTTCGAGTTTTCGGATGCGTTCACGGCCTACTGGGGTGACGATACCCTGACCTTTGGCAACTTGTACCCCGCGAGGGGTATCGTAAAGAATGGGTCGGAACTCCGGATGGTCCGGACACTGGACATGCCTGGGCACTACCTATTGCGTAATCAGGTCAGTGATGCTGACCGTGCGGCCCTTGACAAGACCTATGAGATGGGCGGGACCTATACTTTGATCGTCCATACCCACGGAATTATCGCTCCTACACATCCCCAAGAGGGGATGTACAAGGGCATTGAGAGTCTACTGGGCTATGCGGTGCAAAAACACAACTGGTGGAGGACGACGGCCGGTTCGCTGGCCGACTATCTGAACGCACGGGACAATGTGGACATTACGGTTGCCGGTGACTACGTTCGGATTCAGAACCGAAATGATGAGCCTATGAGGAAGTTCACGCTTTGGCTACAGAATAAGGGGCCGGTTCGAGCCCTTGAAGACAAAGACGGTAAGCGGATTCAGCTCGTGCCCGCTACCCAAGGCTCGTTTGCTGTGCTTGACCTGCCGCCCCGATCGGATGTGGTCGTAAAGGTGAGCCGGTAGGGCAAGGTGAACCTCAGCGCCGGTCTCTCCCCCAAGTTGGCGGGTCCGAAGGCGGCGGACGCTGGGAACCCGGCAACTCCGGCCTCTGGAATTTGGGCGCCGGCGCCGACTTCGGACCCGGCCAGCGGCGGGACTCCCAGGGCGCCCGAAGCGGCCGCAGGCGTTGCGGCGGTGCGTGCTCGCTACCTGCCCGGGTTCGAAGCTATGGAGGCGGACTGTGAAGGCCAGTTGAACACCCCGGTGGCCGGGGCTGCGGCGGCGTATCGCCAGGCGAAGGCGGACGTAGCGGCCCTAGGGGCCAAGTACTTGGCGCGGGCCGATGGCCTGCGCCGTTCCCGCGATCGGAAAGTGGAGGGATTGCTCGCGGAAATGGCGAGTGAATTGCGGGCTGCCGGCTTGCCTGCGAATCTGGTAGACGAGACGCGCCAGGCTTATGAGGATCGGATCGTGAAACGCCAGGCAGAGATTTTTAGGTCTACCCCCCCAGGTTGACACCACCAACCCACCACAAGCCGGGGACAAACCCACCACAAGCCAGGGACCAAGCCACCACAAGCCAGGGACCAAGCCACCACCAGCCAGGGACCAAGCCACCACCAGCCGGGGACCAAGCCACCACCAGCCAGGGACCAACCGACCACAAGCCAGGGACCAACCCACCACCAGCCAGGGACCAACCCACCACAAGCCCAGGACCCAACAATCATCACAAGACAAGCACGAAAACACTATTAATTTAGACCTAGATGTACTATAATATAAGCATAAGGACCCAGAAAGGGGAATCCAACAGTGCCCAAGAACAAGGACGTCGAGGCCCTGATCGCACTGGTCGCCGCCGCCGACCAGGGGGACATTCCGTCCTTCGAGCCCGTTGTGCTCAAGGAACTCTCCCCCCGCCGGCGCAAGCAGCTTGACTCCGTTCTGGCCGTCGGCAACCCGGCCATGGCCGAAAGCTCCGCCAAGGCTCTGAAGGCCCTGGAAAAGGTCTGCGTCGCCAACAACCTCGGCACCCCGCGCCCCGTCAAGATGGATGTCGCCATCGACGGCAATAAGAGCCACATGTACTTCATGCCCGCCACCGAAGCGATCAGCCCCAACGGCCTTAACGTCACCTACGGCGACTATGGCTTCCAGTTCAACCTGTACAAGATCTTCGGCTCGCTTGAGCGGCTGGTTCCCCCCGACATCCGGGAGATCTACGCCCTGCAGGTGACCGAGACCCCGATCAAAATCGGCGAGCGCATCGGCAAGGCGGTCTTCATCAATCTGGATGAACCCACCCGTGAACCGGTCCATTCCCTGCCGGAGGACGAGAAGGCCCAGCGCCGGGCCACCCGTGACGCCAACAAGAAAGGCGCCAACACCGACCAGTCCGCCGACGACAACTGAATCTCGACAAAACGGCAGGCAGCCCGCTCCCGGGCTACCTGCCTCTTCTTTATTGCCACGCCCTGATCGCCTTGTAGACCGGGTTCGCCGTCCGGAACCGGACCCACGGCTTCTGCTCCAGGGCCGCCATGGCCCCCTTGTCGCCCCGCCGCTCGTAGACGGCGTACAGCCAGACCTCCGCCTCCGACCCCAGCAGCCCCACCTTCGCCGCCGCCTTCAGGAGCGGCTCCGCGGCCGTCGGATCGCCCTTCAGGTAGAGCGCCTGCCCGTACCGCAGCTGAAACACCGGGTCCATCTCCAGGTTCAGACCCGGCCACAGATGCTGCAGCGGGTCGCCCACCGCCTTGCGCCGGGCGAACTCCGCGCCCATGGCCGCCAGTTCGTCCGCCAGCCGCCGGGCCTCCGCCTGGTCGCCCCGGCTCACCGCGTCCACCATCAGCGAGCCGGTCAGGCCGGCCGCCTTCGTGTAGTGCTCTGAGACCATCGGCTGGTTCGCCAGGGCCGCCCGGGCCTCCCGGAGGGCCGCCGGCAGGTCCTTCGCCAGTTCCAGCCGGATGGCCAGCTCAAAGCGGGCCTGCGCCCGGCCCGGGTCCACCCGGGCGGCCTGCTCCAGCGAAGTCCGGTCGCCGACGACCAGGTACGGGTCGCTGTTCCACGGGTCGAAGCGGACCGCCTGCCGGGCCGCCGCGACCGCCCGGTCCCGCTCGCCCGCGTCGGCAAGCGCCTGCGCCTGATCCGTGTACGCCGACCCAAGAGCCAGGACCCCTGCCAGCACAGCAATTGCCGCACCGGCGCCCACGCCGCCCCACCAGCCGGCAGCCTCCCGCCGGCCGGGAACCGCCGGGGCGGGTGCCGGGGCGGCTGCCGGGGCGGCTGCCGGGGCGGCTGCCGCCGCCAGGAGCACCCAGAGCAGGAGCCACATGAGCCCGTAGGAGAGGTCGAAGTCGATCAGGCTGTGGCCGGCGATCAGGAACGCCCCCGCCGCCAGGGACCAGGCCAGCGGGTCCGCGGTCCGGTTCCGCCAGGTCGTCCCCAGCGCCGTCACCAGGGCCGCCAGCAGGGCCAGCAGCCCAAGGGCGCCCGCCTCCACGGCGGTCTGGGCGACGTGGTCGTGGGTCTCCCGGGCGGTGTAGCTGAAGTCCTGGTACTGCCGGTATGTGCGATCCCAGCCCCAGCCGCCGCGGCCCAGGGGATGGTCCCGCACAATCCGCAGGGCATCCTGATCAAAGACGAGCCGGAGCACGACGTTGACGGTCTTGAAGTTCAGGTCCAGCAGCCGGGTTGCCTGCTTCGGCAGCAACACCCCCGGACGGAGGGCGGCCAGCGCCACCACCGCCAGCACCAGGGCCGCGGCCGCCAGACCGAGTTGCAGCTTCGGCTTCAGTTTCAGAAAGTAGGCCAGCACGAGCCCGGCGAGGGCGCCGCCCGCCACTGCGGCCCCGACCCAGCGGAACGCGCTCACGTAGTTATGGATGGCCGCGTTCGCACCCACGCCGTGGAGAGCGGCCAGCATGGGCGCCGCCGCCGCCAGCAGCAGGAGCAGGACGGGCCACCGCTTCGCCCGGCCCAGGCCCAGGAAGAGCAGCAGCAGGCCGAACGGCAGGACCACCACCGCCCCGCGGGAGACGGTGAAGAAGAAGCCCAGTGCCAGCAGCGTCATGAGGCCGGTTGCCACCGTTAGCTTCCACGGCTTCAGGTCTTCGGCCGCCAGGCCGGCGGCTGCGAAGAGCGCCGCCAGGAAGTAGGCCGCCGCCGTGTTCGGGTACTGGAACGTCGTGAACATGCGGTCGCTCAGGCCGACCAAGCCCAGCGCCTTTACGAGGCCCGGATTGCCGGCGAAGTAGCCGGTGAACTCCAGGAGGCCGGCGAAGGCCACGCCCGCGGCGCTGACGACCAGCACCCAGCCCAACCAGCGGCGCAGGGCCGGGCCCGCTTCCGCCCGCACCAGCACGTAGGCCATGCCGGCCGCGGCGACCCGCAGCACCCAGTCCAGGTTGCCGCGCGGGTAGACCGCCCAGCCGAACTGCACCAGGTAACAGGCGAGCAGGGCCAGCAGGGCAAGGCCCGGCGCCCCGCCGGTCAGGGCCGTGGGGAGGCCCTCCCACCGCCGGCCGATGAGCCACAGGACGAACCCGATCGACAGGAGGGCGATGGCGGTCAGGAGCCCGGTCCAGAAAAAGAGGCCCTGGAGGAACGGGCCAATCGCGAGGATCACGAGCAGACAAGCAACGCCGGCGTACCGCAGCAGCAGAGGAAATCGCATGCAAAAACCTACCTGCAAAAAGATTAAGAAAGGATTCGGTGCGCAAACGTTTAATCCTTCGCAGCGCGCGGAAGGAGGAACCATCACTTTGCACCATACTGCCACCGCCCTGCTGCCCTCCGGAGCGCCCCCGCCTAGAACAGGTCGTCGTTTTCCGGATTGTACAGCCGGGGAATCACGCCGGGTACCGGTCCGGAGTCTTCGCCCAGCGTGACACTCAGGGTCAGGTCGGCCCACTGCGCGTCGCTCACCTGCTGACGGGTGATCGACAGCACGACGGTATCGCCGGGCTTGTGCTTGTCCAGCGCCTGCCGCAACTGGGTCAGATCGTTCACCGGCATCGCGTCGACGGCGGTGAGATAATCCAGGCGGTGCAGCCCACCCGCATAGGCGGCGCCGTCACGGTGGATATCGGACACCACCAGCCCTAGCTGGTTAGGCAGTGCGTCGTTGCGAGACCAGTACGGCTCCCTGACGGCTGCGCCGAGCCAGGGGCGGACGACGCCGCGGCCGGGCACGACCCGCTGCAGGGTGTCGAGCAACCGGGAGACCGGAATGCCAAAGCCGAGCGTTTCGGCCCCGTCCTCTGCCCGCCAGGCGACGATTGCTACCACTTCGCCCCGTCGGTTCAGGATCGGCCCGCCGGAATTGCCGGGGTTGATGGCCGCGTCGGTCTGGAGCGAGGGGTAGTGGTGCAGGTGCGTCGGGTCCGCCCGATTCGTACCGCTGACAATGCCGACGCTGACGCTGTTGCTGAAGCCCTTGGCATTGCCGATCACCACCACCGGCTCGCCGAGCCTCGGCGCCGTTGTGGCCACCGGCAGCGTCGGGTAGCCGCTGCCCGCCACTTTTAGCTCGGCCAGGTCCGAAAACGGACTGGGTGTTGGTCACGATGACCCCGTCGCTTCCGATCAGCCACCCCGTCCCTTTGCTCGCGATCTCGTCCTTGTCCGTCACGTTGTACACGCTCACCACCGCCGGCAGGGACCGGGCGACCACATCGGGCACATTCAGCGCAGAAAGGGCCAGCGCCTGCCGTAGCACCGCCACCTCCGACTCCAGCGCTGCCAACCGTTGCTCAACCGAATCGGCGTGAGCAGGGGTGGCCACCATCACCGCCAACAGAACGGCCCCCATGATCTCCACAATCCGGTGTTTCCCAAACATGAACCGCTCGCCCCTTCTTTTACCCTTTATGTAGTAACTGGGTTAACATTCCATTACATAAACGGATTGGGCGGCATTTTTGTTCGAAGGCAGATTATCGCGGAAAAAAATATCCTCTTCGCCATGAGATGCGAAAGGATGCTTGCCTGTTGGCCACCAAAATCGATATACTTGATCAGATCGTACCTTTACCATTTTGGAGTGATGCTCTATGAAGCACATCCGTACCCTCGTCGCTCCCGCCCTCCAGGCGACCGTGAAGCACGCCGGCTGCACCGACTGCGCCGTCTCCTGCCAGTCGGCCTGCAAGACCTCCTGCACGGTGGGCAACATCGTTTGCTCCGTCAGCACGCTGACCAGTCCCAACGCCGGCCAGATCAAGGCCTACGAGACCACCATCCGCTAGCGCCTGACAGACAGGCCGGGCCCTTGCGGCCCGGCCTTGGCGCGTTCTAAGGAGTTGTATCCCTTGCGCAAGGGTCAGATTCATCGTTTTGCCATGCATGGAACCAAGCTCGTGCTCGACGTACACAGTGGCAGCCTGCACGAAGTGGACGATCTCACGTGGGACATTCTGGGCCTGCAGGAGAGCCGAGTGACCGAGGCCCAACTGGACGACCTGCGGCACCGCTACGCGCCGGCCGATGTCGATGAGGCGCTGCTCGAAGTGGAGGCGCTCACGGAACTGGGCACGTTGTTTGCTCCGGAGGCGGAGTGGGCGCCGCTCATGCCCAAGCCCGGCGACCCGCTCCGGTCGATTTGCCTGAACATCGCCCATGCCTGCAACCTCTCGTGCACGTACTGCTTCGCCGAGAAGGGCTCCTACGGCGGCCGGGTGATGCTCATGTCGCCGGAAGTCGCCCGGCAGGCGGTGGACCTGCTCATTGAGATGAGCGGGGCGCGCCCGATTTGCGAAGTCGACTTCTTCGGCGGCGAGCCGTTGACCAACTGGGACGTGGTGAAGGAGACCATTGCCTACGCTCGGCGGCGGGGGGCGGAAGCGGGCAAGCACTTCACGTTCACGCTGACCACCAACGCCACGCTGCTGACGCCGGAAATTCTGGACGTCCTGGACCGGGAAGAAATCAGCCTGATTCTGAGCCTCGACGGCCGGCCCGAAGTGCACGACGCCATGCGCAGCGGCTCGGCCACGAAGGCGGAGGAGGGCATTCGCCTGGCCCTGGAGCGGCGGGCGCCGGGCGGCGTGGCCGCCTGGGAGCACGGGGCGGCGCAGGGCGCCACCGGGCGGGGCGCCTACGCCGTGCTGCGGGGTACTTATACATCCGCCAACCTGGATTTTTCGGCGGACGCCTTCTACATGGCGGATGCCATGCACGCCCCGCATTTTTCTCTGGAGCCGGTGATCGCCAAGCCCGAGGAGCCGTATGCGCTCCGGGAAGAGCACGTGCCGGCGCTGAAGGCTGAGTACGAGCGGCTGGCGGCGGAGATGGACCGGCGCCGCCGGGAGGGCAAGTCCTTCACGTTCCACCACTTCGCCGTGGAGCCGGACGCCGGCCCCTGCCTGCCCCGCCGGGTGCAGGGCTGCGGGGCGGGGGTCCAGTACCTGGCGGTCACGCCGGAAGGCGACCTCTACCCGTGCCACCAGTTCGTCGGCCGCGACGCGTACAAGCTGGGCACGGTCGGGGAAGGCATCGCCCGGCACGACCTGCAGCAGACGCTGGCGGGCTGCCACATCTACACCAAAGAAGGCTGCGCCGACTGCTGGGCCCGGAATTACTGCAGCGGCGGCTGTCACGCCAACGCCGACCTGCTTGAGGGGGACATCTTCAAGCCGGACCACCTGGGCTGCGAACTGGCCAAAACCCGGACGGAATGCGCCCTCTGGCTTAAGGCGCAGATGCTAAAGGCAGACTAAGAAAGCGCCCTCCCGCCGTGTGTGGTGGGAGGGCGCCTGGATGGAGGGATGACCAGGTGGAGCCTGTAGACCTCTTTGAAGTGATCGGCCCGGTCATGGTCGGGCCGTCGAGCTCCCACACCGCCGGGGCGATCCGTCTGGGCCTGCTCGCCCGCGCTGCCGCGGGCTTCGTCCCGGTGCAGGCGGTGATTGATCTGCACGGCTCATTTGCGGAGACCGGCCGGGGCCACGGCACCGACCGGGGCCTGGTGGCCGGCCTGCTGGGCTGGGCGCCCGACGACCACCGGCTGGCGGAGGTCGGCGAGCACGCCCGCGCCGCCGGAATGGCCGTCGAATTCCGGAAGGCCGACCTCGGCCGGGTGCATCCGAACACGGCCCGGTTCAACCTCACCGGGCCCACGGGGCAGGCGGCCGTCATTCAGGGCAGTTCGGTCGGCGGCGGGGCCGTGCAGCTCACCGAGCTGGACGGCTGGACGGTGGAACTGGCCGGCCTCTACCACACGCTGCTCATCGGCCACACCGACCGGCCCGGCGTGCTCGCCCGCATCACTAACAGCCTGGCCGCGTACGGCCTTAACATCGCCACCATGAGGGTCTCCCGGCACTCCCGGGGCGGCGATGCCCTGACCACCGTCGAACTGGACAACGAGGTGGCCCCCGGTGCCATCGCCCTGCTGCAGGTGCAGGCGGACATTCTGTGGGTCCGGGCCATCGGCAAAATCTGAAGGAGGGGTCCCACATGTCTCAGCCGCAGATGACCATGAACGCGCTGGTGGCGGAAGCAGAAGCGCAGGGAATCTCCCTCGGGGAGCTCGCCCTGCGCCACCAGGCGGCGTTCTCCAGCCAGCCGCCTGAGGCCGTGCTGGCGGCGATGACCGCCCGTCTGAACGTCATGCGGGCCGCCGTGGAGCGAGGCCTCCAGGGGCGGGATAAGTCGGCCAGCGGCCTCGTGGGCGGCGACGCCGCCCGGGTGCTGGGCCGGTCGCAGAAAGCCGTTACCGGGTCGGTCGTCCAGACCGCCGTCGCCCGAGCGCTGGCCGTGTCGGAAGTGAACGCCTGCATGGGCTGCATCGTCGCCGCACCGACTGCGGGCGCCTCCGGCGTCCTGCCGGGCGTGCTGATCACCGCCGGCGAGGCCGCCGGGGCGTCGGACGCCGACCTGGCCCGGGCGCTGCTGGCCGCCGGGGCCGTGGGGGCGATCATCGCCCGGCACGCTTCGGTCTCCGGCGCCGAAGGGGGCTGCCAGGCGGAAGTCGGCTCGGCCGGCGCCATGGCGGCCGTCGCTGCGGTGGAACTGGCCGGCGGGACGCCGGCGCAGGCGGCTCACGCCGCGGCCATCGTCCTGAAATCCGCCCTCGGGCTGGTGTGCGACCCGGTGGCCGGGCTGGTGGAGGTGCCGTGCGTCAAGCGCAACGGCATGTACGCCGCTTCGGCCCTGGTGGCGGCGGACCTGGCCCTGGCGGGGGTGGAGTCGGCTATTCCGGTCGACGAAGTCATCCAGACCATGGGGCAGATCGGCCGGTCGCTGCCGGCGGCCCTCCGGGAGACCGCCCGGGGCGGGCTGGCCATGACGCCCACCGGGCAGGCGGTGGCCTGCCGCATGCAGGGCGGCGACGACGAGTGGTCGCTGTAGCCCGCCAGGATACCGGTAGCACCCGCCACCCTGTCCCCGTAAACTGGTTATGGAAACGGGGAGAAGGGTGGGAGCAAACGTGGTGGTTTTGACGCCCGTGCAGGTGGAAGGCGTACAAGCAACGGCCATAACCGTGGAGCTGCCAAAGACCCATCTGGTTGCCGTCACGACAACCAAGGGGTATATCATGTGCGGTGCTCTTGACGTGACACTTCTGAATACACGGCTGGCCGACCGGGGCATTATCGCCGGGCGCGCCCTCGGGGTGCGCAACGTCGACGAGTTGTTGGAGGCCCCGCTGGCGGATGTGACCGACGCTGCCCGCGCCCTGGGAGTTGTGCCGGGCATGAAAGGGCGGGAGGCCATTCGCCTCATGCAGTAAAGGTCTCTGGAGGGTCGCTCATGAGTTGGGGCTGACAACAGGCGCCGCCTCGCAGCAGAGGCAATCGCAACTCCGTGCGGGTGGGGTGTGCAATTGCCGCTGCTGCATCATTGTGTGAGGCTAGTGGCCAGGAACTGGGTTACGCTGCCAGGCTAGTTATATCCATGGAAGGAGGCGGAAAACAAGGGGAAGCTTCGCTGGGAGATGGAAAGGGTGCGCACCGTAGACATCGCTCTTGGTCGGTATCGTACGGTGAGAACGGTGTAAACAACGAATCTTCATGGTAGCACTGTCACAGCAGTCGATCACTCCAGGGGGGCCGGCGGTTCAGGTTCGGTCCGGGGCTGGGCGCGCCACCGGGTGCGTGCCCGAGTGACCTGGCCGGCTCGCCCGCTAGAGTAGCGGAGGATGCTGGATCTCGCACCACGAGTGGCCCAAGCGCGTAACGTAATGTGGCGGACAGGTTTCCCGCCCCCGCCAAGCTATTTAGGTGAGGTGCGACGCAGTGGACAAACGCGGTCAGCCTCCTGGTGGTGATCCGGTCAACCCCGCGGACCCGAACACGGTGCCGAAGTTTGTCGACCCCCTGCCGATTCCGCCGATTCTGCAGCCGGTGGATATCGTGGACGGCAAGCCTTTCTTTGAGGTGCGGATGCGGCAGAACCAGCAGCAGCTCCACCGGGATTTCCCGCCCACAACGATCTGGGGCTACAACGGCATGTGGCCCGGGCCGACGATCGTAGCCCGCCGGAACCACCCCATCCGCGTGCACTGGATCAACAACTTGCCCACCACGCCTTTGCTGACGGTGGACCACTCCATCCACGGGGCCGAGTCGTTCCGACCTGACGTGCGGAACGTGGTGCATCTGCACGGTGCGAACGTCCAGGCCGTGTTCGACGGGACCCCGGACCAGTGGTATACGCCGGGCCTGACCGAGATCGGGCCGCTTTTCAAGACCGACGTCTTCGAGTATCCGAACCAGCAGCCCGCCGCCCAACTGCACTATCATGATCACGCCATTGGCGTGACGCGGCTGAACGTCTATTCCGGGCTGCAGGCCTTCTATTTCGTGCGCGACAAGGCCGAAGAGAAACTGCCGCTGCCCAAGGTGCCCTTCGAGATCCCGATCCTGCTCACGGACCGGACCTTTAACGCCGATGCGTCGCTCTTCTACCCGCCGATGTGGGTGCCACAGTTCTTCGGCAACACCATCGTGGTCAACGGCAAGGTCTGGCCCTTTCTGAACGTCGAGCCCCGGCGCTATCGGTTCCGTATCCTGAACGGATCCAATTCCCGGTTCTACCGCCTGCGCTTCGATCCCATCCTGCCCTTCACTGTAATCGGGACGGACGACGGGCTCATGGAGCGTCCCGCCACCGTCGATCAGTTCGTGCTGGGTCCGGCTGAGCGGGTCGATGTGATCGTCGACTTCACGGGCCGCCGGAATGCGACGTTCACGCTGAAAAACAGTGCCCCCACACCGTTCCCCGGGGGTATGCTGCCAGATCCGGACACCACCGGGTTGATCATGCAGTTCCGGGTGGTCCTGCCCCTGTCCAGCAAGGACCGGACCCGGATCCCCGACCGGCTGGTGAAGCTTGAGCGCCTGGACCCCTGCAAGGCGGTCAGAACCCGGGACCTGCCGCTGATTGAGACGACGGAAGCGATGGACGGCGAGGAACGCCCGATCATCCTCCTGGGTACCCGGAACCTGACGGGGCGCCCCCAGGGCTTCCTCTGGGGTGATTCCACCACTGAGAGCCCCGTGCTGAAAAGCATCGAGATCTGGCGACTCATCAACACGACCACCGTCACGCACCCGATTCACGTCCACCTGATCCGTTTCCTGATCCTGGACCGCCAGCCCTATGACGTCGACCGCCTGAACAACACCGGCGAGCTTGTCTTCACAGGGCCGCCCGTGCCGCCCGAGCCTTACGAGCGGGGGTTCAAGGACGTCGTGCGGGTGAACCCCGGCGAGGTCGCCCGGTTCATCGCCCGGTTTGGCGACTTTTCCGGTCCGTATGTGTGGCACTGCCATATCCTCGAACACGAAGAGAACGAGATGATGCGGCGGATGGAAGTCGTCCGGCCCGGTTGCCTCGCCTTTGAACCGGCGGCCAGCAGCGCTCCTGGCGACGAACGGCACGATGACACGACCGTCCAGTGTGACGACGACTCCAGCGGGTTGAGCGATTCGACCGACGAGAGCTTCCCATCCGACTAGACCGGACCCGGCGAACCCTGTGACTTCACGTCCAAAGCATGACAGCACGCACCGCCGCCTTGTCGAAGGCGGCGGTGCGTGCTTCTGGGTCTACACACAAGCGCAGGCCACGGCTCACCGCCTCACGAATGCGGCCCCCCTCGAACACATCGGTGCTGACGTTAATGTCACCATGCCTCCAGTACGGTTCACTGTTACATATCGTGGATAGGCAGAGCAAAAGGGGGCGAGCCCCGAAGGCTGGCACGCCCATGGTTGCCACCTTCAGGCTGGCGATCCTCTCCCGATCACTGTCCCTGGACATTCACCCGCAATCCGTTTAGCGCCCCGAGGGGGGGCAGAACAAGTACTGATGTATCAAAAATACCCCTGGAAACACCAAAGGCGCCTCCCGCAAGGCGTCTTCGATGCTCACATGGGGTATGGGGTAGGTTCCTGTTCATGTAGAGGTTACGTTCATTATCTTACCCGGAATACCACACGCAGCCATCATGTAGACGGATGAATTTCGCCCCGCCTGACAAACGAAGCCCCGCCTCATCCTTAAGGACGAGGCGGGGCCCGGCACTGGAAAGGTTCGTTACTGCTTGATATCCCACAGGTGCGCGTTCCAGGTCAGGCCGTTAGGACCCGGCTTGGCGGCGATGACCCGCTTGTTGACCACGCACAGGGCGTTGACGGAGTACAGTGTCAGGTACGGCACGTCCTTGACGAATTGTTCCTGGGCCTTGTCGTAAATGGCCTTCTTCTCGTCAAACTTGACTGCCAGCTTGCCCTTGGACAACAGGTCGTCCATCGCAGCGCTGGAGTACTTCCGCTCGTTGAAGGCGGCACCCGTCATGACCTGGCTGGAGAAGTCAGGATCGAAGGTGGAGGAGAAACCGACCAGCGAAATCTGGAACTTGCCGTCCTTGGACCGGGCCTGCCGGGTGGCAAACTCGACCTTTTCGATCTTCACTTTCACGCCGACGTCCAGGAGGTTCGCCATGATGATATCGGCGCTGTCCTCACGCACCTTGTTGCCGGTGGGCGTCAGCAGGACGACTTCCTTATTGAAGTCCCAGCCGTTCTCCGTCAGCATCTTCTTGGCCAGGTCCTTGTCGTACTGAAGTTGCGACTGCAGGTCCTTACGGTAGTACTTGTTAGAGGAGTTGAGCGGGCTGTTCAGTACTTCGCCCTGACCCTTGAGCAGGCGCTGGACGATGAGCGGCCGGTTGATGGCGTGAGCGAACGCTTCGCGGATCTTGGGGTTGCTGAACTCAGGCAGGGCCACGTTGAAGTCCAGGTACTGATAAGCCGGTGCCACATAGGGGACCGGGGTCATGGTCGGCAGCGTGGAGACCTTCTCCCAGTCGGCGATCGGGACTTCGCCGATGCCGTTGCCGGCGGACAGGTCGATTTCGCCCGCCTGGAGAGCGGCGGCAAAGGTGGCCTGACCGACGATCTTGTAGAACACCTTGTCCAGCTTGGGCTTACCCATGAAGTAGTCCGGGTTCGGGGCGAACTCGATGTACTGGTCAGGCACGAACTTGACCAGCCGGAAGGCGCCGCCGAACACGGTGGGATTCATCACGAAATCGGCTTTGTCGAGTCCCTTGAGGTTGGCCTTTACGGCCGGCTCCACCACGGACTTCGGCATGATCCAGATGCCGGCCGCCACCTTCTCCATGAAGGCGTCCTTGTCCACCGGGGCCTTGGTGGTGAACTCGATGGTGTTGGCATCGATCACCTTGATGCCGGCCACGTTGAAGTCCTTCGTCTCGGAGATGCCGTCCTTGTCCAGACCCTTGATCGTATCGATCAGGTTCCGGCGGGAGGTCGGCGTATCGGGATGGGCGATCACCTGGAAGGTGTAGGCCACATCGTCGGCGGTGATCGGCTTGCCGTCCGACCACTTGGCATTCTTGCGGAGCTTGAAGGTGAACATATCCTGCTTGTCGCTCACTGTCACGGACTCGGCCACGCGCGGCTCAAACTCGAGCTTGTCCGTCATGACGAAGAGGGAAGGGTAAATCAGCTCGAACACACGGGACCCGTAGGTGGTCTTGTTGGTAATGGTGCTGAAGGAGTCGGGACTGGACCACATGCCAACGGTCAGGATCTTCGGGGCGGCGGGCTTCGGTGCTGCATCCTGCTTCGGTTCAGCCGGCTTGCTGCTGGTGCAGGCACCGAGCAGCAGCGCAAGGGCCACGGCCAGGGCGAGCCACGCGGAACGTTTACGGATCATGTGTTGAACCCCTCCTCTTCGATTTCTCACAGGCTTCTAGAGCTTCAAACGGGGATCAAGGGCGTCTCGGAGCCCGTCCCCGACGAAGTTGATGGCCAGCACCGAAACGAAAATCAGCATGCCCGGCGGTACCCAGAGCCACGGCTGTTGCTCGATGACCGTGATTGACTGGGCCTGGATCAGCAGATTGCCCCACGATGCCTGCGGAGGCTGGACGCCGAGGCCCAGATAGCTCAGGGCGGCCTCGGTGAGAATGGCGCTGGCGGTACCGAACGTGGCGGCCACGAGAATGGGTCCCATGCTGTTGGGCAAGACGTGCCGGAAAATCAGCCGGCCGTCGCGGGCGCCCATGGCTCGCCCGGCCTGCACAAAGTCCTGTTCCCGGAGGGAGAGAAACTGGCCCCGGACGATTCGGAAGATCTGAGGCCAACCCAGGAGCCCCAGCACCACCATGATGTTCCAGATGGACGGCCCTATCACGCCAACGATCACGATGATCAGGACGATTTGCGGGAAGGAGAGCACGGTATCGCAGACCCTGGTGAGCAGGACATCGAGCACCCCGCCGAAATAGCCGGCCAGGGAGCCCAGGACCGAGCCGATGATCACGTAAATGCCTACCGCCACCACGCCCACCGAGAGGGAGATACGGGAGGCCACAATCACCCGGGAGAGCACGTCCCGGCCCACCGTGTCCAGGCCGAACGGATGGAGGCGGGAGGGGGAGTCGTCCATGGAGACCGGGTCCACAAAATTCGGGTCATGCGGGGCCACGTAGGGGGCGAAAACGGCCAGCAGCACCAGCAGCGCCAGGAGCACAAAGCCGGTGACGGCCAGTTTGTGCCGCAGGAACCGCCGCAGCACATTGTGCTTCACCTGGTCCGAGTTTTCAGCCTGATTCGGGGCGGGCTTCGGTTCAGTGGAGGGCTTCGGTTCGTTGGGGGGGGTCGGTTCGTTGGAAGGCCTCATATCAACGGCGCCAGACATGTGTTTGTGCCCTCCTTCTAACTAAACCGAATCCGCGGGTCAGCCGCCGAGTAGAGGACGTCGGTCAGCAGTCCGCCCGCCACCACCATCACCGCCGTTAACAGGCTGGTGCCCATGAGCACCGGGTAGTCCCGATTGCTGATCGCTTCGATCACCAGCCGGCCCATGCCGGGCCAGTTGAAAACCGATTCCGTGATGATGGCGCCGGCCAGCAGGTTCGGCAGTTGCAGGCCGAGCAGCGTAATCACCGGCAGGAGGGCGTTGCGCAGCGCGTGCTTGTACACCACGCCTCGCTCCTTGACGCCCTTGGCGCGCGCCGTCCGGATGTAATCCTGGCGCACCACGTCCAGCATGGAGGAGCGGGTGTAGCGGGTCACGGCGCCCATGGTGCCCACCGACAGGACGACGGCCGGCATGACCAGGTGTCGGATCAGGTCCACCGTGGTCTCCACGCCGAGGGAGCGCATGCCGCTTACGGGGAGCACGTGCAGCTTCAGGGCGAATATGTAAATCAGGCCGATGCCCAGAAAGAAGCCCGGAATCGAGACCCCGACCAGGGCCAGCACCGAGCTGCCATAATCCCACACGGAGTATTGTTTGGTGGCTGAAACGACCCCCACCGGGATTGCCACCAGGTATGCGATGCCCAGGGCGGTCAAACTGAGCAACAGCGTGGGTCCGACCCGCTGCCCGATTCGCTTGGAGACCGGCTGGGAATTGACGAACGAATAGCCCAGGTCTCCCTGCACACTTCGCCCAAGCCACCTGGCATACTGAATCGGAACCGGTCGGTCCAACCCCAGTTCATGGCGACGCTGGTCCTTGGCCTGCTGAGATAGGTTAGGCTCTACCATGAGGTCGACAATGTCGCCGGGCATCAACGAAATCATGGTGTACATGATGATCGTTACGCCCAGAATGACCGGGAGTGCAATCAGAACCCGCTTCAGCAGATATTTAAGCACATCTCGACCCTCTCTTTGTTTCAGGTCCGAACACTTACGGAGGCAGGTAATAAAGCCATACCATTCACTCTGGGACTTCAATATTCCTCTATCGCGATATTTCAAAGATGCAATGAAATCGGGCGTGTGGTCACCGGGGTTCTGACCGGGCTGTCATTCTTAAGGCTGCAAAGTGTCTTTGCAGCCTTAAAAACGCCAGGGGAGAGGTCTTATCCTCTCCCCTGGCGTTTTTGAGCAATACGAGGTGCTATGTGAGACGGACCCGCTTCAAGGGGCAGGCGCTACAGGGTCGGGCCGGGCGTCGGTGCGCTGGGGCAAGGGCCACCGTCAAAAGCGCAGGCCAGTGCCGTGGGCGGTGCCAGGGGGGCTGTGGTCGGCAGGGCGGCGGCGCCAACCAGCAGGGCGAGTGTCACTGAACCGATTACCAGGATGCGTCTCATTGTGCTACCTCCTCTATTTCGGAAAGCTGTTGCTGAATCAGTGCAATCAGGGGAAGGTTCGAGGTCCCGGACGCTGCTGCCAGGGCTAGCCGTAGCTGAGTCCTGGTCGTCGCCGCGTCCTGCTGAAGCCCTGCTACATCCGCTCGGGCGAGTGCCGTCAGGGCCGGCCAGAACTGGTCCCATTCCTGCCAGTCGTCATGGACCTGGGAAAGCCATTCCTGGGCACGGGCCGCCGCCCCGAGGCTGATCCAGTAGCGGGTTTGGACGTAGGCGTACCGGCTGCTCAGACTGGTCCCCGCCTCGGGCTTGGGCACGGCGGCAATCAGTGGAAGCGCCGCCTTGTGCTCCCCGAGCATCAGATGGACAGATGCCGCTTCGATCAGGGCGAGAAGTCGGTACTCCTCCCAGTGTGGATGTTTGGCGAATCGGTCAACCGCCGCCGTAAAGCGCCGGGCGGCCACGGCCCAGAATCCAGCCGCCCGCTCGATCAGCCCTTCGTTGTACACGGTGCCGGCGCCCCACGCCTGCACCTCCCGATCATCCGGGTAACGGCGCATGAAGCTCCTGATCCGAAGGGCATAGGTTCGCGCAGCGGCCCAGTCCCAGTTGGAAATGGCTGCCGCCAATTGCACTTGGTAGACCCCGCAGACCTCCGCCGGCACAGTCGCCAGCAGTCGAGCCGCCTGACCGCAAACTTGATCCAGGGCTTCCCGGTCCGCGGGGCGGACCCGCCGCAGGAACAGGGCATACAGGTAAGACCATCGGCCCAGCCCCACCCCGCTCTCCGGGCGGTTTGACTGCAGCAAGGCCTCCGCTGCAGCGAATTGCCGGTCCCTCAGTAGATCAAAGAGCGTGGCTCGTAGCTGCTTGTACTCCATGCTTTGTCCATCCCATCAACGGCTCCGCAGGTGGATAGTGAAAGTACTAATTAGTTACATTCTACATGATTTTCGTACATTCCTGCTCTCGTGGCACCGATGACTGGGTTTTTTGTGCCAAGAATGCACCGGGCACCCCGGCCCCAAGGGGGACTAGCGGAAAGACGGCACTGACACGTCCAGGGTGGCCCTCTTCGTGCTGGCGATTCTCTCCCTACTGCTGTAACAAAAATACCCCTGGAAACACCAAAGACGCCTCCCGCAAGGCGTCTTTGGTGCTCACATGGGGTATGGGGTAGGTTCCTGTTCGTGTAGAGGTTACGTTCATTATCTTACCCGGAAGCCGGCGTTAAGCCATCATGCAGGGGGATGAACTTTTGCCCCCTCCAGAGAACGAGGCTGCGCCTCATCCTCAAGGAGGAGGCGCAGCCTCGCAATCGGGTGGTGACCGGATTTAGTCCAGCAGCTTTTCCCGGACAGCGAACAGCGCGGCCTGCGTCCGGTCGGTCAGATGCAACTTGGAGAGAATGCTGGAGATGTGCGTCTTGACCGTGGTCTCGCTGATCACCAGCTTTTCGGCGATCTCCCGGTTGGTCATGCCGTTGGCGAGGCAGCGGAGCACATCCAGTTCCCGGGCGGTCAGCGACTCCTTGCCCGCCGGCTGCTGCGGGTGCAGCGCCCGGGTCATGAGCCGCTTCGTCACCTCCGGGTGCAGCCGCGGCTCGCCCCGGTGGACCGCCCGAATGGCATCCACCAGATCTGCCGGCTGAATGTCCTTGGTCAGGAAGCCCATGGCACCGGCTTCAATGCAGGCCAGGGCCTTTTCGGAGTCCAGGAAGCTGGTGAGAATAATCACCCGGATGCCGGTGCCCTTCAGGACTTCCAGGGCGCCCAAGCCGTCCAGCTCAGGCATGATCAGATCCATGAGCACCACGTCCGGCCGGAGCGCCTTCGCCTTGGCGACGGCCTCCTGCCCGTTTCCGGCCTCACCGATCACCTCGAAGTCGTCCTGCAGTTCAAAATAGGTCGAGAGACCCTGGCGCACCATAAAGTGATCGTCGCAGACCAGTACACGAATTGGGCTCACGTTTATCCCTCCCGGGAATGATTGTTCAGGGGAATGCGGGCTTCGATGCGGGTGCCCTGTCCGGGGGCGCTCAACACTTCCAGGGAGCCGCCATGGGCCACCAGCCGCTCCCGCATGCCGGTCATGCCGAACGACTGGGCGCCGGCTTCCGTGTCGGGCACGAAGCCCACGCCGTCGTCCTCCACTTCGAGGACGGCTTCTTCCCGCTCCACGCTATACGTCACGAGCACGTGCCGGGCCCTGGCATGTTTCGCCACGTTGTTGAGGGACTCCTGGGCCACCCGGTATATACAGAACTCGATTTCGGGGGCGAGGCGCTCTTCCCCTTCTTCTAATGTGAGCGTGACTTCAATAGATTGACGGCGCCGGAAGAGGTTAATGTGATTGGCCAGGGCTGCTGCCAGCCCTTTTTCCTGCAAGGCCGCCGGCCGCAGTTCGAAAATCAGAGAGCGCATTTCGGCCAGTGCCTCGGACGCCATCTCCTGCGAGCGGGTGACCAGAACGGCGGCCTTGACCGGCTTGGTTTCCAACACGCCCGCCGCCGCTTCCAGGTTCAGCGTCAGTCCGAAGAGCAACTGGGTCACCGAGTCGTGCAGTTCCCGGGCCAGCCGGTTCCGCTCCTCCAGAATGGCCACCGCCCGGTCCTTCTCGTGCAGGTGGGCGTTCTCCAGAAATAGGCCCGCCTGGTTGGCAAAGAGGGAGAGAAGCCGGATGTGCTGTTCGTCGAAGCCCACCGGCTTGCCTGTCGCCGCTACCAGTACGCCCAGTACCCGGCCTTTGGCCAGCAGCGGCGCCTCGATCACGTGCTGCCAGTGGCCGACCTTGACCAACTCCTGGTTGAGCCGGGGGTCGTTAGGCGGGTCCACGGAGACCTGCACGTCGCCGGTCCGGATTACGAGACCGGCGAGATTCCCGGCAATGGGCAGTTCGAACCCCACGTACGGCAACATCTCGTCGCCGCAGGCCGCCCGGACGAACTGGCGCGATCCGTCTTCGGTGGGCAACGTCACCAGGGCGGAGGTGGCTCCGGTAACGCGCACAGTCTCCCGGGCGATTACGTCCAGCACCTGTTCGGGGTGGATGGCCTGGACCATGGCCTGGCTGACTGAGCCAATCGCTTCAAACTCTGCCAGCCGTCGTTCCCGGTCCTTGACCGTCTCCGCCAGGCGCGCGGTCCGGTCGGCCACCTTGTCTTCCAGGGTGGCCAGCAGTTCGTTCAGGCGGCTGAACTCCACGGTAGCCGCCCAGGTAGCGGCCAGCGGGCCCAGCAGCAGCACGATCGCCGCCGGCTGCGCCTGCCAGATGACAGCGGCGGAACCGCCCAGGGTGGTGGTCAGCAGGAACGGCACCACCGGCAGCCGCTCCCACTCGTACTTGAGTTGCTCCCAGACCGGCTCGGTCCGCAAGGCGGCCATGCCCAGGGGGTAGAAGACCACCCGGATCAGCAGCCGGAGTCCGATGCCGACGCCGATGGCGATCCAGTCTCGCACGAAGTTCAGGGGGCCGGGCATGGGGCGCAGCGTGTGGAACAGCCAGCCCCCCAGGGCCACAGCGGAGAACGTGACGATGCCCCGTACAACTGCCCGGGCCGTCCGGTGCTCCCGCCAGGCCCTGGCGAAGAAAAGGTGGTAGAGGGCCGTGCCCAGGGCCGATCCGGAGGCGGCGATGAACGGGTGGAGCAGCAGCATGGTGGCCACGTCCACCGCCATGCTGATAGAGACGTCGCCGCGGGCGCCGCGAATCGCGACCCGCCAGGACTGCGACAGCACCACAATCATCGCTGTCCCGAACACGATCGGCGCCCAGGAAACCGCCGGTATGGGCTCCATGCCCCCGGCGGGCCACATCAGGGGCAGTGCGAAAGCCGCCAAGCCGGTCACGGCCAGGGAGATCAGCGAAATGAAGACGGCCTGGGGACTGCGCAAGTCGGCTCACCTCATACGTCAGGAATTTGGACTTTGGACCCAACCTCGGGCCAACTCCACGTCGGCCGGCGTGTTGCAGTTGAAAAACAGGCGGCTCGGGTCCCCGAAGCGGCGAATTTCCGCTTCGCCCACCGTGCGGACCCGAGCGCCGTCGAACACGTTCAATAGCTTCAGCCGCCGGTCGTCAAGCAGCCGGGTAATCGCCGGCAGGCAAGACTTGCCGTAAACGGCGTGCATCGGCTCGAACTCGCCGGCCACCTGCGGCACCACCACGTCGTGGCCCGGCGCCAGGGCGACCAGGTAACGCACCAGGTCTTCATCGACGAACGGCATGTCGCACGCCGCGAAAAACCCGTGGTCAAACCGGCAGAGCGAGAGCCCCGCCTCCAGCCCCCCCAGCGGGCCCAGGCCGGGCACGCGGTCGGAGGCCATGGGCAAGCCCAGGAACGCATAGAGTTCAGGGGCGTTGGTCACGACGACTACCTGAGCAAACCAGGCGGTGAGGCGGTGTGCCAGCCGCTCGACCAGCGTCACGCCGTCGAAGTCCAGCAGCGCCTTGTTGGTGCCCATCCGGCTGGACTGTCCGCCGGCGAGGATCACGCCACAGGCGTTCAGTTTCCCGGCACTTTGGCCGGCGTTTTCACGGACCACCCGTCCGTCACCCCTTTCCACCCCGCTGGGTCGAAGAGCCAATCGCCGGTCGCGTCGTTGGGCGCGCCCGGCAGTTTCGTCATGACCACGTTCTCTTTGGCCTTCCACATCGCCTGGGCCAACTTCAACTGGTCCGCCTCGGGAATGTTGGTCGCAACGTTTCGCCGGACGATGGCGACCAGGTCGGGGATGCGGGTCCAGTACGAGGGCGAGGAAAGCTTCTCCTTCAGCGCCCGCAGGAATTTTTGCTGGCGGTCGATGCGGGCGATGTCGCTGTTGGTCACGCCGTCGTACCGCAGCCGGACGTATTTCAGCGCCTGTTCGCCCATGAGCGTCTGTGTCCCCGGTTTGATGTCGATGGAGAGGTTCTGGAAGGGATCCTGGTAGACGTAATGCTTCTCCACGTCGATGGTGACGCCGCCCAGCTTATTGACGATATCTTCAAAGGCCTTGAAGTTCAGCTCAATGTAATACGGCGTCGGAATGGACAACAGATGGCCGAGCACGTCGGTGGTCATGTTGGTGCCACCGATGGCATAGGCAGCGTTAATCTTCGCTTGTTTGACGTTGTTCTGCTTGTCTTTGTAGGAGATGAGGGTGTCTCGGGGGACGTTGATCACGTCCAGCCTGCCCGCCGCCGCATCCAGGCGCAGCAGCATGAGCGTGTCGGAGCGCCCACCGTCATTCTGGCGCTCATCCACACCCAGAACCGCCACGTAAACCGGACCGGCTACGACCCGCGGGGCCGCCCCCTCCGCCTTGAGCGGCAGGTCCTTCCAGGCCCGCCAGCCCCACCAGAGCAGAAACGGTGACAGAATCAGCAGCAGCGCCAAAAAGCGCCGGAACCAGTACTGTGGCCGCTTCTTGCGCCGCGCCACGGGCGGAGTCGGTGCCAACACGCGAAGCCCTCCCGAACAGAGACTTTCCCTCATCATTCGTGCAAGGAGCAAAACTTTCCTTTGGCCGACTTTCAGGGATGGGTTGCCAGCGCTTTTTCCACCCAGGTTTGGATTTCTTCGGTCACGGGGATGCGATGCAAATCGCCAAGGCCATACCAGCCCACCCGTTCCACCTCGTCGTTGGCCACGGGCCGGACGGCTGCCGGGTCCGCCGGCCGGGCGAAGTAGATCAGGTCAATGTGCTGATGGTTCGGGCCGATATCTTCCAGTTGCACACCTTCGGGCCGGGCGAGTTGCAGCGGTCCGGCGAAGGGCGGCAGGGCAGGCCGGGAGAGCAGCACGACGTCGAGTCCGGTCTCCTCCTTGACCTCCCGGACCGCCGCCTCGTCCGGCAGTTCGTGCGGCTCGACATGCCCCCCCGGCGGCAGCCACATGGAGAGCTTGCGATGCCAGAGCAGGAGCACTTTGCCGTCATGAATGACAAAGGTGGCGACCGTAAAGTCCCGAGTCAGTTCGCTCATGTTTCATACAACTCCGGATGTAAAAATTGGACCAGGGCAGCGGCGACCATGAGCGCAAAGATGTCCTCGCGCAGGACCAGCCCGTTGGTGAAGAACCCGATGGCGCCGCCCTTTTTCTTGCTGTCGTGGACGCCGGTCAGTTGGTCCATCAGCGGCCCGACCTCCCCGCCGGCGCGGACGTCCCGCCCGATGGCCGGCGGCAGGCGGAACTGCAGCCCCTTGCCGATGCCGATGCGCCCGTCCCGGTGGGCGATGGCGCAGTAACCGTTCATCCAGCATTCGTCGCCCTGGAACGTGACGCCGCCTTCCAGGCCAATGCCGAACTCCGCCCCGGCAGCCGCTTTCGCCGCCTTTGCCCGGGCGACAGCCCCCTGCATGGTCTCCTCATCGCCGACCGGCTGGGCGGAGACCCCGCTGGGCACGTCGACGGCGACCACTTCCACGTCCGGGAAACATTCGGCAAATATCCGGCGGGCGGCGCCCACTTTGACCGGGTTCGTGGACCCGACGGCAGCCAGACGCATAGATCATCCCTCCCAGGGCCACATAACATGAGACTGAGGTGATCCTTGAGCCATGGAAAAGCGGGAAACGCCCTTTCAGGGCCGGCCTGTGCCCCGCGGGTACGCCGTGGAATTCGGTACCGGGCGGGTGGTGCCGGTCGCCCCGACACCCCGGTCGACGTTTATCGGCCAGAAGCCTCGCCGCCCCAGCGGCGGCTGATGCAAGGGATAGTGTAACCCGTGCGGTTACTTCAGGAAAAGCGGGGAGAGCCACAAGCTCTCCCCCGCGTTCGTTCAGGCCGACACTTCGGCCTTGACGGCCGCCGGCGCCGGGCCGGACTGCGTAATGTAGACGCCCGTCAGCACCACGAGCATGCCCGCCACCTGGAGCCAACTGGGCCGCTCGCCCAGGATCAGAAAGGCCAGGATGACCGTGAAGACCGGGACCATGTTCATGAAGACGGCGGACCGGCTGGCGCCGAGAATCTTGAGTCCCCGACTCCAGAGGAAGAAGCCGGCCACGGTGGCCCCCAGCGCCAGGTAGACCACGTCGGCCCAGAACATCGGCTTGTAGCCGCCGGACCCCGGGAACGACCAGAGAGCGAAGGGCAGGAGCATGAGGGTGCCGGTGATGCTGCCCCAGGTCGTCGCGCCCAGCGGCGTGAACCGCTTGGCGGCGATGCGCCCGATAATACCGTAAGCGGCCCAGAAGAACATGGCCGCCAGGTAAATCAGATCGCCTTTGAGCCGGGCGGGATCATGCGCCACCGTGGACAAGAGCGCCCAGAAAATCAGCGCCTGACCGCCCAGCGAAATGGCGGCGCCCAGCAGCTTCCGCTGGGTCAGCGCCTCGCCCAGCAGCAGGGCGGCGGCGAACAACGTGACCACCGGGGTCAGCGTCGGAATGATCATGGCTCCGTCGGAGGACGGCGTGTACTGCAGGCCGATGAAGAACAGCAGGTTGTAGCCGGCGATGCCGGTCAACCCCAGCCCGCAGGCGAGGAGAAAGTTCCGGCGGGGCAGCTTGAGGCTCTCCTTCCCCCAGATGGCGGCAATCCCGACGAGCACAGTCCCGGCGATGAAAAAGCGCAGAAAGGCAACGATATCCGGCGGGACGGTGGAGACGGAGAGTTTGCCGGCGACAAACGCCCCGGCCCACAGGATTGCCATGAGCACCATTGAGAGGTAGTCGAGCACGCTATTTCCCCCATGCTTCATATAGAGCTTGCGAAATCCGGGCCAGGGCCAGGGAACCCTCGTTGTCGTGGTAGAATCGGCGATCCTTGCAGTCTTTGGAGAACATGGCCAGCACGTAGGTGGACCGCGGTGCCCAAATCAGGGCCACGTCGTTGCGGACGCCCCGGACCCAGCCGCTCTTGGAGGCAATCCGGACAGCCGGCAGGTCGTCTTCGGAGTCGGTCTCGGGAATAAAGCGGTTGGTCAGTTCCTTAAACTTCTGTCGCTTCAAGATGTCGATCATGGCATCACAGAGCGCCGGCGTCAGCAACCGGTGGCCTGCGATCAGCCCCAAAAGCTGCGCCATGCCCCGCGGAGTGGCTTCACCCAGCGGCATCTCCGTGTTCAGACCGATTTTCCGGTTCATGCGGATGCCCGGGAGGCCCAGGCGGTCCATCTCCCGGTTTAGCTCATCCACCGGGCAGAGGTCCACCAGCAGGTTGGTGGCGGTGTTGTCGCTGACCACGACCATCAGCGTTGCCACGTCTTTAACGGAGAGCTTGAGTCCCGGCGTCAGGTCGAGGAGCACCCCTGAACCCTCCACGACGTTGCCGGGGGTGAGGGTCAGCAGGTCGTCGAGACGCCAGCGCCCGTCCATGACGCCTTTGTAAATCATGTAAAGCAGGGGCAGTTTAATGGTACTGGCCGGGTAAAAGCTGAAGTCGGCCTGATATTCAAACCGCTCCCCGGTGGTCAGGCTGTGCGCCGCCACACCCAGCGTGCCGCTGAAATCACGGGCAACGGCAGTCACGCGCCCTCCGAGGTCCATCTGGATGCACCTCCCCATCTGCGTATGATCATCCCTATATCCTTCTGCACGCAGAAAGCCAGTCCTGCCAACTTCCCCGGGCGCCTGCTCAGGATTCGGGGGGCAAGAGCAGGCGGCTCAGGGATTCCATGCGCCAGGACATGTGCCGCACGTTGGTCAGAATGGAATGCAGGGTCAGGCCCCGGGTCCGGGTGGCCGGGTCATCCACCAGCACCCCCGCCAGCGCCTCCAGCTTCCGGAGGGCCTCGTGGCAGGCCTGGCCGGCCGCCGGGTCCGGCCGGCCGCCGTGCAGCGTGGCCTGCATAACGGTCCGCTTGTACCCCAGCGCCGCCCGAATGGCGGACGCCACGGTGTCCGCCTCCGGCCCCTGCTGCAGCCCGCCCGCCTGTAGCACGATCTTATGGATATCGGTAATCCGTTCCACGAAGACGAACATGGACGCTTTGGCTTTTTCCAGGGGGAGCAGGCGGGGGTCGTCGGGTTCCGACTCGTGGAAGAGATCGAGGAAGTACCGGGCGTTTTCCAGCCGCTTGGCGATTGCCGCCGCCTCGCCTTTAATTTGCTCTTTCCGGTAGTGCTCGGGGGTGCTCAGGCTGCCGATCAGGTGTGCGCCAAAGGTCTCCAGGCCGTCTGCACCGGCCTGGAGATCTTCTTTCAGGCGCTTCGTGTACTGCGGGGGGTGGATAAACCGGTTGACCAGATAGCCGACCAGCATGCCGCCCATGATGGCGCCCATGCGGGCCGCCGTGTACAGGAGAATCTCGTTCTCCGGCCGGTCCATGATGAAAAGCACGGCCACCACGGCCACGCTTGCTGCCTCCCGCAGCCCGAACGCGCTGCAGAGGCCCAGCACCAGGACCACGGCCGCCGCCATCGCCATGGGCGATGGCCCCAGCAGCCAGCCCAGAATCGCCCCGACCAGCCCGCCGATGAAGTTGGACAAAAGTTGCTCCCCAAAGACCTGCCTGGCCCGGGAGACGGAAGGTTGCACCGCCAGCACCGCCGCTACTCCGGCGAACGTGGCGTAGCCCGAGCCAATCCAGTGGAACGCGACCAGGGAGAGAAAGACGGCCAGGCCGGTCTTGATGATGCGGGCCCCCAGGAACGGCCGGAGAATTCGCAGCGGAAGTTCCACATAAACCACATCCAATCCAAAGATTGACAAAAACGGTATGGAGAGATATAGTAGTAATTACCAGTTATGGATGCCTGTTTTCTAAGTCGGTTTTCAAGGGGGAGTCCGCTTGTCCAACGAAATGGCGAACCCAACCGCCGCCTCCACTCTCCTGGCCGATTTCCACTACCAGGATGCGGAAGCGTCGCGACTGTTGGCGACCGCCCTGCGTGAGCAGTTCCAGGCGGACTTTAAGAGCGACAAGTACATGCCCATTTTCTTCATGGTCGGCGCCACCAGTTCTACCGGCGACGCGCTCGGCCCGTTCATCGGGTGGTTTTTGCAGCGCAAGGGTTTCGGGGGCGAATACCTGGGCGACCTGAACCAGCCTGTGCATGCCACCAACATCAAGGACAAGCTCAACGAGGCCTGGACGCGGGCCATGAAACGCAACAAGTTTCCGTACATCATCGCCGTAGACGCTGCCGTTGGCCGGCCGGGCCGGGTTACCGTCAACAAGGGTCCGCTGAAGCCCGGTGCCGGCATGGGCAAGAACCTGCCGCAGGTCGGGTCGGTCCACGTCATGGGCGGCACTGCACACTTTCCGTTCATGATCTGGTTCACGGGCCTGGATCAGACCGTGGCCATGGCGGAAGTGATTGCAGACGGGATCATCTCATTTTACAACGAGTATGCGGCCGGCTCCTTCCGGACTTCGCCGGCGGATGCAAAATCCGGGTCTGCATAAGTCAGCCGTGTTGAAAGGCCGGTCAGGGAACCTCCCATGACCGGCCTTTTTGCGCGCAGCGGGCGTGGTTCGCTTAACGAGCATGCATTCGTTGTCAACCCTGCTTGACGGTAACCGCTGGGAACGGTTAACTGGGAGGCGGGGGTGTAGGGATTGATCGCAATAAACGCGGAACGGGTGAATGCCCGTTTGCTGTACCTGACCCGGTTTGGCAAGACGGAGGACGGTGGCGTCACCCGGTACGCATACTCGGACGCAGAAAAGGCCGCCACGGAGACGGTGGCGGGCTGGATGCGGGAGGCCGGGCTTTCCGTGCGGCGGGATGCCGCCGGCAACCTCTTCGGGCGTCTGCCGGGGCGCCGGTCCGGCGGCGCGATTCTGACCGGTTCTCACCTGGACAGTGTGCCCCACGGCGGGCACTACGACGGGCCGGCGGGGGTGTTGGGCGCTCTGGAGGCGGTCCAGTCCCTGAAGGAACAAGGCTTTGCGCCGGAGTTGCCCATTGAGGTGGTCAGCCTGGTGGGCGAAGAGGGGAGCCGGTTTCCCCACGGCCTCCTGGGCTCCAGCGTGCTCACCGGGACGTTCCCCGCCCACGAGGCTGCTGTGATCCGGGACCGGGACGGCATCTCCGTCACCGAGGCGCTCGCGGCGTATGGCGGCGACCCGGCAGGGCTGGCCGCGGCGGCAGTCCCGCTCGGGACCTACGCGGCTTATGTAGAGGTACACATCGAGCAGTCCGGCCTGCTGGAAGCGCGAGGGCTGCCGGTGGGCATTGTCAGCGGCATCGCCGGAATGCAACAGCTTAAAGGCGTCATCCGGGGCCGGGCGGAGCACGCCGGGGCCTGTCCCATGGGATTGCGGCTGGACCCGATGCCGGCGGCGGCGGAAGTGATACTGGCGGTGGAGCGGGCGGCCCGCGAGTCGGACCCGGCCACCCGGGCGACGGTGGGGTTCATCCAGGCGCACCCGGGCGGGACCAACGTGATTCCGGCGGAGGTCGAATTGAGCTTCGACGTCCGGGACCTCGACGCCGAGCGGCGGGACGCCTGCGTGGCCCGCATCCGCCGGGACTTTGCGGAAGTTTGCCGGCGCCGGGGCCTTACGGGCGACATGGTCCTGCAGCATACGAGTCCCCCCATCCGCTGCGATGAGCGACTCATGCAGGTGCTCTCGGACTCGGCCGCTGCCCTGGGGCTGGAGCCGTTCCGCCTGCCCAGCGGCGCCGTGCACGACGGGGCAAACATCGCCGCACTCTGTCCGGTGGCCATGATTTTCCTGCGGAGCCGTAACGGCCTGTCGCACTGCCCGCAGGAATACACCAGCCCGGAAGACATTGCCGCCGGCACGGCGTTGCTGGCTGAGACCCTGAAGCGTCTGAGCGCAGGCTAGATCGACACTACCGTCCCCCGACCTACTTGACGGTCCAGCGCGCGGCTAGTAGACTTTGGGTTAAACTAACGCGCAACCGCCTGTGTCCGGATGGTCGGACGAGGGTAGAGGGGGAAGCCGCCGTGCTTCAGGACGTGGAACGGGTTCTCATAAGTGAAGCCGAGATTCAGGAGCGAATCAAAGTCTTGGGGGCGCAAATCTCCCGTGAATACGCCGGCAAGGACCTGGTCGTGGTGGGCATCCTGAAGGGTGCTTCGCTGTTTACCTCGGACCTGTTCCGGTCCATTACCATTCCGGCTGAACTGGACTTTATGCGCATTTCGTCGTATGGCGCTGCCACCAAGTCTACTGGCGTGCACCGGGTATTGCTGGACCTGGACTATACCCTGGAGGGCCGCCACGTACTGATTTCCGAAGATATCGTCGATACCGGGCTGACCATCAAGTTTCTCCGGGAATACCTGTCCCAGCGGGGCCCGGCGTCCTTGCGGACGGCGACGCTGCTGGACAAGCCGTCCCGCCGGAAGGTGGAGGTCCCCATCGACTACCGGGGCTTCGAGGTGCCCGACTACTTCGTGGTCGGAAACGGGCTCGACTACGCCGAGAAGTATCGGAATCTGCGGGATATCTGCATCCTGAAACCGGAAATCTATAGCGACAAATAGTGGCGAAGAAGGCGGGCGTGTAACCCCGCCTTCTTAACATAATGACACAAGCACGGCACGTCCGGTCTGGAGAGGCCGGCGCCTGAAAGCGGGAGGAGCCAAATGGCGCACACGGATCTGATTGTCGTTGTGGACTTTGGGGCACAGTACGGGCAGCTAATCGCCCGGCGGGTGCGGGAAATGCACGTTTACTGCGAAATTTGGCCCCATAACGTCCCGGTGCAGCGGTTTATCGACCGGCAGGTCAAGGGGATCATTTTCTCGGGCGGCCCTGCCAGCGTGTACGGCGACGGGGCGCCCCGGATTGACCCGGAGATCTACAACCTGGGCATTCCGATTCTCGGCATTTGCTACGGCATGCAGTTGATGTCGCTGCAACTGGGCGGCGACGTCCGCCGGCCCGAGAAGCGGGAGTACGGCAAGGCCGTGCTCAACGTGACCGACGTGGCGCACCCGCTCTTTGCCGGGCTGGGGGTCCAGACCCAGGTCTGGATGTCCCACGGCGACTCGGTGCTGGCGGCCCCGCCGGGGTTCCGGATCGTCGGCTTTACGGAGAACACGCCGACCGCCGCCATCGGCGACGACGCGCGGCGGATGTACGGCGTGCAGTTCCACCCGGAAGTCGTCCATACGCACCAGGGCAAGGAACTGATGGAGAACTTCCTCTACCGCATCGTCGGCTGCAAGGGCGACTGGACCACCGCCTCGTTCATCGAGGAGCAGGTGCGGTCCATCCGGGCGCGGGCCGGCGGGGGCAAGGTGCTCTGCGGACTGTCGGGCGGCGTCGATTCCAGTGTGGCGGCCGTACTGGTGCACAAGGCCATCGGCGACCAGCTGACCTGCATGTTCGTCGACCATGGACTTCTGCGCAAAGGCGAGGCCGAACAGGTGGTCCGGACCTTCCGGGACCGGTACCACATCAACCTGGTGCATGTGGATGCCGCGGACCGGTTCCTCGCCAAGCTCGCCGGGGTGACCGACCCGGAGCAGAAGCGGAAGATCATCGGCAAGGAATTCATCTACGTGTTCCAGGACGAGGCCAACAAGCTCGGGCAGGTGGATTTCCTCGTCCAGGGGACGCTCTACCCGGACGTGATTGAATCCGGCACCGCCACGGCGGCGATGATCAAGAGCCACCACAACGTCGGCGGCCTGCCGGAGGATATGAAGTTCCAGCTGATCGAACCGTTCCGGGAGCTGTTCAAGGATGAAGTGCGGGCCGTGGGCCGGGCGCTGGGCGTGCCCGAGGAGATCGTCGGGCGGCATCCGTTCCCCGGGCCGGGGCTGGCGATTCGCGTGCTGGGCGAGATCACGCCCGAGCGGCTCCACATTCTCCGGGAGGCGGACGCCATTTACCTGGAGGAGATCCGCAAGGCCGGCCTGTACGATCAGATCTGGCAGGCGTTCGCCGTGCTGCCCAGCATTCGCAGCGTGGGCGTGATGGGCGACGAGCGGACTTACGCCTACCCGATCATCCTCCGGGCGGTCACGTCCGATGACGGCATGACGGCCGATTTCTTCCGCTTCACCTGGGACGTGCTGGAGCGGATGACCAACCGCATCATCAACGAGGTGCCGCACGTCAACCGGGTGGCTTATGACATGACCTCGAAGCCGCCGGGGACGATCGAGTGGGAGTAGCCTCTGGTTAAGCGAAAACCCTCCGGATATTCCGGAGGGTTTCTTCATGCCGGTCGCCAGGGTGGCGATCAAAACAGGGCTTCAGCGCCTTCCCACCGTCGCAGCGTGCCGTCGGGCAGGACTTCAAACCAGACCCGCGGATTGCCCGACTGGTAACCCGCCGGGTGGCCGTTCAGCAGAATTCGGGGGTCGTAAGCCCCGCACAGGGGGAAGGGGAGGTCCAGGGGCCGGCTATCGGGCTGGATGGACTGGACCACCGCCTGCTCGGGGATGGGCGAGTAGAGGAACCAGGCGCCGTCCGAGGTGGGCCAGGCGTCTGACATCATCCGATACCCTGTGCCATCCAACACGGGCTCTTTGTCTGGGAGCGCCCAGGTGTAGCCCACGCAATTACCGTGGTAGCCGAAGACGAACCGCAGCGTGTGCGGTCCGCTCCAACCGAGGAGCCAGGCGCCGTACCCGAACCGCGGCGTCTCGATCGGCCACGGTGCGATCTGGCCGGTCTGGAGGTCGTAGGCCCACACCGCCCCGGCCCGTGGACCCTCCGGGATGTCAAGATCGAAGGCGGCGACGGCATAGCGCCCATCCGGCGACAGGGAGACGCCGGTGAGGCCGAAAACGTGGTCCGGCTGGGCCAGCTTTACCGGGTCCTGGCCGGGGGTCCAGACCAAGGCCTCCCGATATGTCCGCAGGACATATGTCGTGCCCCGGCCGGCGGCCTGGGCCACCGGGGGCAGGCCGGGGATGGCCTGCAGCGTTCCGACCTTCCAGTCGAACCAGTAGGTCTGCCGGTCGTCGCTCAGAAGGACCCGCTCGCCGGCGGCCAGCGCCGATGGGTGCGCACCCATGGTCAGCTCAACCCGACGGTCGCCGTCCACGTAGGCCAGCTTGCCGTCCTGGCGGATGAAAACGCCGGGCAGGGGGCTCGGGGTGGACTGGAAGAACGGGGCGAGTTGTTCTGCCCCGGCTGCCGGGCTTGCCGCCGGGGCGGCAGCCGGGCCGGTGGCGCCGGCGCCCTGACCGGCATCGGGCACCGGGGTTCCGGAACCGGCCGCACATCCGGTTAGCAGGCAGGCGACAAGCAGAACTGCCAGACGGGATCTCATGGCTGTTGATCATCCTTCCTCCGGGGTCAGAAGAGCCCGTCGCACTCGTCCCATCGCCGGAGCGTGCCGTCGGGCAGGACCTCCCACCAGGCCTTGGGCGACATGGTCAGGAAGGCGAGATGGCCGTTCAGCAGGATACGGGCGTTGTAGGGACGGGCATCGCCCTTATAGACGTAGATGGGTTTCGCAGTCGGGTCGACCGACTGGATGGCCACCGCGTCGCTCTCCGGCTGATAGGCAAGCCAGGTCCCGGCAGCGTTGGGCCACGCGCCCAGCGGCATGCTGTAGTCGGTGCTGTCGCCCTGGTCGGGAATGCGGTCGGGCAGTTCCCAGGTGTAGCCGTGGTCGTAGCCCCGCACCCCGATGCGGAACCGCAGGGTGTGCGGGCCGCTCCAACCCAGCAGCCAGAGCCCGTACTGCCCCTGAGGGTCGCCTGCCGGCCAGCGGGTGATGCCGCCGGTCTGGAGGTCGTAGGCCCAGGCCACGCCGACCCGGGGACCGTACGGGAGGTCCAGGTCAAAGGCGACGGCCGCATACTGGCCGTCCGGCGAAATGGCCGCGCCCGAAATCCCGTAGAGCTGTTCAGGCAGGGGCAGTTCCACCGGGTCCTCGCCGGGGGTCCAGACGAGCACCTGCTTCTCCGCCAGTAGCACGTATGAACTCCCGCTGCGGGCGGCGAACCGGGCGGCGGGCAGTCCGGGGATCTCGGTCAGGGCGCCGGCCGTCCAGTCGTACCAGAACAGCCCGGCGCCGTCGGTGACCAGCGCCTTGTCGCCCTGAATGGCCAGCGCCAGGGACTGCGCTCCGGCCAGCACGTGCGTGTGCTGACCGCGGTGCGCATAGTCGAGCCGGTCGCCTTTCCGAACGAAAACGCCGGGTAGGGGGCTGGGGGATTCGGCGAAGAACGGGGCCAGCTGCGTGGCCGTAGTCCGGAGTTGGAGCGATTCGCCCGCCGGGGCGGGGGCCCGGGTAAGGGCTGGACCTGCCGCAGGGGCGGGTGTACAACTGCTTAAAAGTAACGCTGTCACGAGGATTGCCGCATATCGCTTCACTGAACGGCTTCCTTCCACTGGAATTTCGGCTCTTCGCTAATCTCCGGGCAGACACTCGCGGTCCGCGGACAAATGGCAAGAAACCTGGCAGCCTGGTGAGGGTGCTTCCCGAGGCTCTGAACCTCGACTCCACGCGGTCAGCTGGGACGTTGAAGCCGTTCGCACCACAGCCTACCGATGCGCAGAGGGGGCAGTGACCGAGGAATTCGGTCCCTTTGGTCTCATCATTGGGCGGAAGGCTCTGATTCAAGGGCGTCATGTCGGGCTCCTGGCGGGTGAAGGTGCTCGCTGTCCTTTTTGCAGGCCGTTGCCTCCTTTGGCATGCAGAAACGGACGGATCGGTGAAGTAACTTGGGTTTTGGCGCAAAAATGCACCAAGATCGGGGACTTCATCCAGCCGATTTTGCGTGAGAACGGGGAGACCCCTGAAGGTCGAGGGCCCGGGAGCGGCTGCCGGGCTCCGGCAGTGCAATATGGCCGGGTGTTACCGGCCTCCGCGATTGGCCGCTGCAGATCCCTGGCTGGGCACCTGACCACTGCCAGCGGAGCCCGGAGGGAGCGAATCGAAGACGGCGCACACAAATTCTTTTTTCTGACAGCGAACTCGCGCCGTTTCCTTCCGTAATTAATGGTGAATACACATATGCGGTGGATGCGTCTTCCGAGGGGGCCGGAGGGCCTGGTCTGCCCAGGGGAGGGAATTGAATGCCGCGGGCGCTGTTAACAGAAGAAGAATTCAGTCGCGTGGTGGCAAGTCGGGCGCGCCGGGAGTGGCCTGATGCCCGGGTCGAGGCGACGGGGAAGTCCACGCTGGTGGTGGAGCCGGAACCGGGTCAACGCCGGCTGATTTCGCTGGAAAGCCTGTACCAGTTGTACTGCGAGGCACCGTTGGAGCGGGATGACGTCATCAACCACTTCCTGGCGTCGCTGGCTTACGAGGGTCCGGCCCGGATTCACGGCACTTTCGCCGAGAACCGGCACAAGGTAATGCCGCAAGTGGTGCCCCCGAGCCTGGTGGAGTTCTGCCGGGCGGACCATCGGGAACTGGCTTCGCTGGACTATGTGGGGGACCTTTCCATCGCCTTTGTGCTGGACGAGCCCGAGCGCTATGCCTACCTGCACCTGGCGGTCATGGAGAAGTGGGGCGTCACCCGGGGGGACCTGCTGGCCGCGGCCGTGGAGAACCTGGAGGCGCTGGATCCGAATGGACCCAACCACGTCATTGGGCGGGGCAACCGCGTGACGATGGTCTGGGAGACGTTCGACGGCTACGATGCCAGCCGCCTGCTCCTGACCCGCCAGCTGAATGAGGCGGCGGCGCACGTACCGGGAAACCCGGTCATCGGCATTCCGCACCGGGACTACCTGGTGTTGTTCGGCGACGCCGACCCGGCGTTTGTGGAGGAGATGGCCGATCGCATCCAGCAGGATTTCGAGGGCCATTCCTACCCGATTACCCCCATGCTGTTCACGTTGCGGAACGGCGGCCTGGCGGTTTATGGGCGGGAGGACGGCGAGCGGGTGGTCAACTGACCGGCAGGGATTTCATCGGTCGGGCCGAATGGAGGGGGGGAAACCTTTTCCGGGAGGCTTGATGATGTTTGCTGCGAAACCCGGCCGGCTGATTGTGTCCTGCCAGCCATCGACCCCGGATTCGCCCCTGAACGCCCCGCAGCACATGGCGGCCATGGCCGCGGCCGCGGAGGCTGCAGGCGCCACGGCGCTCAGGGTGAATTCGCCGGAGCACGTTGTCGCCGTGAAGGCGGTCACGACCCTGCCCGTCATTGGCCTGTGGAAACGGGCCGACGGGCGGGGTCAGCGCGTGATTACGCCTGATCTGGAGAGCGCCCGGGCCCTGGCGGAGGCGGGGGCGGACGTCATCGCCTTGGACGCCACGGCGGAAGCGCACGGCGTGCCGGGCCGGCTGGCCATGCTGATTCAGTCCATTCACGATGAGCTGATGCTGCCGGTGATGGCCGACATTTCCACCGTGGCTGAGGGCGTGCGGGCCGTGGGCTATGGGGCCGACCTGGTAGGGACGACGCTTTCGGGCTACACGCCGTATTCCCCCCAGCAGGCGGGGCCGGATCTGAACCTGGTGCGGGAACTGGCGGAGGCCGTGACCGTGCCGGTGGTGGCCGAGGGACGGTACACCTCGCCGGAGCAGGCCCGGGCGGCGCTGCTGGCCGGGGCGGCTTTTGTCGTCGTGGGCAATGCGCTGACGGCGCCGGACGTGGCCGCGGCCCGCTTTATTGCGGCCATGGAGCCAGAGGCCGGGCCGCTAACCGCCGAACGTTGCTGGGCGGAGACCTTCGTGGCCATCGCTCAGGTGCAGGCGACCCAGGGGCCGGCGGTTCGGGAGGCGGCGGCGCTTTGCGCGGGCGCGATTTTGGCCGGGGGTTCCGTTCACTTTGCGGGGGCCGGGCTACCTGGAGGCCTCACTTCGCCGGCGGACGTTTTCATCGTTGCCGGGGGCGGCGGTGATGCGGGCAGCGGCGCTGTTGGCGGCAGCGTGGGGAAACTGGCACTGGACGCGAAGCGGCGGGGGCATGGGCTGATCGCAATTGGCTCCCTGGCGCAAGCTCGGCGCCATCCGGATGGGCGGCAGCTGCTGGAGTTCGCCGATGTGTTCATCGACAACGCAGACCCGGCCGGAACAGCCTCCGGTGTCACTGGCGCGTTGATCGCGCAGGCGCTGAAGGTGGAGACGGACCGGCTGATTAAGGCGGCCGGAGCCGGTTCTGACCGGGGCTTTGGGGTGCAATTCCCGAACGCTTTCGGCTAGAAGCCGAAAAAAGTTCGGCTTTCGGATTGACTTTTCCAGGGGAGAAAGCTTACATTGGTGATGTGGCGCAAGCCACGAGGAAAGTGTGCCTGAGGGTTCCGCGGCGCATTCAGCGGCGCCGGCTGAGACCGAGCGGCACAGGTCCGACCGCGGGTCGGGCTACACCGAAGGGGCAAAATCCCGGGCGGGTAGGTTTCACTCCTTTTTTCAGAGTGAAGGCTACCCGCCCGGTTTTTCGGTTTGGATCCGCAATTATATGCATTCATCTTTGCACTGGAGGTAGCTTAGGGGTGGAAAGGTTCTTCAAGTTCGCTGAACGCGGAACCGATGTCCGAACCGAGGTCCTCGCTGGTATCGCTACGTTCATGACCATGGCGTACATAATCTTCGTCAACCCCAGCATCCTGTTCGGCGGTCCGACCAACCCCATGTGGGCAGCCGGCGTTGTGGCCACCTGCCTTGCCGCCGGTGTCATGACCATTGCCATGGGTGTCTTCGCCAACTGGCCGCTCGCTCTCGCTGCCGGCATGGGTCTTAACGCCGTCGTCGCCTTCGGCCTCGTGGCCGGCATGAAGCTGCCGTACTCCACGGCCATGGGCGTCATCGTCGTGGAAGGCCTGCTGGTCACCATCCTCGTTCTGACCAAAGTCCGTGAGCAGGTGATGGACGCCATCCCCAACAACCTGAAGCGGGGCATTGGCGTCGGCATCGGTATTTTCATCGCTTTTATCGGTACCGTGGACGGCGGCCTGGTCGTCAAGAGCGAAGGCACGCCGATCTCTTTCGGCAACTGGGCTACGCCGGGCGCTCTGCTCACCATCATCGGCCTCGTTATCACTGCCGCCCTGCTGGTCAAGAAGGTCAAGGGCGCTCTGCTCTGGGGCATCCTCTCCACGACCGTCGTCGCCATCGTCTTTGAACTGCTGGGCTTCAAGGCCCTGACCCCCGGCGCACTCGCGGGTGCGGCCAAGGTCATCTCCATCCCGACTGGTGCGTCCTTCCAGACCATCGGCCACGCCGACATCATGGCGGTTATCACTAATATTCCGCTCTGGGGCATGGTCTTCGCGATCATGATGACCGACTTCTTCGACACCATGGGCACGGTCGTCTCCATCGGCGGGCAGGCCAAGATGCTCACCAAGGAAGGCAAGGTTCCCGGCCTGAATCGCATTCTGCTGGTTGACTCGCTGGCGGCCGTGGTTGGCGGCTTCTTCGGCGTCTCCTCCAACACGACGTACATCGAATCCGCCGCCGGCGTCGGCGAGGGCGGCCGCACCGGCCTGACCTCGGTCGTCACGGGCCTGCTGTTCTTTGTCGCCCTGTTCTTCACCCCGATCATCGGCCTGGTCCCGGCGCAGGCGACTGCTCCGGCCCTGATCCTGGTCGGCTTCATGATGTTCCAGACCGCGGCGGACATCGATTTCAGCAACTGGGAAGAGGCCATTCCGGCTTTCCTGACGATCCTGCTGATTCCCCTGACCTACTCCATCGCCCGCGGCGTCGGCGCCGGCTTCGTTTCCTACGCCCTCCTTGCGCTGTACAAGGGCAAGGCCAAGAATGTCTCCTGGCTCGTCTGGGTCGTCTCGCTCCTGTTCATTATCGACATGTTCGGATTGTGGTCCAAGATCTTCGGGTAGGCGAAGTGTAAACGGCGGGGCTCGGGTTCAACCCCGAGCCCCGCTCCTACTGTAGGAGATACTTCGAGAATGGGAATGATACGGTGCGGAGGTGTGGCGAGTGGCGCCGGTTTCGTTAGTGGGCCTGATCTGCGGTTCGGAAAGCGACCTGCCGAAAATGCGGGAAGCGGTCGAGGTCCTGGAGTCTTTCGGTGTCGCGCACGAGTTGGTGGTAGCCAGCGCACACCGGGCGCCGGCGTTGGTGCACGAGTGGGCATCCTCGGCGGCGAATCGGGGCTTGGAAGTGATCATCGCCGGGGCGGGCATGGCGGCCGCGCTGCCGGGCGTCGTGGCGGCGGCTACTCCGCTGCCGGTCATCGGGGTGCCGCTGAAGGGGTCCAGCCCGCTGGAGGGCGTGGATGCGCTCTATTCCATCGTCCAGATGCCGCCGGGCGTGCCGGTGGCGACGGTGGCCGTCGACGGCACGAAGAACGCGGCGTACCTGGCGGTGCAAATCTTAGGTGGAAAGCACGGCATCTATCGCGAGAAGATGCTTGCGCATAAAGCTACGCTGGAGCGGAAGGCCCGGGAGGCCTACGCCAAGTCCATCGGAGGGTAAGAAACATGATCGATCGTTATACGCGGCCGAATATGGCCCGGCTCTGGTCTTCGGAGAACCGGTTTCAGAAGTGGCTCGACGTGGAGATTCTGGCGTGCGAGGCCTGGGCGGAACTGGGCGTGCTGCCCCGGGACGAAGTGGCCGACCTGAAGGAGCGGGCGTTCGAGGTGGACGCGGCGTTCGTGCGCCGGGTGGACGAGATTGAGTCGGTGACCCGTCACGACGTGATCGCGTTTACCCAGGCCTGTGCGGAGTGGATGAACCACCCGTCGGCCCGGTACATCCACTACGGGCTTACTTCCACCGACGTGGTGGACACGGCGCTCTCCGCCGTGCTGAACCAGGCGGTGCAGGAGATTCAGCAGGCGCTGGACCGGCTGATTCTCGCGCTGGGCAAGCGGGCCCTTGAGCTGAAGGACACGCCGGCCATGGGCCGGACGCACGGGGTCCACGCGGAGCCGACGAGTTTCGGGCTGAAGCTGGCGGTGTTCTTCGCACAGCTGAAGCGGGACGCCGTCCGGCTGGAGCAGGCCCGGCAGATGATCGCTGTGGGGAAAATCTCCGGAGCGGTGGGCAACTACGGCAACATCGACCCGTTCGTGGAGAAGTTCGTCTGCGAGCACATGGGGCTGGCGGCGGCGGATATTTCCACGCAGGTGCTGCAGCGGGACCGGCACGCCCAGTTGCTGACGACGCTGGCGATTCTGGGCTCGTCGCTGGACAACCTGGCGGTGGAGCTACGGCTGCTGCAGAAGACGGAGACCCGGGAGGTCGAGGAGCCGTTTGCCAAGGGGCAGAAGGGTTCCAGCGCCATGCCGCACAAGCGGAACCCGGTGACGCTGGAGCAGATTTCGGGCCTGGCCCGGTTGCTGCGGGGCAACGCCCTGGCGGGCCTGGAGAACATAACGCTCTGGCACGAGCGGGACATCTCCCACTCGTCGGTGGAGCGGGTCATTCTGGCGGACTCGACGATTCTCGCCGAGTACATGCTGGCGAAAATGGCGAACGTGATTGAGGGCCTGCTGGTTTACCCGGAAAACATGAAGCGCTCCATGGACATGTCCTACGGACTGACCTCTTCGGGCGCGGTCCTGCTGGCGCTGGTGGAGAAGGGGCTGTCGCGGGAACAGGCTTACGCGGTGGTGCAGGAGCGGGCCATGGAGGCCTGGCGGGAAGGCGTCCACCTGCGCCGGCTGCTGGAGCAGGACCAGACGGTGCAATCGCTGCTGACGCCCCACGAGTTGGATGAGGCGTTTGACGTAAAGCGGCACCTGCGCCACGTGAACACGATTTTCGAGCGGTTGGGGCTGACGGAATGATTTCACTGAGAGCCATCATAATCGGTGCGGTGGTCGGGCTTCTGGTGACGGTCGGCGTGACGATGCTGTGGCCGCGCAAGCGGCTGGCGATTTTACGGGGGTTCGTGGCGCCGGTAATCGGGGTGGGCGTGGCCTACCTGCTGATGCGGGTGTTGTAAGTTCCGGCTCGGGGGGGACAGAGAGGCATTGGAGAGCGATCTGGTCAAAGGGGCGCTGCTTTACCGGGGGGATGGCTGCCAGACCTTTGCCACGGACAATGATGACCTGGCCGTTTTGGAGTGGGAGGACGGGAAAGCCTGCCGGCTGGCGGAGGCCCTGGCGGAGATGTTGAAGCGGCATGTGGTGATCTCGAGCTACGTCCGGCGGTACGGCCCATGCAGCCTGGTGGTCCGGCGGATGGAGCCGATTCCGCTCACCGTGGAGGCCGAGGGCCTACCGGCAAACGTGGTAATCCGGTTCGTCGACAGCGTCGGGCAGGCTCTGGAGAAAGCCGACACGCTCAAGGTTCCGGGCGTCAGGAAGTCCCGGCTCGATATGATGGAAGATGTGGCCAACCATGTCGCCAGGGTCGTGCGGGCACACCTGGGGCCGGTGGAAGGGCTGCGGGTCCGGCTGCGCTTTGGGATCCCTGCCGGCGGGGGCTGCCTGCTGGATATGGTCAACCCGCTGGTATGTCAGTTGGGGACGACCGATTATGAAGCCCTGTGTGGGCTATTAGGAGGCCAGGTGACATGACCGTTCTTCTGGAGTGCCCCGATTTGGGTGTCAAGCGCCTGCATAAGGGCAAGGTACGCGAGATGTTCGAACTGCTCGATGACCGCCTCTTGCTGGTGGCGACGGACCGCCTTTCGGCATTTGACGTGGTTTTTCCGCAGGGCATCCCGGGCAAGGGCCGGGTGCTGACGCAGTTGTCGGTGCTCTGGTTCCACGCGACGGAGCGGATTTGCCCGAACCACCTGATCACGTCGGACGTCCACGACCTGGGGTTGAAACCCGAGGCAGTGCCGATGCTGGAGGGCCGGTCGATGGTGGTGCGCAAGGCGAAGCGGTTCGACGTGGAGTGCGTCGTCCGCGGGTACCTGGCGGGGTCGGGCTGGAAAGAGTACCAGGAGTCCCGGTCGGTCTGCGGTATCCCGCTGCCGGACGGGCTGGTGCTCAACAGCCCCCTGCCGGAGCCGATTTTCACGCCGGCGCTGAAGAACGATGTGGGCCACGACGAGAACGTGAGCGCAGACCGGGTGCAGGATATTTACGGAGCCGAGGTTACGGAGACGCTTAAGCAGACTTCGATCGCGCTATACAACTTTGCGGCGAAGAAGGCCGCTGAGGCCGGGATTATTCTGGCCGATACCAAGTTTGAGTTTGGCATGGCGGGCGGCCAGATTATCGTGATCGATGAGATGTTTACGCCGGATTCCAGCCGGTACTGGCCGGCGGACCGGTATGTGGCGGGGAAGCCGATCGACAGCCTGGACAAGCAGCCGGTGCGGGATTACGTGGAGTCGATTGGGTGGAATAAGCAACCGCCCGCCCCCGTGCTCCCTCCGCAGCAGATTGCTGAGACAACGGCTCGATATGAGGATGCGCTTGCGCGGTTACGGGCTGTCTTGGTGGGGTAGAAGGTTACGCTCCCAGTCAGGGATGACCCGCCTCGCCGGGGCTTCGCTTACGGGCACTAGGCCTTCGTGTGGCCTGCCGATTTCGGAACCGCTGTTGGGGTATGCGCCTTTCGCTACGCACCGCCGAAATCGGCTAACGTCCTGTAGGCCAAGTGCCCGTTGGCTCCGCCCCGGATGTCGGCTGGGGTCATCCCTGCCTGGTCGCTTTGCCTCCTTCTACCTGGTCGGCCATCGCTGCGCTCGGCTTCTTGTCGGGCTGTTGGTGCCGCAATCTGGCTGCTCGGTCGCTTCCGCTAGGAAACCTGGTCTGCTCGTTTCATCCGGGCGCTTCGTGCCCGCAGTAATACCAAGGGGTGCTTACCTGCCATGTTGTTTAAGGCTGAAGTCAAGGTGACTCTGAAGAAGGGTGTCCTGGATCCTCAGGGGAGCGCCGTCGAGGGAGCCGTCAAGGCTCTTGGGTATTCCGGGGTGCCTCAGGTCCGGATTGGGAAGTTTATCGAGGTGTGGGTCGAGGGCGCTTCTGAGGACGCGGCCCGCGAGATGGTGCAGGAACTGGGCAAGAAGATTCTTTCCAACCCGGTCATGGAGACTTTTACTTTTAGCCTGGCGCCTTCGTCTGACCGGCTGGTGCCTGCCGTCGGGGCTACCGAGACGGCGACTCGTACGGGGGTGAAGTAGCCGTGCGGTTCGGGGTTGTGGTCTTTCCCGGCACCAACTGCGAAATGGATACGTACCACGCGCTGACGCAGGTGCTGGGGCAGGATGCATCGTATGTCTGGCATCAGGACCGGGACCTGGACCGGTATGATGCGGTGGTGTTGGCCGGCGGGTTCTCGTATGGCGATTACCTGCGGACCGGGGCGATTGCCCGGTTTTCGCCGGTCATGAACTCGGTGGCGGAGTTTGCCGCCGCCGGGAAGCTGGTCATCGGCATTTGCAACGGGTTCCAGATTCTCTGCGAGGTGGGGCTGCTGCCCGGCGCCTTGCAGCGGAATGCGCACCTGCAGTTCCGGTGCGACTGGACGTCCCTGCGGGTGGAGAACGCCGGCACGGCGTTTACCGGCTCGTGCTCTGCGGGCCAGGTGCTGAGAGTGCCGGTCAACCATGGCGAGGGGAACTACTTTGCCGACCCAGAGACCCTGGCGGAACTGAACCAGAACCACCAGGTGCTCTTCCGCTACTGCGACCCGGACGGGTCCGTGACGCCGGGCGCCTCGCCGAACGGCTCTCTGGAGAACATCGCCGGGATTATGAACACGGCCGGCAACGTCATGGGGCTGATGCCGCATCCGGAGCGGGCCTGCGAAACGATTTTGGGCTCTGCCGACGGCCGGTATATCTTTGAGTCGGTTATTTCACACCTGACGGGGAGGGCCGCACGTGTCTAATCCTGTGGAAGCTGTGTGGACCCAGGTCGGGCTGAAGGAACCGGAGTACCGCCGGGTCTGCGAGATTCTGGGGCGTGAGCCCAACCATGTCGAACTGCAGATGTTCGGGGTCATGTGGTCCGAGCACTGCTCTTATAAGCACTCCCGAGCCGCCCTCAGGAAGTTGCCGACCAAAGGCGAGCATGTAATCCAGGGGCCGGGCGAGAACGCCGGCGTCATCAAGGTGACGGACGACCTGGCCGTCGCCTTTAAGATTGAATCACACAACCATCCTTCATTCGTAGAGCCGTTCCAGGGCTCGGCCACCGGCGTCGGCGGCATCCTCCGGGACGTCTTCACCATGGGTGCCCGGCCGGTCGCCATACTGGATTCGCTCCGGTTCGGCCCGCTGGATGATCCCAAACAGCGGCACCTGTTTGCGGGGTCCGTGGCCGGCATCGGGCATTACGGGAACTGCATGGGCATCCCGACGGTGGGCGGCGAGGTTTACTTCGATGAGTCTTACCGGGGCAACTGCCTCATTAACGCCATGTGCGTCGGCATTCTGGAGCCCGGCAAAATCCGCAAGGGCATCGCCCGGGGGGCGGGCAATCCGATCATGGTGGTCGGCGCCCGGACCGGGCGGGACGGCATCCATGGGGCGTCGCTGCTGGCTTCGGCCGAGTTCAGCGAGGGGGCGGAGGACAAGCGGCCGTCCGTTCAGGTGGGCGACCCCTTCATGGAGAAGCTGCTGCTGGAGGCCTGCCTGGAGCTGTTTGAGACGGACGCCGTCGTCGGCATTCAGGACATGGGCGCCGCCGGGCTGATCTCGTCGTCGTCGGAGATGGCGGCCCGCGGGGACTGCGGGCTGGAGATCGATGTGCGGAAAGTGCCGGCCCGGGAAGAGGGCATGCAGCCCTGGGAGTTCCTGCTGTCCGAGTCGCAGGAGCGGATGCTGGTTTGCGTGCAGGCGGGACGGGAGCCGGAAGTGGAGGCCATTTTCCAGAAGTGGGGGCTGCTCTCCGCGGTAATCGGGCAGGTGACCGACGACGGGATGCTCCGGGTTCTGGACGGCGGCGCGGTGGTGGCCGAATGCCCGGCCCATGCGCTGGCGGACGAGGCCCCGGTCTACCATCCGGAAAAGCGGGAGCCGGCCTACCTGGCGGAGCTGCGCAAGTTCGACTTCGCGGCGTTGCCGCAGCCGGACGATTACAACGACGTGCTGCTCAGGCTGCTGAACAGCCCGAACATCGGCTCCAAGGAATGGATTTACCGCCAGTACGACCACATGGTGCTGCTGGGCACGGTGATCGAACCCGGCGGCGATGCGGCCTTGCTGCGGCTGCGCTCGGCGGCGAAGCCGGGCATTCACCTCGCGGCACTTGGGACGGTCGGGAACGGCGCGGCCCGCACGGAGGCTTCGACCCCGACTGATGGGGAAGGCGAAATTGGTTTAGCGATGAAGATCGACTGCAACGCCCGGTATGTGTACCTGAATCCGAAGCGGGGGGCGGCCATCGCCGTGGCGGAAGCGGCCCGCAACTGCGTCGTGACCGGGGCCGTGCCTGCTGCCATTACCAACAACCTGAACTTCGGCAACCCGGAGAAGCCGGAGATTTTCTGGACGCTGGACCAGGCGATCGACGGGATCGCCGAGGCCTGCACGGCTTTGAGAACGCCGGTGACCGGCGGCAACGTTTCCCTGTATAACGAGACGAACGGCGAGGCGATTTATCCCACGCCGACCATTGGCATGATCGCCGTGCATCAGAACCTGGCCCGGCGGACGACGCCCGGCTTCAAGCACAACGGCGATGTGATCGTGCTGCTGGGCGACACGAAGGACGAACTGGGCGGCTCGGAGTACTGCAAGGTGATTCACGGGTCCGTGGGCGGCGATGCGCCGGCCCTCGACCTGGCGTTCGAGAAGAAGCTGCACAAGGTTGTGCTGACGGCCATTCACGAAGGCATCGTCACCGCGGCGCACGACGTGGCCGAAGGCGGCGTCGTTACGGCCCTGGCGGAGATGGCGATCGCTGCCGCTCCGGAAGCCCGGGGCTGCCAGGCTTCGTTCTTCGCCAACGCAGGCCGGGTGGACGGCAACCTGTTCGGCGAGTCGCAGTCCCGGGTCATTCTCACCTGCCACCGGGACGACATCGTCCGGATGCGGTCCATTTGCATTGAGAACGGGCTGCCGCACCGGCTGGTGGGCGATGTGACCGGCGACGGGCGCTTCAAAGTAGCGGCGCTATCAGCCGGTGTGGAGTCGGAGTCTGTATTCCGGCGTCAGGAACTGATCGATCTTTCCGTGGCCGAACTTACGACAGCCTACAAGGAGGCGATTCCGCGGTGGATGAGAGCCTGAAACTGGCCCTGCGTCCTTACCGATGGAACCTCGCAACTCATCCCTCCAAAGGCCCCGTGGATGAGTGCGGCGTGTTCGGCGTATTCGGGCACCCGGAGGCCGCCCGCCTGACCCACCATGGGCTGATTGCCCTGCAGCACCGGGGACAGGAGTCGGCGGGCATCGTCTCGGCCGACGGCAAGGACCTGGAAGTGCACAAGGGCATGGGCCTGGTCACGGACGTGTTCAGCAACCCGGCGACCCTGGAGAAGCTGAAAGGGCACATTGCCATCGGCCATGTGCGCTACTCGACCACCGGCTCTTCGAACCTGGGGAACGCCCAGCCGATCGTTGTTTCGACCCGCAAGGGCGGCATGGCACTCGCCCACAACGGCAACCTGGTGGACGCCTCGCCCATCCGGGAGCGGCTGGAGGACGACGGGGCGATTTTCTCCACCACGGTGGATACCGAGGTGCTGACGCACCTGATCGTGCGCTCCAAGAAGGAGACGCTGGAGGAATCCGTGGTCTATGCCATGAACCAGGTGCACGGGGCTTACGCCCTGCTGATTCTGGCCGCCGACAAGCTGATTGCCGTGCGGGACCCCCATGGCATCCGGCCGCTGCAACTGGGCCGGCTGGGCAACGCCTGGGTGGTCGCTTCGGAGTCCTGCGCGTTCGATACGGTGGGGGCGGAATTCGTCCGGGAAGTGGCGCCGGGCGAAATGATCACCATCTCGGGGGAGGGCACGATTCGCTCCCAGACGGCGATCAAGGAGGCTTCCACGTCCCGGCCCTGCATGTTTGAGTTCATCTACTTCGCCCGACCGGATTCCCAGCTGGAAGGCGTCAATATGCATGCCGTCCGCAAAGAGATGGGCCGGCAGCTGGCCCGTGAGGCGCCGGCGGAGGCGGACATTGTGATCGGTGTGCCGGACTCCTCCATTTCGGCGGCCACCGGGTACGCCGAGGAGTCGGGAATTCCATACGAGGTCGGGCTCATTAAGAACCGCTACATCGCCCGGACGTTTATTCTGCCTTCGCAGCTGAAGCGGGAGGCGGCGCTGAAGCTGAAGCTGAACCCGCTGCGGAAAGTGATCGAGGGCAAGCGGGTGGTGCTGGTGGATGACTCGATCGTCCGGGGGACGACCTCCCGGCATCTCGTCTCGCTGCTGCGGGAGGCGGGAGCTCGGGAAGTGCACATGCGGGTCTCCTCGCCGCCGTATAAGAACGCGTGCCACTACGGCATCGACACTACTCGGGTGAATGATCTGGTGGCCCAGGGGCGGGACGTAAACGCCATTCGGGATTACATCGGTGCAGACAGCCTGTACTATCTCTCCACCGACGGCATGGTCAAGGCGGTGGGCATTCCGATGGATACCGGCCGGGGCTACTGCCTCGCCTGTTTTACCGCCCAGTACCCCGTGCCGGTGCTGGAGAACGTGGGGAAGTTCACGCTGGAGGGGGAACCGAGCGATGACTAAAAAGCCTCTGACATATGCAGACGCCGGGGTGAACCGGGACCGGCATTACGAGCTCGTCAAGCGCATCGGCGAGCACACCGGGCGGACGGCCCGGCCGGGGATGCTCGCGAACATCGGGGCGTTCGGCGGGTTCTTTGCGCCGGACCTCACGAAGTATCCGGACCCGGTGCTGGTCTCCGGGACCGACGGCGTGGGAACGAAGCTGAAGCTGGCGTTCCTGGCCAAAGTGCACGACACCGTCGGGCAAGACCTGGTGGCCATGTGCGTCAATGACATCATCTGCCAGGGGGCCGAGCCGCTCTTCTTCCTGGACTATATCGGGACGGGCAAGAAGGACCTGGAAGTGCTGGAGCAGGTGGTCAAGGGCGTGGCCGACGGGTGCATCATGGCCGGCTGCGCCCTGGTCGGCGGCGAGACGGCGGAACTGCCGGGCATGTATCCCGACGGGGAGTATGACCTCGCGGGCTTTGCCGTGGGCATTGTCAACCGGGACCGGATTCTGACCGGGGAGCAGGTTGTGGTGGGCGATGCGCTGGTGGCCCTGGGCTCCAGCGGGCTCCATTCCAACGGCTTCTCGCTGGCCCGGCGGGTTTTGCTGCGAATGGACGGCGGGAAGTTCAACCTGGGCGACCGGCCGTCGGAGCTGGGGGGCATCCCCCTGACGCGGGTGATGCTGACGCCCACCCGCATTTACGCCGCCAATTTCCTGAAACTCTATGAGAAGTTCGCCATTCATGGCGCGGCCAACATTACGGGGGGCGGGCTGCACGAGAACATCCCCCGGATGCTGCCGGCGGGCACGGCGGCGCTGGTGCGCCGGTCGGCCTGGCCCATGCCGCCGATTTTTGACCTGATTCAGAAACTGGGGCCGGTGGATGACCGGGAGATGGAGTCGACGTTCAACCTGGGGCTGGGCATGGTGCTGGCGGTGCCGGCGGGCGACGCGGAGGCGATCGTGGTGGCGGCTAGGGAGTTGGGTGAGGCGGCCTGGGTGGTGGGCGAGGTCGTGGGTGGGGATGGAGAGGTCACGGTTTCGCGGTAGTGTGGGAGGGTGTTACGGGGCTCCGGTGGGCTTCCTTGCTCCCCGAGTCTCCATCGTATGCACGACAGACTGATCGACTCGAACGTCGCTGCGGAAGCCTCCCTGCGCCCCTCAGCCTTCTCCCCCGGCCCCGCTCACGGCACTCTTTGTTTGCGTTCGGAGGTGAGAGAATGATACGGATCGGTGTGTTGGTCTCCGGTCGGGGGTCTAACCTGCAGGCGCTGCTGGACGCCTGCGCGGCGGGGCGGATCGACGGAAGGATCGTCGCGGTCGTCTCGGATAAGCCAGGTGCTTACGGGTTGGAGCGTGCCCGCGGGGCGGGCGTGGAAGCCATCTTCCTGGATCCGGCTGCATACGAAACGAAGAATGCGTACAATGCCGCGCTGGCGGAGACGCTCAGGGCACGGGACGTGGACCTGGTCTGCCTGGCCGGGTACATGCGGATCGTGCGCAAGCCGGTGCTGGACGCTTACGACGGGCGGATTCTTAACATTCATCCCTCGCTGCTGCCGGCTTTTCCGGGGCTGGATGCCCAGAAGCAGGCCCTGGAGTACGGGGTCAAGGTGGCGGGCTGCACGGTCCACTTCGTGACCGCGGGCATGGACGAGGGACCGGTGTTCCTGCAAGCGGCGGTGCCCGTGCTGGAGGGCGATTCCGCGGAGACGCTCTCCGAACGGATTCTCCAGGAGGAGCACCGGATCTACCCGCTGGCAGTACAGGTCTTTGCATCGGGTCGGTTCCGGATCGAGGGCCGGCGCGTTATCCTGGGGTAAAATAGGCTCAGGAAGGGAGGTGCCTAGGTGGCCTGCGTCAGGCGAATGGCAGTGGGAGCCGTTTTGCTGAACGACGAGGGAAAGGTCCTCCTGGTGCGCAATCGTGGCCATGGCCGGCCTCACTGGTCCTTGCCCAAAGGTTCGTGTGAGGATGGCGAAGCGCTGGTGCAGACGCTCAAACGGGAGGTCCGGGAAGAGACCGGCCTGGAAGTGGAGCCGGTCGACCTTGCCTTTGTGACCGAATGGTTCGTCATGGCCCGGCAGGAATGGTACCTGCAGTTCTACTTCCACGCCCGCGCCATCGGTGGGGTGCTCGGGGTTCAGGCCGACGACGAGGATGTCACGCAGGTGAAATGGGTGGCGCCCAAAGAAGTTCGTCAGTACATGAACTATCGTCCGTGGGTGGAGCCGCTGTTCGCCTGGCTGGAAGAGCGTCGACCCCGGTACCACCTGTTTTGAGCTAAGGGAGTAGAGCGATGGGCAGGCAGTTTATCCTGGGTGTCGGACTTGTGGAAGACGAGGATCAGATCGCACTGGTCCTGAACCGCTGGGACATGGGGGACATCTGGTCCCTGCCGGGCGGTCGGCTGGAGGTCGGCGAGAGCCTGACCGATTGCGTGGTCCGGGAAGTGGAGGAAGAGACCGGGCTGCTGGTGGCGCCGGTCGAGCTGGCGTACGTCACCGATTCCCACAACCTGGTCCACGACATGCACTTTCTGGTGCACGTATTCTCCTGCCGGAAGGCGGGGGGGACGCTCCGGACGCCCGCGAACGACGAGTTTGTAATCGATGCCTGCTGGGTGCGCCGGGACGAGGTGGCGCGGTACGTTACCTGGCCGGTGTACCGCGATCCGCTCCTGGCGTATCTGGCCGGCCATGAGAAGAAGTATTGGCTCGACCGCGACGCGTATCGGCCCGAAGAAGGCAAAGGACCTAAATAGGATGCAGGAGGAGATTCGAAATGCCCGTTAAGCGTGCACTCATCAGTGTCTATGACAAGAACGGCATCGTGGAGTTCGCCCAGGAACTACATAAGCTCGGGGTCGAGATCATCTCTACCGGCGGGACTTACAAGGCGCTGAAGAGCGCCGGCATTCCGGTCCAGGAGGTCGCCCAGGTGGCGGGCTTCCCGGAAATCCTGGACGGCCGGGTCAAGACGCTCCAGCCCCAGATTCACGCCGGTATTCTGGCCATTCGCTCCAACCCGGAGCACATGGCCCAGTTGAAAGAGCACCACGTGGCACCCATCGACATGGTGGTCGTGAACCTGTATCCGTTCCGTGAGACCGTGGCGAACCCCAACGTGGCCCTGGAGGACGCCGTCGAAAAGATCGACATTGGCGGGCCGTCCATGGTGCGGGGCGCAGCGAAGAACTGGCAGGACGTGGTCGTGCTGGTCAACCCGGAGCGGTACGCCCAGGTGCTGGCGGAACTGCGGGCCGCCGGCGAGGCGTCGCTCGAAACCAAGTTCGAACTGATGGTGGAGGCGTTTGAACACACCTCCGCTTACGATACGGCCATTGCGGCCTGGCTCGCCAACCGGGGCCGGACCATTGTCGCGGCCCGCCAGGCCGGGCAGGCCGTGCCTGAGGCGACCGGCGCCGAGTTCCCGTACGCCGTAACGCTGACGCTCAAGAAGATTCAGGACCTGCGCTACGGCGAGAACCCGCACCAGCAGGCCGCTTTCTACGCCGACGAGACCTGGGGCCAGGGCGCCACCACCATCGTCGGGGCGAAGCAACTGCACGGCAAGGAGCTTTCCTACAACAACATCAACGACGCCCATGCGGCGCTGGAACTGGTCAAGGAGTTCGACCTGCCGGCCGCCGTGGCGGTCAAGCATGCCAACCCCTGCGGCGTCGCCGTGGCGGACACCCTTGTGGAAGCCTACAAGAAGTGCTACGAGGCCGACACCGTCTCGATCTTCGGCGGCATCATTGCCCTGAACCGGCCTTGCGACGCGGCGACTGCCAACGAAATCAAGAACATCTTCGTGGAGATCGTCATGGCGCCGTACTTTGAGCCCGAAGCGCTGAAGATCCTTTCCAAGAAGAAGGACGTCCGGTTGCTGGAAGTCGGCCCGATCGAGCGGACGGCGCCCAAGGGCTACGACGTGAAGCGGGTGGCCGGCGGCTTCAACATTCAGACCTGGGATGCCATCGCCGAGGACCCGAAGAACTGGAAGACCGTGACCCAGGCGGCCGTTTCGCCGGAGACGATGGACGACCTGTTCTTCGCCTGGAAGGTCTGCAAGCACGTGAAGTCCAACGCCATCGTCGTCGCCAGGGGCGGCATGACGCTCGGCGTCGGCGCCGGGCAGATGAACCGGATCGACGCGGCCCGCCATGCGCTGAACCAGGCGGGTGATAAGGTCAAGGGCGCCGTTCTGGCCTCCGACGCATTCTTCCCCTTCCCCGACGTCGTGGAAGCGGCCGGCGCTGCGAGCATCGCGGCCATCGCTCAGCCGGGCGGCTCCATCCGGGACCAGGAGTCGATCCAGCGGGCGGATGAGCTGAACGTGGCCATGGTCTTTACCGGCGTCCGGCACTTCCGGCACTAGACTCGCATGCAGGTCCATCTGGTGGATGTCTTCACCAAGGCGCCCGGGCAGGGGAACCCGGGCGCCGTGGTGCTGGATAGCGGCGGCCTGACGGGTCCGGTCATGGCGGGTGTCGCCGCCCGGCTGGGCCTGGAGACGACTTTTGTGGATGGGACCACGCTGCGGTATTACCAGCCTTCGGGCACGGCCATGACGCTGTGCGGGCACGGGACGCTGGCAGCCCTGGCGGTCATGGGGCGGGCCGGCCGGTTCAAAGTCTCCACGCCTGCCGGCGACTTGCCGGTGGACGTGCAGCCGGAACTCCTGGGCCTGGCCATGCCGGGCGTTTCGTTCCGGGACCCGGTGGCGGCGAGCGTTGCAGCACAGGCGCTGGGCCTCGATCCGGCGGAGATCGACGGACCCGTTCAGCCCGGTGGTTCGGCCCGGCCAAAGCTGCTGGTGCCGGTCCGGTCGACGGCTGTGCTTGACGCGCTCCGACCGGAATCCCGGCAGATAGAAGAGGCGTGCGCCACGACCGAGACCACCGGCATTTACGTCTTTACTTGTAAGGCCCGGACTTTCGGGGCCACGGCCGACGCCCGGCATTTTCCGGCCGGGGCGGCCATATACGAAGACCCGGTGACCGGCGTTGCGGCTGTGGCCCTGGCCTGGTATCTTTGGAAGCACGGTGTCGCCCCCGGCTGTGGGGCGCTCAAGATCGAGCAGGGACACGCCATGGGGCGGCCCGGGCGCATGCTGGTAAAGCAGGAACCCGACGGCCGGACCTGGCTGTACGGGCAGGCTGTGGTGCGTGAGCAGGTGGAAGTGTAAGGGGAGGCATCGGCGGGCCATGAAAGTATTGATCGTCGGCGGTGGCGGACGGGAACACGCACTGGCGTGGAAGGCCCTCCAGAGTCCGCTGATCAAGGAATTGCACGTCGCTCCGGGCAATCCGGGCATCTCCCGGTTTGCCTGGTGCCATCCCGGGGTGAGCGCGACGGACGTCGTGGCGCAGGTGGAACTGGCGGAGAAGCTGAAGGCCGACCTGGTGATCGTGGGGCCGGACGACGCCCTGGCGCTGGGGCTGGTGGACGCGTTGAAGGGCCTGGGCATCCGGGCGTTCGGGCCGACCCGGGACGCGGCCCGGCTCGAATGGTCCAAGGAGTTCGCCAAGGAGATCATGACCAAAGCGAACGTGCCCACGGCCCGGTACGGCAGCTTCAACGACTATGAGTCCGCACTGGCGTACGTGGAAATGGAGGGCGCGCCGATCGTCGTCAAGGCGGACGGGCTGGCCCTGGGCAAGGGCGTCGCGGTCTGCCGCACGGCGGACGAGGCGCGGGCGGCGCTCAAGCACATCATGCAGGACCTGGCCTACGGCAACGCCGGGGCCAGGGTCGTGATCGAGGAGTACATGGAGGGTCCGGAGGTCAGCGTGATGGCCTTTTCCGACGGCCGGACCGTGAAGCAAATGGTCTCGGCCCAGGACCACAAGCCGGTGGGCGAAGGCGATACCGGACCCAACACCGGCGGCATGGGCACGTATGCGCCGGTGCCCATGTATACCCCGGAGGTCGCCCAGTTCGTCCAGAAGCGGATTCTGGAGCCCGTGATCCGGGCCATGGCGAACCGCGGCACGCCGTTTATCGGGTGTCTGTTCGCCGGACTCATGCTGACGGCGGACGGACCCAAAGTGGTGGAGTTTAACGCCCGGTTCGGCGACCCGGAGGCCCAGGTGGTGCTGCCGCTCCTGGAGTCCGACTTGCTCCAGGTCCTCACGGCCTGCCTGGAGGGGCGGCTGGATCAGGCGGACCTGCGGTTCCGACCGATGTCCGCAGCGTATGTCGTGGTGGCTTCGGCGGGCTACCCGGGACCGTACCGAAAGTCCATCCCGATCAGCGGGCTGGAGGAGGCCGACCGGCGGGGCGTTACGGTCTTTCACGCCGGCACGGCCTTCGACGATGAGGGGGCGCTGGTGACCAGCGGCGGGCGGGTGCTGGGCTGCATGGCGGTGGGCGCCACCCTGCAGGACGCACTGGCGGTGGCGTACGACGGCGTCGACGCCGTTCAGTTCGATGGGAAGAGCTACCGGCGCGATATTGGCTGGCGCGCCCTGAAAAAGTGAAACGGAACTGACAGACCTCCCGTCTATTCTCATGAAGAGATAAAGACGGGAGGTTATTTCAATGCGTCAACGGATGAGCTGGGCTGCAGTTCTGGTCCTCAGCGTGCTGCTCGTGGGAGCGGTCGTCTTCCGGCCTCATGCCTCCCTGGCCGACAACACGGCGAGCGCTCCGACTCCGAACCCGCGGACCCTGGATGTGACCGGGCAAGGCAAGCTGACCGCCAAGTACGACACGGCCGCGATTGCCCTGGGCTTCACCACCCAGCGGGACATGCCCACGGCTGCCTACCAGGACATGAGCGACGCCATGAACAAGGTCGTGGTGGCCCTGAAGGCGATGGGCATCAAGGATGACGACCTGAAGACCGGTACATTCAGCCTGAACGCCCAGTACGACTGGAACAACGGCAGCCAGAAGCTGGTGGGCTATCAGTCCACCAACACGCTGACCATTACTACCCAGGCGCTGGACAAGGTGCCGGCGCTCATGGAGGCGGCGGTGTCCGCCGGGGCCAACCAGATTCAGGGCGTCAGCTTCTCGATCAAGAACACGGACGAACTGCTGAACCAGGCCCTGGACGAGGCCGTGGCCGATGCCCGAGCCAAGGCGGACCGGGTGGCCGGCAAGCTGGGCACCCAGGTGATCGGTGTGCTGAAAGTGGTCGTGCAGGACAACGGGCGGGCGCCCATCTTCTATGAAGGCATGGCCGCCGACAGCAGGGCGATGAAGGTCGCAGCGGCGCCGGCGCCGGTGTTCAGCGGGTCCGGGGATTACTCGGCCAACGTTTCCGTGACGTTTGAACTGAAATAGCACGGCGGCAAAAGCAGGGGCGGCTCTCGATTGCGAGAGCCGCCTCCTTTATTTTTGGGCCGGAGGGCTGTAACCCCCGGCGGGCGGCGCTTCGTTGATAGCACCGGGACATGGCCGGGTGAGCCCTGTTTCCACGACGATCCCCAGTTTTGGCAGGTGCATTTTGTTCCAGTGCCGAAATGATCGATATAAATGATTCGAGAAACTGAACCAATCAAAGCAGTCTATCCACAATCTTGGGAGGTAGGAACCATGCGGTTAAAGCTCAGAGCCAAACTGGTCCTGTCGTACGTACTCATCCTGATCTCGATGAGCGGGGTCGCCTACCTGGCCCTGCAATCGGCCAACGCGACGCAAGCGGCCTACAGCGACCTGTTGGACCGCCGGGACAAAATGATCATGGCGGTGGGGGACCTGGCCCGGCAGATTGATGCCTCAGGACGGGATGCCGGCTGGTACGCCCTGACCGGCAACTCAGACTACCTTGATCACCTGAAAGCGGCCGAGAAGCAGGCCCAGGCCGACGTCGTATTCCTCGACAAGAACGCCGAAACTGACGCGGACAAAGCGCTGGTGAAGTCACTCCAGGGGGAGAACTCGATCTACTGGGCAGGAATCGGCGACACGATCCGCTCGTTTCAGAACGTCACCGCAAATGGCCAGCAGCTTGACCAGCACATGGGCGTTGCGATCGCCATTCCGCTCCGGCAGTCCGTGAATCGGGTGAACAAGGCCGTCGCAGACATGGAGCGCCATCAGACGGACGAGTCGGAGGCTGCCCGCGACAAGGCGGCTCGGGACCATGGCCGGTTCATGTGGCTGATTATCGGCATTGGCGGGGCCGTGACCGTGCTGGCGTTGGCGTTCGCCTGGTGGATGTCGGGCCGGGTGACTCGCCCGGTCATTGCGATGGCGGAGGCCGCCAAGCGACTGGCGGAAGGCGACCTGACGGCGGCGGCCCTGCAGGCTTCCGCAAACGATGAGACCCGCGACCTGGCTGTGGCGTTCAACCAGATGCTGACGGGACTCCGGCAACTGATCGGGGGCGTTACCAGCCTGGCCGGTGAGGTGGCGGACCTGTCCGGACATCTGACCCGCACGACTGGCGACGTGGCCGAAGGGGCCAAGGGCGTGGCGAAGACCATCGGGCAGGTTTCCCATGGCGCCGTCGCCCAGACCGGATCGGTGGATGAGGCCATGCGGGTGGTGGAAGAGGTGCGCACCGCCATCGCTCAGGTGGCGGGCGGCGCCCAGGAACAGGCCCGGAGCGCCCAGTCTACCACGGAAGTGCTCGCAGCCATGATGGCGGCCATCCGGGACGTATCAGCCAAGGCTGACAAGGTCGACGCTTCCTCCGACCACGCCGTGGCCCGGGCGCAGCAAGGCGGCCAGGTGGTAGAACGGACCACCCAGGGCATGGCGCGCATCCAGCAGGCCGTGCAGGTTTCGGGGGAGCAAATCCGGGAACTGGGCCATCTGTCCGGGCAGATTGGCGCCATTACGGCGGCGATCACGGAGATCGCTGACCAGACGAACCTGCTGGCCCTGAACGCCGCCATCGAGGCGGCCCGGGCCGGCGACCAGGGGCGAGGCTTCGCCGTCGTAGCGGACGAGGTGCGCAAGCTGGCCGAACGGTCGGGCAAGTCGGCCACGGAGATCGGGGCCCTGATCGGCGCCATTCAGTCGGGCACCGCCAAAGCCGTGGCGATCATGGAGCAGGTGATCGTGGAAGTCCAGAATGGCTCCCAGCTTGCCGGGGAGACCCGCACCAGCCTGCAGGAGATCCTGTCGGTCGTGGAGACGACCACCCGGGACGTGGACGCCATCAAGGCGGCCACCGAAGTGTTAACCGGTGCCAGCCAGAAAGTGGCGGAGGCGGCCACGGCCGTAGCGGCCATTACGGAGGAGAACACCGCCACCGCCGAAGAGATGGCGGCCGGAGCCGATCAACTGACGTCGGCCATGGCGGGCATCGCGGCGGTCGCAGGCCAGAATGCCGCCGCCGCGGAAGAGGTCACCGACGGCGTCACCGAGGTGACCGGGGGGATCGAGGTGGTATCAGCCTCGACCCAGATGCTGCTGGAGATCGCCGGCCGGCTCAACACCGAGGTCTCCCGGTTCCGGATGTAAATATCGCGAACCTGGCCCGGTCGAATTTTCGACCGGGCCTTTTCGCGACTGACTCCGTCAGTCGCCGGAGCGGCCGGCAGACCGCGGCGCCAGCCGCGGGAGGCAAGTAATTTGCGCGGATGGGGCAGACTACAGAACGGAGGTGTTATCGTGGGCTTTCTCTGGACGATTCTTGGGATTGCGTTCATGCTGGCGCTGTTCTGGGTCGGGGCCCGCCTCGTTATGGGCGGCGGACGCCGGGTCACGGCGGCGGCCCGGCGGCCGGAGCCGGCAGATCAGGTGCCGAGACGTGACCTGAATGCCAACATCAACCCGAGCCAGCACGGCAACGAAGCCGACAAATGGCCGGACCGGACCGGCGCCCGGACCCGGGCGGAACTGGGCGCGGTCCGCGCGATCGACGTCTCTTTCGTCGGCGATCGCGCGGAGGGGGCGGCTGCGCCGGCCCGGATCACCCCGGAAGGCGCCGGGGCGATTCCGCACGACGGCGGGCCGGTGACCCCGGGCGTGCGGAACGAGGTCAAGCCGGGACCGCATGAGCACGGGCCGGGGATGCATGCTGCCGCCCTGCCGCCCGAAGCGGAGTTCGGCGAGAACCGGCCGGCGAACCGGACCGTGGCGCCGGACCAGCCGCCGACCCAGTGGCATCCGAAAGATCACGGGGCGCCCGGCGATCACACCGTCGACGGGCACCACCGGTCAGCCACCGGGCCGGAGCGGCACAGTTCTGCCACCGATCCGATGGCCCACGCCCCGCTGCCCGGACCGAACCACGTCCCGCCGGAAGGCGGGGACGAGCTGCCGCGGAGGACCCGGCCGTAACCCGCAACCGGGGCTTTTGCCCCGGTCTTTGCCTGTCAAGAGGACTTTCGTTAGTGAAAGCGAATCAAATTGGGGACGAAACGAATTCATTGAGTAACGATTCCATAGTAACCATACCACTGAGTCAGGGAGGGAGAGTGCAGTGCCCATCAACGAGAAACTGCGTGACCCGCATACTGACAAGCTGTTTGAGGGGATTTTGACCCTGGAGACGGTGGACGAGTGCTACCGGTTCTTCGAGGATCTGGCCACCATCAGCGAAATCAAGGCGCTGGCCCAACGCCTGGAAGTGGCGAAGATGCTGGCGCGCGGCATGACGTATGAAGACATCGTCGATGCGACCGGCGCGAGCACCGCGACCATCAGCCGGGTCAAGAAATGTCTCAACTACGGCGCCGACGGTTACCGCATTGTGCTCGACCGGATTCAGAGCGAATGAAACTGTACGATATTACCCATGCGTTGGGGAACGACACGGCCTACTGGCCTGGCGATTCGCCGTTCCGGCTGGAACCCACCGCCCGGATTGCCGGCGGGTCTTCCGTGAACCTCTCGGCGCTGACGCTCTCGCCGCACAACGGCACACATACCGATGCACCGTTCCATTATGACGACCGCGGCCTGACCATGGAGCGGGTGTCGCTGGAACCCTATCTCGGCCGGGCCGTGGTCGTGGCGCTGGAAGGCCGGCCCGCTGTGACGGCGGCGGACCTGCAGGCCCTGAACATAGGAGCCCCGGCGCGGGTGTTGATCCGGACGGGCTCCTGCCCGGACCGGACCCGGTTCTACCCGGATTTCACCTACCTGGAGCCGGGGGCGATTGAATACCTGGCCACCCTTGGCTGCCGGCTGGTGGGCACCGACGCCCATTCGGTCGACCCGTTTGACAGCAAGGATCTGCGCGCACATCACGCCTGCTTCCAGACCGGGATGATTATCCTGGAAAACCTCAACCTGACCGCAGTGGAGCCGGGGGAGTATGAACTGATCGCCCTCCCGCTGAAACTGGAAGGCGGCGACGGGTCCCCGGTGCGGGCCGTGCTGCGGTCGCTTGCCTGAGGGAGGCCGCCGGTGTGCTGGATTTCATGCTGTGGATGTTCGTGAACCTCATGGTCGCCATGGGGCTCGGTTTTATCGCCGTATATCCGCCGCCGTTCCTGGACGCCCCGCTCAAACCGAATCAGTTCGACTGGCGGTACGTGGCTGCCACCAGCGTCATGGCGATTTTTTGCATGATCTATCCGTACCACGTGAGTGCGGGCATTCAGATCGACCTGCGGACCGTTGTCGTGGGACTGTCCGGGTGGACACGCGGCTGGCCCACCGCGGCGCTGATCGGCCTGGTGGTTCTCCTCGTCCGGTTCTGGATGGGTGGAGCAGGGGTTAGCGTGGCGGTCCTGACCATGGCGATCGCGGTCGCCCTCGTCCCGTTTTTCAAGGGCCGGCCCCGCACGCTGCTTACCATGGGGCTGATGGGGTTTCTGCAAGCCGCAGGGCTCTATGTTGGGGTGCAGGTCCTGCTGGGCGCACGGGCGGTCGGGCTGGGTCCGTTGAGTCCGGACTGGCTCCTGATCGCGGCGGTTTTCACCATCTCCCCGTGGGTCCTGCATTATTCGGGGATGTACGCCCGGAAGAAGCGGGAACTGGAAATCAAATACGCCGCGGAGTTGCGGACCAAAGAGGCGCTGCTGGAACTGATCCCGTACGGCATCGTCTTTTTAGACGCGCAGCGGAACCTGGTTGGCTTTAACCAGGCGGCCCGGTCGATCATGGACGGCGACCGGGTGCCGGCCGCCTTTTTCGACCATCCGGAAATCGACCAGGCCCTGCGGGAGCAGAAGCGCATCAGCCACTGCCGGGTCGTTTTTCCGTGCCGGCGCTACAGCGATGAGTGCATCGTTCTGGTCTCGGCCGTCCCGTTGCGCGGCGGCGGGACCGTTCTGGGCATCGAGAACGTGACGCGGGTGGTCCGGCAGGAGCGGGAAGAGGCCATGCGGGACCGGCTGGAGATGCTGGGACGGCTCGCCGCCACCGCTGCCCATGAGATCAAGAATCCGCTGACGACCATCAAGGGGTTCATGCAACTGCTGGCGAGCAAATCGGAGTTCGCGCCGCATCGGTCCGCGTTCACGCTGGTGCAGGGGGAGGCTGACCACATCAATCGCGTGGTGAGCGACCTCCTGGAACTCGCGGGCCACGGCACCGACCAGACTTCTCGCTTCGGGCTGGACGACCTCCTGCTGGAAGTGCTGAAGGTCATGGAACTCCAGTTCCCGGAGAGCGGCGTACTGGCGTCGGTGGCGGGTGTTGACGGCCTGGTGCTGACGGCGAACCGGAAATCGGTGAAACAGATCCTGAAGAACCTGGTGGCCAACGCCTACGAGGCCCTGCCGTCCGGCGGGCAATTGACGGTGCTCCGGGAGCCGCAGGGTGACGGGGTCGCCATTACGGTGGCGGACACGGGGTCGGGTATCGCTCCGGACATGCTGCCGCTGATTTTCACGCCGTACATGACGACCAAGGCCACGGGGACGGGACTGGGCCTGGCGATTTCGCACAAGCTGGCCCTGGACATGGGCGGGCGGCTGGAGGTCGCGTCGCAGGTGGGGCGGGGCAGTTCGTTCTGTCTGACGCTTCCGCCCGGCGAGGCGTTGGTGGCGGGGGCGGCGGCGGCGCTCATGAAGGACTAGTACCGGAAAAACAACGCAAAGCGAGGCAGCACATCGGGCGTGCTGCCTCGCTTTGCTGTGCGCCGGGAGCCGGGCTTAGATGCCCGGCTGGCTGTAAACCCGGGACCGGGCGGCTTCCCATACCTGCGGCCCGAACACCTGCTGGATGGCCTGCGAGGCCTGGCTCAGGTGCATGTCGTTGCCGGAGATGGCCTGGGAGAGTCCGGAGAAGGGCGCCCGCAGTTCCGGGGGGGCGGCCATGCTGAGCCGGTCCACCAGCGGACGGACCTGACTATGTAGGAGAATCAACTGGTTGACCGGGATCGCCAGGGCCATGAAAACATCGGGGGTCGTCTCCCCGCAGAGTACCCGCCGGATGGCGCCGAGCGCTGCATAGTGCTGAAGCACAAGCTCCCGCATGATCTCCAGCACCGCCGGGGCCGCCTGGGCCAGCGATTCGCCGCGGGGCGTGACGGCGAGGTCCTGGACGACGGAGACGAGCAGCTGGTAGCCGGGGATGGCCTGCTCCAGCGTCCGGGCGATGGAGATGGCGGGCCGGGCATAGGGGTTCTGCGGTTGCTGCTGTTGTTGCTGTTGCGGACCGCCGCCCGACATGCCGGCAGGGTTAAACGGGGCCTGAACGGGGGCGACCGGAGCGCTCTGTTGCGGGCCGGGCTGCTGGTACATGGGCTGGCCCTGCGGTCCGCCCATGGGGCCGGGCTGCCCGCCATACGCGTGGCTCTGCATGAACGCCTGTGGCTGGGCGAACTGCTGGGGTTGAGGCGCGATTTGCTGCATGCTTCGTCCACTCCTTCTTGAGGTCAGGTTAAGTCAGCCTCATCGTATGCAGGAGGGCGGAGCGTGGTGCGGAGGTGGCAGGCCCGTCAGGCCAGCGGCTCAAACCGGGCCGTAAAGAAGCGAAGCGTCGGCGGCTCGTAGACCATCTTCAGGCCTTTGATGTCGTTCCGATGCTCGTAGAGGTGCTTCACCGAATAGGCCACCACATCCATGTGCCGGTCGGTGTAGACCCGGCGCGGGATGGTCAGGCGGACCAGTTCCAGCTTCGGATGCCGGTTCGCGCCCGTCTTCGGGTCACGGCCGGCGGAGATGATGCCCCGCTCCATCGACCGGACGCCGCTGTCGACATACAGGGCCGCCGCCAGCGCCTGGGCCGGGAACTGTTCCTGGTCCACGTGCGGCAGGAACTTGGCCGCATCCAGGAACACCGCATGTCCACCGATCGGGCGCACAATAGGCACCCCGGCGTCGATCAACTGCTCGCCCAGGTACCGCACCTGGTAGATGCGGTGGGCAATGTAGTCGTCATCCACCATCTCGTAAATGCCCTGGGCGATGGCCTCCATGTCCCGGCCGGCCAGGCCGCCGTAGGTCGGCATGCCTTCGAAGACCACGACCCACTCCCGGGCCTGCTGGAGAATCCACTCCTCGTTCATGGCCAGGAAGCCGCCAATGTTGACCAGGCAGTCCTTTTTCCCGGACATGGTGGCGCCGTCGCAGTAGGACATCATTTCCTTGAGGATGGCCTTGACCGGCGTGCTCTGGTAGCCGGTCTCCCGCTCTTTGATGAAGAAGGCGTTCTCCACGGCGCGGGTGGCGTCGCACCACAGGCGGATCTTGTGCCGGTCGCAGACGGCCCGGACTTCCCTGATATTCTGCATGGAAACCGGCTGGCCGCCGGCGAGGTTGACCGTGACGGCGAGGTTCATGTACGGGATGTTCTCGGCGCCGACCCGGTCGATGAGCGCCTGGAACTTCTTGATGTCGACGTTACCCTTGAACGGGTGCTCGGCGGCGGAATCGTGCGCTTCATCGATGACGACGTCGACGAAGGTGCCGCCCTGCATTTCCTGGTGGGCGCGGGTCGTGGTAAAGTACATATTGCCCGGCACGTAGTGACCCGGCTTGATCAGAATCCGGGAGATGAGGTGCTCGGCGCCGCGGCCCTGGTGGGTCGGCACCATATGCTTGAACCCGTAGATCTCCTGGACCGCTTTCTCCATCTTGTAGAAGGACTTGGCGCCGGCGTAGGCTTCGTCACCCATCATAAGGGCGCCCCACTGCTTGTCGCTCATGGCGTTGGTGCCGGAGTCGGTCAGCAGATCGATGTAGCAGTCCTCGCTCTTCAGCAAGAACGTATTGTAACCCGCTTCAGCGATGGCCTGTTCACGTTGCTCAGTCGTGGTCATGCGGATCGGTTCCACGGACTTGATCTTGTACGGCTCTGCCATCGGTCTTGTCACGGGGATTCCCTCCTGCAGATCTGCTATCTACAATCAGTATAGGGTGTCCCTAAAAAGCCGAACAAGCCGCTTTTACCAAAATAAAGCAGCGAAGTCTGACAGGGTTAAAGGATAAGGGGGATGACTTTTCATGTTTGCACCGTATACGCCGCTCGATCAGTGCATCGGCCGCGAAGTCAAAGTCCGGGTGGACGGCGAGGCGCACGTGGGCATGCTTACGGGCATTTACACGCTGAACGGCCAGACGGTCCTGGTGATTGTGCCGCTGCTGGACGGCGCCGGCAGCGAGCAGCACATTCCGCTGCATCACGCCGTGGTCACGGTGAAGACGTAGGCGTTGGCAATTCGGCCCCTTGCTCCATCCAACATTTAACCGGGTGGCATCCGAAAGGGCGGCGCACAATGATAGCAATCGTCTGGAGCGTGCGCTGTCGACCCGGGGTAGCGCACACGAGAAGGAGGAGGCAAGGGAACCATGACTGCAAGCATCTACGTTGGGAACCTGCCCTGGCGCACCACCGCCGAAGACCTGAAGGCCCTGTTTGAGCCGTACGGGGCCGTGGAAAACTCCCGCATTGTGACCGACCGTGAGACGGGCCGCTCCCGGGGCTTCGGCTTTGTGGACATGGCCGAGCAGGAGGCCGCCACGAAGGCGATTGCCGAGCTAAACAACTACGACTATGGCGGTCGTCCGCTGACCGTCAACGAGGCGCTGTCCCGCCAGGGGGCTCCCGCCGGCGGCGGTGGCCCCCCCGGCCGGGGCCGCGGCGATTGAAGCGGCGAATTACTGCCAGGACGAATGCCGGACGCTTTCCGGGGTACTATAAGGTCCGGCCCGCATCCGAACCCATCATCGGAGGTGTCGTTCGATGTCCACGCAATCGCCCAAGGCGACCCTGGATCAGTTCAAGCAGCAGTGCGAAACGACGAAGACCCAGCTCAGCGGCCAGCTGAACCAGATTCCTGACCCGCAGGCCCGCACCGCTGTCCAGATGGCGATCAACGCTGTCGATCATTGTATCGCTCAGTGCCACACGGCCACCGGGGCTGTTCAGTAGTCCAACCCCATCGGGTCCCGACCGAAAACGGTCGGGACCCTTCCCGTTTGCGCGCGGAGAAGCCGACCCCTTGTGGGGGTCGGCTTCAGTTTGTCCCGGGGGGACGCTTGGGTCTGGGGCGTTGTTACTTTGCCGGGCTCAGCTTGCCCGTCAGCACCATGATGGTGACGAAGTTGTCGCTGCCGCCGTTCTTCAGGATCGGGTCACCATCCTGCGGCCAGCCGGACACGTGGAGATTCTCAAGGGCCGGGCTGTTGAAGTACCGCTCGAACAGCGGGACGATCGGCAGCAGTTCGTTGAAGGCCACGGCGACCTGGCCGATGATCTCCTTCTGCTTGGCCGCGTCCATGCCGGCGCCGGACTTGGTGATCAGGTCGTTGAAGTCGATCTCGCCGCCGCTGTACTTCTGCTTCAGCGGGAAGTTGATGCCGGGCTGGTCCTTGGTGTTGGCGACCTGGAGCTGGTTGTAGGTGAGCAGGTCGGCGGTGAAGGCGAAGGACGGATGCGGGATGCTGGAGCCATAGGACCGGTAGCCGATCTGGAACTTGCCGGCCCGGATGTCGGCCGGCTGCTGGCTGGACGGCACGCCGCGCATGACCGTCTTGATGCCGAACTTGTTCAGCTGCTGGACGGCGTTCTCGGCGGAAGCGCTCCAGTCGGAGTAATCGGAGGGCACGGAGACTTCGAAGGAGAGCTGCTTGCCCTTGTCGTCGACCCAGATGCCGTCGGCGCCCTTGGTGAAGCCGATGGACTTGAGCGCTTCCTCGCCCTTGGCGGGGTTGTAATCGTAGGTGTTAAGCTTCTTGACGTCGCTGTCGCTCATCCACAGCTTCACCATGTTGTCGCTGAAGCCGGTCATGTACTTGACGCCGACGCCAGACTTGCTGAGCGCCACGGTGCCGTTCTCGTCCCGGTTGATGGCGTAAGCGATGGCCTGCCGGACTTCCTTGCGGTTCAGCGGATAAACGTCCATGTTGAAGAAGAGCGATGGGCCGCTGTAGTTCGGATAGCGGATGATCCGGATGTTCTGGGCCAGGAACTGCTTTTCGGTGGCGGGCGGGAAGGCGTGGGTGGCGAAGTCGACCTTCTTGTCCAGAATCAGCGGCGTGACCTGGGCGGTTTCGCCGTTGTAGAGAACGATCTTATCGAACTTCACGGTGGCGGCCTGCCAGGCCGTCGGCACCTTCTTCAGCGTCATCTGGGCTTCGGTGATGTTGCTGACGTCGATGTTGTAAGGGCCGGAGACGACGAACTCCTTGGGCTGGACCGCTTCCATCTCCTTGAGCACGGCCTTGACCTCGTCGGCCTTGGCATCCTTGCCGGCGTCAAAGAGCGCCTGAATCTTCTTGGCGTACTCGCCAAAGACGGAGGTCGCCAGCGGCTGGGTCTTCAGGACGTAGCGCAGAGCCACGGTGGACGGGTTGCCCAGGTGATAGACCAGGGTGTAGTCATCGGTGGCGGACAGCTTGTCCACGTAGCGCCAGACCGAGTAGGCCTCCGCCTTGTTGATGATCATGGTGTTGATGAGGTCCTGGGCCTTGAAGTCGGTGCCGTCGGACCACTTCACGCCCTTGCGGAGCTTGACGGTGACGGTGCTGGTTGCAGCGTCCTGCGTCCACTCGGTCGCCAGCATGGGCTCCCACTTGTTGGAATCCCAGTAGTACATGGCCAGCGGATTCATCATCATCTCGTTGTAGGGACTGCCGCCCATGGCCAGGCTGCTGCTGCTGTACCAGTTGAAGTTGGACTTGGGCGGGAGCGTGTAGGGCCAGCCGCCGTAGAACACGGCTTCCTTCGCGGGCTGCGGCTTGGTCTCGGTGTTGGGCTGGGACTTGCTGCCGGAACAGGCGCTAAGAACCACACTCAGCATGACCAGGATTGCAATGATGCCGAACATCTTTCTGCGCAACGAAACCCCTCCATGTCAGGCCTTTTGTAAGCGACGGGTGTCGCGGGACTCCTACTGTGAGAGACGCCGGATCAGATACCAGACCAACAGAATGAACAGGACGCCCAGGAGCAGTGTGATGACCGTAATGGCATACTCTGCAGTACCCGGCTCCAGGAGAAAGAGCAGCAGAACGGCCAATAGCGTGGGAAAGGCGGCAATCCGGATGGCGGTCCGCCCGATGTCGGGACTCACGGCGTCACCCCCCCGGGGGCCTCGTCAGCCGCCCGGTAGCAGGCCACCAGGTGCCCCGGCTGCAGTTCCTGCAGGGCCGGTGACTGCTGGTCGCAGCGGCCGGCTTCAAAATGCGGGCAGCGCGGGTGGAAGTAGCAGCCATGCGGCAGGCGCAGCAGGCTGGGCACCTCGTCGCTGCGCAGTTGAATCCGCTCCTTGGTCCGGGTCAGGCGCGGATTGGCCTCCGGAATGGCCGAAAGCAGGGCCCGGGTGTAGGGATGCCGGGTCCGGTCAATCACTTCGGGTGTCCGGCCCAGCTCGACCATTTGGCCCAGGTACATGACACCGATGCGGCCTTCCCAGGCGAAGTACCGGGCCAGGGCCAGGTCGTGGGTAATAAAGAGGAAGCTGACGCCCAGCTCCTGGTTCAGCCGGGTCAGCATGTTCAGCAGGCTCGCCCGGATGGAGACATCCACCATGGAGACCGCTTCGTCGGCGACGATAAAGCTGGGGTTGACCGTAAGCGCCCGGGCTACGGCGACCCGTTGGCGCTGGCCGCCGGAAAGCTGGTGCGGGAACTTGTCCAGAATCTCGGCCGCCGGGGTCAGGTCCACCAGTTCCAGCAGCTCCACAGCACGGCGCATGGCCGACCGCTCGTCGGCACAGAACTTGTGAAAGAGCAGCGGTGCGCTCAGGGTCTGGTAGATGGTGCGCGCCGGGTTCAGCGATGCAAAGGGGTCCTGATGCACGATCTGCACGGAGCGCCGGAAGCGGGCGTACTCGTCCCCTTGCAGCGCCGTGATGTCCCGGCCTTCAAACAAGATCTGACCGCCGGTGGGGTCCAGGAGCCCGGCAGCCATCTTGCCGGTCGTAGTCTTGCCGCAGCCGGACTCGCCCACCAGGCAGACGATATCTCTGGACTCCAGGGCGAAGGAGACGTCATCGACGGCGACGACCTCGTTCTTGCCCTGGTGGAAGCTGCGGCTGACGTGCTTCAGTTCAATCAGACTCATGGGCGTCGCTCCTTCCCGCCGGCTTTGCCGCGACTTTTTCCCACCGGAAGCAGGCCACCAGCCGGCCTCCGCCCGCGTCTTGCAGCGGCGGTTCCGTCGCGTTACAGCGGCTCTCGACCAGCGGGCAGCGGGCGCCGAACTTGCAGCCCGGCGCCAGCTCCACGAGATCGGGCGGCGAGCCGGGGATGGAAGTCAGCTTCCGGGGACCACCGTGCAAGGTGGGGACCGCACTGGTCAGGCCCAGCGTGTAGGGGTGAATGGGCCGTTCAAAGGCCTGGTAGACGTCGGACAGCTCCACAATCCGGCCGGCGTACATGGTGGCGACTCGGTCCGCCAATTCAGCCGCCAGGCTCAGGTCGTGGGAGATAAAGATCATGGTGAAGCCGAACTCGGCCTTGAGTTGCTTCAGCAGTTCGATGATGGTCCGCTGGGTCAGAATGTCCAGTGCGGTGGTCGGCTCGTCCAGGATCAGAATCCGGGGCTGCAGGAGCAGGCCCAGGGCCAGCAGCACCCGCTGGCGCATGCCGCCGGAGAGTTCATGAGGATACGACGGCAGCACCCGCTCGGGGTCCAGTTGGACGGCGGAAAGCAGCCGCCGGGCCCGCTTTAACACTTCTGCCCGGTCGGTCAGTTCGTGGGCGCGGGCCGTGTCCAGAAAGTGCTCCTCGATCCGGAGCACGGGGTTGAACGCGTTGAGTGCAGCCTGCAGCACCATGGCCAGGTCGGTCCAGCGCACCCGCCGCACCTGCTGGGGCGACATGGCGAGCAGGTCCCGCCGGCTCTCGCCGTCGACCAGGGTGACCGACCCCCCCGTAATCCGGGCGGAGCCGGGCTGCATGCCGATCAGCGAAAAACCGAGGGTGGATTTGCCGCAGCCGCTCTCGCCGATCAGCGCCAGCGTCTCCCCTTTGTACAGGTCGAAACTGACGCCGCGCAGCGCCCGCACGGGGCCGCGCCGGCTCTTGTACTCCAACTGCAAATCCTTTACCGAAAGGACAACCTCCGGCATGGCCTACTCCCCCATTCTCAGGCGCGGATTGAAGAGTTCGTCGAGGGAGCGGGTCATGGAGACCAGCGAGAACTGTAAGAGTGCGACCACAGCGATCGGCATCAGCAGATACCAGGAGCTCTCGCTGCTGAAGATGGCGCCCTGGCTCCAGGCCAGGGAGATCATGACGCCCCAGTTGCTGCTGGCCAGGGGTACGATGCCCAGGAAAATCAGGCCCACCTGCTGGTACATGGCCGAAGTCATGGCCAGCACGAAGGAGATGACGACATAGCTCATCATGTTAGGCAGAATCTCCTGGAACAGCAGGTGTCGGATGGGCAGTCCCAGGCACCGGGCGGCCTGGACGTACTCCCGCTCCTTCAGCGATAGCACCTGCGAGCGAATGGCCAGCATCAGGCCCGCCCAGGAGAGGGCGCCCAGAATCAGGGCCAGGGAGGTGGGGCGGGTGAGGCGCATGAAACCGGCCAGCACAATCAAAAGGGGAAAGTGGGGAATGGTCAGCACCATTTCCGCCAGGCCCACCGCCAGATTGTTGACCACCCCGCCCAGAAGAGCGGAGAGGGAGCCCAGCACCACGGCGATCGATACCCCCAGGGCCGCGGCCAGTGCCGCGACGTAAATGATGTCCTTCCCGCCGTTCAAGATCTGGGACATGTTGTCCCGACCCTGGTAGTCGGTGCCCAGCAAGTGCGAGGCCGAGGGCCCTTCGTAAATCTGCTCGACGTGGGCCGTCTTGTCCAGCGGCACGAACAGGGGCGCAATATAGGCGATCAGCACGATGAGCACCACGAGGACAAAGCCGAGAAAGCCCACCTTGTTGCGCGCCATGATTTTCAGGGAACGGAGCAGACCACTTCCAGCCGTGCGTAAGGCCGACATCGCCGACTACCTCCCCTGTACCCGGATGCGGGGGTCGAGCCTGCTGTACAGCATGTCCGCCAGCAGATTGGCGGTGACCACCGATGCGGTGATGATGATAAAGACGCCCTGCATGACCGGGTAGTCCCGACCGACCATGGCCAGGCTCAACTGCGACCCGATGCCCTGGTACGTGAAGATCGTTTCGATGAGAATCGAACCGCCCACCGCCGAACCGATGGAGAGTGCCAGCTGGGTGAACAGCGGCAGCACGGCATTGCGGCCCACATACGCCAGCGTAATCCGGGCGTCGGTGAGGCCCCGGGCCCGGGCGACTGTGACGTAGTCCTCCCCCAGGGTGGAGAGGGTGCTGGACTTCATGACCAGCATCCAGTGGCCGAGGGTGGTCAGCACGTAGGTCAGGATCGGTAGCGTCGCGTGGTAAAGGGCATCCAGGAAGAAAGTCAGGGTGAAGCCCGGATGGATATCCGGCGAGTGCGACCCGCGGATGGCGGCCGTGTCGACGATCTTCCAGCGCACCCCCAGGTAGACCAGGATCAACATGCCCACCAGGTAGTTTGGCACGGAAGACATGACCGAGGCGAACGCCGAAAGCAGGTGGTCAAACCAGGTCTCCCGCTTGTAGGCCATCACCATGCCCAGCAGGAGGCCCACGCTGAAGCTGATGATCAGGGAGACCATGACCACGAAGAGCGTCCAGGGCAGGAACTGCAGGACTAGCTTGCTCACCGGGGTCCCTACGGCCGTGATCGAGGTGCCGAAATTCCCGCGTACTACGCCGCTCAGGTATTCGACGTACTGCAGCATCACCGGCTTGTTCAGGTCCACGTGGTAGAGGGCCGCGGCCTGGGCCTGGGCATCCGCCAGCGGCACGCCCTGACTGAGGAGCGCGTTGATGTAGACTTCCAGTGGGTTGCCGGGCATGAGGCGGACCAGGAAGAAGGTCAGCGTCGTGACGGCAAAGATGACGATGACTGCCTTGACCAGCCGCTGAAAGACGTAGTTGCGCCAGAGTTTGCGCAGGGTTGCCACAGGTCTCCTCCTCTTCTTGACGACAGTCGGCTACCGCACTGCTGCCATGACGGCGTTGTGAAACCGGGGCCGCAGGCGAATGGTCACGTCGGACCGGCCAAAGTGTACGTTGTTGGTCAAGAGCGCCACCACCAGTTGCCGCACCGGATCGACCCAGAGGCAGGTGCCGGTGAAGCCGGTGTGTCCGAACGAGCCGGGGGAAAAGAGATCGCCGCAGCTCATGAACTCGTCGCCGGGCGAAAGGACCATCCAGCCCAGCCCCCGCCCATCCCCCAGACCGGCGGTCAGGTTTTGGGTGGCCGCAGCGACGGTGGCCGGGGAGAGCACCCGGGACAGACCCCCGGCACCGCCCCGGAGCCACATCTGGCCGTAGGCCGCGACCTCCGCCGCAGTGGCAAACAGTCCGGCATGGCCGGCGACCCCACCCAGAGCGGTGGCCCGCTCGTCGTGGACTTCGCCCACCTGGTGCCGGCCCAGGTACTCTCGGTACTCGGTGGCGGCGCATCGGGCCCGGAGTTCGGCCGGCGGGTTGAAACCGGCCGTGGGCAGACCGAGCGGCTGGAAGACCCTTTCCTGTGCGAACTGGTCCAACGGCCGGCCGCTCACTTTCGTCACCAGTTCCCCCAGCAGAATGAACCCCAGGTCACTGTAGATCACCTGGCTGCCAGGAGCCGCCTTCAGCGGGGCCCGCAGGATGCGGTCGATTCGTTCCGCCCGGGTGCCCGCCGCCTGTTCGAGGGGCAGCCACTCCGAAAGTCCCGCCGTGTGCGTCAGGAGGTGCCGGATGCGCACCTCCTCCTTCCCGTCCCCGGTGAACTCGGGAAAGAAGAAGTGGACCCGGTCGTCCAGTCGGAAGGCGCCCTGCTCCAGGAGGCACAAAACGGACGGCAGCGTCGCCATCACCTTGGTCAGGGAAGCAAGATCGAAGAGGCTGTCCAGCGCCATCGGGCGCCGCTCCGGTTCGGGATTGACCTGGGCCCAGCCCATCGCCCGGTGAAGGACGACCACGCCACCCCGGACGACCACCGCCACAGCCCCCGGCAGCCGCCCGGTTTGCACCTCGGCCGCTACCACATTCATGGCCGTTTCCAACTGAACTCCATCCATGCCTGCATCCGCCGGATTCCCATACGCCAGCGGGTGCGGCAAAATCCCACAGTCCATCACAGGCCCTCCCGATGAAACGCTCATGTTCAGGCAACTGGTATATACAACATCCTTCAGGCAACACCTCCTTCCTTCACGAACTTTTTCGCGACCCGAAATTAAATCAAGACGTGTGCAGGAAGAGCGCAGATCGGCAGCTAATTTGTCAAGACGTCTATACCACTTGGCCAAAACGGGCGCGAGGTGTTCCTTATGTCCAGCGTGCTTCCCGGGATCGATGTACTGCTGCAGGACCGGGTCGACGTAGTGGCCGGACAGCGGGTCGGCATCGTGACCAACCAGACCGGCGTCACCGCCACCCTGGAATCCACGGTCGACCGGCTGGTCCGTCATCCCGACGTGCGTGTGACGGCGCTCTTCTGTGGCGAGCACGGGCTGCGGGGCGACATCCCGGCGGGCGAGCATGTGGCAGGCGCACGAGACCCGGCCACCGGGCTGCCGGTGTACAGCCTCTATGGTGAGACCCGCAAGCCCACCCCCGCGATGCTGCACGATGTCGATGTGCTGGTTTTTGACATGCAGGATGCCGGCGCCCGCTTCTACACCTATACCTGGACGCTGGCCCTGTGCATGCAGGCCGCCCTTGAAAACGGCAGGCGCCTGGTCGTGCTCGATCGTCCGAACCCCATCGGCGGCGCTGAAGTTGAAGGCGACGTGGTCCACCCCGGTTACGAGTCGTTCGTCGGGCTCTATCCGTTGGCCACGCGGCACGGCCTGACCCACGGCGAGATCGCCCGCTGGCTGAACGGGCGGCAAGCCACCGCCTGCGATCTGACGGTGATCCCCATGAACGGGTGGCGGCGTTCCATGTGGTACGACGAGACGGGCCTGCCCTTTGTGCCGCCGAGTCCGAACGCCAACTGCCTGGAGATGTTAACGCTCTACCCGGGCACCTGCAATTTTGAAGGGACCAATCTGTCGGAAGGGCGTGGCACCACCACGCCGTTGCAGATGTTCGGAGCGCCGTGGCTGAACGAGACCGCCGTCATTGCCGAACTCCAGACCCGCAACCTGCCCGGCGTTCGGTTCCGCCCCGTCTATTTCACGCCCTGGGCCGCCAAGCACGCCGGGCAACGCTGCCGGGGGGTGCAAATCCACGTGACAGACCGCCGGGCTGTGCGGCCGGTCGCCCTGGGCGCTCACCTGCTGGACGTCTGCAAGCGGCTGCATGCCGATCAGTTCCAATGGGTCACCTGGGGGACGGACCGGTTACGGACCATCGATCGCATCACCGGCTCGGATCGGCTAGGCAAGGTCCTGGACGCCGGCGAGCCCGTGGCGGCGGTCCTGGCCGAATGGGAGGTTGCGGCCCGGGCTTTTGCCGGGGAGACCGAGGAGTTCCGCCTGTATCGCTGAACACTGCGAATGCTGAACACCGCTGGCTGAACATCGCGATGAAAGAAGGAAGGCCCGTATGCCACTACCGCAGGCAGTCGTCGGCATCGACGGCGGGGGCACCAGGACCCGCTGTCTCGTGGCCGACCCCTCGGGTACGATTCTCGGCGAGGGGCAGGCCGGGCCCGCCAACTACCAGGTGGTCGGGCAGCAGGAAGCCGCCGCCAACCTGCGCGCCGCCGTGCAGATGGCGTTAGCCGCCGCCGGCCTGACCCAGTCCGGCGTAGTGGCGGCCTGCGCCGGTCTGGCCGGCGTCTCGCGCCCCGAAGACCGCCCCTGGATGGAAGCGGCGCTGTCGTTTCTGGCCCCCGCCCCCACGCAGGTGGTCGCGGACGCCCGCATCGCCCTGGAAGGGGCGCTGGGCGGCGCTCCCGGCGTAGTGGTCATCTCCGGGACCGGCTCCATTGCGCTGGGCATGAACGCCGCCGGCGAGCTGGTCCGGGCTGGTGGCTGGGGGTGGCTGCTGGGCGATGAGGGCAGCGGGTACGATATCGGGCGCCGGGCCTTGAACGCAGCCCTGGCGGCGCTGGACGGCACCGGCCTCCCGACGCGCCTGGGCGAGCGGATCATGGACGCCTGGCAACTTGAGCGCCTGAACCAGGTGGTGAACCGGGTCTACCAGGACCTGCCCCGGGCTCGGGTCGACATTGCCGGGCTGGTACCGCTGGTCATGGCGGCTGCGGCCGAAGGGGACGCAGTCGCCACCGCCATTCTGGTCAAAGCCGGCCGAGACCTGGGGCACACGGCAACCGTCGTCCTGGAGCGCCTGGCGCTGCCGTCCGGCCTGCCCCGTCTGGTGGCGGTGACCGGTGGTGTCGTCACCGGCAGCGCCGTCGTCCGGGGGGCGATGAGCGCCGCCGTGTTCGAATGGCTTCCGGAAGCCAGAGTGACGGACTGCCTGCGCAGTCCCGCCGAAGGGGCTGTGGCCATGGCCGCGGCGCTGTTGAACCGGTCCGGGACGACCGAGCCTTTGGCGGTAATCGCCGATATCGCGACAGGAGGAACACCCTGATGAGCCTGGATTTAAGTAAACTGGCCACCGAAAGCCGTCTGACCGAGTCCATGGAGATCGATCAGGCCGGCACCGAAGAGCTGCTCCGCATCATAAACGAACAGGACCAGTTAATTGCACAGGCCGTAGGCCGGGAGATTCCCCAGATTGCCCGGGCGGTGGATGTGCTTGCAGAGCGTCTCAGGTGCGGCGGGCACCTGATCTATATCGGAGCCGGCACCAGCGGCCGGCTGGGGATTCTCGATGCCTCCGAAATACCGCCGACCTACGGCACGCCGCCGGAGTTGGTCCGGGGGCTGATCGCCGGCGGGCCGGAGGCGCTTACTGCTGCCTGGGAAGGTGCGGAGGATGACGTCGAGATGGGGCGGGCGGACGTTCTGGAGCGCTTGCGCCCGGAGGATGCCGTGGTGGGTATTTCCGCCAGCGGCCGCACGCCCTACACCCTCGGCGCTCTGGAGGCCGCCAAAGACCTGGGCTGCGCCACCGTCGCCGTCACCAACAACGCCGGTTCGCCCATGGCGGCGGTCGCCGACATTGCCATTTCACCGGTGGTGGGCGAGGAAGTGATCATGGGCTCGACCCGCATGAAGGCGGGCACGGCGCAGAAACTGGTGCTGAACATGCTCTCCACCGGTGCGATGGTCAAATTGGGCAAGGTGTACTCCAACCTGATGGTGGACATGCTCAGCACCAATGAAAAGCTGTATCACCGGGCCATCCGGATGGTGATGCTGGCCACCGGCGCCGACGAATCCACGGCCCGAGCGGCGCTGGAGCGGTGCGATCGCCACACGAAGACCGCCGTCGTCAGCCTGTTGGCCGCGGTCGAACCCACTCCGGCCAGGGCGGTGCTGACGGAGGCGGGCGGGTTCGTCCGCCGGGCCGTCGCCCTGGCGAAGGAGCGTGCATTATGAAGCGCCTGGAGGAACTGCGGGCCAAGCGGGAACGACTGGTCATCGGGCTGATGTCCGGCACATCAGTGGACGGCATCGACGCCGCCCTGGTGCGGATTCAGGGCGGTGGCGCCGGCGTTGTGGTGCACCTGGAGCACTTTCTGACCGTGCCTTTTGATCCGACGGTCCGCTCGGCCATCTTCACGCTCTTCCGGCCGGAGACGGCGGCGGTCGACGTGCTCTGCCGGGCCAACTTCGCCCTGGGTGAACTCTTCGCCCGGGCCGCCCTGGCGCTGATGGCGGAAGCGGGCGTTCACCCCGACCAGGTGGACCTGATCGGCTCCCACGGGCAGACGGTCTGGCATGAGCCGGCGGGCGCCCCCTGGGGCGGCATCACCGTCCCCAGCACTCTGCAGGTCGGCGAGCCGGCCGTCATTGCGGAGCGGACCGGCGTGGTCACGGTCGCCGATTTCCGGGTCCGGGACATCGCGGCAGGCGGCCAGGGAGCGCCGCTGGTCCCGTACCTGGACTACTGCCTGCTGCGCAGCGACCGGCTTAACCGGGTGACCCAGAACATCGGCGGCATCGGCAACGCCACGTACCTCCCGGCGGGCTGTACTGCCAAAGAGATGGTCGCCTTCGACACCGGGCCCGGCAACATGGTCGTCGACGCTCTGTCCGCCGCCCTGTTCGGCCGCCCCTTTGATTCGGACGGGGCGATTGCGGCCGCCGGGCGGGTGGACGAACCGCTGCTTGCCGAACTGCTGGCCCACCCCTACCTGCGTCAGCAGCCGCCCAAGACCACCGGGCGCGAACTGTTCGGCGTCCAGTTCGCCCAGAATCTGATCGCCCGTGCCGGGATTCGCCCGGCCGACCTGGTCACCACGGCCACCGCCTTCACCGCCCGCTCGATCGCCGACGCCTACCGCCGCTTCCTGGGTCCGGTGAACGAGGTGATCGTAGGCGGAGGCGGCGCCCGGAACCCCACCCTGATGAAAATGCTGGCCGATGCGCTGCCCGGCGTGCGGGTCGTGACCCACGAAGCCGTTGGGATTAATTCCGACGCCAAGGAGGCCATCGCCTTCGCACTGCTGGCCAACGACTGCATTTTGGGCCTGCCGACCAACATCTCCGGCGCCACCGGCGGACATCCTGCCGTGCTGGGGAAAGTGATGATGTGATGCCGAAGTGGTACATACCACTTCGGATGACCCGGTCAGGAGGAATCGATATGGACCTTACCACACACGCCGGCAAATTGGTCATGGCCGGTTTCCAGGGCACGACCGTTCCGGCAGAATTCGCCCGCCAAGTCCGCGAGGACGGGCTTTCAGGCATCATCCTGTTCAGCCGTAACCTGGCTAACCCCGCGCAGATCCGCCAGTTGACCACGGACCTGCAGGCCCTATCGGATGACGGTTTGCCGCTTCTGATCTCCACCGACCAGGAAGGGGGCATTGTTGCCCGGCTGACCGGTATCGCGGGCACCGCCTTCCCCGGCAACATGGCCCTGGGCGCCACTCGCAGCGCCGACCTGACCCACGCGGCGGCGCTGGCCACCGGCCGGGAACTGCTGGCCCTGGGCGTCAACTTCAACCTGGCACCGGTGCTGGACGTGAACAACAACCCGCAGAACCCGGTGATCGGTGTCCGCTCCTACGGGGAGGACCCGCGCCTGGTGGCGGAACTGGGTGCTGCAGCGATCCGGGGCTACCAGGACGCCGGCATCCTGGCCTGCGGCAAACACTTCCCCGGTCACGGCGACACGGCCGTGGATTCGCACCTGGCCCTGCCCACGGTGGCGCACGACACCCCTCGCCTGGACGCCATGGAACTGGTGCCATTCCAGGCTGCCGTGGCTGCCGGTGCGGGCGCCATCATGACCGCCCACGTGGTCTTCCCGGCCTACGAGCCGGAGCCGAACCGGCCTGCCACGCTCTCCCAGCCTGTGCTGACGGGCCTTCTGCGGGAGAGGCTGGGCTTCGACGGCCTCATCATCACCGACTGCATGGAGATGAAGGCCATTGCGGACGGCTTCGGCACCGTGTCAGCCGTGGTGGAGGCCGTCAAGGCCGGCGCAGACCTGGTGCTGGTCTCCCACACCGCCGGGGTGCAGACCGCAGCGGTGGCCGCCCTGAGAGCCGCCATCGCCTCCGGCGAGATTCCCGCCGCCCGGGTGGCGGAAGCGCTGGCCCGCATCCAGGCGGCCCGGGAACGGGCGGCCCGGGTCGCTCAACCGCCGCTGACGATGGTGGGGGCTCCGGAGCACGCTGCGCTGGCCGCCCGCATTGCCGGTGCGGCGGTGACCGTGGTCCGGGACAGCAACCACCTGCTCCCGCTTGCCCCGGAGGGGCTCGGCGTGGTGGTCTGCCGCTCGGCCACCATGACCCTGGCCGAAGAGGCCAACGCAGCGCAACCGGCGCTGGCGGATGCCATCCGCACACTGCTCCCTGGCGCGCCGATGCTGGTGGTGGACCGGGAACCTTCGGCTGCTCAGATCGCGGCCGCCCGGGAGCTTGCCGCCCGCAGCCGGGCCATGGTGGTCGGCACATTCTCCGCCGACCGCTGGCGGGCACAGGCGGACCTGGTGGCCGCCGTGCTGGCTGCCAATTCCCGCACCGCCGTCGTTGCCCAGCGCAGCCCCTACGACCTGCGGGTCCTGCCGGGCGCCGGGACGTACCTGGTCACCTACGAGGACCGCGCCGGGGTCTCGGAGGCCGCCGTGCGGATCCTTCTGGGACAGCAACCGGCCACCGGCCGCCTGCCCGTCACCATCTGATCGGCCCGCACATACAGAGTCCGCCCCGGGGCAGATCCCCGGGGCTCTTGTCATGTTCAGAACCTGTTCAGTCTCGTTCACCCTGATTGTGCCGGCCGGGTAAGAAGCCTATTGACCCCTTTCGTTCGCTGCGGTATACTTCGTTTAGTGTTTCACCGCAGTAGTTAGCTAAAGCAAATTGATCAGAGGAGATGGAGGAACCGCCATGAACGCTCCCATCACCCGCAATGAGATACCGGAAGGGGTCCGGGACCGGCTGCCCCGGGAGGCGGCCCGGATGCGGCGCCTGTTCGCCAAACTGGAGGACGTCTTCCGCTCCTGGGGCTACCGGGAGGTGCTGACCCCCGGCTTCGAGTATCTGGAGACGGTGACCGCCGGCGTGGGATCCCTGTCCAAGCGGGAGGACCTCTACCAGTTTTTCGATCGCAAAGGCCGGACGCTGGCCCTGCGGGCGGACATGACCACCCCTATTGCGCGGGTGGCAGCGACGAAAATGGCCGGCGAGCCGTTGCCGCTGCGCCTTTCCTACTTCGCCCCGGTCTTCCGGCGGCGGGAGGGGAAAGCGGGTTCGGCCAGTGAAATCTGGCAGGCGGGCATCGAACTGATCGGGGCGTCGGGTCCCGCCGCCGATGCCGAAGTGGTGGCAATGGCCTGTGGCGCCCTCTCGGCCGCCGGGCTGGAGGGTTTTAAGATTGGGCTCGGCCATGTCGATTTCGTGGAGGGCATCTTCGCGGCGGCCGGCATCGGGCCGGAGCGGGAGGCGCTGCTCAGAGAAGCGATGGTGGGCCGGGACCTGGTCACGTTTGAGAAGTGCGTCATGGAGGCGGACCTGCCGCCGGACAAGGCGGACCTGCTGCTCGCGATGGCGACCTTCCAGGGGACATACGCCCAGGCGTGGGAGCGGTTCCGGTCCGTCGGGAACGGGCAGGTGGTCCGGGCGCTGGAGCAGCTGGGAACCATTCTGTCGCTGCTGGAGCAGTTCGGCGTTGGCAACAGCGTCTCCCTGGACCTGGGGCTCTCCCGGTCGCTGGGCTATTACACCGGCGTGGTCTTCGAGGGCTATGCGCCGGGCGTCGGGGCGCCGGTCATGGGCGGCGGGCGCTACGACCACCTGCTGGCCGATTTCGGCGGCGATGCGCCGGCCACCGGCCTGGCGCTGGAGATGGACCGGCTGCTGGCCGCCCTGGACCGGCAGACCCCGGTGCTTTCGGAGCCGGGGCTCGATGCAGTGGTGGCGTGCCCGCCGGGACACGAGGCGCAGGCGATGGCCCGGGCCCGGCAACTGCGGGTCGAAGGGTTGACGGTGGAGGTTGACCTGCTGGGCCGCACCGGCGCCGACCTGGAGGCTTACGCCCGGGCCCGCGGGGCTCGCCAGGTGATCGGTCCGGACGGTACGGGGGCGGCGGTAGCGGCGGGCGGACAGCGGGTTTCGGAAGCCGGTCTGTTCTCCGGGGGCATCCGGCGGCTGCGGGTTGCGGTGAATCCGATCCACTAACGAATGCAGGAGTAAACCATGGAACTACTCACGTTTGCGCTTCCCAAGGGCAGACCTTACGGACATACGGTGAACCTGTTGCGCCAGGCGGGTGTCGCCGGGCCGGAACTGGCGGACGAAGAGACCCGGAGCCTGCTGATTACCTGCCCGGACCTGGGCGTGCGGTTCATTATCGCCCGGGACTCCGACGTGCCCACCTACGTGGAGCACGGGGCCGCCGACCTGGGAATCGTCGGCAAGAACGTGCTGATGGAGGCGGAGCCCAAAGTCTACGAGCTGCTGGACCTGGGCTACAGCGCCTGCCGCTTTATTCTGGCGGCGCCGGCGGATTCTGACCCCCGGGTTTTGCTGGACGGCTCCAGCGCCCGGCGGGTGGCCACCAAGTATCCCAAAATGACCGAAGCCTACTTCCGGACCAAGGGCGTGCAGGTCGAGACCATTTATCTGCACGGGTCCATTGAAGTGGCGCCGAAAGTCGGGCTGGCCGATATGATCGTGGACATCACGGAGACGGGCCGGACGCTGAAAGAGAACAACCTGGTCATCATCGACAACCTCTGGACGTCCTCCATGCGGCTGATCGCCAACCGGGCGAGCTACCGGCTGAAGGCGGACCGCATCGGGCCGGTGCTGCAGCGGCTCCGGGAATTGGCGGCCGTTCAGCCTTCCTAAGTATGGCCGGGGGATGCCCCCAGCCTGAAGCTAGAACCCGGGATACCAGCGGTGGCGGGTGCCAAAGGGCTCGACCGGGTTCATGACCGGAGCCACCGGCTGGAACTGTTGTTGTTGGGTAACCGGCTGGGGTTCGCTGCGCTCCACCCGCCAGGGCTGGGCCTGTGGCTGGGACTGGGCCTGTGGTTGGTACTGGGGCTGATACTGGGCCTGTGGCTGGGACTGGGCCTGGGGCTGGGGCTGGTACTGGGCCTGCGCCCGGGCCAGCAGGTTCTGCAGTTGGGCGTGCTCCTCGGCGGTCAGCCCAGCCCCCCCGACCTCCCCGGCCTCGGTGGCCTGACCCTGACCCCCGCCCTGCATCATCTGGCTCCAGAGGTGCGCCATGTGCCAGGGGCCAAAGGGACCCCAGGCCAGCGGGTGGAACATAGACATGGGATCGGGCCACGCTCCGAACGGGTGTGCCATGGGCGGAAACATGGCAGGACCTCCTTACGTCAACCGATCTGTTTCACTTTATGTATACTTGCCCCGGGAGGGAATGACTGTGCTGAAGATCTGGGATCGGGCGGACTTTCTCGCATTCCTGGACGCTCGCCGTAAGACATTTTATCCGGAGATCGAAGGCCGGGTCCGGGCGATCCTGGAGCAGGTGCGGACCCACGGCGACGACGCTCTGTATGAATTGACCGAGCGCTTCGACAAGGCGGACCTGCGGACGACCGGCCTGGCCGTGACCGAAGCCGAGTTCGCGGCCGCCGAACAGGCGGTGGACGCGGAGTTCCGGACGGCGCTCAAGCTGGCCATGGACAACATCACCGAGTTCCACAAGCCCCAGGTGCCCAAGTCCTGGACGATGAAGCGGCCGGACGGCACCGTGCTGGGCCAGCAGGTGACGGCCATGGACCGGGTGGGCGTCTACGTCCCCGGCGGTTCGGCCCCGTTGTTCTCCTGCCTGCTCATGATCGTGATTCCCGCCAACGTGGCCGGCGTCCGGGAAGTCTTTCTGTGCACGCCCCCGAACGCGCAGGGCCAGATTGACCCGCACATGCTGGTGGCGGCCCGGGCCTGCGGCGTGAAGCAGGTCTTCAAGGTGGGCGGCGCCCAGGCCATCGGGGCCATGGCGTACGGCACCCGGACCATCCCTCGGGTCGACAAGATTTCCGGGCCCGGCAATTACTACGTGACCATGGCCAAGAAGCTGGTCTTCGGTCCGGTGGGCATCGACATGCTGGCCGGCCCGACCGAAGTGCTGGCCGTGGACGACGGCTCGGCCGATGCCTCCTGGCTGGCGGCCGACCTGCTCTCGCAGGCCGAGCACCCGGACGGCATGGTCATGCTGGTGACCACCAAAGGCCCGGAGCGGGCGGCGGCCATTGGCGCCGAAATGGCGGCGCAGGCGGCCAAACTGCCTCGGGCGGAGACGATTGCGAAGTCGGTCGCCGAACTGGGCGCCGTGCTTCTGGCGGGCTCCATGACCGAGGCGGCCGAACTGGTGAACCTGATCGCACCGGAACACCTGGAGCTGGAGGTTTCCGACCCCTGGTCGCTGCTGCCGCTGATTCGGCACGCCGGCTCGATCTTTATGGGCAAGTGGACGCCGGAGCCGGTGGGCGACTACATCGCCGGGCCTTCGAACGTGATCCCCACCGAGGGGACGGCCCGCTATGCCTTCCCGGTCAGCGTCGAGACGTTCATCAAGCGTTCCGCCATCGTGGCCTACAGCGAGCAGGCGTTCCTGGCGCAGGCGCCGCTGGCCGTAAAGCTGGCCCTCACCGAAGGGCTGCAGGCCCACGCCGGCGCTCTGCAGGTGCGGCTGGAGAAGGGGGGGCGCTAGCATGGGGCGGAGCGGACAAGTCACCCGGGTCACCCGGGAGACCAACGTGAACGTGGCATGGAGCCTGGACGGCGGCGGCCAGGCCGAAATTTCGACCCGGGTGCCCTTCTTCGACCACATGCTGGACCAGATCGCCCGGCACGGCCTGTGTGAACTGAAAGTCATCACCGTGGGCGACATCGAAATCGATGCGCACCACACCGTGGAGGACACCGGCATCGCCATGGGGCAGGCGCTGAAGCAGGCCCTGGGCGACGCCAAAGGCATCCGCCGGTATGGGAACGCCACCATTCCCCTGGACGAGGCGCTGGCCATGGCGGTGGTCGATATCAGCGGCCGCCCCTTCCTGGCCTTCGACGCCACGTTCCCGAAGGACAAGGTCGGCGAGTTCGACACCGAGCTGGTCCAGGAGTTCTTCCGGGCGCTGGCCTTTAACGCCGGCCTGACCCTGCATCTGAAAGTCCTGTACGGCCAGAACACGCACCACATGATTGAAGCGCTGTTCAAGGCTTTTGCCCGGGCGTTGCTGGACGCTACTACGCTGGACCCCCGGGTGACCGGGGTGCCCTCCACCAAGGGGACCTTGCTATGACGCGCATTGCGATCGTCGATTATAACGTGGGCAACCTGCCCAGCGTCCAGAAAGCTTTCGCGGCGGTGGGCTACGACACGGAAGTCACATCCGACCCGGCGGTCATCGCGGCGGCCGACGGCCTGGTGCTGCCGGGCGTCGGCGCTTTTGCCGAAGGCATGAAGAACCTCGTCGCGGCCGGCCTGGTGGAGCCGGTCAAGGCGTACGCCGCTTCGGGCCGGCCGCTGCTGGGCATTTGCGTGGGGCTGCAACTCATGTTCGAGGTCGGCGAGGAGTTCGGGGAGACCCCCGGACTCGGCCTTTTCCCGGGCCGCATCACCCGGCTGCCGTCGACCGTGAAGCTCCCGCAAATCGGCTGGAACCTGGTCGAGCCGGAACTTCCCGCACACCCGATCTTTGACGGACTCGCGGAACCGTATTACGCCTATTTCGTCCACAGCTTCGCGGCCGAAGGCTGCGACCCGGCGGACGTGGCTGCGCTCACGGACTACGGGCGGTTCTTCCCGTCGGTAGTCGCCAGGGGAAATCTCATCGGCGTGCAGTTCCACCCGGAGAAGTCTTCCCGGGCCGGACTGACCATGCTGGCGAACTTCGGGAGGATCGTATGTCATTCAAACTCTACCCGGCTATCGATTTAAAGGACGGACAGGCGGTAAGGCTTTTGCAGGGGCGCATGCGCGATGCCACCGTGTACAACCCGGACCCGGCCGATGCGGCCCGCCAGTGGGTCGCCCAGGGCGCTGAATACCTGCACGTGGTCGACCTGGACGGCGCCTTCGCCGGGCTCCCGAGCAACCTGACGGCCGTGAAGCAGATCGCAGCGGCGGCCGGCGCCGTGCCGGTGCAAATGGGCGGCGGGCTCCGCTCCATGGCGGCCATCGGGGCGGCCATGGCGGCCGGCGTCACCCGGGTCATCATCGGGACTTCGGCCTTGTCGGGCGGTCTGGTGGGCGAAGCGGTCTCCCTTTTCGGCCCCGACCGGGTCGTGGTGGGCATCGACGCCAAAGGCGGCATGGTGGCCACCGAGGGCTGGGTCAACGTCTCGGCCGTGCCGGCGACCGAACTGGCGGCCCGGGTGAAGGCGCAGGGCGTCAAAACGGTCATTTACACCGATATTGCCAAGGACGGCATGATGTCCGGCCCCAACTTCGAGGAAATGGCCGTCATGGGCCGGACGGGCCTGGGCATCATCGCCAGCGGCGGTGTCTCCGCGCTGGATGACATCCGGCGGCTTATGGCGATTCCCGGCGTCACCGGGGCGATTCTCGGCAAGGCGCTCTACACCGGCGCGATCGACCTCAAGGAGGCGCTTGACCTATGCCGCTAGCCAGGCGAATCATCCCCTGCCTCGATATCCGGGACGGGCGGGTGGTCAAAAACGTGAACTTCCACTTCGGCACCTGGGACGCCGGCGACCCGGTGGAGTTGGCCGCCCGGTACGACAGCCAGGGCGCCGACGAGATCGTCTTCCTGGACATTAACGCCTCCTGGGAGCAGCGGGCGGCGACGCTCGACATTCTGGCCCGGGCGGCGGCGCAGGTCTTCATTCCGCTGACCATCGGCGGCGGGGTGACCACCGTCGATCACGTCCGGACGTACCTGCGGGCCGGGGCCGACAAGGTTTCGATCAACACCGGCGCGGTGAAGGACCCCGACTTGATCAGCCGCGGGGCGGAGGCGTTCGGCTCCCAGTGCATCGTCGTGGCGATCGACTGCAAGCGCAAGGACGGCGGCGGCTGGGAGGTCTACCTGCAGGGCGGCCGGACCGCCACGGGCATGGATGCTTTGGCCTGGGCCAAGGACGCCTGGCGCCGGGGGGCCGGCGAGTTGCTCGTCACCTCCATGGACGCCGACGGCACCAAGGCCGGCTACGACCTGGAACTGCACCAGGCGCTGGCGGCGACGGTGGAGATTCCCGTCATCGCCTCGGGCGGCGCGGGCACGCTGGACCACATGGTGGACGTGCTGACCACCGGCCAGGCGGATGCCGCCCTGGTGGCTTCGATCTTCCACAGCGGCCAGTACACCGTGGACGATGCCAAGGCCTACCTGGCTTCGAAAGGGGTGCCGGTGCGGAAATGAACGAGACGCTGGAACTCAAGTGGGGGCCGGACGGGCTGCTGCCGGCCATCGCCCAGGACGTGCGCACCGGACAGGTGCTCATGCAGGCATACATGAACGAAGAGGCGCTCCGCAAGACCCTGGAGACCGGCACCGCCTGGTACTGGTCCCGGAGCCGCCGGCAGTTCTGGAATAAAGGCGAGACCTCGGGCCACGTCCAGAAGGTGCTCGAAGTACGCACCGACTGCGACGGCGACTCCATTCTGCTGCTCGTGGAGCAGACCGGCGTGGCCTGCCACGAGGGGACCTACTCGTGCTTTACCCGGCGGGTGGACCGCTCGCCGTCCGCCCTGGTGGACACGGGCTTCTGGCCACTTCAGCCGGGCGTGGAGCCGGGGTACGACATCGGGTCGATGTTGCGGGAAGTGACGGCGGTGCTTCAGGACCGCCGGGAGCATCCCGACCCGGAGTCTTACACCTCCAAGCTCTTCACGAAGGGCGCCGACTATTACTGCAAGAAAATCGGCGAGGAGGCCACGGAGGTCGTCCTGGCGGTGAAGAACCGGGACCGGGAGAACCTGGCCTTCGAAGTGGCCGATGTCTGGTTCCACACGCTGATCGCACTGGTGGACGCGGGTCTGACCCCGCAGGTGGTGGCCGACCAGTTGGCCTCCCGCCGGGGGAAACGCCGCCCACCCGCCGATTCGAAATGAAGGAGCGCCAAGCTATGCTGCCACTGCGGCCTGCGGTAAAGGAAATGTCGCCCTACGTGCCCGGGAAGCCCGTGGAGGACGTGCGCCGGGAACTGGGCATCACGGACCTGGTGAAAATGAATCAGAACGAGAACCCCCTGGGCCCGTCGCCGGCCGCCGTGGCCGCCGCCCAGGCGGCCATGACCCGGCTGCACACCTACCCCGAAGGCACCTCACGCTTGCTGCGGGAGCGGCTGGCCGTGCTCTGGGGCCTGCCGGCGGACTGGTTTATCGTCGGCAACGGCTCGGACGAGATCTTCCGGCTGGTGGCCGAGACTTACCTGGAGCCCGGCGACAAGGTGGTCGTGCCGGCTCCGTCTTACGCCAGCTACCCCATGGTGGCCGAGCTGATGGGCGCACCGGTCATCCGGGTGCCCCTGGGTCCCGACCAGACCATGGACCTGCCGGCCATGGCCCGGGCCGCGGCGGCGGAGCAGGCGAAGATCATCTTCCTCTGCCGGCCCAACAACCCGACCGGGGCGGTCTTCACGGAGGTGGCCTTGCGGGCGTTCATGCCGGCGGTGCCGGCCGGCACGGTCGTGCTGCTGGATGAAGCCTACGCCGAGTTCGACGAGACTGACTTCGACAGCAGCGCCATTCTGCAGGAATACCCGAACGTGATCGTCACCCGGACGTTCAGCAAAGTCTACGGGCTGGCGGGGTTCCGCCTCGGTTACGGCGTGGCCCGGCCGGAATTCATCGCCCCGTTTTACACCGTGCGGGACCCGTTCTCGGTCAACATTCTGGCGGCGGTGGCCGGGCTGGCGGCCTTGGACGATGCCGATCACCTGGAGCGGTCCCGGACCAACAACCGGGAGGGGAAGGCGTTCCTCTACGGCGTCTTCGAGCGGCTGGGGGTGCGGTACATTCCCACGCAGGCCAATTTCATCACGTTCGACGTGGGCCGGCCCGGCAAGGAGTTCTACGACGCGATGCTCCGGCGAGGCGTGCTGATCCGGCCCTGCGCCTCGTTCGGCCTCCCGACCAGCCTGCGGGTCACCATCGGGACGCCGGCCGAGAACCAGCGGTTTGCCGAGGTGCTGGCGGATGTGCTGAAAGGCTAGGGGTCAAAAACCCGGACAGGCTGGACGCCTGCCCGGGTTTTACTTTATGCTTGAACATGACATGATCCCAAAGGAGCGATTACGATGTCGCAAACCAGCCGTGTGCCGGCCCCGGTGGCCGCCCCGGGCAGCAGGCGCACCCATATGGACGAACTGGAAACCCCGGCTCTGATTGTCGACCTGGATATTCTGGACCGGAACATCAAGGCGATGGCGGAAGCCGCCCGCCGGCAGGGGATTGCCCTGCGGCCCCATATCAAGACGCACAAGACAGTGGCCATCGCTCACCGGCAGATGGCGGCCGGCGCCGTCGGCATTGCCTGTGCCACGCTGGGCGAAGCCGAAGTGATGGCCGCCGCCGGCCTCCCGGACATTCTGATCACCCGTGCCGTAGTGGGGCGGGCTAAAATTGAACGGCTCTGCGCGTTGAGCCGCCTGACCCACATGCAGGTGGTGACCGATTCGCCCGAGAACGTGGACGAACTGGCCGAGATCGCGGACGGACTGGGCGTGAACCTGGGCGTGCTCATGGAGGTCGATGTCGGCCAGACCCGCTGCGGCGTGGCGCCCGCTTCGCCCCAGGCCCTGGCGCTGGCCCACCGCATCGCCGGCAAGCGGTCGCTCACGTTTTCCGGCATCCAGGGCTACGAGGGCCATCTGGTCCTGAACCCGGATGAACCGGCCCGGGTCAGCCTGACCCACGGGGCCAATTCCGCCGGGGCCGAAACCAAAAAGCTGCTGGAGCAAAACGGGATTGCCGTGCCGATTCTGACCGGCGGCGGCACGGGGACGTACAACGTGACCGGCCTGGCCGCCGTTTCCGGCTATACCGAACTCCAGCCGGGCTCCTATGCGACCATGGATGCCCGCTATTCGGCCCAAATGGGCGACGAGCCTTTCGGGCCGGCGCTGGGGCTGCTCACCACCTGCATCTCCCGCCCCGCCGCCGACCGGGCGGTGGTGGACGCCGGCCAGAAGACGGTCAGCGTCGATTACGGCGCCCCGCCCGTCAAGGGTCGTCCCGGGCTCACCTACGTGGCCGGCCGCGGCGGGGACGAGCACGGGGTGGTGCTGTGCGCCGGCGATGATCTCCGGCCCGGCGAGCGGGTGGAACTCTACCCGTCGCACGGCTGCACGACGTTTAACCTGCACAACTGGCTCTACGGGGTGCGGGGGGGCTATGTGGAAGTGGTCTGGAACATCGCTGCCCGCGGGTGCTCCTGGTAGCCTTGGGCGACACGAAAAAGGCGGCAGCAAGGCGCTGCCGCCGGCTTGGAACTGCACCCGCCTGCGGCTTCCTTCAAGGTCGACTTAAACGTCCCCAACAGCTTCCTTTCGAAAACGGAGTTCGGAGTGTTGCATTTCGTACTCAGAACATGATATATTATCTCCTGCGCCGCCTTTAGCGGTGAGGCAATTGAATAGGGCCCGGTAGCTCGTGGCAGTCATCCGTGGAACACTGGCCTGGGCTATCATTTGGTAAGTTCGATTTCTTTCAGCCATGGAGAGATACCCAAGCGGCTGAAGGGGCGGCTTTGCTAAAGCTGTAGGGGTCGTAAGGCCCGCGAGGGTTCAAATCCCTCTCTCTCCGCCAAATGCCGCATTCGCTGGGATGCGGCAAGCCCGGACCGCTAGCTCAATGGTAGAGCATCCGACTCTTAATCGGACGGTTGAAGGTTCGAGTCCTTCGCGGTCCACCAGCCAAAAAAGGAAGCGCCATCGGGCGCTTCCTTTTTTACGTATACGCCTGGCTGTGGATCGGGGCGCAGCGAAAAGGACCAGG
>DASXVX010000055.1:0-289445 GCA_036504075.1 Symbiobacteriaceae bacterium | reverse complement strand
CCTACGACCTCGCCTGGGCCGGTCCGACCCCGGCCGAACTCGCCGCCCTCGCCCTGGACGGGACGGTAAAGCTCGAGTTCGCCCCCGGCCCGCTGGGCAGCCTGCGGGCCACGCCCGACTTCAAGGTCTCCTGGTTCCTGGCGCCCTCCGACTGGGACGCCGTGAAGCGTCCCGGCGGCGTCGCGAATCTGCAGCAGGCGACCAGCCTGCCCGGGACCCTGACCGGGTCCGCACCCGTTTCGCTGAAGCTGGACAGCCTCCCCCCAGACGGCGGGCTGCTCATCGGCGTGATCGACGCCGAGGGTCTGGCCCGCATGGGCAACCTGCCCGAGGCGGTCGCCGCGCGGGCGCTGCTGGGCGCCGCTTATGACCCCAAGAAAGCCTTCACCCCGCCTAACGTCACCGAAATGGTCACCCGCCCGGACGGCACCAGCGGGCTGGCCAACAACTTCCTGACGATTCCGGTCAAAGCGCCGGTCGATCTGGCCGTGACGAACCTTTCCGCCCCGGCCTCGGTCGCTTGCCCGGACAACCGGCCGCCGTTCCCCGTCACCTGGGTCATCCGCAACCGCTCCACCCGGACGGTATCATCCATCCCCTATGAGATCCGGGTGACCGACGGGCTGGGCGCCCGCCCGTTCGCCCGCACCGGCACCTTCCCGCCGGGCGATACGCGCGGGAGCATGAACGTCCCCCTGCGCACCTGCGGCGGGGTCTACACCGTCACCGTGCGGGTCAACCTGCCGGAGCCGGGCGTCGTACCGGAGACCGATTACCAGAACAACTCGGCGTCGGTGACCACCGCCGTGGATGAGGCTGCCGTGGTCGATGCCGGCAACCCGGCCGGCGGCAGGGACGACGTCATCATCGTGCCGGACGACTGCCAGGCCAACCCGGATGCCACCAGCCGGCAGCCCTGCCTGAACTATCCGCATTTGATCATTCCCTGATCGGGGCCAGAACGAACGTACAGGGCCGGGGCGATAACGCCCCGGCCCTGCATGATTACTCCTGGCCCGCTTCCGTCCGCGGCTGGCCACACTTGGCACAGTATTGCCAGCCATCCTTCATAGGCGTGCCGCACTGGGCGCAGGCGTACTTCAGTTGCTGTCCGCACTGCGGGCAGTGGCTGAACGACCGCTCCACCGGCACCCCGCAGGCCGGGCAGTTCACCCGCTCCTTGCGGACAATCAGGTAGACCACGGCGCCGACCACGTTGGTCAGCAGTGCCAGCACGCCCCAGGCGAACGCCCGGCTGCCGTGCCGGCGGGCATCGGCGAAGACCCACCAGGCCACCGAGAGCCAGTACAGGGCGAATCCCGCCATGCCTACCGCGCCGGACACGCCCGCCAGCACCAACAGCGCCGAAACCGTCCGGGGCGGCGTGGCGATCAGCAGCACCGCCAGCGGCGCCGGCATGTCCGGAGCCTGCACCCACGGATTCGGCATCTGCCGACGGTGCAGCTGGCCGGGGCCGTCCCAGCCCTGGTCAAACCCCCGGTCCCGGCGGACGACCCCAGGCCCAAACGACATGCCCTCGTGGCCCCTGAGTTCCCGCTCGTCCATCCACGGGTAAATCGCCTGTGTCCACACGTCCACATGCCCGATGCTGCCTTCCTTGAACGGCCGGAGCGAGAAACTGCCTTTCGCCTGCAGCATGGGCAGCGCCGGCACCTTCACGTCGCCGGGCAGCGTCATCTCCTCGGGCTTCTTGCCGGTCATCGCCGCCGGAACGGCCACCATGGCCTCGCCGGTCGCCGGGTCCAGCAGGGCGATGATCGACCCGGCGGGCGCCGCTGCGCCCATCTGGCTGATGACATCTTTGACCTCCTGGCTCTTCGGACCGTACTGCCAGACGGCCTCGGAGAGGTGCTTCCGGCCCGGGTCGATCCGGCCGCTCACCACGCCGTCCCAGGCGGCGAAGCCTCGGGCCAGGCCCATCCCCAGCACGAAGAGGACGAGACCGGCCAGAGCGCGCTTCAGAATCGGGTCTTTGGGCAAGAACTGTTTCAGCATATGGAGACCCCTCCTTCATCGTGGGACGGCGCCGGCTGCTCGATTTGCAGCAGGAACGGCAACAGCAGCGGCGTTAACAGGCAGACGGCCCCGAGGACCGCCAGGACCACCATGGTGACCGGATTCTCGGTGAACCAGTCGGAAAGCCACGGCCAGGCGACGTACCCCGCCACCAGCGCGCCCGCCCAGAGGAACGTGAGCGCCCGGAAATGAGCCTCCCCCGGTGCGGCCGCCGCTTCCCGACCCGCCCCCGGTGCGGCCGCCGCTTCCCGACTCGCCGCCGGGGCCACCGCCCGACCCGCCGGGGCCGCCGCAGGCGCCATAGCCGGGTCCGCCAGGCCGGCGACCATGAGCGCGGTCACCTGCGCCATGGCCTGCGGGTCGGGCTTCAGGTCCGGCCAGGCCGCCCGGAGCACCTCCGCATTCAGTTCGGACTGCCGCTGGTTGTCCATGGCTCTTCCCCCCCTTCTCCGGCCGGTCCCAGCCGGGACCGCAGATGCCGGATGGCGTAGTAAATGCGGGACCGCACCGTGCCCACCGGCACGCCCTGCAATCCGGCCGTCTCTTCGTAGCTCAACCCTTCGAAGTAATGCAGCACCAGCGCCTCCCGCTGCGGCGCCGGCAACTGCAGCACGGCCGCCCGGAGGGCGTCCCGCTGCCAGCCGCTCATCACCGCCGGCTCCACTTCGTCCGGCGCCCGGCACCGGGCCAACTCCTCGTCGCCGCCCCCGCCGGTGATGCCCTTGGCCCGGGCCGCAATCTCCCGGCGGGCCAAATCCCGCCAGAGGTTGAGGGCCGAGCGGTGCAGCCAGGCCGGCAGGCTGTCCGGCACCCCGCCCGTACTCACGTACCGGGTGAAGCGGGCGAACAGTTCCTGCGTCAACTCCTCCGACCGGTTCCGGTCGCCCGTCAGCCGCCAGAAGAGATTGAGCAGGCGGGGATAATGCCGGGTGACCAGGGCACGGGCTGCTTCCGCGTCTCCCCGGCGCCAGAGATCAATCAAGTCCCGGTCCTCCGCCACCGCTGCGCCCCCCTCTCCTTCGGTAATGAAAGACGGTCCTCGCCGCCGAAAGTTCAATCCTGCATACGGTTTTTGCGCAGCATTTCCCTCTGCGCGCCTGACAGGAACTGCTACCCGTGGAGGCGAATATGGGCAGGTACTCATCATTCAGCGCTTTACCGACAAGGAGACAGCAGCGATGGAGCAGGAGCGAAACCGGCTGCGGATCAAGTTCGTCAAGCATCCGGCGTTTCGGGATGTCTACGTGACCGGGGCCCACGGCGGCGTAAGCCCCGGCGGCGACATTTACTTTGTGCTGCACACCGACCGGCGCCCCCTGCCGGAGGCCGAGGAAGTCATTACGGACGATGCCGGCCATCCGGTGGAAGTCCGGCAAGTGTATGCCGGCGATGAGCAGGTGGTCCGGGAACTGCTGGTCGGCATCAGCCTGACCCCCGATACCGCCCTCTCCCTGGCCCAGTGGCTCATCGGCCGGGCCGAGGAGGCCCGCCGCACCGGTCCGACCTTCCCGGCGGCCCACTAAAGACGCACGCCGTCGTCACCGTGACACTTGCGTGTGCATATTCCTGGTACAGCCCCCCACCCTCCCGCCGAAAGGGGCTGAACGACATGCCCAATTATCGACTTGCAGAGTCACTAATTGTATGGCGGGATCATCAGTGCCGGCGGGACGGGAGCGCCGCGAGTAGAGCCCGCCGCCCCGTGGGAGCGGCGGGCTCTACTTGCTGTTTAGACATATATAGCCATCGACGAAAAGGCACTCTTCTTTGTATAGTAGTAGCTAGTCGAACAGTACGGCGTTGTCCGATAGCGCCTTTCTATCTAGCCACGCCTGTGCAAAAGAAGCGCGGTTTTCGTCCGGTCTTTCAAGGCCGGGACCGAAATCCAATAGCAAGGGAGTAGCCCCACTTATGAAACTGAACGTTCTCACAAAAATCCTGACGCCGGGCATCATTGCGACGGCTTTTCTCATTGGAATTCTGTTCTACACCTCAACAAGCATGCAGTCGCTGGTAGCAGAGTACGACGATGCCATGGACCGGGATGACCTGGTCGCCGACTCCCTGCAAATCCAGGTTCAGGCCGAGCGCGTGAGTTCGCAGGCCCGGGCCTACCTGCTGGCCGCCGACGGGCAATTCCTGCAGGGTTACATAGAAGCCAAAGACGGCGTGAACAAGCGGCTTCAGGCGATGCACGCCGCGCTGACCGCCGACGAGACCGGACGCAACCAACTGGCCGAAATCGAACGGACGTGGCAGGATTACGTCGCGGCCGCCGATCGCGAAGTCGCATTCATGAAGGGCGGCGACCAAAAATCCGCCGTCCAGGTCATGAACACCGACGGCACGGCGGCAAAGATCGGCCTGGACGCGACGATTGCCACGTTCCTCCACCGGCAGAACACCCTCGCGGAAAAACAGAAAACCACCGCCCACCACCAGACCGCCACCGCCCGGCTGATCGGCATCGGCCTGGCGGGCGTGGCAGCGGCGGTCTCACTCCTGCTGGCGTTGCTGATCGGCCTGTCCGTCAGCCGGCCGGTGGTGGCCGTCGCGCAGGCGGCCCAACGGCTGGCCGGCGGCGACCTGACGGTGTCGGAACTGAAGAATTCGTCGAAAGATGAGATCGGCAACCTGGCCCGGTCCTTCAATACAATGCGGAGTAGCCTACACGGCCTGATTACGGAAGTAGCCGGTTCTGCCGCCACAGTGGCGGCTTCAGCCCGGGAGCTGACGGCGGCCACCGAGCAGGTTACCCAGACCGCGCAGGGCGTGGCACAGGCCATAACCGAGGTCGCCCGGGGCACCACCGGGCAGTCGGAAGCGGTCCGGGCCACGGGCCAGATCGTGGCGGAACTGCAGTCGGCTATCGGCCAAATCGCCGCCGGCGCCCAGAACCAGGCCCAGGACGCCCAGTCCACGTCGGCGATCATGGCGAAGATGGCCGCAGCCATCGACGACGTCGTGGCCAAGGCCGGGGGCGTGTCCGCCTCTTCGCAGCGGGCAACGGAGACCGCCGCCGCAGGTCAGCGGGTGGTCGAGCAAACACGGGCCGGCATGGATCGCATCCGCACCAGCGTTCAGACTTCCGCCCGGCAGGTCACCGAACTGGGCCGGCTGTCCGGCCAGATTGGCGACATTACCCTGGCCATTACGGAGCTGGCCGACCAGACCAACCTGCTGGCGCTCAACGCGGCGATCGAAGCGGCCCGCGCCGGGGAGCACGGCCGCGGCTTCGCCGTCGTCGCCGATGAAGTCCGCAAACTGGCCGAGCGCTCCAGCAAGTCCGCCGGTGAGATCGCCGACCTGATTCACCGCATCCAGGACGGGACGGCCACGGTAGTCAAAGCCATGGAGCAAGGCACGGCCGCCGTGTCCGACGGCGTCCGGCTGGCGGACGACGCCGGCCGGGTCCTGCAGGAGATTACCGGCGTGACCGGGCAGGCCATGGCCGACGCCCGGCGCATCGCCGATGCGGCACGGGCTATCGCTGATTCCAGCCGGGAGGTGGTCGGGTCGGCCAATTCGGTGGCCGCCATCTCGGAAGAGAACACGGCCGCCACCGAGCAGATGGCCGCCGGCTCAGATGCGGTCATGGAGTCGGTGGCCAGCGTGGCTGCCACCGCCGAAGGGAACGCCGCCTCATCGGAAGAGGTCTCGGCGGCGGTCGAGGAGCTGAACGCCACCATGGAAGAGATCGCGGCGTCCAGCCAGGGCCTCATGACCATCGCGACCACGCTCCAGCAGCTTGTGGGCCGCTTTACGTTGTGACCGGGTCCAGTCATAAGCAAGAGCCCGCCGCTCGTACGGAGCGGCGGGCTCAACTTTTTGGTGGGCTACACCAGCCAGGACCCCCACGGACGGCCATAGGCATCGGGTCCGTATATGCCGGGTCCGTAACCGGCCGGGCCGGGCAAATAGCCGTAGACACCGGGACCGATTACGCCGGAGCCGACGTCGGCGCCGAAACTGCCGGGGCCATACCCGGACGGGCCGGACTGGTAGCCGAAGACGCCGGGGGCGTGGTCATCGGCGGCCAGCGTCCCCCGGATATAGCCGGGATCGCCGCCGACCGAAAAGCCGCGCGGCCCGGGCCGCGGATCGGGCCGCAGTTCGGGCTGGGCCATGTCGCCGGGGTCGGAGACCCGGAAGACCTCCACCACAAAGGCGCCTTGAAACGTCGCCGCCAGGACCCCCCCGATCGTCGCCTGCCGGCCGGCGAAGGCGTCCAGAACGGGGGCCAGATCCGGCATAACGCCGATGTCGATCCAGACCGTGCGCCCGGCGGGACTGACCAGCTTATGCGTAATGGTTTGCCGACTGCCGGAGAGCGGGCTGACGCGCCCTACGGTCCCGGTGAGAATCATGATCTGTCCCCCCGGGGCGGGGCCCGAAGCACGGCGGGGCTGCCGTTGACTCATGGCAAGATCCTCCTTGTCGCCACCCGTCCCTATCCAGCCTATGCCGCGCCCCGCCGAACGGTCCCGGTGCCAGCAGCATGGCCTCGGTCACGGGGCCGGCGGGCGCCGTACCCCCGACGGCAGCCCACAGCGCCTCCAGGCAGAGCATGATACCCGCAATAGCTGCCAACACTATGCGCACGTGCAGTCCCCCCAGAATCAGGTACTGTACCGTACGCCCTTGTCCACATTCCTATGAGTGCGCCGGGGGGTTGGGGCAAACATGGCTGACGGAACGCACACAAAAGTCCTGGAGCGGTACCGCTCGGCCGTGGCTGCGCTCGGGGACGAGGCCGTCCCGGCCACACGCCGCAGCAGCGACCTGGAGCAGGCCACCACCGCGCTGGGCGACCTGGCCGTAGCTGCGTCCGCAGAGACGAACGCCCAGATTTTCGCGACCCTGCTGGAAGGTGCCCCGGACCTGGTGGTCCGCCGCTTTCAGGCCGGGACCGACCGGCCGGCCGTTCTGCTCTACCTGGACGGGCTGGTCACCGCCGACGACCTGGCCCAGACCGTTGTCAAGCCGCTCACCGGCTGCCGCATCCCGGCAGACCCCGGCCCCGGCGGATTGGACGGCTGGATCAGCCAGACCGTGCTTTCCGCCTGGCACGTGACCCCGGGGAAGACGGTCCGGGAACTCCTGCGCGCCCTCCTGGAGGATGCCGCTGTACTCATGGTGGACGGCGCGGTGCGCGGCCTGGCGGTGCATGCGCCGAAGGCCGAGGGCCGCAGTATCGAGGAGCCCAAGGCGGAGCCGGTCATCCGGGGTCCCCGGGACGGGTTCACGGAAACGATCGGCACCAATATCTCCCTGCTGCGGCACCGGCTGCGCACGCCCCACCTCCGCATCGAAAGCCTGCGGATCGGCCGCTCCAGCCACACCACGGTCATCATCGTCCACTTGCAGGACGTGGCCGCCCCGGCCGTCGTCCGGGAAGTGCGGAGCCGCCTGGCGGCGGTGGAGATCGACTCGCTGGAAGACACGGGGTATCTGGAAGAGCTGATCGAAGACAACCCGTATTCGCTGTTCCCGACCATTCAGAACACCGAGCGGCCCGACACCGTGGCCGCCGCGCTGTCGGAGGGGCGGGTCGCCGTGCTGGCCGACAACTCGCCGTTCGCCCTGATTATGCCGGTTTCGTTCTGGAGTTTTCTGCAGGCGAGCGAAGACTACTACGAGCGCTACCCGATCGCCACCTTCCTGCGGGCGCTCCGGTTTTTCTTCGTCTTCGTCGCCCTGCTGGGGCCGGCACTCTGGATCGCCGTCACCAGTTACCACCAGGAGATGCTGCCCACGGCGCTGCTGCTGACCGTCGCTGCCACCCGGGAAGGCATTCCCTTCCCGGCGGTTGTGGAGGCGCTGTTAATGGAAATCTTCTTTGAAGCGCTCCGGGAAGCGGGCGTCCGGCTGCCCCGGGCGGTCGGCCAGGCCGTCAGCATCGTCGGCGCCCTGGTCATCGGCCAGGCGGCGGTACAGGCCGGCATCGTTTCGGCGCCCAAGGTCATTGTCGTGGCGGCGACCGGCATCGCCTCCTTCACCGTGCCCCGCTTCAACATGGGCATCACCCTGCGGCTCCTCCGGTTCATCATGATGCTGCTGGCCGGCACGCTGGGCCTGTTCGGCCTCATGCTGGGAATGATGGCCCTGCTCTACCACCTCGCCGCGCTCCGCTCCTTCGGCGTGCCGTATCTGCAGCCCGTGGCGCCGTTCACGCTGGGTGATCTGACCGACGTTCTGGTCCGGGCGCCCCGCTGGCTGCATGACAAGCGGCCCGACTCTCTGCGGGTGCTCCGGCGGCGCCGGCAGGCCGGCGGGCTCCGCCCCGGGCCGCCGGGCGGGTCGTCGGGAGGTCGGGGGCCATGAGGCGTATGACATGGCGGGCCGCCGCCCTGGCGGTGTTTCTGACCGTGTTCCTGACCGGCTGCTGGAGCCGCATCGAAATCAACGACCTGGCCATTGTCAGCATCGTGGCCCTGGACCGGGAAGAAGACGGCGCCCTGCGGGTCTCCCTGCAGATTATCATCCCCCAGCGCATCAGCCACCCCGGCGCGGCCGGCCCGAGCGGCGACAAACCGCCGGTGGTGGTGGTCAGCGGGACCGGCCGGACCATGCTGGACACCATCCGCAAGCTCCAGCTACAGTTGCCCCGCCGGGTCTTTCTGGCCCACGCCAACGTGATTCTGATCGGGGAGCGGCTGGCGGAAACCGGGCTGGAGCCGGTCGCCGACTTTCTCAGCCGGTTCCGGGAAGTCCGGCCCACCAGCCTGCTGCTGGCCGTCCGGGGCGAGGCGCTGGCCATTCTGCAGGTCCGGCTGGATTTGGAGCGGATTCCCGCCGAGGCCGTTCGGGAGGTGGAGCGGACCCACACCGGCCTCTCCGTCACCCTGCGGGAATTTGCTCGGGACTGGCGGCAGCAGGGCCGGGACCCGGTGCTGCCCTGGCTGGCCCCCGTGGCGGCCATTGCGGGACGGGAAGGCGACGGCGGGGGCCGCACCCTGAAACTGCAGGGCGCCGCGTTCTTCGCCGATGGCAGGCTGGCCGGCTGGCTGAACCAACAGGAGACGCGAACGCTCATGATGCTCCAGGGGCAGCGGATGATCGGCGCCGTGACCATGCCGGTCGGCGATGAGGACCGGCATGTCACGGTGGAGGTGGGCTCCGAAACGATCCACCGGGAGGTGACCTGGCAGCGGGGCCGGCCCGGCATCGCCGTCCACGTCGTGCTGGAGGGCACCCTGCAAGACACTCAGGCCCCACTGGACCTGCGGGACCCCACCGTGCTGATCGCCCTGGAGCGGGCCATGGAACGGCGGGTGGTCGACCGGCTCCGCCGCACGCTCGAACAGGCGACGGCGACGGGGGCGGACCCCTTCGGCTTCGGACGGCTCGTCGAGCGGGCGAACCCGAACGCCTGGCGACGGCTGGGACCCCGCTGGCGGGAGGAGATCCGGCACCTGCCGGTCGCCATCGACGTGCAGGCCCGGATTCGCAAGACCGGCCTCTCCAACCGCTCCAAAGCCATTCCGGAAGGAGGCGAACCCGCCCCGTGAAAGTGGTACTGGCCCTGATCGCCTATCTGGCCGCCGGTGCGCTGGAAATCGTGCCGCTCCTGAAACGCCGCCAGCGGCGGGAAGCGGGGCTGACCGCCGCCCTGGTCCTGGCGGGAGCCATATACAGCGCCGGGCTCCTGGGCGGGTGGCCGCTCCCGAACCCGGTGCACCTGATCGAGACCCTCTTCCACCCCCTGTCGGCGCGGTTGGGACTGCGATGAAGGGGCGGACGGAGATCTCCACGAGCCAGTTCATCTGGATGCTGGTCAGCATCATCGCCTCATTCACCGGTTCCTTTGTGCCCAGCATCCTGATCCAGACCGCCGGATCGGACGCCTGGATCACCCTGGCAGTCGCCTGCGTCCTGGACATCGGCCTGGCCGGCGTATACGCCTATATGGGCCTGCGCTTTCCCGGCGCGACGTTCGTCACCTATGCCGAGGAGACGCTGGGGCCGTGGCTGGGCAAACCGGTCGCGCTCATGTTCCCCTGCTTCTTCCTGTTCGTTAGTTGCATGCTGCTGCACACCATTAGCAACATGATCACCTCCCTGTTCCTCCCGGGCACGCCCGGCCCGGTCATTACGCTGGCCACGCTGGCGGTCGTCGCATACGGGGCCAGGGCCGGGCTGGAGACGGTGGCCAGGGCGGCTGAAATGCTGGGGCCACTGTTCGTCATCGCCGGGCTGGCGGGTACGCTGGTGGTGACGCCGCATATCCGGGCTGAGTTTATCATGCGCCCGCTGGCCCACGGACCGGGCCCGGTGCTCGCCGCCGTGCCGTTGGCGCTGAGCGTCATGGCGATCTGCATCGTGATGGCGACCTTCCAGGCCCACCACAACGAGCCGCACCGGTCCTGGTTCGCCAAGTCCGTCGCGGTGACCACCGGTGCGGCGCTGATCGCGGTCATCACCACCGGGGCGATGGCCCTCTTTGGCGTCGAGCAGGCCGGCAGTACCCGCTACCCGGACCTGGCGCTGGCCAAGGTGATTACCATTGGCGAGTTCGTCGAGCGGGTCGAAATCCTCTGGGTGGTGGTGGCGGTGGGCGCCGGCATCCTGAGCCTGTCCATCCTGCTCTGGAATATCGCCAGCGAACTGGCCCTGGTCTTCGGCCTGCAGGAGTCCCGCCCGCTGGTGGCGCCGCTGGCCGGGCTCATGCTGCCGCTCTCCTTCCTCATGTTCGCCGGCCAGGTCGACGCGGAGGCGTTCATTCGGTCGGACTTCCCGGTGTACGCCCTGAGTGTGGAGACGGGGCTGGAGGTTTTGGTCTGGCTGGTGGCGTTGGCGCGGGGGAAGCGGGGCCGGGGCCAGAGTTCGCCGCGGAAAGACCGGCCGGAATGGGTCCCACCGAACTAGTGACCGGCTATAGCAAAGGAGGCGCCAGGGGGCGCCTCCGTGGGCATTGCATGGGCCCGGCCGCGCCCCGTCAGGCCCGCACTTTGGCCCAGGCATCCTTGAGCGTGATGGTGCGGTTGAATACCAAAAGGTCCGGGCGGGAATCCGGGTCCACAGTGAAATAGCCGTGCCGCAGGAACTGATACCGGGTGCCGACAGCGGCCCCGTTCGTGGACGGTTCGACCTTGCAGCCGGTCAGAACCTCCAGCGAGTTCGGGTTCAGGTTGGCCATAATGTCGCCCCCCTCCCCCGGATTCTCCGTCCGGAACAGGTTCTCGTAGAGCCGCACCGTCGCATCCACGGCGTGCCCCGCCGACACCCAGTGAATCGTGGACTTCACTTTGCGCCCGTCGGGCGCCTCGCCGCCCCGGGTCGCCGGGTCGTAGGTGCAGCGCAGTTCGACCACCTGGCCGGTCTCCTGGTCCTTCACCACTTCTTCGCACTTGATGAAGTACGTGCCCTTCAGCCGGACCTCGCGCCCGGGCGACAGGCGGAAGTACTTGGGCGCCGGGACTTCCATGAAGTCCTCCTGCTCGATATAGATCGTCCGGGAGAACAGGACCGGGCGAGTCCCCGCATCAGGGTCGCCGGGGTTGTTCTCGATGTCAAACTCCTCGGTCAGGTCTTCCGGATAGTTGACCAGCACGACCTTGAGCGGCCGGAGCACGGCCATCATCCGCGGCGCCCGCCGGTTGAGGTCCTCACGGACAAAGTACTCCAGCTGGGCCAGACTGACCATGCTGTTGGACTTGACCACGCCGACGTCGTTGCAGAAGTTGCGGATGGCTTCCGGGGTGAATCCGCGCCGGCGCAAACCCGACAGGGTCGGCATGCGGGGGTCGTCCCAGCCGCTCACGTGGCCCTCTTCCACCAGCCGGCGCAGCCCGCGCTTGCTGGTGAGCGTGTGGGTCACGTTGAGGCGGGCGAACTCAATCTGCTTGGGCGCATCGGGAATCTGCAGCTGTTCGAGCAGCCAGTTGTAGAGCGGGCGGTGGTCCTCAAACTCCAGCGTGCAGATGGAGTGGGTGACGTGCTCGATGGCATCGGACAGGGGATGGGCGTAGTCGTACATCGGATAGATGCACCACTGCGACCCGGCCCGGTGGTGCTCGGCGTGGAGAATGCGGTAGAGCACCGGGTCGCGCAGGTTCATGTTGCCGGAGGCCATGTCGATTTTGGCCCGCAGCACCCGGGCGCCGTTCGGGAACTCGCCGGCCTTCATCCGGCGGAACAGGTCCAGGCTCTCGGCGACGGGCCGGTTCCGGTAAGGGCTCTCGCGCCCGGGTTCGGTGAGGGTGCCGCGCTGCTCGCGCATTTCGTCCAGAGACAGGTCGCACACATAGGCCTTGCCGTCTTCAATCAGCTTGACGGCCCAGGCGTATAGCTGGTCGAAGTAGTCGGACGCGTTGAAGCAGCGGTCGTCCCAGTCGAAGCCGAGCCAGCGCACGTCTTCCTCGATGGCTTCGACGTACTCGCCTTCCTCTTTGGTGGGGTTGGTGTCGTCGAAGCGCAGGTTGCAGAGCCCGCCGTTGGCCGCGGCAATGCCGAAGTTGAGGCTGATCGACTTTGCGTGGCCGATGTGCAGGTAACCGTTGGGTTCTGGCGGGAACCGGGTGTGGACCCGGCCCGCGTAGCGACCGGCCTTCTTGTCCTCATCAATAATGTCCTGAATGAAGTTGGCCGTGTTGTATTCCTGTTCCGCCAAAAGGAACCACCTCTGAATTCCTAGTTTAACCAGGCCGGTCTGCCGTGATGCGGATACCTAGCACTCCAAGCATAATCATACCGGTGGCGGTTGGAAAGAGTCTGGCGGCGCTCCGGCTATTTTTCTGATGCCCTTGACGATAGCGGTAACAAAAGAGCGGTTATGCATTTACCGGTTGGAAGGTGGGTATTCTAATGATGAAGAAGAATGCAATGCGTGAACCATCACGTTACGAAACATCACTGCACGATATCCGTCGTGCGTAATGTAGTCCAGGTTCCTGATTGGAGGAAGAACGTTATGCGAATCCTCAGGTTGAGAATTGCGGGGTTCCGGTCCCTGAAGGAGGTTGACTGGGAGCCCGGCAACCTGAATGTCATCATAGGACCAAACGGGTCGGGAAAGTCCAATCTCCTGACGGCCATTCAATTCATTGCGCGTGCGGCTGAAGGCCAACTTGGCAAAACCGTTCAGTCAGCAGGTGGGATTGGACAACTTGTTTGGGATGGCCGGGCAGACAATATCTCAATCACCCTCAAGACCTCTCCGATCCAACCCGGCCGCAACCAGGCAGAAGACAGCATGACCTACATCCTTGAACTTGCCCGATTAGGTCTCGGTGGATCTTATCGCATCGGCCGTGAACTACTGGCCAATTACCATCTTGTAGATGCTGGGGAAAAGTCCGAGCCGTTCAAGTTCCTGGAGCGAATGCCCAACTGGGCCAAGGTGTTTGATCCGCGTCAAAAGGCTTTGATAGCCCCGCTTGAAATGGTGCCAGAAGAAGAGGCGTTGCTCTCAGTCGCGGCCGGTCCGTTTGCCGCCAACAGACTCACTTCGCTGTTTAAGGAGGACGTGGCATCGTGGAGTGTCTACCATGACCTGCACACCAACCGAGACGCTGTCATCAGGCAACCGGCTGTCGCTCGCACCGAGACACGGGTAAACCCTGATGGACAAAACTTGATCCCAGTTTTACATACGCTGTATACCACCAACCGTGGGTTTAGAGACGATATCCATGCCGCAATGCGGGCAGCGTTTGGCGAAGACTTTGAGGAACTCGTGTTTCCACCGGCTGCCGATCAACGCATTCAACTGCGGGTGCGTTGGAAGACCTTGAACCAGGAGCAATCGGCAGCGGACCTGTCCGATGGCACGCTGCGGTTCCTATTCTTATTGGCGGTCCTGGCCAGTCCCACTCCAGCGCCGGTAATCGCCATCGACGAGCCGGAGACCGGGCTTCATCCGTCCATGCTATCGATCGTGGCTGAACACGCCGTTCAGGCTTCAAAACGAGCACAAGTGATCTTTGCCACGCATTCCGCACAACTCCTGGATGCCTTTGGCGATGTAAAGCCAACGACGACCGTGGCAAAGTGGTCCGAGGGAGAGACGACCCTTGTCACCCTTAGTGAGGAGAAGCTGGCTTATTGGCTGAAGGAGTATTCCCTCGGGGGCCTGTACCGGTCGGGTGAGTTGGAGGGAATGGCATGAAGTTCGTGCTCTTCCTGGAGGGCGACACAGAGCACAAGGTAGTGCCTGCTTTCCTTAAACGGTGGCTCGACCCAAAGCTTAAGGCCCCGGTAGGGATCAAGGGCGTGAACATGGGCGGTTGGCCCGAGTACATCAAAGAGGTCCCCAAGAAAGCCTTGATGTATCTGCACGGGCCGGACCATGACGACATTATTGCCGCAATTGGCTTGCTGGACCTCTATGGTCCCACCGTCTATCCGGCGCATCTGGCTACCGCGGAGGAACGAACGAGCTGGTTGGTGCAGACGATGGAGACCAATGTGGGCCACCCCAGATTTCGCCAGTTTGCAGCGGTTCACGAACTGGAAGCCTGGTTGTTGGCAGACCCCCGATTGTTCCCGCCAGAAGTGGCCAAAGCCCTCCCCGCCTCGGTAGCACACCCTGAAACCATAAACTCAAACCGACCGCCGGCGAAGCTGCTGGGGGAACTTTACGAGGAAAAGGCTCACACTGACTATAAGAAGGTCACCAATGGCTCGGTGTTATTCGCCAAGTTGGACCCGCAGAAGGCATATGCTACTTGCCCCAACCTGAAGGCGCTCCTGGACGAAATGCTTTATCTCGCGCAACAAGCGGGATTGTGACGAGACACCTTGCCGCAGCCTGGATTCGTCAAAGTGCAGGCGCCGGCCCCCCCCATGGCCGGCGCCTGCCGTTCCGCGGCTCGGGCTGGGGCAGGTCGCCGTCTGACCGGCGAAGGCGTCCAGAACGGGGGCCAGCTGCGGCATTACGCGGGTGTCGATCCCGATCAGGGGGACTTGTGAGACAATGGCTGAGGAAAGGACCGTGATGCTCATGCCCCAGCTTAGCGCACGTGAGATCCTCGATGCCATACGCAAGCTGTCTGAAGCTGAACGCCGCAGCTTGATCGATGAGTTGATCAGTGAAGACTTTACTGAGTCCACTGAGGATATCGCTGCGATTCAAGAGGGCCTGGACCAGGCGGAACGCGGGCAGTTGATCGGCCACGAGGACTTGTCTAACTACATGGCGACGCGACGCAAGGAACGCCGCCGTGCTTGAGTCATTAGACTCCGATGGACGCCGGCTGCGGTGGACACCCAAGCCCGAAGGGGTTGTGGAGATCGTCAGGGGTCCGGGCGGCCTCACCCAACCGAGGGAGTCGCAAGCCAGAATCGGATATGGTACGATGAGCCTGAGGGGGTGGCGTCATGAGCAGACCCATTCGCGTTCAGGACTCAGACTTGATCCGGGCCGTGGAGGAAGGGGCCGACTGCCTGATCATCGGCCAGCGCCGGTTCCTCCTGGTCGAGATCGATGAAGCCACCGAGGAGCCCTACCACCCCGACCCGGAAGAGGTCGCCCTGATTCGGGAAGCCGTTCGGGATACCAGCCCTCGCTTATCGGGCGAGGCCGCTCGGGAATTCCTGAAGGCCCGCCTTCGTGATCATGGCGTCCGTTAGCTGGACGCAGGAGGGGTGCTGCGCGTGCTCCACCCCCGCGCTCGACGACCCGGTGCATGATGTTCGCCACCCAACTTACCGCAGCTCAGATTCGTTCAAGTGCAGGCGCCGCCCCCCCATGGCCGACGCCTGCTGTTCCGCGGCTCGGGCCGGGGCAGGTCGCCGGCTGGTCGGCGAAGGCGTCCAGAACGGGGGCCAGTTCCAGCATTACGCCGGTGTCGATCCAGATCAGGGGGACTTGTGAGACAATGACTGAGGAAAGAGCCCTATCGTAATACCGGGCGCTTTGATAAACTGAATTCGAGGTGAGAAAGGTGTCTCTTATCCAACGCGTGACGGTAGACCCACAACTATGCCACGGACAGGCGTGCATTGCGGGGACAAGGATTCCGGTATCCGTTATCCTGGACAACTTGGCTGCGGGCCTGAGCAGCGCAGAGATCCTGGAGAATTACCCAGCGCTGAAGTCGGAAGACATTCTGGCTGCCCTCACCTATGCTGCTTTACTCGCACGGGAACGTCATGTACCGCTGGACCAAGGAGTAGGCCATGTTTAAGTTTAAACTCGACGAAAACCTGCCGGTCGGGCTGGCCAACGACTTGACCATGGCGGGTTACAATGCGACAACGGTTTTTTCCGAAGGTTTGTCGGGCACTCCGGATGACCGACTTTTGGCCCAGTGCGATGCGGAAGGGCGGATTCTCATCACCCTCGACCTGGATTTTTCCGATCTTCGGGCATACCCTCCGGACAAGCACACCGGCATTGTCGTACTCCGGCCACCTGACCAATCCGTGCCGGCCCTGCGCAAGTTGTTCTCGAAGTTGGTGGCTCTGCTGGAAGTCGAATCGCCCTCACACCGGTTATGGATCGTTGACGAAAAGCGGTTAAGGGTACGCGGGGAAGCGTGAGGCTGGCTTTGCGTTATGATACGGTTCACCGCATCTCAGATTCGTTAAAGTGCAGGCGCCGGCCCCCCCATGGCCGGCGCCTGCTGTTTATTTAGGGAGCGGGTCAGGTTGAAGTGTTGACTGCGTTGGTTTAGGCTTCGTCGTCTTCAGTGTCCGGCTGGCTGTTAACAGTGGGCGGCTGGGTGGCGCCTTTCTTCGCTGCGCTCTTCTCAGCGCTCTTCTTCTTCTTCTTCACGAGTTTCTTCTCCAGAGGCTTGCCGAGGTCGAACATGAGGGCGGGCCAAACGGGGCTGCCCTCGGGGGCGTATTTGATGGCGTAACGATAGCTGTAACCGGCGGGCACGGTCAGGTTCAGGGGGCTCAACAGGGTGACCAGGTTGATCCAGGCGCCGTTCTTGTAACGCAGGACCGGGATGGCCTCCAGGTCGTCGTCGTCGGCGGGCCAGATGTAGACGGTCTTCTTGCCGTTGCCCACGGCGGCGCGCACTTTTTCGACCTGGGTCACGGGCGTGGGGCTGATTTTGGTCAGCCGGCGATCGGCGGACTTCAACAGGTTGAGATTGGCGGGGCCGACCACCTTGCCGCTGGAGGGGCGCTGGGTGCCCTTGACGACTTCGGCTTCGTGGGAGTTCATGGTCACCTTGTCGAACGCGATCTGGCCGGCTTTGATGATGTCGGCAGCCGCCGGGGGCTGATCAGGGGTCTTGGCCATGTGCACATTTCTCCTTTCCAGGCCCTGGATTTGGGGGGTGGGCCTTCCAGAAAGCAGTATAACATGGTAACATTTGACTGGTCAAGAGGGTTTATGTATGTTCTTGAGAATATGTATACAATGCTGAGATTGATGGTTCTCGCAGAAACGGAGTGGGGTCTCGCGGATTGGGAGTGATGACAGAGTGTCTTCTCGCAGATTGGGAGTCGTGGTGGAGGGCCGCCCTGGGCTCGTCTCGCGGGTCGGGAGGCTTGGCAGAGCGCCGGGGCACCGGACCGCCCGTGCCGTGGGCGGCGGGGTGGAGCGGACCGGTCTCGTCGCGGGAGGCGGGGCGGAGCGACGGGGCACCGGACCGCCCGTGCCGTGGGCGGCGGGGCGGAGTGACGGGACACCGGGCCGCTCCTGCCGTGGGCGGCGGGGCAGAGCGGAGGGCTCTCGTCGCGGGAGGCGGGGCAGAGGGGCTTGCCCCTGGCCTCTCGCAGTTCGAGAGGGGGGCCGGAGCGGCGGGACCCTGGGGTTTCGCACTTCGGGCGGGGTGCCGGACCGGCGGGGTCCTGGAGTCTCGCACTTTGGGAGGAGGGCCGGACCGGCGGGGTCCTGGGGTCTCGCGCTTCGGGAGGGAGGCCGGAGGCGAGTCAGACCGGCCAGGCACCGCCGGAAAGTGTTTCGGGAGGCGTGCCATACCGACGTGCCCCTGGACAGCCTGCGCTTCGAGAGTCGTGTCACAGGGATCGAACACCGACCTGCGGGGCATGTGGTGGTCGACCCACGGCGCCGTACAGAATGGAAAGAGCCACAGGCCGTTGAAAGCGCTGTGACTCCGTTGAGTTTCATGTATTCGCCTTCAATTGCTCCATGAGCATCTCCGCAATCGCCTTGGCGAGCAAGGGTGGCACCGCGTTGCCAATCTGCCTCAAGCGATGAGACCGAAAACCGGCAAAGCGGAACCAGTCGGGCGTCGGGATCCCAATCCAGCAAGACCAGTGGAGGACGATACCGAGGCCGTTGGGGATTAATCTCTGTTCTAGCGTCGTTCTCGCCGTTCAGCACTTGCGGCAACCTCGCGCTCCACTGGGTCCACGAATACCCGTGGGTTCCGCTCGCCGACCGTGTCCTCGTCAACCATTTCCAGGACAAAATGTGCCGGCGAAGAGCCGGTGTGCGATATGTAGCGGAACGGCCCCAGGTACCTGAATCCAGCACCTTCGTATTGCCGCTTGTCCTTCCGGTAAAAGACCACCAGTTCCAGCCCATTCTTCTGGTGGTCAATAATGAGTTGGTCCTTCCCCCCACTTAGCTGCCCATCCCAGAACAGTTTTCTGTCCTGCAAATGATCCTGGTACTGCACAGCGTCTTTGGGTTTATCCTCAGTGACGAAAATCCACACCGACTCCTGCCCCTTCGGCTTGAATATCCCGGTCCTAATTGTGGCGTCATGTATTAGGAATTGCGCTTGGAGTTGCTTCCTGGTGTATATCTGCTGAGGAGCCAAATACTGAGAAGACAACACTGCTCCCGCACCTCCGAGTTTTGCTAGATGGTGATATCTGGTTGTGCGAAACACAACGACCAAATTCCGAATGCCGTCTGAACTTATGCTTCTCTATTAGTTGATGGGAAACCTTCTCGGCATGAGCACGGCCCGCCCGAGCTACTCGGGCGGGACGTTGTTAAAGCCTTGTGTGATCATCTCAGTCCCCATTTCCCTGCCCGGAAAGGATGTAAGCTTGGCCTGATGCAAGCGGCAGTGCGCCTCGTACGCACCCGAGGGATAGCAGAAATGGCATAGTTCGCCATGAAACGCCGGCCCACCGTCAGAGAGCCTCCTACAGCGACGACGCATCCGACCCTCAGTAACGGGCTCAATTCCACCGGTACCCATTCTGTAATCATACCGACTCCACGCCAAGCAGTTGTACTAGTACCTCTGCTAATACCCGTAGTTTCTCTTCCCTCGATAACCCGGGTTGATTAAGGACGGTAGTCACGCCATTTACAATCCGCTGGACCTGGCCAGAGATGACCCCGCCTGCCTTCGCAGTATGGGTTCTCGCCCCCACTTGCATCCGGACATCGTGGATAGCCGCCTTACTTGCTTCCGCCCTGTCAACTGCTCCCCGATTCCCTGTTGTGCCCGGGCCACCCGTAGCGGTGGTCGTTAACCGACTGACGTGCGACACATCTACAGTGCGACCCGGCACTGGGTCGTCAATCTGCCTGGGCTGACCAACCGTGTTCTGTCCGCCCGCAGGCTGCACATCCTCAGGCGGCAGAGTCTTTGCGAGTTCTGCTTCCGCCTCGACTTCGTCCCGCATTTGAAGGAGGTCCCGTCGGTACAACGTGCCTGCGACTTTCATGGCAATCAGATCATTGTCCTGCCACCTGTCGCAGTTGTCATATCCAAGTGCCTTGCCCAGTTCGCCAACCTGGCCCAACGGGTCAAGTGCAATCCTCCGAGTGCTTTCGATAAACGCCCGGTGCACCGGTAATAACCGCACGCGCGGAATCCCCTCGGCCCGAGTTGCGAACTCGAGGGCCGCCTGCTGTATACCGTTGATTGTGGCTGGAGCAACGGCAAGGACTTCACCCAACATGGGCAACACTTGCTGCTCGAAGCAGGTCTTCAGTTCGGCAACGGCTGCGTCTAAAGTCCTCCCGATGGTACTCTGAATGGCGCTCAAATTGGCGCCCTTTGGCGCGACAAGGCCGCAGACTGTCGGCAGTTCCTCAAAGAGAATCTGGCGCAGCCGTCGGTCATCGGTATCGCTCAGGGTACCGGTGGCAATCGGGATGAGTATCTGGTTACGTAACGCACGGGTCGTTTCGGACAGACGCTGCGTGGACTTCGCAAAGCCAGGCAGCCGGTCGATGAACTGCTGGATTAGTCCTTCAATCTGCCGTAACGGCGCTTTCTGCTTTAACTCCGTTGAGGCGCTGAACTGGCCAAGGAACTGCAGGAGAATCCACCGCTGTTCGTTGCTAAGTGCCGCGTATATCATGTAGACGTCCTGGGGCTTCTGCACGGCTCTCTCAAGTAGAGCAGCAGTGGGTGCCTCCTCCTCATAGAAGCTCAGTGCGCTGAGGTGGCAGCGAACTACCGCTGCCAGTAAGACCGGGATGGTCCGGCGGCGAAGCCCAAAAGGTGGGTTAGTCAGATCAGTGATCAGACTCAGGAACGAATTATAGCGTTTCGTCTGCGCCTTAAAGAAGTCTTCAATCGCATCCCAAACGGCGGCCGAATTCGGGTACCGGCCTTCATCGGGTCGGCCCAGCACCCAGTCACCATTCTCTTGCCGGAGCCAGCCGTTTTGAATGAGCTCTGCTTCGACCACAAACGCTACCGGCTTTGAAGTGATATTGGCAACATGATCGAGGGGTAACTCCAATAGCGCTTTGATGGCTGCACTACGGTGCTGCTTATAGCTATCTGCCCCAGTCTCGTCAACCAATTTTTCATGGCAAATGGTCATGGTTTTGGGGAAGGTACTGTTCATTCCGATGGAAGCAAGCTCTTCGATGGTCTCCACGGTACGGCACCGGTGCAACTTGCCGCCTAGGCCGACTACGGTCTCCCGGTAAGCAGCGTCAAGCCGTTCGCGGATATCTTTCTCGACCTGTTTGACTTCTGCCGACCACTCATCGTCCTGTGGCGCCCCCTCGCCGAACGCCTTTGGGTTCCGCTTCTGCACAATGTCCAAAGCGAGCCGTTTTCGCAATGCGCTAGCGAGGGCCGGAGTGGACTGCGGCAGGATCACCAGCACGCGGGGGTTTGTGATCCGCATGACAGTGATACGGGCATCTTGGAGTGCATGGTCATCTGCCGGCAGAACCCAATAGGCTATGCCATCCTGTTCTCGGGGTGCGCCGTGCTCCGAATATATGGACGCCTTGAGCCCCGCTGGGGTTATTAGGTACCCAGTGAAAGCCCGATTAATAGCGAACTTTTGGTTGTGGCCCCGCGGCGATATGGCGCACCCAACCTGTACCTGGTCGGCATAGGGCTTCAGCACCGGCATCATATCGAATTCGTGGGGCACATCAGCCATGGCCGTGTCGAGTGCCTCGAAGAGGTCCACTTCGCCGTCCAGCCCCCGGAAGTCGTACGTTCCGTTTGGCCACTTCCGCACCAGTTTGTCCCGCTGCATCTGCCCCAGTCGGGCCTCTAACACCTGCACAGCCTCCGATCCTATCAGCCCGAGCGCCAACGCCAACCCCTGAGCCGAGGCGGGCAGGTCAGGTCGGTTCGCAATCAGGAGCAGCAGCAAGGCCTGGAGGATTCGCTGTATTTCGTCACTCGCCTGCGGCGGCAGCTTCCGGTATCGGCCCCAGACCGACTTCGCTTCTTCATGCCGGGACGCACCGATAACCGAGGCGAAGAACGAGAAAAGCCGGTCGACCGTCAGGAGGTTCGGTCGACCGTTTGCTTCGGCTTCAGTCGCTGCGAGAAAAGCGGGCAACCCATCGGGTCCGGTGTCCGCCATGAAGTGGAAGAGCGTCCGGTCATTCTGTGCGACCTTTTCCGAGATCGCTGGCAACAGGAACGTCACCACAGGATGGAGCGGAAAGACCCCTTTTAGAATCCGATCTTCCACATTTTCGGTGCTAAGTGCATCGAAGAGCCCGGCCGCCTTCACCTGCACCGCTGTTGCTTTCACCCAGTTGCTGTGCCTGAGCCAGAACGCCTCAAGCTTCGCCGCATCGGCGGATAGCAGCACTCGTGCGAGTAGGTTGTATTGCTGGCCTGGTTCAATAGTGACCGGGCGTTGGAGAAAGCGGCCCGCCACCCGGTTCAGCATCTCGCGCTGGCTGGCAGGCAGCCCCACAATCAACTGAACAGTCTGCTCCACCGAACGGTGGGCGAGCCCCAGAAAGAAGAGGCGGTCCTCTCCGCTTGCACTGCACACTTCGACGAACTGCTGCAAATCGATGTAGGCCTTGCGCCCCGAGTCATCCAGCACGCTCTCAAGGTGAAGGCCAAACTCATCCCACAGGACCAGAATGCCGGCTCGTCGCTGCGGCTGTTCCAATCGCTGCAAGGCACGGGCCACGGCCCGGTACACGTCCTCCGGCCGTTGTCCCTGGTGCGAGTCTGCCCGGGCACCCCGGCTGAAGGACGGATGGGCAGCCTCATAGGCCCGTAAAGCGTCCCGATTGTACTTCCGCAGCTCGCTTTCCATCGCCTCGATGGTCGGGTAACCTCCACGTTCAAAGGCGCTGGCCATGTCGGGTACGCTCTCCGGATATTCATTCCGGTATTGTGCAATGCGCGTGGCGGCTGCATGAAACGCCGTTTCGGGCATTAGGCGCTCCAGCCCGGCACGACGCAGGGCCTCATCCAGCCCCGCCAGCAGCACTTGCCGAGTTGGCCCTTCCGAACCGTAGACCGGCACAACTAACAAGGGCGCCGAAAGGGAGGTACGAAGGCGTCGTACCTCGCCTTCCAGACCAGCGTCAACGGCATCCAACTTCTCCATGACCGGATCTAACCACCCACGCTCCCAGCCAACACCCATCAGTGCAGCCAGAGTTAGCGCCAGGTGTGACTTGCCTGTGCCATACGCACCGTGAACAAGGAAGGAGCGGGCGGTAGCTTTCGCCTCCAGCCCCCCGCAGATTTCCAGCAGCAGGTTAGCGGCAAAGCGGGTCGGGATATACGCCGAAATTTTCGCCCGATCCTCCAGGTCGGTCATCAGATTGACCGCGGCCTTAAAGCCTGGAGTAACCCGCACCAATCCGTCGAGTTTCATTCGGCTTCTTCCACCTCCGCCAAAGTGCGCCGCGCACTGGCTTCTGCCTCAAGAACGGTTGCGCCCGCCTTTTCGGCGTAATGCCAGACCAGCCAGAACAGCGCGCTCCGTTCGCGTAGCCAAACCGAGTCTAGCCCGGCGGTCTGGCTGACAATAACAAGTCCGGTTCCATAACGGGCCGACGCCTCCCCTAACATCCGTAGGAGCCTACTCCGAGGGAGATTAACTACCCGGGCAGCCCCACTAGGCAGATTGGCAATTTCCTCCGCATTCAACGTGTCCCGTCGGGCACTAGCCATCTGGTGGGCAATACCAGCCAACAACACCGGCAAGGTTAGTGCCACCGGCTCGTCTTTACGGAAACTGTTCTTCCCAGCAGAACTGTCGGGGCGCATGAGCCCTAAGGAACCCAGGGGACTCGCAGTCAGACTCCTGCGCACTTCGTCTAGACCACTGCGGACGGTCCGTTCTTTGGCCTCGGGAAAGGCCCGGGCCGCTGCCGTGAACAAAGCGTCGAGGCTATAGCCCAGCGGGAAGGGTTCATTTGCATACCACCGCCAAAGGCCTTGGCTCATGCCACCGGAGGGTATTGCGAGCATGAAATGGAGCACCCACCAAGTTCCCTGATCCCGCAGACGCGGATCACTTGTCTTGATAAGTCGGCCCAGCGGCGACAGCCGAAAGTTTTCCGCCGTGCCGGTAACCAGTTGCATGCCCCGGAGCCAATTGCACAGGGCTTCGACCTTTTTGTTACCAATTCCGAACATGCTCATGGCGTCTTTCATTCTGGCGCTCTGAAAGATGGTGGGATCGTCTGCTACTACGTTAAGGGCTGCTTCGAGCCAAGTCGGCTCAAAGCCAAACCCGCTCGCAAAACTGATCGCCATGCCTACCTCTCCTCCTTGCGGCTGGGATACTGCTCCGCCAAGCGCTTCAGGATCGGCTGCAGTTCACGCAGGTTATCCACAAAGGGAGCCTGGATGCGAACGGGGGGGCCATCGCTCTTAAAGAGCATATCGCCGTTCTTCAGAAGCTCTTCGGCCCCTTGTTCACCCAGTATCACCTGTGAGTTGATGTGGGTCTTCACCCAGAGAGCGACCCGCCCCGAGCAATTCGCCTTGATGTCGCTGTTAACCGTTTTTTCCAAGGGATTCTGCGTGCAGATAAACAAGTGGAAACCTGGAGCACGACCAATGCCAGCGATCTGTGCAACCACGCTGTTGAGTTCCTTGGCGTGCTCATCGTCGCTGATCAAGTCGCCGTACTCCTCGATGAGCGTCACAATCCGAGGCAGTGAAAGGCGCCCCTCCACCCGGTGGTACTCATCGATCTCGTTAACCATGTGCTCGCGGAGCATAAGTTCCAACCGCGCGTCCATTTGGCGCTTGACGCCTTGTAGCGCCGTACAAGCCACTTCGGCCAGGTTCATGCGAGTGTGAATATATTGCTGGGTAAATGGCGAATCGCGAAATGCGACCAAGTCGCCCTTGGGGTCAATAATGACGAACTGAATCGTGTCCGGCGTGTTAGTCAGCATCAAGGAAAGCAACACGGAACGCAGGAAGACACTCTTGCCGCTGCCTGACGTGCCGCCTACCAACCAGTGGGTTACCTTCCGCAGGTCTGCGATGAACGGGCTGTTATCCATCGTCACGCCAAGCGGGAACCTTGTTTCCGGCAAGAGCCTGGGCTCCCCCATGTTTGCCAGGAGCGGTTTCAGACCAACCATCGCCGGCCTAGGCCTGGGAATGTCCACCCAGACCGTCCCATCATTGCCCGCTTGGATGAGCGGCATCGCCTCCAGTTTCAAATGCAGGCGTAGGTCTGTGGCCTGAGACGACACCTTTCTAAAGTTGCTGGTCTTGGAGATGGTGAGGCCCAACTTCAGCCGAATTACCCGCGGACCTACTAGAATGTCTGCAGGCTTCACCAGTTGGTCGAAGCCCCGCAGAAAGCGTACAGTCTTGTCCAAGCACTCCTGCGCATACTGCATTGCCGCGGTTTCGTCACCCCGGGTGTCGTAGTCGGCCAACATCGCTGCCGCAATCTGGGTTGGTGCGGCAAGGCCTGAAGCGAGATTACCAACCCCTGCGAGATCGTCCACTGGAGTCTGTTGCTGGTCGACAAGGGACGCTGCCTCTTCTGCCATTTCCTCGGTACCAGCCGTGCTGCCCCCCGCAGCGGTTTCATCGGGACGCTCGGTGGTTTGCTCAACAAAGACCTCGTGTCGGTCAGACTCGGCTTGGTCGGTATCGGGATGTGCCACTTCCGTAAAGATTTCGGGTGGCGCCCACTCTACACCAGTGCCAGTAGTCGCCGTCTCTGCTGCCGGAATCTCCTCCGGTACTCGTATCGGCTCAACCTCCACGGCCGGCAGGTCAGGCTGGTCGCCCACCGTTTCGCGCAGCAGTGCATCAAGCACCCGGCGGGTACCACGCCGATTCACCGCATGGGCATACAGCGCTTCATCTGCCGATTCGTCTGCGATTTCCGACTTGCCAACCGGTGGCCGGTCATAGCTAAAGACCCAGGCATCGCCCTGCAGAGTCCAGCGGTAGTCACCAGAACGCACGGCCGAAAGGGCCGCAACAACCGCTTCATCGTCCGCTTTGAATTCCAGGTTCGAGACGATGGCTCGGTAAAGCTGATCGTACCAGTACTCACTATCCACAAACGGTCTACCCGGCTCGAAGGCACGAACAAGAATCCCAAGGGCGCGGCGTACCTGTCGCAGGGCATCTTCCTGCTCAGACTCCACAGCTGCGTCAGTCACCATCTTCGCTTCTGCCACACAAAGCCGGAGTTCCAGCTTGCCATCCTCACCGAGACGGGCTGCCACGACCAAGATGTCCGGGCGCTTGCCTGCCGTACCGAACCATTCCCGGTAATCATCCAAGTAGACCCAGGTTATTAGGCAGTCTGGCCACGCTGCCCGGAAAGCCTCCTCCACCTTGCGCTTTGTCATCACCAAACCCAATAGCTCGTTAAGCTTGGAGCCAGGGCCAGCCGCCTGCAGAATAATGCTGCCCGACATCTGTTGCGCACGGTTGACCAGTGCGAGCGCCAGTTCTTGCCGGTATTCACCCCGATAGTCGGGGAGTAGTTCTTGTAGCCGCTGGGTTACCCGTCGCACTACGTCTTCCCGCGCACGATAAGATGAGGAAACGGTCAGGTTGTGCAGTTTCTTGGGTCCGAGCCCCTGCACATACCGGATAATGTGCAAGTGTTCCTTATCAGCCGTCTGTTCTAGCAAAAATCGGTCGGCGTTGATGTCATAGCAAATAACCCAAACAGCCCGCTCATGGAGCAAGCGCAGTTCTTTCTGCCAGCCACCCAACTGAAGAATACGCCTGAACACCGCGGGCTGATCGGTTGCCAGCGGCCGGTCATGAGGGGCTGCACTGGCTGCCAGACTGTTGTAGAATCGCCGGACCACCGAAGGAAGCTCCCGAGGGGTAAGCGACATTTCGCGCCGGGCAGCCCCATGGGCAAAGGGATCCAGTATCGGCTGGAAGAACGGCGTGAAGTCAGCCAAGGATTGCGCTGCCTGCTGTTCCCCCATCTTGAAAGTGACTTCCTGCCCTGCTTCGGCGAGGGTATCGACCAAGACTACCGCGTCAAAATGCCGCGACTGAACGTAGTCCCCTAACTCGCCCTCCTGGACGCGAACCCGCACCGTCGGGAAATAGGAGTTCTCAGCGGGGACCCGCAGCGCTTCATTCTGCAGTATCCAGTCGTTCAAGGTACTAAAGACCGAAGCCCCACCCGACCTGCAGTGTACAGTCAAGCCGAGATTAACTGTGCTCTTCAGTTCCTCCAGGATGGCAATGGGCAAAGCCGGCGACTCCACGTTGGCGAGCAGTATCTCCATCCCCGCCCGAGCAAATGGATAGGCCTCCATGTAAGCAGTCAATGACCGTTTTACTTGCACGGCAGCGTTTTTCAACGACGCCCGATCAGCCTCGGCCAAGTTGACCGCGGACCCTACATGGCCTTTCGCCGTTGCTGCAGGGCGGAAAAGCTCAGTCCCTCCCACCTCATCGGCGGGCAGGAAAATCCGTTTCTGGCCGTCCTTGTCGTTGTACACCAACACAGCCGGAAAATACGCCGAAGAGAAACGCTGTTCGATATCACGCTGTAGCCACGGCATGTCGACCGCTGCCAGCGGGCCCGGCGCCAGCAGCCGATTTAACAGGGCGTTGAAGTGGCGCACTCGGTTAAGATACCAGAGCAGCTTCAGCGGGTGAAGCAGCGGTACCACCAGCCACCGCTGGTCGGGATCAGTAACCGTCCACGCCCGGTTCACCAGGTCACTGGCCAGCGTGATCTCCTGATCAGTGGTCAGAGCGGCACCCATCGTTTGTAGTAGCTTGTCGTAGGCGCCAAGGAACGGCTCGACATGGAATAGGATGCCTTGTGGGGCCCCCTCCAGCAAGTTGGCGAAGGCCTCCTCTACCTCCTCCATGCCAGCCGCTACCTGCTTGACCGCCTCCAGGTTCATTCCCCGACGCTGTTCAGGCCCGGTCTCCCAGGCAGCGCGCACACTTGCCGGCTCGGCCTCCCACCAGTGGCCAATGGTCTTAGCGAGTGCCCCGACATCGGGGGCCTCGGTGACCAACGGGGCGGTGAAGATGGGTATAGATGCCTTCCCCGCGGATACCGTGCTGCGTAGTCTGCGCACAGCCTCAACCAAGTCGGCTGCAGGGCTGTTCTCGATGTACTGCCACGTTACTGGCTCCCGGCCTACGACCTCCCCGCCTGTAGTCGCCACAACTTCAAACTCAATAACCACGGGGGCCGGGTCATCTTCGTCAGCGTCAACGCTCTCCTCTGGCGCCACTGGCGTCAATAGCGGCCCGATCTCCCACTCCATACTGAAGAAGAACGACGCCAACTGGCCGTAGAGCATTTGGAATGCCATCCGCGCCTCAGCATTAGGTGAAGCAGGCCGTATTAGCCGCACCCTCAGCTTCAAATCCTCCGGGACTTCCTTAAACCGCCCGAGGAGTTTCAGCGCTTGTTTGGCAACACCGAGCGGGAAGTCACCCGTTGCGGTGGCTTTGCCAATTCCGAGTACATCTCCTGCGTCCCTGCAGAGCTTTGCACCCAGCCCCTTTCCGAACTCCTCGAAGACCCGCTCAGCGGCCTCCATGTCCGGCATGCTGCCGCCCAGCAACTGATTAACCATGCCACGTTGTTCGTCATCTAGAAGGTTGTCGAGCTTCGCCTTTGCCAATGCTTCCTGGACACGCCCCCCAAGCGACTTCAACTGCTCGTTGAACTCCAACTTTTTTCGCTTCTGTCTTGAACGGTTGGAGAGCATAAGTTCGATGTCGTCCCAGTCGATCTGCAGGGCCTGTGTCATCTCAGTGCCTCGCAAGTAATTCACAATAGCCGTACGCTTTGCCTCAGCGGTCATCTCCGGGTCATCGTCAAAGTTGATGGCGTCCAGACGTTCCAGATGCCGGTCGACATCTTTCCTCTCAATGCTCTGGAGTTCATGGTTGGCCGCACTGTTTATGCGGCGCAACAACGTGCTCAACGGAGGATCCTTTGGCCCGGCCAGCAAGCTAGTCACCTTGGCTGACTTGAATAACTGCAAGGCAGGGAGCGCCTCGCCAATGGCCGTGTGCATATCCGCGTGCCGTGTAATAACCGCTGCCTTCACCGCGGCAAGGAACCGAACTAGAGACTGCAACTGCGGCTCCCTAATCGCGTAGAAGATTCGTATGAACCGGCGGAGAACATCAGCATCGGCCTTCGGCAATAAGGACGTACCAAAGGCTGCCCCAACCAGTAACTCCAGGTACTTGCAGCTGACCAAGGACTCATTGATGATGAAAAGGTTTGCCAACGACTGCCTGTCAGATGTCGCCTTGTTAAAGATAAGGACCAGGGCATGGTCGACAGGCACATGGTTGCGCCAATAGGTAGCGGTCCGGCCCGGCTCCATTTGATATGCTTCGTACCCGGGTCCCAACGAGTCGACGGCCCTTACAATAACCTGGAAGCGCTCCAGCGTGTTCCCGTGAGCCCGAAAGCGGTCGCACAACTCACGGTAGACTTCGTTATCGAAGCCGTCGAGGCGGAAGAAGGCTCGTTTGTCGATCTCCGCAGCGGCCCTCGGTTTCAGGTTCTGTTGCAGGATCCGATAGATGGCATCGGCAATAATGGCGGCGGTCATGCAGCTTCCCCCCACTTTACGCCACGGGATCTGTGCGGTTGGTTACCATAGCGGTTGCATCCGAGTACTCGGTTAACAGCCCCGCCCGCTTCAGCTTCAGGCGGAAGGCATCCGAATTCGCCTGGTAGTAAAGGCGGTTGACGTCATACAGTTGCAGCCATTCAGCTGCCCGATTCAGCTCATCTGGCCCCACTAACAGGCCATATCGATCAAACAAACGCTCCGCAAAGCCGTAATACTCGAGTTCGCCTCCCGGTTTTACATTGCACAGCACCAGTGCCTTCAGCAGCGCATCACCCAACACATATCGCTGGCCGTTCCCGGTGCGCGGTGCCACCAGCCCGATCTCCCGGGCAATCTGCCGGTGGACCGGCAAGAAGTGTTGGTCGAACCCGCTGCTTTCCGCCTCCCAGGTGGCGCAAAGCATCCGAGCCACCACTAGGCGGTCGTCTGCCGAACTGAGGGTTGGAACGTAATCTAACCATTCGGCTTCGTGCCCCTCCGCTCGGACCCAATACTTGTTGAAGTTTACTTTGAACAGGTCGGTGAGGACCAGTTCTGGATCCGCCTGCCTGCTCAACTGCTCGGCAAAGATCGTCGCCAATCGTCGCTTTGTGGCTTTAACGATGAGTTCCTGGTTACGTTTGAAGCTCAACACCGAAGCGTGGCGAATTGCTCGCTCTTCACCGGCTTCAGACGCATCAACCAGAATGGTCGGTCGTGGGTCGCCTTCGAAAGTGGTGAGCTTTAGTGCTCTTCTGTAGAGGTATTGGGTGACGTGAAAACCGATCAGGTGGAGGAACATCTGCATTACCTCCACGGCGTCGAGGCGGCAGCGCAGAAGGGCATCCACATCCTCGGCAAAGCGCTCGAAGGCGGGGAAGTCCGGGTCGGGCAGCCAACCGAGCGTTCCGGTGTCTCCCTCTCGGGCTTTGTTTCCCTTCTGCCCGTCTTCTGCTGCCAAAAGGTCCAACCATGTCTCCTCGATGAGGCCGACCAGGTCACCCAAGGCGGTATTGGCGGTAAGAATGGCCTTCAACCGGTTGACAATCCGTTCCCGACGCGCCGGATCATTGCGAGTTCCCGCACCCAGCATCAGGTAGACCATTTCGCCGCTGCGGGCGAAATGGTTGTGAGTGCCGACAGTAAAACCTTTGTCGAGCTCGGACGGGCTACCCACGTCAACCGGCGGGTCGTTTTTCCCGGGCTTCTTGCGGTAGCCCTCCCACATGAGGAACGATTCGTGAACCGGAAAGAGCGCCTTTGCATACCAACTGCGCTGCATGACTACCGCCGAAAAAGAGCGAACCAACAAGCGAATAGCCTCCACTGGGTCCCCGCCGGAACTCGCCGCGTTGCTCGAAAGCCGCAGCCGTAGGGCGCTCTCCAACATAGCCAGCGCCCGCCTGTCGCTTCCGTGCGCATTCTGGTCGTCAGGTAGAAAGACAAACCGCCGCAAACCCAAGCGCCGCTTCCGCTGGTACGGCCTGGCGTCTGCAATGCCAAGCTCGAAGGAAAAACCTGCGAACACGTTCAAAAACTCCAGCAAGTATTCCATGGTCTGCTGATCTGCCCAAAAGCGATGGCCGAATACCAAATCAGCCGGCGTTATCGAGGTCTGCTTGTTCTTCCGCCCTGCCGACGCCTCGTCTAACTCTGCTTCGAAATTGCCGTAGTATCCGTTGAGCATCATTGGACCTTCACCTTCCCGTTGTGCACCAACAACTTCATCAGCCGATGCTGTCCACCGGTTTCTACAAAGAACTCCAGACGCCGGGTATCCACCCGAACAGGAGCTAGTCCGACCCGCCCGAGGAGTTGGTCTTTAAAAGTGCGAAGCCGAAGCTCACACTGTTCGGCTAGCACGTTATGGGTGCCCCCTTCGGCGAGTCGAACCAGGTATTCGTATAAGAGCAGGTCAACCTCCAGCCCCACCCCTTCCAACCGCTCAGACTTCAGGTAAAGCCGATCCGAGTTGTTCTGCGGGTACCGATCCAGCTTAAGATCAGAAGTGGGAATACGATCATTAATGATGGGCACCACATCGGGCACCGCACCGTGATACTGGGATGTAACGTACAGGTTCTGGCTGGCAGTCGTTTCATCCAGATAAACACCGGTTAAGGCGCGGTTCAGCCCACAGACGAGCCGCGGTAGCGCCCGGTCGATCAGATCCCAATCTTCTTCGGCCTCCACGAACTCGTTGAACTCCTCAACGGTCTGCAGGGCCATCAAGTGGTTTACCCGGGGATCCTCCCACTCGAAGAACAACTTGCGCCGGCAATGGGGCAACCATTGGAGCACATCGTGCTGCTGCTCCGGCTCTTCCTTACCCTGCCCGGCCAGGTATGAGCCCCGCTTTCGCCGGAACATATCGCCACCGAGGTCCAACTGGTCCGCAAACAGCCGCTCGTAGGCCGCAATTTCTGCGTCCGTCTGACCACCATGGAGAATGAAGGAATCGATTTCGAAAACGGACTTCTGACCAACCTCGAGCATGTCTAACCGGTTTACAACCGCCAACAGCCGCCGGTATTCTTCGGGTTGTTCCGAAGCCCAGCAGTTTTCGTAATAAACATGGCGCCACGGAGCCGCATCAACATCAGCCGCATGGGTGAGTACGCTACGGCACGGTTCCGTGCCCACCATGGCGTGCGTCAGATGAATCAACATGTCGCGCATGGTAATATGGAAGCCGCTCTGTTCCACAATGCGGTAAAGGCTCGTCATTTGCCGCTGCACGTGCACATTCGCCATCCGCTCCGCGTTTAGCCGAATCGGGCAGCGCGAGCACCCATGGCACGACGCACACTCCGACCACAGTTCAGGGGCGGTCATCTGCCGAAGCATCGGAGTCACGAAGAGCGACGTGCGTTCCAAATTTAGGTTGAAGGCGACCACACTACGGTTCTGCAGATTTCGGCCATGCTTGATTTGCTCCTTGATCTCCTCTTCGAACCGGAAGCTTTCCGGCATGGAGTCACGGAGTTTCCCTTCATTGGCAGCCACTAGGTAAACAAGCGGTTTTCCGCTTTCTTCGGCACTGCCACCAATTCCGCCGAGCACTCCCTCTGCCGCCGACTTACCATAGTCGGAGAGGTCCTGCACCACCCGAAGAATGTACTGTGGCATTTCGAGTTGGTAAGGTTTACCGGTATCGCCCCAGTCTGTCAGGGCTTGTTTGGAGAGGCTCTCAATGACTTCCCGTGCGATGCGGGTTTTGCCGTCTCCAGCATTCCCCGTGAGAATAACGGTGGGCGGGACCGGATGCCGGAATAACCCTAAGACATCTCGTTCAACGTCCGTACAGGCATGCAGGAGGCCATCGTACTCCCGATTCTGCATGTTATACTCGTCGAAGACGCCTGCATGTGTGGCACTGCCTGTGTAGAACCTGGTCAGATATTCCACAAAGCGATTGCCCAAGGCACATCCCTCCGATCATAGTTATATAACTATTCTTACAGTCACTCAGTAAATCCATATCCATTCTTAACCCGCCAATTTCGCTAACAAGTGGTCCTATTCCTACCAGCGTTCTTTCCCTATGCCTCAACATGAAATCGACAAGCAAGAAATCACTTCGCCGTGCTGGACGAAGTCATCCAGTAGAGCAGGAAAACGCCCTGATGGGCGGAATATGTACAGAGAAGGTTGACTGAGAGAGGAGCCTACGACACTTGCTTGAACTGACTCATGTCAGCATATCCGGCCATGAGACCTTTCCCTTTCGGGCGGGGTGGCTCAGGAAGGGTTTCGAGCTAGCCAAGCAGAACCCACGCGGCTTCATCGATCAAGATGAGGCCATGACTCATATGGGCGTTGGCAAGAATATGGTGCGATCTATACGACATTGGTGTTTAGCCACCCGCCTATTGGAGGAACGCTCCATCGACGGTGTCAAAGGCCTTTTTCCTACATCTTTTGGCCAAAAAGTTATAGGCCAATATGATCCATATCTAGAAGACGCCAGTACACTTTGGTTGTTGCATTGGAAACTAGCGACGCACCCGGCCAAGGCTACTACATGGTACGCCATCTTCAGTGCATGGTTTCAGAGTGATTTCACAAAGGATGAATTGGTGCGCTTCATGAACGAACGCCTGCAGGAGACCGCACACACCGGACTCGCCGACAGTTCCCTTCGGCGTGACATTGACTGCTTTGTGCGCACCTATGTACCTGCTAAGACGACGCCTACGCTCTTGCTGGAAGACGCACTCGACTGTCCTCTGACAGAACTAAACCTTATCACTGAGTTGGGGGACCGAAAGACCTACCGGCTCCAGCGATCGAACCCGCCTACGCTCCCCGATCTGATATTGGCTTACATGATCTATGAATACTGGGAGCAACAATCGGGCGGCAGAGAGTCGCTCTCCTTTGAAGACCTTATGTACAAGCCGGGTTCGCCTGGGCGTGTGCTGCGCCTTGAGGAGAATGCGATGACCGAGCGACTTGAACGAATGGAGAATCTCACGAAAGGCGCCTTCTCGTTTACCTCTTCGGCGGGGCTTAAACAATTGCTGCGCGGTTGGCGCCCGATAGACAGCCCCATGGATTTGCTGGACGACTACTATGGCTGCGTTCAGAAGGGATGAGTTTTCGTTGCACGGTATGCTTTGTGACCTCATCCATGTTCAAGCCAATTGGACTCGCTCGGTCAACGTCGAACGCGACGCGGCCGACTGGGCCGCCGGGAGTGCTCACTACACGCTAACCCCGCTCTCCCTCTCCATTATGGAGCAGGCGGTTACAGCCATCCTCAATCCCAAAAGCACCCGCGCATGGACCATTACAGGCCCGTATGGAACCGGCAAATCGGCGTTTGCGCTCGCCCTTACCCAATTGCTCTCATCGAACGGCCCCCATTCACCGATGTGTGGTGCCCTAAAACAAGAGGCCCCGGAACTGGCAAACCGCTTCGCTCAGGTCTGGGCGAGCAAAGCGCACTTTTTCCCTGTTCTGATCAACGGTCAGCGTGCTGCGCTCATACCCGCCTTGGCCGATGGCCTGAGACGAGCTCTCAGGGCTTCGGATGGGAATGCCGACCTTGTCAGTCAGTTAGACATTCTGGACCCGGCCGATGCAGTCGGGCTAACCACCCTCTATGAAACGGCAGCTGCCCGGGTCGGAGGGCTTCTGGTCATTATCGATGAACTGGGCAAGTTCTTGGAGTATGTAGCACAACGGCCGGACCGCAGCGACGTTTTCGTGCTGCAACTGCTGGCCGAAGCTGCATCCCGCTCCGAGACAGCCCCGTTCTTGGTTTTTGGGATCTTGCACCAGGCCTTTGTGCGATATGGCGCCCACCTGACACAAGTACAGCGCGATGAGTTCAGCAAGATACGGGGACGATTTGCTGACATTGCGTTTAATCAGTCGCATGACCTGATGCTTCGGCTAGTTGGGGATGCACTGCAGAGCCCGGGACCCAGTACCGAAGTCAAACTGGAACCGCTGAAGCAACAGGTTCAGGCACTTGCCGAACAAGTGGTCAAGGCAGGTCTCGGGCTTGGCGGCGTTAATCAGTCGCAAGCCGTAAGCCTGCTCACGCGCTGTGCCCCCATTCACCCAATCAGCGCCCTGGTGCTGGGGCCGCTTTTCCGGCGTCTTGCCCAAAACGAACGCTCCCTGTTCACCTTCATCTCTTCGGCCGAGCCGTTCGGCTTGCGGGAGTTCCTCCAGAAAACGTCGGCCACGAAAAGGCCTGTTCCGTTGTACGCCCCTGACCGGCTTTACGACTACGTCATGTCGGCCTTGGGCACCGCCCTCTACCAGGACATCGCCGGACGGCGCTGGACTGAGGTGGAAGCATCGCTTGATCGGCTCCGTGACGGCTCGCCCCTCGAGGTGCGTCTGGTGAAGACCATCGGCTTGTTAACTGCCGTAGGCGAAGCCGGAAACCTTCGGGCAACGCCGAAAGTACTCGCTCTTTGCTTCGGGGAACCAACCAGCGAAGTCGATGCAGCGCTGAAACGATTGGTCCTGCGCAAGGTCATCGTCTACCGCTCCTTTGTCGATGCTTATCGCCTGTGGGAAGGCAGCGACATCGATATTGAGGAACGACTCAACGCTGCAAGCGCATACGTAGACGAAGCCAAAGGGCTCGATGAACTGCTTTTGGCTTCCGTGCCGCCTCGCCCCATCGTTGCCCGACGGCATTCCTTTGAAAAAGGTACACTTCGCTTCGCCGACGTAAGCTACGTGAGCTACGAACGACTGGCAACAAAGCTGGCTTCGTCCCTCCCAAGTGAAGCAGATGGTCGTTTAATTTATGTTTTAACCGAAAGCCCGGCACAGACGCTAGCGCTGGGCGACACCCTAGTCCGCGGAGAATTGCCCACCGACGACCTGACCGTGGTGGTTTCCCTACAGCTTGGCACCACACTCCATGGCGCCGCACTGGAACTGGAGCGTCTGAAGTGGGTGCGGGAGAATACCCCCGAGTTGACTGGCGACTTGGTGGCGCAACGGGAACTCCGTTCCCGGCTGTATGAGACCGAGCAGATTCTCAGGCGCGAATTAGAGCTAGGGCTCTCGCCCACCGCCACCAATCTTTACTGCTATTGGCGAGGCACCGTCCAGAAGGTTCAGGGATTACGGGAACTGAACCAGTTCCTCTCATCGGTCTATGATGCTGTCTACGCCAAAACTCCGGTTATCCTGAACGAATTGATCAACCGCCGACAGCTATCCTCCGCAGCTGCAGCGGCCCGGCGCTTACTGCTGGAGGCCATGCTCGAACATGCTGCGGAGCCGAACCTAGGTATTACCGGCCATCCACCCCAACTCTCCATGTACCTCTCCGTCCTTTCTGCCAATCGTCTCCACGTCAAAGATTTCGACGGCACATACCGACTGGCGGCGCCGCCGGCTGACAGCCCCCTGGCTCCTGTTTGGGATATCTGGAAGGAGTTCCTCCACGGCGCCCGTGAACACCGCCGGTCTCTGCGTGAACTGTGGGACCAGTTGAGCCTGCCCCCGCTTGGTCTGCGCGATGGCGTTATTCCTGTGCTGATTCTAGTGATGATGCTGGAGCGCAGCAGCGAAACAGGTATCTACGAGGCGGGCAGCTTTGTATCGGAACTGACCCTGCCACACGCAGAACGGTTCATGCGTTCGCCTGAAAAATTCGAAATTCGTTATTGCCCCATGGACGGTCTGCGCCTAGAGGTCTTCACCGAGCTTAGCCAGGTGCTTGGTGCACGGAGCGGGCGCAGCTTGGTGCCCCTCGTCCGAGCGCTCGTACGCAACGTGGCAAAGCTGCCGCCCTATGCACAGAAGACCCAGTCTCTCACTGAGCCCACCCGGCGGGTGCGCGCCGCCCTCATGAATGCCCAGGAACCCGACGTTCTGCTCTTTGACGAGCTGCCCAAGGCCTTGGGCTATCCGTCGATGCTGAAGGACGCGGTTCCGGGCGAGTTGGTTAGGCCCTTTGTCAAATCGCTAGTAGCGTCAATCAGCGAGATGAACAAGGTTTACCGTCTACTACTGGACAAGTTGTTTGCCCTGCTTTCCAACGGGCTGGCTCTGCCAGAGAGGCTATCCGACGCCCTGTCTGCGCTGCGGCGCCGGGCCGGCAACCTGCGTGACGTCACCCTGGACCTACGAGTCAAAGGTTTCCTTGATCATCTCCTACCGCCTGAAGTGCCCGAGGCCTTTGATGTCTGGGTCGAATCTATCGGCTCCTTCGTGGCGTCAAGGCCACCTTCAACATGGAATGACAGCGACCTGGCCCGGTATGAGTCCGAACTAGCGGGGTTGCTGAGAAAGGTCCGCAATTTGGAGGACATCGCTTTTACCCAGGGCACGTACGCCCCCCAGGAACATGTGGACGCACTTCGCCTCGGCCTTACCACCCAGAGCGGCGAGGAACTGCACAAGGTTGTGGTTCTGAAACCAGCCCAACGGGTACGCGTCGAGTTGCTGGAGAGCAGACTCGCTACCCTTCTAACCCAGCATGACTTTGTGGATGAGGAAGATCAACTTGTTGCCCTCGTCCTCATTACCCAACGGCTGCTCAAAAACGCTGCAAATCATTAGTCAACAACAGTGTGAAGGAGAAGTGCGTATGAAGGCCACGCGGCATGTTTTGAGCCTTTCCGGCGGAAAGGACAGTACAGCCTTAGCTATATACATGCGCGACAAGATCCCCAATATGGAGTACGCGTTCTGCGACACTATGAAGGAACTTCCGGAAACGTACGAATACCTGGATCGGCTCGAAGCTTATTTGGGCAAAAAAATCGCCCGGTTAAATGCAGAGCGTGGCTTTGATCATTGGCTGGAGATGTATGGGGGACTACTCCCTTCTTCCCAGGCTCGCTGGTGTACCCGAATGCTCAAGCTGAAGCCGTTTGAGGAGTATGTCGGCGATGATCCGGTGTACAGCTACGTGGGCATTCGGGCTGATGAAGACCGCTCCGGTTATGTCTCCACGAAGCCGAACATCATCCCCGTCTTCCCGTTCAAGGAAGACGGACTGGTAAAGGCCGATGTCTTCCGGCTGCTTGAGGAAGCCGGGCTCGGCCTGCCTGAGTACTACAAATGGCGTACTCGCTCAGGCTGCTACTTCTGCTTTTTCCAGCGGAAGAGCGAATGGGTTAACTTGAAGGTGAACCATCCTGACCTGTTTGAAGCGGCGAAGGCCTACGAGAAGTTCAACCCCGAGACGGGGGAGCGCTATACCTGGTCAGATCGCGAAAGCCTAGAGGAACTGGAGCGTCCGGAACGCATGGCGGAAATCCTGCGGCAAGCCGAGGACGCTAAACTCAAGTCCATAAAACCAAATCGGTCACTTTTCGACCTGTTCAGCAGCGATGATGACGGGGACGTAGGGTGCAATATTTGCCATTTGTAAGTAGCAGAAACACACGGGAGACAGTTTCCGTATGTTTCTACATTGCAACGAAGCCTCGCCGCGTATGGTCCAGCCGGGAACACCTTCGCTCCGTGGCGCCGGACCGACCGCCTACGACGGAGAAGATCCAGATCCGCTTCTGGCGTCCCTGCCGACCACCTCGATGATTTGTGCCTAAACAATAACGAACAAAAACAACCTCCACTCCGTTTCACGTCATAGGACGTGCGGTGGAGGTGTTCTTTTTGTTCAGACGTTGGAAGCGGCTAACCGCTGTGATCACCCTGGTCTGCACCCTGGCGGTCCACACCGCAAACGCTACGGCGCCGGCGCCGCAACCCGGCGCGCCGCCAGCCCGGCTCACTTTCGCCCATGTCGATGCCCTCACCGGGGCGCTCAAGCAAATCAAGGACACCGCCGACGCCCTGGTTGCGGTCTCCGACCAGCCCGGCGGTCTATATCAATGGAAGACCCGCCTCGCCGGCCCCCGGGACACCCTGGTCCAGCAATACCCCGGCGCCCTGGGCGAGCTCGAATCGGTCAAGCAATTCGCCCACACCAAGCATCTCCCCGCCCTGGCCGAACAGCGCGCCGAAGGGGTGGCCACGCAGACCGCCGGCCAGGTCGAGCAAACGCTCGGCCTCCTGGCCCGGCTACTCTGACTCCCGGCCGATTCGCCCGAGGTTCCGGGGCTGCTCAAGCAAGTATCCGCCGCCCTGGCCCAGGCGTCCCCGACGCCGGCGCCGTCCGGGCCGGTCCTGCCCTTCGGCCCGAGTGCAACCGCAACCGCGGCGCTCGATATCCGCCCGCTGCAGTCAGCCCCGAGCACCACCGTCGGCCCGCTCTCCGGCGGTGCACCCGTGCCCGCTGATCTCACCCCCCTGCAAACGAAGCCCCTCCTCTCCCACCTCGGTGCCGACGGGCAGACTCCGACCGGCATCGTGCGCTGGGTGTATGACCACGTCCAGCTCCAGTTCTACGGCGGCTCCGCCAAGACCCCGGCGACCGTGCTGGACGAGCGGGCCGGCAACGACGTCGATATCGATCTGCTCACCATCGCGCTGCTGCGGGAAGCCGGGATTCCCGCCCGCTGGGGGTCCGGGGCCGTCGGGCTGGCGCCCGCCGACTGGGCTGATCTGACCGGTCTGTCCGACGGCAGGCAGGCGGCCCGGCTCCTCCAGGCGGCCGGGCTCACCGTGACCGCCCGGACCGACACCGCCGGCCAGATTGTCCAGGTGGCTGCTCCCCACACCTGGGTCGAGGCCCAGGTGACGCCCGGGCAGTGGACGGTCGTCGATCCGGCCTGGAAGCGGACAGCGCGGCCGGGGGTGGACAAGCCCTTGCCGGCCAACTTCGACCTGAGCCGCTACCTGGAACGGGGCCAGGGCGTCTCGCCGCTGGCGTACTGGGAAGGCAAAACGGGCACGCCGACGCCGGCGTCCGGCCCGCAACCGGCCCCGGATGCGGCGCCGGTGACCGATGTTGATGTGCCGGCCGCCGCCGGTGCGCCGGTCTCCCTGGCCGGTGGTGCCATTCCCGGGCTGTTTGCACCGATCATAAGCGGTGGCCGCGCGTTCAGCACTGCCCCCGCCGACTGGGAGGGCTATGCCCAGGTATCAGTCGGCGGGCTGACGGCGCGCATCCCGCTCACTGCGCTGGCCGAGCAGCGGCTGACGCTCAAGTTCGTTGCCGCTACCGATGCCGACAAGCAAATCCTCACGGCCTGGACCGGGCTGGACGCACCACCCCTGTTCCTGGTCCGCTTCCGGCCGGCGCTCCTGCTGGATGGTCATCCCGTCGGCACCAGCGGGGCGGACGCCGGGCTCCCGGTTGGCGAGCGCGTACAGCTGACCGCGGTCATCCACATGGGCGCCCTGCAAGAAGAGTTCGTCCAGTCCATTCCCGTCGGCGACACCATCGGCATGACCATCCAGCCGCAGCCCGTCCCGCTTGACGTCGCCCAGCTTCGCATTCAGCGCGCATCCGCGGCCGCCTGGTCCACGGAAGAAGGCGTGCAGGGGTCCATCCTGCGCGAACTCGGCCTCAACTACTTGCAGCGGGTGGACCTGGCCACCGCCCAACTGCGCGCCAAATCCGGGCTGGCCGTCGCCCCCGGGCCACGTGCAGTGCTGACCGCGTTTGCGCACCAGGTAACGGCGCTCGGGCCGGCCCCGGTTTCCCAGTCCTTCGGAGCGATCACCGTGGATGCCCAGCGGGTCGCCAATACGGTCGTCTCGCCCAGCGGGAACGGCCAAGACGAGCGCGTCCTCACGCTCCTACTGGCGGCGCAGGCCTCCTTTGAAGAAGGCGAGGTCTTCCGGCCGTTCCTCGGCACCGCCGGGGAGAGCACCACGTCACTGCTGCAGGAGCGGACCGCCGGCGGCATCCGCCTCAAGTACCTGTGCACGTGCGACCCGGCGCAGGACCCGACGGCCCTGTCTGCCACGGCAAATGCCCGCATCGTGGCCGGCATCGCAAACGGCTACGCCGCTATCGCCCCGTCCACGCCGTTGTGCTCCCAGTACAGTATTTTACAGCTTGTTCCGCTGCCGGTTACAGAAGACGAACAGGGCCGGCGAGAAGGGATCCAGGTCGAACCCCTCCTTGACCAGAACGACGAGTCCATCGATGGACTTGCGCATGTCGGTACTGCCGCAGGCCAAATAGACCCGATTTACGTGGACATCGCTTAACACAGGGTCTTCAGCGTCCTGACGACATCTGCGAACACGGAAGGTTCAAAGCCGACCCGCACTTCAACGGCGACGGTGCCGACCCTGACCAGGATTGGCGGGGCTGCGTCGGGCGTGGTCCCCTCCAGGGATAGGGCGACCCATTTCGGTTCGCTGGCCGACGGCGTTTGCCGATCGGCCTTCTTCAGTTTCCGCATCCAATAGAAGAGTTGGTGCGACGTAACCTGATGACGCTCGCACCAGGCGGCCACGCGCTCTCCGCTGGCCCGGTAGTCGTTGATTCGGGAGTTCCGCAGCTCTGCCACCTCTTCACGCGACATGAGACAACCCTCCCCAAATCGTTCTGGGGAAGATTGTCTCAGGAAGTGCCGCTGTTTCCCAGGTGGGCCGGATTTGACGCTTACCGCGGTGGCGGGTTTTGCTCCGCTTCCACTGCTTCCAGAGGCACATCCGCAGGCGGCTCCGTATCCACTCATTCCTACATAACCATTGCAGTGGCCAAACTAAAGAACCAGGGCCGAAGCACTAAGTGTGCTTTGGCCCTGGTGCTGTTTGGCGGTGCGAACGTGGTGCCCCGTTACTAACGCATCGACCGCTAATTCAACATCTTAGTAGGTACCAGACGAAAAAAGCTTGCCCTCATCCTGCCGCCGAACGCGCTCTCCAGGTGCTCCACTTGCCGTCCATTTCATGAACTCGGCCGGAACTTCGGAAAATCTCCGTGTGTTGACCAAGGTCTTAAGTGTGGAGTATGTGAAACCAGGACGGCCTTTGGGATTGTTGGGATCCCCGTGCCCTACGTTGAAGCGGAAATCAACGAGGGCGTCAAACTGATTCTGCTTTATGGAGACGGTGATTTGCTGCTGAACATCCTTTTCGGCGGCGGCTACATCAGTGCGGAGCAGGGCCAAGACCTCTGGTTCGGAAAGCCGTCGGCCCTTGTAGGGCTTCTCAGACGGGTCATTGCCATTACAGGGAGATCTGTGGAGCAGGTGCCCAATACCGATTGTGCAGTACCCCTTATTGTCGTTATACGGCACATGATAGTCAATTCGTAAGTCGATCTCATGGCGCTTGATGAAGTTCGCGCCGGAGTCACTTAGCACAAAGGACTTCGTTACCTTGAAGCTTCCAACTGTAGTAAGTTCCGGTTTGCCCTTGGTAGCTACCTTGACGGCGACGTTGTAGTCGCCACTGTACTCAAAAAGGTTCGCATCCAAGCGAAAGTACTGGCTGAGATTGAAGTCCCTAGTCTTGAAAGAAGGGAAGTAACCGAGAGGCGGAAAGGGGTTGAGCCCATTAAAGGTGATTTGCATGCTAACCTGGGTAATGTCAGACTTGGCCTTGACCTTACCGGTTGGGACAACTCTGCCGGTTGATGATACACGGGCCGACTGCACAAGGTTCTCAGCCCAAGGAGAAGACTTGTCCTCGAACAGACCGAAGAATGCCACCTGTCGACTCGAGGTACCTGCTGGGGAGAACGCGTTCGCAGTAGTGGTCTGAGCGATGGCAACGAGACACGCGAGAACACATGTGCTGATCTTTAACAAGCTACCCTGTCGCATAGGCATCCCCCTTCGTAATCAACCTGCGTCCAATGTCAACATACTGGTATGTTGAGGCATTTGTCAATTGACTACGATGAAGGATAAGTCTGCCCAATCGCGGGGTAGTCGGACATTAGGGATTCGCTCAACGAAAGAGAGGCCACGTGCTAACCGCTGGCGCACCTTTGCGAAGTCCGGCATTTGAATGAACCTGCTTGCCCGTTGCCGGTCGATCCGTAAGCGTCAAATACGCCCCACCGCACGGTGGGGCGTATTTGACGCTTACTGATTTCGCCCGTCTGCTGGTGCCACTGCAGGTCGTCGTAGGTTCCGAAGGAGAAGCGCACCCACGGGCAAATCTCGAACGGGCTCATGAACGCTGAACTCATCTGAACACGCGGGGGCACGCCATTCAGGGTAAGCTCCGTCTCCACGATGGAGTCAATGTCAGGGTGGAGCCGAACGGAACAGCCCAGTTCCTGCGCCACAAAGGCCGCAAGCTCCTCGCCACAGGTTATGCGCACATCGTTCTCCTTGGGAATTTGGCGGGCACTCGTTGTTCTCGACGCCGAAGATGAACTTCATGTAGTTCCAGAACCTGTCCCAGGCGCTCGGTTTCACCTGGTGGTAAGCACCAAGACGGTGTACGTGCGCAGCAACACCAAGCCCGCATTCGATGAGGCAGTGATCGAGGCCACCGCCAAGTCCATGTTACCGCTCTTCGACATCACCCGATCAACCAAGCGCGACGGGACTCCTTCCTTCGCCTTGATGATATCGGGTGACCGGGGGCAGATTACGGTTACCCCCTGGGTATTCCGCCAAGTGCTTTGGTATCTCTCCGTAACGAACGCTGCCGCTGCCGCCTCCGGGGGAACCCAGACATCGAAGGCGTATGACCCGGCAGCGGCCGCAAAGCTTATTGCGGTCGCGGCGCCGGCGTGGAAACCTTTGGATGTGCCCGCCGTCGGCTCACCGACTCCGGCTCCGGCGTTGGTGGCCATGCTGCTTACTCTTCTCGCCACTCTCCAGGGCGATAGTTCCCCGGCGGATGTGATCAGGGCAGCGCAGAAGGCACAGACGGCCGGTGGGTTCAAGGCAGATAACTATGACATCTGCTCACTCAAGGCCGGCGCAGTAACTGGTTCACGAACTTCGACACGCTCGCCCTTTCAAAGTACGACGCCCAAACGTTCTACAAGCTGCTACAGGTGCCGCCGACCGTTCGTTTCGGAGGCTTCCGCCCGGGGCTTCAGCAGTACCAGCTCCGCCGAGACATTAAGGTGGCTTGTGGCCGGGCCACGGCCAATACGCTGGTGAAGACACAGGACGGGTTGATGCGGGCCGGCGCCGGAGGCGGACTCCAGTACTATCTCCCCATGATTGACCAGACTCTGTTGCAGCCGCTTTCCTACACCATCACGCTGGCGAACTGGGCAATCAAGGATTGGAGCTTCTTCATCGTTGGAGGTGGACGGTGATGATCGCGATACCGCAGCCGTGCGAGCACCTGGAGCCGGTAATCCAATTCCTCCGCAGTCAAGGAGTCACCATCACGGAAGGATTCCCCTGGGGAACCGTCACTCTCAAATTGGACTGTGCCGAAATCGTCAACGCCGACGTCGTGAAGCAGCATGTCCCGATTGTGCCGCCCCTGGAGTTCTGGGAGATTACCCACTACGCGTACGCCCAGGAACAGGGCATCATGTGCATGGAGCATCACCACACCGTGGCATGGCCCCACCCCATGACTAGGCGACGGCCCTAAAAACGAAAGGAAAGCCCGGCCTCCAACACCTGAGGCCGGGCTTTCCTTTATCGTCGTCGGAGATGACTAACCATGCTTTCGATGGCGAGCGGCACTCAAAACACCGTTTGGCCGAATTGTGTCAAGCGCGGCCGAAAGTGACCCACCCTCTGCCTACCAGGCCATGGGGCAGGTGCTGGTACAGCTGGCGACGGTTGCGCGGACGCATCCGCTGCCGTATCAGGCGCTAACCTCCGCCCTGCCGGCATTTCCCCCCATCTTGCGGGTGCGGTTTGAGGAAGCGCTGCTGGCGCACCAGGCGAACATGCCCCTGCCGGACGCCCTGCGTTCCCTGGCCTTGGCGCTTGGCGCCAATTTCTACGCGTTTCAACTGGCCGAGCTGGCAGCGGTATCCATCCGGGACGGGGGCAGCTTCGCGGAGGCCTTGCAGCAACTATCCCAGCGCTACCGGCTGATGGAGGAGCTAAAAGCTGAAGAGCGGACCTCGTTGCACGGCTACTTTACGTTTACCCGGGTGTTTGCCGCCGCGTCGTTGCTGCCGATGGTCTGGTGGATCCTCACCCGGAGCCCGGACCTGGTCTACTTCGTGGATCATCCCGTCCCGCGGCTGCTGGCGGGGTGGGCCTTCGCCACGGCCGTGCTGTTCATGGCGCTGCCGTTGCTGCTGACGGTGGCGGATTCATAGGAGGCGAAATCGTTGACCGCTTTGCTTCTGCTGGTCGGGCTGGGCGTGCTGGCCCTGTGGGCCGGTTGGTTTGGCGGGGGCCGGCTGCTGAACCGGCGGTCCGAGCTCCTGCGGGACTTCAAGACGGACGGGTGGATGCCGCCGCGCACCGTCCGGGTGGGTCGGTACTCGCAGATCGTCCAACTGGTGACTGCCGTGGTTGTGGCGGTTCTGGTGTCGCTGCCCGGGTTGAGCCGGGGACAGGTGCCGCTGGTGGCGCCCCTGTTCAGCGCGGTGTGCGGGTGGTTTATGTCGGCGGCGGTGCGGAAGGTACTGGCGTACCGCCGGCGCATCGCCATGGACCAGGCGGTGAGCGACTTGATCGGGCACCTGCGGGTGCAGGCGGCGGTGAACATCCCGCTGCTGCAGGCACTGGAGTCGGCGCCGCCGGTGGTCCGGGAACCCCTGCGTTCGGAGATCGAAGAGTTGGTCGCGGATGCCCGCCTGGCGCCGCTTCCGTCTGCGCTGGAGCGGTTTGTGGCCCGGACGCGAAATGCCCGGATTCAGGAGCTGGTCGAGCATCTGCGCCACCAGCGATCGCTGGGGGTGCCGCTGGCGCGGGTCTTTACCGAAGAGGAGCAGCACCAACTTACGCTGATGAAGGAGGCCGTGCGGCAGCGCATCCGCACGGCAACTGTCACGATGAGCATTGTGACGTTTCTGCTGTTCCTGAACGGGGCGATCGTGTTCATGACGCCGCTCGCGATCAGAGCGATGGAGTTTCTGGCGCATTGAGCCGGACCCGTGCCGGCCCCCGCTGGCCGGACCCATTCTCTAGTCCGCCCGGGTGACCCTCAGCTGGCACCTGTTGGAGTCGCCCTTCATACATTGGCCGAGGCACCTCCATCACCACAGCGTATGAAGGAGGCTCCCGCTATGGAATCGCTGTATGATCCCGAAAGCGCCGCCGCACAAAAAGCCGCACCAGTCGAAGCCGCAGATGTTCGCCTGGTGGGTGGCAAAGTCCTGCTGATTCAGGACGTCGTTCCCTGGGCGGCTGCCGCCAACCAGAGCCCACTGGGCGCCGACGTGACCGAGCTGGAATGCCTGGGGGAGCCGTTCGATATCGTCACCTCGAACCTGGTCGGCGTGATTGCGCTCAACCAGTATCGGGAGATTGTGATTGCAGCGGCCCAGACCCAAGCCTTTTATAACAATCTGTTCCCGGGTGGGTTCATCCACCTGGCGCTGGTCAACTGGGCCCAGCAGGGCGGGATTCTCTCGGCCAACCTGACCGACCGGGCGTCCGGGCCTGGAGAGGGCGGCACCTGGCTAGGCAGTCTCTTCTTGTCCGGCGTGCAGCAAGTGCCGCAGAGCAGCAACAACAATGCCGTGGCTGATGCAGCGCATCCCATCATCACCGGCCAGCATGGCGGATGCGCCGGCGGGCCGATCATTGATGTCGGGCAGTTCGTCGATCTCGACGGCTGGGGGTCCTCATCCCACGGCTATTTCATCAACCTGCCCGCCGGGACCCAGGTGATTCTGGCGATCGAGGAAGATGGTGCGCCGAATTTGGCCAAGCCTGTCATGGTCGAGTTTCCGTTCGGCTTGGGCCGGGCCATTGCCAGTATGGTGACCAACGAGTACCGGTATGTCGGCGGCTTTGTCGGCGGATCTGGCACCCTGCCGCAAAACCGGAAGCTGCTGGCCAACGAGTTTGGCTACCAGCGGTTTCTCTCACAGGGATAACGCTCGAAACGGCGGGCCGGCGCTCTACAGCGCCGGCCCGGTTGCTGTTACACCTTGAACTGGACCACCTGCCCCTGCAGTTCATGGGCGATGCGGAGCAGGTCGTCCGCCTCGGCCGCCACCGCTTCGGCGGAGGCGGTCAACTCTTCCACGGAGGCCGCAACCCCTTCGGCGGCGGTGGCGCTCCAGCGGGCGGTCTGGGCGATGGACTCCGCCCCGTGGGTCACCTGCTCGGAGCCGGCGGCCATCTCCTCGGTGGCGGCGGTGTTCTCTTCCGTGACGGCCGCCAGGGTGCCGGACGCCCCGACCATCTCCTGCGCATCCTCCCGGAGCCGTCCGGCGGCGCCGGCGATCCTGGCCACGCTCTCCGCCGCTTCTCGAGTCGTCTGCATGATGGCCTGCAGCTTCTGGCCGGCTTCTGCGGCCAGCCCGGATCCGGACTCGACTTCGGCCTTGCCGGCAGCCATGGCCCTCGCCGCTTCCGCCGTCCGGCTCCGGATGGCGGTGATCAGGTCGTCGATCTCCTTGGCAGAGCCGGCGGAGCGTTCCGCCAGCTTGCGCACCTCATCGGCCACGACCGCAAACCCCCGCCCGTTCTCGCCGGCACGGGCGGCCTCGATGGCGGCATTTAACGCCAGCAGGTTGGTCTGCCGGGCGATGTCGGAAATGGCGTCGGTGATGGTGCCGATCTGGCCGGAGAGCTTCTCCAGTTCCTGCATGCGGGCCACCGACTGGCCCACGGCCTCCCGGATCCGGGACATGCCGGCTACCGTGCGCGCCACGATCTCGGCGCCCTCCGAGGCGCTTTCCGCCGTCCGAGCGGCGCCGTCGGCCACCTGCCCGGCATCGCCGGCCATGGCCGCGAGGGCCGCCGCCATCTGGTCCAGCAGGGCGGAGGACTTCTGGACTTCGGCGGCCGAGTTGTTGGCCCCGCCGGCAATTTGCTGGATGGTGGCCTGCAACTGCTCCATCGTCTGGTTGACCTCATCGGCTTCCCGGGCCTGTCCGGCCGCGCTGGCGGCCATCTCGGAAACGGCCCGTGCAGCGCCCTGAGCCGCCTGAGCTGCCTGGCCGGAAGTGCCGGACAGTTCCTCGGAGGCCGCCATGACGGCGCGGGTGCCCTCGGCCACGCTCTGGACGAGGGCGCGCAGGCTGGCCGACATCCGGTTGAAGGCGCCGGCCATCTCTTCCACCTCATCACGGGTCGACACCTTCAGGTGTGCCGTCGTCAGGTCGCCGTCCGCCATCTTGCGCGCCGTGGCTGCCACCAGCCGCACCGGCCGGGCGATCGACCGGGCCAGCAGGATGCCCAGCAGCACGGCTGCGATCAGTGTGGCGGCAATCGCGCCGTAACCGATGGATTGCGCCCGCCGGGCCGTGTCGGCGGCCTGCCGGCTGGCTTCCGCAGACAGCTTTGCGTACTTGGTGTTGAACCCCTGGACGATATCGGTCATCCGAGTGGTGAGCGGGACGCCCTGGCTGGATAGGAGGGCGCGTGCATGCGACGCCTCATCTTGTTTCACCATCTCAAAGGACTGCTGGGCCACGTCGGCATACCGCTTTTCAACCGCCACAAGTTCGTCCAGGAGGCCCCGGTCCGCCGCGTCGGTGACGACCCCCTGGAGATTCTTGATGGTCTTGTCGATTTTTGTGCTGGCATCGTTGAACTCCTGGATACGGTTGGAGCTGTTGTACAAGACGAAAGCCCGGGTTGCCGACAACTGTTCGGCGATGCCGGTTGCGAGGTCACCCGCATCGGCCCGGGCGACGTCCAGGACCTGGGTCACGTGGCGGTAGTCCGCAGCGACGGTGGACAGCGTGAACATGATGAAGAAGCCGGCGCTGGAGGCAAGCATAGCGACAAAGGCGAAGGCGGCGGTCAGTTTGGTGGTAAGCGGCAGACGCATGGTTCGCCCTCCTGGAGTTTGAGGCAGCGATCTCGCGCAAGGCAGGCCGGTCCCCTGGCCGTACAGGCAATGAAAAATGCTCTCCGTTCAGAGAGCAGCCTCAGTGCCCTCCTGGTGCGTCTGGAAGTTCGGCCGGCGTGAGGCCTTGCGGCCCGGCAGCCCCGTAACTTTGCGGCCCCGCCTTTCGACGGGTGTGCCGTTTTCAGTGACCAGGACCTCCTACGATGTTGAAAGGAACGCAACCCCATAATTTGCATTACCCTTACGATAGTGCAAATGTCAATGATTGTCAAGCTTTGCGCAAAACACATTACCGCTGGTCCGCAGATTCGTAGGGCCTGGAAAGTCGGGTCCGGGTTCGCCGCCGCCGGCGCCCGCCGGTGGCGGGCAAGCGAAAGCCCGGGCGGTATCACTTGCATGATATCGCCCGGGCTTTTCCCCGTGTCCGCACACGGCTGCGTGATCCGATCAGCAAGCTAGAACTGCAGTCCCGCGAGCATGGCGCACGCCTGCGCAAAGTGCTCGTCCTGGATCATAAAGACATCCGTCTTGTAACTGGAGTAAGCCATTATCGGAATGCCCGCCTGCGCCAGCGCCGCGCTGCAGGCGGCAAGCACACCCACGACATCAAACGCAAACTCCGTATCCAACATGACGATGCGGTACCCCTTGGTTACCTGGCTGTGCCGGGGTGGTACCAGGTCTTCCGGCATAATGAGGGTGATTTCGTTCTTGTCACGGATGCAGGCATAAAAACTGGGGAACGCAACCGGGGGGATTGCGGCTGTGGCATCCAGACTGACGATGGCATATCTTTCCGGGTACTTGAACAGTTTGCTCACGCCGATGTAACCTCCTCTCATAACAGAACAGCCCCCGCAGATGCGAAGGGCTGCTGTTCTGCGCTACACCGTAGGCAGCGGGGCCGGCACCGGCGCCCAGCGCAGGTATGAATGATCGCCCATCCCGCTGACCGCCTTGCTCTGTGCGGCGCGGAACTGTCCCGCGTCCGGCGCGGCCAGAACGGCCTCCACCATGCCCTGGAACTTCTGGAGCGCTCCCAGCACCTGCGGGTCCATCCACCGGGCTTCGAGCAGCTGTTTCTGGCACCATTTCAGGGTCGGCTGCCAGGCCAGTTTTGCCGCGGCCACGGGGTCTAACTTGATGACCGGCACGGCCTCTGCGAAGCGCTCTACAGTGGGCCTGGCGCTCGGCCTGGCGCTCGGCCTGGTGCCCGGCTTGGCGCCTGGCTTGGCGCCCGGCTTGCCGAACGGCTTGGCGCCTGGCTTGGCGCCCGGCTTGCCGAACGGCTTGGCGCCTGGCTTGCCGAACGGCTTGGCGCCTGGCTTGCCGAACGGCTTGGCGCCTGGCTTGCTCGCCGGCTTGGCGCCCGGTAGCCCAACTGGCCCGCTTGACGGCATGCCGGCCGATTCTCCCGACGAAATGCCTGCCGGCCTTCCGCCCGGCCTGCCCATCGGCTTGGCGCTCGGTCTGCTTGCCGGCTTGGCGCCCGGCTGGCCGAACGACTTGCCACCCGGCTTGGCGCCCGGCAGGCCTACCGGTCCGCCCGACGGCAGGCCCACGGGCTCCGGGCTGCCCAGCGGCCCCGCCGCAGGCTTGCCCCACGACTTGAACACCGGCTTCCCGCCCGCCTTGGCCCTGGGCTTGCTTTCCGGACTGACCCCCGCCATGCCTTCCGGCGCGGCCCCGCCCGCCTTTTTGGCAAGTCGCCGCTCGGCGCCCGTCATCGTCCAGCCGACGCCCTTCGGCGCATGCGTGGCGCCCCGTGGTGCGTAGGCGGCGCCCTTCGATGCAGCAGCGCTCTTCGCCCCGGGTTTGCCGGCCTTCTTGCGCGCATCCCCGGCGGCGCCGGGCTTCCGACCCGCTGTGGGCTTCCGAGCCGCAGTGGTCTTCCGACCCGCTGTGGGCTTTGCACTCTTACGGGGCAACGGGTTCGCCGTTTCTACCCCGGCGTCCCGCTCCTTCGATTCCTCAAAGTGGCCCAAAGACCAACGCCCCTTCCTCCGCCACGGGTCTGCCGGGCGGATACTGCAACAGTTCGACGCTGCGCGGCAATGGCCCTGTCTGCCAACACGACCCTGCCGAGAGGATTCCGGGGGCTCTCCGCCGAGGTGACATGCAGCATGGCTAACGTCCGGGGAAGCCAAATGGCCGGGAGAGGTCAGGTTTCGTGAAAAAGGGGCCTGGTATCGTTGCTCCTCCTGGTCTCGCTGCTGGCCGGCTGCGGCGGGGCAGCCGTTCAGCCCTGCCGCCGTCGTCTGTTCTGCGTATGGGGTTCCCGAACCCATTGTAGACGTCCATGTCCTGCGCATATTCAGCCGGTTTTTCGGTCGTGCCGAGCACCCCCCGATGCCAACCCGAAGCGGTGGGTCTGGAAACTGGGCGCCCAGTCGCTGCCGGCGGACAGTTTGTCCGCTTTCAATTATGCCCTGATCGACCTAGCACATCAGGCCTGCCGCCGGAGCAGGCCTGATGTGCGACAGATCGGCGGCCTACACTCCGCCCGGGGAAGGCCAGCCGTCAGTTTTTGCCATCGGTTGGAAGCAGGACACCAGGAAGAAACTGATGTTCTCCCGCTCAAATCCACGCAGGGGACCGATTTTGGGTGGCAATGACCGCTCCAAACACCCCGGAAGGGCCTCGATCCGCCCTTGGCTAGCCCCTACCGTCAGATTTTGCCTCGCGCCCTGGTTTGGCAGGGTGGCAATAATTGATGATTTCGCCAGGAATTTTACTTGACAGGGGCACACGCCCACGATGTTCAGAACAACCACCAGGAGCAGGCGAGCTCCACGGGCCCAGAGACCGGTTTTGCGTAGGCGCTGCACTTCAGACGTCCCGGTTCGACTTTCGAACAGCCCCCGCACCTGCAAGGGGCTGTCTTCCTTGTGACCGTCGGGTTCGGCGCCGCAACACCGCTTGGGGATTATACAATCGCGCCATGAACCAACCCACAGTTCCTGCGAACAGCCCAGAGGCCCACAGAATTGGGACCTCAGTCCCACGCCACCCGTGCCTCCCGCACCTTTTCGGATCCTCCGCGTCCCGTTACAATTCGGGTAGGATTTCTAGCTGTCGGCGCCAGGAGGTGCTCCCCGTGACCCTGTACTTCGAGCGTGTCACGGCCGTCGCCTGGGAAGCCGCCGCCCACATTCAAACCTCCTGCCGGCCCGAACGGGCGGCAAGCGAATTCAGTTGGGATCATCCGGGCTTCCGGGGACTCCTCGAAGTGATCGTTCAGGAAGTGATCGTCGAACGGCCCCGGCTCACGATTGTGCTGACCCGGGTGGACGGCCCCGGCCGGACCGCTGTGATCAGCGATCCATTTATCATTGACACCCTGGGGGCATGCGTATGAGCCGGGACCTTTACTCCTCCGTCTTCACCGACCTCGAAGTGTGGGAGCCCGAGATTCCGCCGGAACGACGGGACGTGCTGGCCGAACGGATCGCCCATCAGCTGACCACCTCCGCCGCCTGGGCGGAGTATAGGCCCGCCATCGGCGGAGTGCTCTTCTGGCACTACGACGCCCGGTGCCGTGAATTACTCGCTACATACCCCAGCGGTGCAAACCGCATACGCACAATATAAATGAAATGGCAGCCCGGGAGGCCTACCCCTCCCGGGCTGCGACTTGTCTGTCGCTATAGCGGGTTGGCCCGGACCAGCAGGGTCGCCCGGCGCCACTGCGACATGACTCTCGGCGCCACGCTGCCGGCCCAAAAGGCTGACCAGCCTTTTTTCGTATGCGTGGAGAGGACCAGCAAATCGGCTTTGCTCTCCTTCAGGGCGTGCAGAATCATCGCCGCCGGGTCGCCCCGTTCGACCCGATACGTGGCCGGGACGCCTTCAAGCTCCCACTGCGCCGCCAGGGCCGCCATCTGCTGGGTGGCCTCCTGTTCCCGTGCCTCCAGCAGCAGCGCCGTGGCCGTCGGCAACAGCTTGCCCACGGCGCCGGCCGCGGTGCCGCCCAGGTCGGTGCGCCGGGGGACTACCGAGACGAAGTGCGCCCGGGCACCCAGGCTCTTGGCCAGTTCCCGTGCGATCGGGAGAGCGGACTCGTGGCTGGGCTTGCCGTCCCAGGGAATGGCGAGCCTGGTCACGTCGAAGACCGTCGGCGCCGTGTCCGGGTGGATGACCAGCACCGGCGTCGGCCCGTAGCCGATGACTTTCTGGGCGATGGTGCCGAAGACTATCTCGCGCATGCCGCCGCTGCCGTGGGTGGCGAGTACGATCAGGTCGGCGCCGTACTCGGCCGCATGTTCCGTAATGGAGAGCGCCACGTCGCCGTGGGGCTCATCGTGCACGTGCAGGTCGACCTGGATCCCTTGTGCCCCCAGCCTTGCGGCCACGGCGCCCAGGTACTCGGCCGCTTCCCGGACCCCCGTCAAATGAGGCTCGCCGTGCACCTGCGCCGGCGGGTTTTTTTCTACTACGTGAAAGAGCGTGACCCGTGCCCCGCTCCCGGTGGCGAGCACCTGAGTCGGGGAGAGCACGGCCTCGGCTAATTTCGATCCGTCCAGTGGTACGAGCAGGTGTTTGAACATCGGCCTAACCCCCCAATACGGTCTGATAGACCAGGAAAACGTTGAGTGCGACAATCAGACCCGCCGCCGCCGCCGCCGCAATGTTGACGGGAATCCCGTTCGCCAGCGGACCCATCAAGTCCTTGCGGCGGGTGAACATGAGCAGCGGGATCACGGCGAACGGGAGGCCGAGGCTCAGCACCACCTGACTGAGCACCAGCGTGCGGGTGGGGTCCAGGCCCATCAGGATCACGATGAACGTCGGCCCCATGGTCACCAGCCGGCGGACCCAGAGCGGAATCTGCCGGTGCATGAAGCCCTGCATGATAATCTGGCCGGACATGGTGCCCACCATGGAGGACGACAGGCCCGAAGCGAGCAGCGAGACGGCGAACACCCAGGCCGACGCCTTGCCCAGCAGCGGCTCCAGCGTCTTGTGGGCCAGTTCGATGGAGCCCACCACCTGCCCGCTGCCGTGAAAAGTCGACGCTGCCATGACCAGCATGGCGCCGTTGACGAGGCCGGCCACGCCCATGGCGATGACAACGTCGATGATTTCGAACCGGAACAGCCGGCGCATCAGCTTCGGGTCTTTGGTGACGATCCGGCCCTGGGTCAGGCCGGAGTGCAGGAAGATGACGTGCGGCATGACCGTGGCGCCCAGAATGCCGGCGGCCAGCAGCACGCTCTCCTTGCCCTGAAACTGCGGCACGAACGTGTGGTAGACCAGCGGGCCCCACTGGGGCACCTGGATAAAGTTTTCCACGACATAGCTGATCGCCACGACCGCCAGGAGCACCCCGATCAGCGCTTCCAGCGGCCGGAAGCCGTAACGCTCCAGGGCCAGGCCGGCGAAAGTCGCCAGGGCCGTCAGCAGGGCGCCGATGATCAGGGGAATGTGAAAGAGCAGGTGGAAGCCGAGGGCGGCGCCCAGGAACTCGGCCAAGTCGGTGGACATGGCGACGATCTCCATGAGCACCCACATGGTGGTGACCACCCACTGCGGGAAGTGGTCCCGGCACATTTCGGCCAGGTTCTTGCCCGTGGCAATGCCGAGCTTGGCGGAGAGAGATTGAATCACCATGGCCATGAGGTTGCTGGCCGCAATCACCCAGAGGAGCATGTAACCATACTGGGAACCACCCTGAATATTCGTGGCAAAATTGCCCGGATCCACGTAAGCGACGGCGGCGATGATGGCGGGGCCCATGAACGGCATCAACCGGGCCAGGCCAGATTTCTTGCTCTTGCCTTCCAGGACGTCCATCGCATCCGAGATGGTCTTTGTATCGGCGTTATTAATTTGTCTTCGCTCTCCTTTCGCGCAACTTAAGGTCGATTAGGCGGATTTGCCGCTAGTGCTTTGGCATCTTGCAGCCGGCCCGCCGGTACTTCAAAATCAAGGAAAAGCGGTGCTTTGTGAAATCCCCCTCACTTTTCATGCACTCGCATCATTCCTCATGCCGCCTGGAAGGGGACCGAGCCATGTCGCTTTACATTCCCCTGGAGAGTCTGACCGAAACGACTTCGCAAATCGTCCTGATCATTTCGCCGGAAGGCCAGATTCTCATGGCCAACACGGTGGCCGCAACGGCGTACGGTTACAGTATGGAGGAGCTTCGGTCGATGAGCTACTACGGCCTCTGCGTGGAGGACGAAGTGCTGGTCGCGAATCAGCTGGACAATGCGTTTTACGGGGGCGCTGTTTTCGAGGCGGTGCACCGGCGCCGGGACGGCTCTTCGTTCCTGGTGGAGGTCAGCGCCGGTCCGGTGCAAATGGACGGCCGGCCGGCAGTGCTCTGCCATTTCAGCGATATTACTTTGCAGCGGCGAAGCCAATCCATGCAGCTTTTGCTGCGGGAGTTTGACCAGCGCGTGCTGCGGGGGGACCCGCTGGCGACGGTGCTGAAAAACCTGTGTGACGGGCTGTCGTCGGCTTTCGGCTACCCACTGGTCTGGATTGGTGCGAAGGAGCCCGATGGCGCTGTCGCCGTTTTGGCCTGGTCGGGCAGTCCGGACCTGCTTCGGCAAGAGGCCGGGCTCCGCTGGGACGAGTCGCCGGAAGGGTTCGGCCCGGCGGGCATCGCCATTCGCTCCGGGCGGTCCCACCTGACCGACGTCTATCTCGCCCTCCCTCTTATGACGAGCAATGGCACATTAGGGGCACTGTCTATTCGTGCGAAAGGCGTACATTCGTTTCACCCCGGTATAGTTAGTTTGCTTACGGACTTTGTGGATCAGGTGGCAATTTCGATCCTGTCGGCACGGCGTCAGGAGCAGGTGAAGCTACAGACGGCGGCCCTGGAGTCGGCGGCCAACGCGGTCATGATTACCGACCGGGCGGGCCTGATCCGGTGGGTCAATCCGGCGTTCGTCACCCTGACCGGCTACACGGCCGCAGAAGCGGTGGGGCGGACGCCGCAGATTCTTACGTCCGGGGCGCATGAACCGGCGTTCTGGGCGGAAATGTGGACCACCGTGCTGGGCGGGCAGCCCTGGCACGGGGAGATTCAGAACCGGCATAAAGACGGCGCCATTCGCATCCACGAGGTGACGATTACCCCGGTGCGGGCGCCGGACGGCGCCATCGCGAGCCTGGTCGGAATCATGCAGGACGCGACAGAGCGCCGCCGGCTCGAGGACCAGTTGCGACACATGGCCATGCACGACCCTGTGACGGAACTGCCGAACCGGCGGCTGATGCAGGTCAACCTGGAGCGGATGGTCCATAAAGCGAAGCGCGGGTTCGCGGCGGGCATTCTGCGGATTCATGTGGACGGCTTGCATCAGATTACCGGCCGGCTGGACCTGGACCCGGGAGCGCAGATCGTGGCGCAGCTGATCGTCGTGCTGCAGCAATGCGTGCGCCCGTATGACTTGCTGGCCCGGCTGGGCGACCATCACTTCGTGGCGCTCCTGGAGGATGCCGACCCGGCGGAAGCGATGGTGGTGGCGGAACGGATGCGCCTGATGATCGCGAGCGAGCCTTTCACGGCGGACGGGCAGCCGTATTGCATGACCGTCAGCATCGGCGTGGCGCCGGTGGACGGGAATCTCCCGCCCGAGGCGGCGCTGCTGCCGGCCGAAACGGCGCTTCAGGCGGCCCGGCAGGCCGGCGGGGATTGCTGCGTGCTCGCCTCTTAGATTCCGGGGTTGCGCCGATGGGCGGCATTCGGCCAGCGGAGCACCAGCAGCGAGCCGTCGGGCCGCCAGCCAAGGGCCAGGCCTTCGCCTGCCGCCCGTGTTTGTCCCTGCGGCCCTTTGAGCGTAATCGCACCCCAGCCTTGCGGCTGTGCCACTGTCCAGCCGGTGGGACCGGGGGGCAGGGGCGGCGGCGGCGCATACGCCGGCGGGACGTCCGGGGGGCTCGTTGCGTCCGCGATCGTCCCGGTGGTGGGGTTCAGAGACTTCCAGTAGGGTTTGCTGTCCGCCGACCACGCCATGCGCATGACCGGCGGCGCTTCGCTGTGCCTGACGCCTACCTGGGCGGCGTCGGGGAAAACTTGCTCCTGGTGTGTCTGCAGGTCGTGAATGATCAGGTCGGACGGCGCCAGCCCGGTCTTGGGGTCCTCACGCTCCCCGTGCTGGGTGAAGCCGGCCAGAAACCGCCCGTCTGGGGAGCTAGCTGCCCAATGTTCCGCCTTGCTGACGGTGGTGCGCTCCTGCTGCGTGGCCAGGTCGAGCACCTGAACCCGCAGGCCGGTGGGCACAACCAGGCGTCCATGGTGTTGACCGTGAGGGCGGACAGCAGCACCCACTTGCCGTCGGGAGCGGCGTTCCGAAACCTGACGTCGGACGGTGCGGCGCCCAGCGCGGTCTCCCCGCCGGTGGCCGGGTCAACGGCGACCAGTTTCGGTGGCTCGCCGGTGTAGAGGAAGAAGTTGACCGCCTGGCTGCTGATGCCGAAATCCCCGGGTATGGGGCTGATGTAGATCTGAACCAGGGGCGGCGGCTCGGGCAGCGTGAGAATCAGCCGGTCCTCCGCCTCCCAGTCCAGCTGGACGGGAATGCGGAAGTTGTCGTCGGTGGCCGGTGAGCCGGAAGCGGAAAGTGAGCGGTCCGGCGGGAAGCGTGACACCCGGGGTCACGGGCTGCCAGGCGCCGCCGAGCTTGATTTCCGGCGTAATGGTCGGGCTGGGGCGGCGCCGGACCCGGAAGCCCATGTCGACGGTCGCCCCGTTCAGGCCCAGGGGGCCGGCGAGGCGGACGATGGTCTCCTCGTCGTTCGCTCCGGCGGGGAACGTTACATAGATATTGGGCCCGCCGATGTCCACCCGCTCGGGCGGGCGGCCGCCTTCGATGTGTAGCGCCTTCCGGGCGACGGCCTCGTCGACCGGTGCGGGCAGCGTAAAGTTGAGGCCGAAGCCTTCCATGGCCACGAACGCCTCGCAGATACCGGACTGCACGTTCAGCTCGGAGGTCAGGTAGCCGGAGGGCGGGCCGGATATGTCGCGGGCGGTGACGCAGCCGGCGGGAGCGGGGCCGGCGGTCGGGCGTCCGCAACCTGCGGTCACGAGCGCGAGCAGCGCCAGCGCTGCGATCATGAGATACCAGCGACGACGGGAGGCCATGACGGCACCTTCTTTCCCAGACGGGGGCTCATACCTCTCTGACGAACCTGGTTGCGGGCGGGTTCCGCACCCAGATTGCGGCGTGCCCTGCGGAACAATCCGGCTGCATTGCTCGTCTGGTAGACAGTTATGTGACTGAAGGAGTCGATCGCCTTGCATCTGATACCGTTTGTCGACGAACATCTGCCTGCCGCCGCCGAACTGCTGGCCCTGCGGCACCGGGCGCACCGGGCGGCTGCCCCGTTGCTCCCCGCCCGGTTTGCGGAGCCCGCCGCCGCCCTGGCCGCCCTCGAAGCCGCCTGGCGCAAGGCCGGCACGACCGGCGTGGCGGCGTTCGCGGGGGAGCGCCTGGCCGGCTTCATGCTGGGGACGGCCAAAGACGACGCCCTGCGCGGTCGGCACGCCTGGATTCCGCTCGCCGGCCATGGACTGGCCCCGGATGCGGAGGCCGGGCTGGGCCAGGACCTGTACGCCGCCCTGGCGGCCCGGTGGGCCGGGGCGGGCTACTTCAACCACTTCGTGCTGGTCCCCGCCACCGACCGGGCGGCGCTGGACGCCTGGTTCGGCCTCGGCTTCGGGCAGGAGCAGGTGCACGCGTTCCTGCCGCTGGGGTCGGGGGCGGGAAACCACGCTTCGGGAGCCCCGGCCCCGGGGACCCCGGCTCCGGCCGGTGTGGAGATTCGCCGGGCCTCCCCGGACGACCTGGCGTCACTGCTGGACGTGGCGGACCTGATTTCCACCCACCAGGCGCTCTCGCCCTGCTTCGCCGCCTTCCTGCCCGAAGCCCGGCTGGACTGGCCGGAAGGCTGGGCCGAACTGCTGGCCGACCCGAAGACTGACGTCTGGCTGGCCCTGGAGGCGGGCCGAGTGCTCTCGTTCCAGGCGTACGTGCCGGCGGAGCCGTCGGACTCGAACCTGCTGGAGCCGGAAGGCTGCGTGCTGCTGGAGGTGGCGGCCACCCGGCCGGAGGCCCGGGGCCGGCGACTGAACCGCCTACTGACCACCCACGGGCTCGCCGCCGCCGAGGCGGCGGGCTACACCTGCTGTCTGACCGACTGGCGCGCCACCAACCTGCTCTCCTCCCGGTTCTGGCCCCGCCAGGGCTTCAAGCCGGCGGTCTGCCGGCTCTCCCGGCGCATCGATCCCCGCATTGCGTGGGCGCAGGGCTAAGGGCAGGAACCTGGCGCCGGTGCATTACATCAAACGCGAGGACGCTTTATGCACTTGGAATACCAAGAGCCTGCATCCCCCCCCCCGCCGGGGGAAATGCAGGCTCTTTGCAGCAGATTCACAATACGGGAGAACCGTCTCGAAACTTGTCGAACGGTTCTAGGTGCCACACATGTGTTCGCTTGGTATAATATGGGAGAGCGAGGGGAGACTCGGCCTCAAAAGCGAGGTGAGTCGCCATGCTGCCCAAGTGGGTTGTCAGAACCATCGTCGCCGCCGTCCTAGCAGAGATCATCCGGCTCATCTTCCAACTTCTCTTTACCCAAGAGCCCCCCATGCGAACCAGCTGGAAACACTGGCTTTGGTTCGCAGCGGCTCCCCTCGCTCCCCTTTATTAGGGTGCCCAAAGCGGAGCACTTTATAACAGGTTAGATGTGCCGTCGATTTGCCATGGGATCAGTTTCCGAACGTGAAGCCGGAAAGAAAGCTCTTCGCCTTGGCGCCGTCCGGGTCGGTCTGCTTGTTATAGATCACCATGACCATCCACAGGTGCTTCGCATCGGCCGCCGCGAACCGAATCCGCATGGGGAGTTCGTTACCGGCCAGTTTCATCGTACCGGTCGCATCCCTGGCCGCCACGGCTCCGGGCACCGTGACCGGCTCTTCGGCCGTGATGGTTGCGCCTGACTGCTTTATGGCCGCCAAGCCTGCATCCACCATCGTGTCAAATCCCGCGGCCTGGTAATTCATGACCGTAACGCTGGTGAGGTTGTTCGCGTACTGGACCTCAAGCAACTCGTCGGACGCCTGAGTCTTACCACCAGCCGGCCACTTTACGCTGACGCCGTAGTAGGGAAAGGTGTACGTGGTCATGTCGCCCTGGGTTTCGGTCTTGTAGTAGCGGGGCGTAGAGACCAAAACCGATTTCGTCGCCGCATCCCAGTCAACCTTGGCGTTCAGAGCTTCGGCCAGGTAGCGGGCCGGCACGTAAGTGCGGCCTTCCTCCACCACCACGAACGGCTGTGAACTGCCGGTGTCCACCGCTTTGCCGTCCACCTTCAGATTGATGCCGCCGTACTCCACCTCAATGTTCCTCCGGACCCCTGCCGCCGTGGCGCCCACCGCCATTCCGAGCACCAGAACTCCCGTCGCCAATGCCACCATCCACCGCTTCCGCATGTCGTCCAGCCCCCCTGTTCCATGTTGCCGCCATGCAACGGCTACCAATAGATTAAAACGTTGTAATCCCATACCATGTTCGATATCACAATCGGGTGCAGCCTGATTAACCAGGCAGGAATTCGGCGCCGAGTTGTTAATTATTAGAGAATCGCTTTTCCATCTTCACGGGAGTGATGACGTCCGATGCCGACACCTGACCTGAGCCTGCCGCTGTTTGCCCGTTCCGCCGAGTACCCGGACCGCTGGGCCGTGGCCGATCCCGAGGGGACGTTCCGCTACCGGGACCTGGCTGACGCATCCACCAACGTGGCCGGATGGTTGCTGGCCGGGGCGCCCGACCTCTCCGAGACCCGGGTGGCCTTCCTGGTGCCGCCCGGCTTCACGTACGTCGCCGTGCAGTGGGGAATCTGGCGGGCGGGCGGCGTGGCCGTGCCGCTGGCCGTCTCACATCCGCCGGCGGAACTGGCCTACACGGTGGAGGACTCGGGGGCCGCCATCGTCGTGGCCGACCCGGAATTTGCCGAGCGGGTCCGCCCAATTGCCGAGGCGCGCGGACTCCGGTTCCTCCTCACCACGGAACTACCCGCGGGCGGCGCCGAGGCAGCACTCCCGACCCTTACGCCCGAGCGCCGGGCGATGATCCTCTACACCAGCGGTACGACCAGCCGACCCAAAGGCGTGGTCGCCACGCACGGGAACATCCAGGCGCAGGTCAGCACCCTGGTGGATGCCTGGGGCTGGCAGGCGGATGATCACATTCTGCTCTTCCTGCCGCTGCATCACGTCCACGGCATTATCAACGTGCTTACCTGTGCGCTCTGGTCCGGGGCGAAAGTGACGATCCTCCCCCGCTTCGACGCCGAGGCGGTGTGGGACGCCATCGCCGCCGGTGACCTCACGCTGTTCATGGCCGTGCCGACCATCTACAGCCGGCTGATTGCCGCCTGGGAGGCGGCGCCGCCGGCACGGCAAGCGGTATGGAGCCAGGGCTGTAGGCACCTCCGGCTCATGGTGAGCGGCTCCGCCGCTCTGCCGGTCACGGTGCTGGAGCGGTGGCAGGAGATTACCGGCCACGTGCTGCTGGAGCGCTACGGCATGACGGAGATCGGCATGGCGATCTCCAACCCGCTGCACGGGCGGCGCCGTCCCGGCTACGTGGGCACGCCCCTGCCGGGCGTGACGATCCGGCTGACGGACGAGGCGGGCCAGGAGGTTGCACCCGGAACGCCCGGCGAAATCGAAGTGGCCGGACCGTCGGTGTTCCAGGAGTACTGGCGCAAGCCGGAAGCGACGCAGGCCACGTTCCGGGACGGCTGGTTCCGCTCGGGCGACATCGCCGTGGTGGAAGACGGTGCGTATCGCATCTTGGGCCGGGCCAGCGTGGACATCATCAAGACCGGCGGCTATAAGGTCTCGGCGCTGGAGATCGAAGAGGTGCTCCGGACCCACCCGGAGATCGCGGAGTGTGCGGTAGTAGGCGTGCCGGACCCGGAGTGGGGCGAGCGGGTCGGCGTGGCCGCGGTGCTGCGGACCGGCACTGGCCTGGCGCTCGAAGACCTGCGCCGGTGGGCGGCGGACCATTTGGCGCCCTACAAGCTGCCCAGCCGCCTGCTCACCCTGGCGGAGTTGCCCCGCAACGCCATGGGCAAGGTGACCAAGCCCGACGTGGTGCGGCTCTTTTAGGCACCGCGTAACGAGGGCGCCCCGCATGTGCGAGGCGCCCTCTGGCGTGTCACCGCAGCCCCAGCATCTGGGCGACGGTCACCAGCTCAAACTTTCTGGCCCGCAAGTCGTCGATAATTGACGGCAACGCCACCACCGTGCCCGTGAGGTCCTCGCTGGGCAGCGTGGTCGCCGAGTGCATGAGAATGATCGAGCCGTTTCGCACCTTGGGCAGCACGTTCTGCAATATCTGCTGGCCGCTCAGCGACTGCCAGTCGTTCGCGTCCACGTCCCAGAGCACGGTCTGGTAGCCGAAGCGCTGCGCCGTGGAAAGCACAAAGGTGTTATAAAACCCGAACGGCGGGCGGAACGTGACCGGCACCTGGCCCGTCACGGCGGTGATGATTTCGTGGGTCCGGCCCAGGCTCCGGAGCAGCTGTTCCGGCCGGAGTTTGCGCAGGTCCAGGTGTTTCTCCTCGTACGCGTGGTTGCCCACTTCGCCGCCGACCTGCGCCATGCGCCGGGTCACTTCCCGGTGGTCATCGGCCCGGTCGCCGATCACGTAAAAAGTCGCCGGGGCCCGTTTGCGCTCCAAAATGTCGAGGATTTGCGGAGAAAACGTTGTATCCGGCCCATCATCGAAGGTGAGCGCCACCCTGGGCACGTTGCGCGGACCGTTGCTCACCACTGCGGCCACTGCCTGCCCCCCCTGCCTCCATGCGAAATCCGCCCTGGTATCGTATGGCCGTCCGGTCCGGTTGGCGCTCACAACGGACCCCGGGTCGCCGTGTGGCGCCCGGGGCCTGGTCGTTCGCTGCCTGTCAGTGTTTATGCCACTTCGGGTGGTCGAAATGGGCCGCCATGACTTCCTCCGCATTCTGGGAATGGACAGGCTGCCCCAACTCCTTCAGGCTGTTGCCGGATGCGGGTCCTTCCGCCTTTAATGTATCTTGCTCCTGCCGGTCCACACCGCGGGCATCTTTCTGGTCCGCCAAAGTTCTCACGCTCCTTTGGACGGTAGTATTGCCGAAGGGACCCTCGACTCGCCACGCAGACCTTCATAAAACATGCATTTCTGGTTGCCGTTCAAATGCGATTATTCTACACTTAAACTGAACTGAACTGAAGCGAATCAAAGGAGGGACGAACGTGGACCAGACCACCCCTGGCACGGCCTTGCAAGGCAATACGCAGACAGCCCCTGCGCAGACAGCCCCTGGGCAAGCAGGTTCGGCGCACACAGGTTCCACGCAAGCAGGGAAGGGATCTGACGGTGCGTTCGCAGAGGTAGCATCGTTGATCCGCCAGGAATGCCTGGCCGTTCAACTGGAGGCGTTTGCCCTCCTCCAGCGTTCTGCCAGAGAAGCCACTGCCGCGGCCAACCAATCGTCAGGGAATCCGGAGCTGGCAGAAGTCGCACGCCAGATCGTGGAGGCCCGCCAAGAGGCGGCGGCTGCACTCATGGGCGATGCCAAGCTGAACCAGGCAATCCCCTTCCACGGCGACTCGCTGGTCCTGGTTGAAGGCTGGCCGATGCGCGACCCGCGCAACTGGTACCAGCGAATCGTGCTGCCTTCGCTGGCCGACCGGCTGAGAGCCTGGCAGGCCCTCGCGATCCGGCTTGCCCAGTATCGAGTTGCCCCGCCGGCGGGCGAAGTCGACGACCTGCACCAGCAGTACGATTACCTGAAGGCCTGGCAGGCCGGCATGGCGGTCAAAATCGGCGTATACATGGCTATTTTCGTGATTCTGGGTGGGGTGGGCACACAGGTGGCCGAGGTCCTGAAACCGCTTCCCAACGCTGCTACAACCAACATTCTCGGGTCGCTCCACCCTTACATCGCAGCGGTCTACTGGGGTGCCGTGGGGGCCTCCGCTTCCTCGCTGTACCGCCTCATCCGGGAGGCCTCGAAGCGGGCGCTGCGCCTGGAAGACGTATATGACCACGCCCTCAAGCCGCTTTTGGGCGGCGTCCTTGGCCTGCTGGTGATGGTGCTGTCGCCGGTGCTGGCGGGCGGCACGGTGCCTTCCGCGTTAGCAGGGAAACCCCTCTCGCTGGTGCTGATTCTGGCCGCCATCTGCGGCATCAGCGAATCCGCCTTTTTCGAACGGGTGAAGGCGGTCACCGTGTCGCTCCTGGGCGGTGCGAAGGAACCGGTCGCCACGAAGACGCCGTGAGACCCTGCGCCGCTAGCGCTCCCAGAAGAAATACGGTCCCGCGGTTGCACAAGAGCGACGCCGGTCGGGCATTACCCGGCCGGCGCTCATCGCTTACTTCATGGCCGAGAACTCCGTCGGCTTCAGAATGGAGTTGACGACCTTCGTCGTCAGCACGCCGTCTTTCTCCGATTCGGCCTTGGCGGCGATCCACTCCGGGTCGCTGTAGAACCCGTTCCAGGCCCGCTCCCGGACGCCCAGGTCCGGGTACTGGCAAAGGTAGACCAGTTTGGGCGCCTCACCGATAAACACGTCCCAGAACCCCATCACGGTAATGCCGTGCTTCGCGAACAACTTCAGCGAATGCTCCTGGAACCGCTTGTGCAGGGCCGCCTGCTTGCCCGGTGCTATGTAATACTCCCGCCATTCGTAGATCATTGCCTGCACCCCCGTGTCAGATTTACTTGCCCAGACGCTGCCGGATCGCCGCGATCTGCCCGATGTGCGTCTCCAGATGCTGCGTGTATTTCGTTACGACCCGCTCCAACGTCTCCTCGCCGGCCTCGCTGTGCCGGCCGGTGCGGGCCCAGGCGGCTTCGGGCAGCCGGCTGAGGATGATGCCCATTTCAAACCGGACGGCCTCCAGCAGCCGCACCGACGGCTCGATCGCCCGGTCCTGGTAGCCCAGGTTCGCCGCCCACCGCTCCTGATCGACGCCCGGATAGCTCGGGTTCGGCTCGGCGATGATCCGCTTCATGCGGAATGCCGCTACCTCGTCCATGTCAGCGACGTGAATGGCAATCTCCGTGACGGACCACTTGGCCGGGTCGTACTTGTAGCGGAGGTCGGCCTCCGTCAGGCCCGCCAGGGACTCCCGCAGCTTGACCGGACCGGCCAGGTAGCGGTCGAGAAGTTCTTGCACGCTCGTGTTGATCATCCTTTCCATAGTCTTTCACCCTTCAAATACGGACCTGATACGACTGGTTCCTGCCGGGATCGAAAGAACACCGTGTGATCAAAGAACTGCGTGTGATCGAAGTCACTTCCCCGTGCCGCCATTCGTTGCATACTGAGAACAGTTCTCACGGAGATACGGGAGGGGTGTTCTTCATGGCGATTCCGCTGACTTACCTGGACAACGCTGCCACCTCGCACCCCAAGCCGGAAACGGTCTACCGGGAGTCCGGCGATGCGCTGCGGGCCGGCGGGAATCCCGGCCGGGGCGGGCACCGGCTGGCGCTGGGAGCCGGACGTCGGGTGTTGGCCGCACGGGAGGCGGTGGCCGCCCTGTTCGGCGTGCAAGCGACCGGACGGGTGGTTTTCACGGCCAGTTGCACGGATTCGCTCAACCTGGCCCTGAAAGGGCTGCTTCAGCCCGGCGACCACTGCATTACCACCACTGCGGAACACAACGCGCTCCGCCGCCCGCTCATCGCGCTGGAACAGCGGGGCGTCCACGTGACCCGGGTGCCGGTCTCGGCCGACGGTCTGCTGGACCCGGCCGCCGTGAAGGCAGCGCTGCGGCCAGAAACCCGGCTGATCGCCGTAGCGCACGGCTCCAACGTGACCGGGGCGCTACAGCCCGTCGCCGACCTGGGCGAAATCGCCCGGCAGGCCGGGGTGATGCTGTTGGTGGACGCCGCCCAGACGGCGGGCACGCAGCCCATTGCCGCCGGGCGGCTGGGGATTCATCTGCTGGCGGCGCCGGGGCACAAGGGGCTGCTGGGACCCCAGGGCACGGGGGTGCTCCTGGTGGACCCGGCGGTGGAACTGCGGCCGATCCGCGAGGGCGGAACCGGCTTCCACTCCGGTGCGGAGGCACAGCCGGCGGTCTTCCCGGAGGGGTTCGAAAGCGGCACCCTGAACGTGCCCGGCATCGCCGGGCTTACGGCGGGAGTGGCGCATCTGCTGGCGGTGGGCGTGGAGCAGGTGGCGGCCCATGAACGGGCGCTGGTGGCCGACCTGGTGACCGGGCTTTCGGAAATCCCCGGTGTGGTGGTCTACGGCCCCCGAGATGCGCTGGCCCGCTGCGGTGTCGTCTGTTTCAGCGTGTCCACCCTGGACCCGGCGGAACTGGAGGAACGGCTGGACGAGGAATTCTGCGTCATCGGGCGGGCCGGGCTGCACTGCAACCCGGGCGCACACATCGCCCTGGGCACCTATGAGCGGGGCGGCGCCATGCGCCTGAGTCCCGGCCTCTTCAACACGGCTGCTGACGTCGCACGCGCCGTCGAAGCGGTTCGCGACATCGCACGGAGGGATGACAAATGAGTACAACCACGGTAGCTCGGGGCCTGCCCCGGGTGCTGGATAAGTATATGTTACCCAAAGTGGCCTTTACGCTGGTCTCCCTGGCGTCCCTGGCGGGGGCGTCGCTGACCGGCCTTCGCCACGGCGTGACAGACTGGCCCGGTTGGGTGCTGCGCTGGGCGGCTTACTGGCTCCCGGCGTTGCTCCTGGGCACGGAAATCTGGAAGCTCTTCTACCTGCAGCCGTCGGTCCGGCTGCGGCCGGTGCCGAATGCGGTGGAGTACGCGACGGCCATGCTACAGTTGCACCGCCGGTGGCAAAAAGTGCTGGCGCCGCTGGCGGCCCTGGCGGTGGCTGCCGACATGGTGCATTACAGCGTGCTGCGGCCGTCCTCGCTCCCCCTGGGGCTGGCGGCGGGCGGTCTGCTGCTCGTCGGTCTGGCGGGCATATGGCTGGACCGGCCGGCGGTGACGCTGGTCGGACTGGCAGGGGCGGTAGCGACCATGGCGGCTCTGGACGTGCGGCTGGAGCCCGCCGGCCACGCCTGGCTGCTCATTCCCAACCGGATGCTTCACATGTGGGCATTCTCGGCCTGGCTGGGCGGGGCGCTGTGGAACATCTTCATCGCGGTCCCGGCGGGACTGCCCCGGCAGAACATGGACACGGTCATTCTGGCCAATTTCCAACTGGAGCGGTTCCGGGTCGTCGTCCGGACGGTCTTCCCGACGATTGTGGCCACCGGCCTGGTGCAGGCCTGGGCCATGTTCGGTTTCCGCTGGGAGGCGCTGTTCACCAGCGTCTGGGGCTGGCTCGTGCTGCTGAAAGTCGGACTGATTCTGGTGCTGGTGGGAGTCTTCATCACCTGCCCCATGTGGAAAGCCTGTTCGCCCATCCGGGGCGTCTGCGATCTGGACGATCTATAAAGGAGGTTTCCCGTAGCCATGGAACCCGTCATCTACCAATGTAATACCGGGCGGCCGGAAGGCGCGCCACCGGTCACGAAGGAAGAACTCTACTGCGGAACGAACCACGACTTCAACCTGGTCCGGGTGGCGGCCGGCGCCGGCCGGCCGCCGCACCCGCACAATGCGGGGGACAGCTTCATGCTGGTGCTCACCGGGACACTCCACCTGAGCGTGGACGGAAAGGTCTACGACCTGCCGCCGGGCGCCCTGGCGATCATTCCCAAAGGAGCCGTGCGGGGCTTTACGGCCGGCGACCAGGATGTAACGTTTTTCGCCGCCCACCTGCAGGGTTGAGGCGATGGCACGGGTCTACCTGCTCTTCGGGTCTACCCACGACACCATGAAGGCGGAGTCGGTGCTGCAGGCCGCCGGGGTGGCCTGCAAGGTGGTCATGAAGCCGGCCGTCATTCGCGTGGACTGCGGGCTGGCGATCCGGACCCCCGAGGAGTCGGGGGACGGGGCCGTCGCCGTGCTGCAGGCGGCCGGCCTCGCGCCCCGGGGGGTTCATACGGTATAGGCTACAACCGGATCGGAGGCGAAAACTATGGTACAAGCGAAAGGGCGAATCCGGTTTGTGCTGCTGGCGACCGGCCTGTTCACCCTGATTATGGCCATGTGGGCCGGCCTGGTGCGCATGGGCTGGGTGCTGCCCGGCCTCACCCCCTCCGCCGTGGGCGGTCACGGACCGCTCATGGTTTCGGGATTTTTGGGCACAGTAATCGGGCTGGAGCGCGCAGTGGGCGTCGGCAAGCCATGGATGCTGTTGGCGCCGTTGCTGACCGGGCTCGGGGCGCTCGGATTGATCATCGGCCTGCCCACCATGATCGGTGCAGTCTTTATCACCCTGGGCAGTCTGTGCCTCGCGGCGATTTTTGGCTACATCGTCCGGCATGAGCCGGCGCTCCATACCCTGGTGATGTCCGCCGGGGCGCTCTTCTGGGTCGGGGGGAACCTGCTCTGGGTGGGCGGCTACGGCATTCCCCAGGTGGTGCCCTGGTGGGCCGCTTATCTCGTGCTCACCATCGCCGGAGAACGGCTGGAGTTATCCCGCCTGGTGCAGATTCCCCGGAGCGCCCGGACGGTCTTCATGGCCTTCATCGCCCTGCTGGCGATCGGGCTGGGGGTCCACGCGTTTCTGAACCCGGCGCTCGGCTGGCGGATTTTCGGGGCGAGCGCCGTATTGCTGGCCGGCTGGCTGCTCACGTACGATGTGGCCAGGCGGACGGTGCAGATTCCGGGCCTGACCCGCTTCATCGCTTCCTGCATGCTCTCGGGCTACGTCTGGCTGGGGATCGCCGGACTGATCGCCCTGTTCAAGGGCTTTCTGTACGGCGGGTACTACGACGCGGCGCTGCACGGGATTTTCCTGGGCTTCGTGGTGGTCATGATCTTCGGCCACGCACCGGTGATTTTTCCGGCGGTGCTGGGCATGGGCATGAAGTTCCGGCCGGCATTCTACCTGCATCTGGTGCTCCTGCATCTCTCCCTGCTGCTGCGGGTAGGCGCCGACCTGGTCGACTGGGTGCCGGGCCGGCTCTGGGGCGGGATGCTGAACGCCGTCGCACTCACGGTGTTCCTGGTGAGCACGGTGCTGGCGATTCGGGCGGCACGCCAGACCCCGGCCCCCCGGGTCAGGAAATAACTGAAGCGGGGAGCCCGTAAAGGGTTCCCCGCTCCAGTTGCAGGACGGCGGCTCGATCTGATGCGTTGGCACGTTCCTTGCTTATGGTATGTACCTCGCTCCGCCCACATACAGTGACTTCGCTTTCAAAGACTTAAAACGCCCGTCCTGTATGGCCGGTACGGGTCTTCGTCCGGTTGTCGCGGCGATAAGGGCTCATTCTTACCGGTAATTCAGGTTATACCCGCCAAGAATAAGCTTATTATCATCAATAATCGAGATCGTGTCAGTTATAGGGTTCTTCGATCGCTTCCCAAATGATCGATGCGTAGGAGGAATTTGAGCGATAACCAAAACATAGCATTCCAAAGGCGTCCAGCGGTCACCGCCTGGTAGCCCCGAAGGTCAGCCAAAGGATCTATCTATCCAGCGACTTATGTAACGGATAAGTATCATTCTATGATTTTCCTGTACAATTTCTAACAGAATTCATAACGAGAAGGGGTGCAGTCGCTCCCCGAGGAAATACCGGCAGAGGCCTTGATTATCTGCCACAAGGAGGCAATTGTCGAATGCTCCCGATCGTCATCCCGGTTTCCGGTATCATTGCGGCGATAGTGACGGTGTACCTGATCATGGGCGTCCTCAAACAGGACACAGGGTCGTCGAAAATGCAGGAAATCGCGGCTGCGATCCGCGAAGGCGCCTTCGCTTTCCTGGGTCGCCAGTACAGGACCATTGGCGCTCTGGCTGTTGGTGTCGCTATCATTCTCTACTTTGCATCTGCTGAGAACGGTATGTACACCGCAATCGCGTTCGTCTGCGGCGCGGCGGCATCGGCCCTTTCCGGCTACATTGGCATGTGGACGGCGGTCACCGGCAACCTGCGGGTTGCGGCGGGCGCTCAGCACAGCTTGAACCGGGCCCTGCAGATCGCGTTCCGCTCCGGCGCCGTCACGGGTCTTTCGGTTACCACGCTCAGCCTCCTCGGCGTCTATGGCCTCTTCTACGCCTTCGGCGGCCCGGCGAATGCCGCCGTCGCTCCGCTCCTGCTCGTTGGCTTCGGCTTCGGTGCTTCGTTCGTGGCCCTCTTCGCCCAGCTGGGCGGCGGCATCTACACGAAGGCCGCCGACGTTGGCGCCGACCTGGTCGGTAAAGTCGAAGCCGGCATCCCGGAAGATGACCCCCGCAACCCCGCCGTCATCGCCGACCTCGTGGGCGACAACGTGGGCGACTGCGCCGGCCGTGGCGCCGACCTGTTCGAGTCCACCGCCGCCGAGAATATCGGCGCCATGATCCTCGGTATCGCCCTCTACAAGCACTTTAACAACGACATCAACTTCATCTTCTTCCCGCTGGTCGCCCGGGCGTTCGGCCTGCTGGCCTCCATCGTCGGCATCTTCTCCGTAAAGGCGAAGGAAGATGAAGATCCCATGTCCGCGCTCAACCGCGGTTATGGCATCACTGCTGTGCTGGTCGCTGCCGCCCTGTTCTTCGTTTCGAAGCAGATGCTCGGCCCGGGCTACATCTACCTGTGGGCCGCCGCCATGGTCGGCCTGGTGCTCTCCGTCATCTTCGTCTACGTGACCCAGTACTACACGGAAACCCGGTTCCGCCCCGTCCGGGAGATCGCCCAGGCCTCGATCACCGGCCCGGCGACCAACATTATCGCCGGTATCGGCATCGGCCTTGAAGCGACGGCCATTCCGGTCATTCTGATCTCTGCGGCCATCTTCGCCGCCCACTGGCTGGGCGTGCAGGCCCTGCCGGGCGTTGCGAATGCCGGTCTGTACGGCACCGCCGTCGCCACCATGGGCATGCTCTCCACTGTCACCTACATTCTGGCCATGGACACCTATGGCCCGATCACGGACAACGCCGGCGGCATTGTGGAAATGTCCGGCGCTCCGGAGGAGATCCGCAAGCGCACCGACCTGCTGGACGCCAGCGGCAACACCACCAAGGCGCTCACCAAGGGCTTCGCCGTTGGTTCCGCCGCCCTGGCTGCCTTCCTGCTCTTCTCGGCTTACACCGATGTGATCAAGGAAAAGCTGCACATGTCGATGGATGCCGCACTTGCGTTCGACATCAGCAAGCCGGAAGTGTTCATCGGTGCGTTCGTCGGCGCCATGCTGGTCTTCCTGTTCAGCGCCACCGCCATCCGGGCCGTGGGCAAGGCTGCCCAGGTCGTCATTCAGAACGTGCGTGACCAGTTCAAGGCCAATCCGGGCATCATGAAGGGCACTTCCAAGCCCGACTACGCCCAGTGCGTCGATATCGTCACCAAGGGCGCCCTGAAGGAAATGGTTCTGCCGGGCGCACTCGTGGTCGTCACCCCGGTCGTCGTGGGCCTGCTGCTTGGCTGGGAAGCCATCGGCGGCTTCCTGATGGTCTCCACCATCACCGGCGTCATCATGGCGCTGTTCCTGAACACCGCCGGCGGTGCCTGGGATAACGCCAAGAAGTATATCGAAACCGGCGCTCACGGCGGCAAGCGGTCGGATCCCCACAAGGCGGCCGTCGTCGGCGACACCGTCGGCGACCCGTTCAAGGACACCGCCGGCCCCTCGCTGCACGTGCTGATCAAGCTGCTCTCGACCATTACCCTGGTGCTGGCGGGGCTCTTCGTCCGCTAAACGTCTCCACTTTCATCGGACCGCTCCCTCGGGAGCGGTCCGTTTTTATGTGCGCGGGCGCAGGAATGACCTAGAGGAGGGAACACTTCGAGCCGTGGGTGTATTGCCGCCTAAATCGGGACGGAAAGCCAACGGTTGGTGTTCTTACAAGTTGTTCGGGTTTTATAAACCCAGGCGCCCGCTGTAAAATGTGCTAAGTCTAGGCTGAATCCCCGCAAAGCGGGGAACGGGGGAACCAACCAGTCCAGGGGTGAATCCGGCGCAAGCCGGTAAGGTAGTCGACGACCTGAACCCGTCAGCTAACCCCGTAAGCCGCGTCGAGGGCATTTGGGTGCAACACCCAGGTTGACCCTCTTGGAGGGTTATTTTTTATTGCCTCGACTGGGTCATAACTCGTCAGCATGTTGCGTCAATCATTCGGAGGTGCCCACGTTAAAATGGCTGCCCGTCAGTCGCGTCTCTTTCCCCAAGGTCCGATGCATGTTTATGTTAATCAGATGAAGCGGCTGCTCTTCGGTGCGCCCAAGCGCACCGACCAACAGCATCACGAGCGGCTCGGCGTTGTGACAGGTCTGGCGGTTTTCTCGGCGGATGCCCTCTCCTCGGTGGCCTACGCGACGGAAGAGATTCTGCTGGTGCTCATGCTGGCCGGCTCGGTCGCCGCTACGGCGTATGCGCTGCCCATCGGCCTGGCGATCGTTCTGCTGGTGCTGATCGTGGCCGCCTCGTACAGCCAGACCATCAAGGCCTACCCGAACGGCGGCGGGTCGTATATCGTCTCCAGGGAGAACCTGGGCACCGGGGCCGGGCTTCTGGCCGGCGCGGCCCTGCTCACCGACTACGTGATGACGGTGGCGGTCTCCACGGCTTCCGGTATCGCTGCCATCACCTCGGCCATTCCAGCCCTGCAGGGACACGAGGTGGCGCTGTGCCTCCTGGCCCTCTGGTTTGTCGCCTGGATGAACCTGCGGGGCGTCAAGGAATCGGGGACGTTTTTCTCGGTCCCGACTTACAGCTTTATCGTCTCCATGTTCTTGATGATCGGTTTCGGCGCTTACCAGGCAATCTTCAGGGGCGCCTGGCACCCGGCGGTTTCCCCGTTGAGCCCCTTTGGCTTCGGGGTTAGCGCCGCCGACTTCCGAAACTTCACCCAGAGCGTCACGATGTTCATGTTGCTGAAGGCTTTCTCGTCCGGCTGCACGGCACTGTCCGGCATCGAAGCGGTCTCCAACGGTATCCAGGCCTTTAAGGCCCCGGAATCGGAGACGGCCAGCAAGACCATGAGTTACAGCCGGACGATCCTCTATACGATGTTCGGCGGCATCACCGTTCTGGCGTTCGGCTTCCGGGCCCTGCCGAAGCCGGGCAGCGAGACGCTGCTCTCCGTGCTGGGCCACCAGATCTTCGGCTCTGGCCCGCTCTATTACTTCGCCCAGATCACCACCATGCTGATTCTGCTGCTGGCGGCCAACACGGCCTACGCCGACTTCCCCCGCCTGGCCGGCATGATGGCGCGGGACGGTTTCTTGCCCCGGAAGCTGGCCAACCGAGGTGACACGCTAGTCTTCAACGGCGGCGTTTACGTGCTGGCCTTCCTCTCTTCGATCCTCATCGTCGCCTTCCGAGCCTCCACCCACAACCTGATTCCACTGTACGCCGTAGGCGTCTTCCTGGCCTTCACCATGAGCCAGACCGGCATGGTCCGCCACTGGCTGAAGGAGTCGAAGAAGAAAGGCGAGTCCCTCGCGAAGCACGCCTGGTCGATGTTCATCAACGGCCTGGGCGCCATCCTCAGCGGCGTCGCCCTGGTGGTGACGGTCATGGCGAAGTTCATCGACGGCGCCTTCGTCATCGTGATCGTGGTGCCGATCCTGATCGCCTACTTCTACTACGTCCAGCACTACTACGCCCGGTTCAAGGAACGGGTGGAAGGGCTGCAGGACGAACACCTCGCCATCGACGATGCCCGGCAGGTCAAAGTGGTCGTCACCATCGGCGGCCTGACACCGGTGATCGACCACGTCATGAAAGTGGCCCGGACGATCTCCAAGGACATTTCGGCCGTGTACGTGGCGACGGACCCGGAACTGGGCGAGAAGATCGCCCGCAAGTGGGACATCAAGCGGCACCAGGGCGTGGCGCTAACGGTGCTCCCCTCCCCCTTCCGAACGGTGGTGCCGCCCCTGCGCCGGTACCTCGACGAACTGCACAAGGCGCACCCGAAGACGCTGATCAACCTGCTGGTGCCGGTCATTACCACCAACGACCCGTTCGACACCTACCTGCACAACGGAACCGCCGACCAGCTGCTGCGGGAACTCCGCTACAGCGAAGGCATCCTCATGACGGTGATTCCGTTCTACGTGAACATGGACCCGGGCGCCGAACATGTCATCGCGGAGTATCCGACCACCGGCGACGACTAGCAGGGCACAAACAGCGGCCCGGTCCCCCAGCGAGTGGGGACCGGGCCGCTTCGTTTCGCTTGAGAGCCTAGCGGCCTCGGTCAGCGGAGTTGGGTCCAGGTCTGGCCGCCGTCTTCGGTGGCGTACAGGTGGTCGTCTTCGCCGACCACGAGGCCGTGGGTGGCGTCGACAAACCGGAGTGCGGCGACGGCGAGGTTGCCGAGATCGTACCGGGTCCAGGTGTTGCCGCCGTCGCGGGTTGCGAAGAGGGCGGGCTTCTGGACGCCGGCGACAAGGTCGCCGCCGATGACCCAGGCGGCGCCGCCGGGCAGTAGCTGAAACGTTTGCACGCGGGTGTCCAGGTTGATCGGCTGCCACGACTTGCCGCCGTCGGCGGTAGCGTCGAGCTTGAAGTTCCGGATTTTCCAGCCGTGGCTCTTGTCGGTGAACTGGAACTGATAGCCGCTGTCCGGGGTGTCGTCGACGTTGCGGAAGGTGGCGCCCCCGTCGGTGGTGACGGACAGCCGGCTCCGGCTGGCCGCAAAGCCGGTCTGGTCATCTGGGAAACAGATGCTGTTGTAAAACTCGCTGGGATCGTCGGGGGCCTGGCTCACCTGGGTCCAGGTGGCGCCGCCGTCGGTGGTCTTCTGGACGGTGCGGATGGTGGTCTTGCCGGTCCAGTGATCGGTGACCGCCCAGCCGTGCTGCGGGTCCGGGAAGCTGATGTCGAAGACAGGCTCCGGACCGAGGGAGCCGGCTTGCTTCCAGGTGCGCCCGCCGTCGGCGGACTTGAGCACGGCGCCCATGTCCACCCGGTCGCCCACGGAAAGCCAGTTCTGCATGTCGAAAGCCCGCTGGGGCAGGTTGGTATGGGGCCGGAGCGCCGGGTAGACCGGTGCCCATGTCGCCCCGCCGTCGGTAGTGGCGATCAGGCCGGTGCCGCCGTGGTCCTGAATCAGGTAGCCCTGGGTGAGCGACACGAAACGGACGACCTTGAAGCTGTCGGGCTGGGATAGGCCTTTGACCATGGTCCAGGTCTTGCCGCCGTCGGCGGTGGCGTAAAGGCCGCCGCGGGTCAGGCTGAACCAGCCGTGGCCGGCGTCCAGGAAGAACAGGTCGGCGACGTAGCCGCTGCCGGGGAGGCCCCCGGCGGCAACGGGGGTCCAGTGCTGACCGCCGTCGGCGGTCCGGAAGAGCGACTTCTGCTGCTGCCCGGCGCCGGGCTGGCCGCCACAGAGCATCCACCCGGTGGTCGGGCTGACAAAGCTGAAGGCACCGGCGGCCGCACCGTCCCCGCAGGGGCTGGGCAGTTTGGCCCAGGTCTTGCCGCCGTCGGCAGAACTCGTGAGGGTCAGCTTGTCGTCCAGTGCCCAGCCACGGGTGTCATCGGCGAAGTCGACCCGCTTGAAGGCGCCGCTCGCGAGGTTCTGCCAGGTCTTGCCGCCGTCGCGGGTCGCCAGGAGGCCGGAGCCGGCGGCCGCCCAGCCCAGGTCGGGCGAGACAAAGTCGAGTCCGTTTACGGGCCCGCCCAGGTCGGAAAGCTTGGCCCAGGTCTGCCCGCCGTCGGTGGAAGTCAGCAGCGCCGGGCCGTTGGCCATGAAGCCGCGGCCGGGTCCGGGTGCGGGACCGGGGGCAAAGGCCAGGGCGGTCAGGTTGACGGCTTCAGTCGCAATCGGCTTGACGGTGGCGGTAACGATTTTGGGGGCCGAGCCGGCCGGTCCGGCCGAGCCGGGAGCGGGCTTGGGTGCGAGGCTGCAGGCCGTAAGGCCCAGCAGGATGAGCGTGAGAAACGACGCCAACGTCCGGCGCATATGCACATCGGCCTCCTGAACATGATTCGTTCGTGATCATCCATCACTATTCTTCGCAGGGCACACTTTTTCTTTCCCACCGGGGTGATTTCCAGCAGAATTGTCTCGGGGTCAGGCGTTTATGTTAGCCGCGTATTGCGCGGATTTTCGTACAAACGCTGATGGGTTCGCTCCGCCAATCATTCCTTCGCAACCGGAATCCAGACTTCGCTGTAGTAATTCCCATTTCCAGAGCTGCCATAAATCTCAATATCCGGACCTTCCAGCTTCCTATAGCCAGATGTCGGGAGCCATTCTTTGAACACGCGGCTCCACAGGGTGCTTGTCATGGCTCCGATTTCATCGTCCCCATGTTCCTCCGATGTGAATACGGCCCAGGTCTGTGTTGGAATCTTGACGCGGGTGTATCCCTCCGGTTTGCTCTGCTCGGTGGTAAAGGCAAACAGCATGTATGGAAATGTGAGATCTCCGGTATTACGGTAATTGAGCGCTGCGTTAATCGCACACATGCCCTTGTAGATTTCGCCCCGTTTACGGGCGTTCGCAGCATCGAACAGTCTCTCATATGCTCCGCTGTCGTGGCACTTTTGCCAGAATGCCGGCACGCTTTTGCACGCCGGATCGCCTACCGAGGAGATGATCTCCTCGATCCCGAATACCTCAAACGCTTCTTTGTCCACAATACTGTAACGCATCTCTCGATCTCCTCCAACTGAGATGTGAAAGGAGACGCGGGGGTAGGCCCGGAGCATGACACCCCGGTTGCGCGCCCGGGAGGGTGTGACTCCATGAAATCTCTGGAACGCTCGGGCGAACGAGTCCTGGGAGTCATATCCATATTTTATGGCCAGATCGATGATCTTGGTGTCGCCTTGCTGGAGCTCGAACGCTGCCAGCGTCATGCGTCTACGCCGCACATACTCCGATAGCGGGATGTCCAGAATATATGAAAACATCCTCTGAAAGTTATAAACGGAGCAGCATGCGATTCTTCCTGCTTCCTGGTAATCCAGATCTCCCGCGAGGCGATCCTCCATGTACTCGACGGCCCTGTTTAACCGCTCCAAAAAAACCATTCCCTCGCCTCCTTTCCGAGATTACAGTACCGTATTAGTGACAAGCGGCCTCGACTATTACTGCCGTCTTCTGCAGGCAAGACGGCTTTGTCTTGTACATGATGATGTTATCGTACCATTTTGGCGCCCGTTCAAAGATCGGCGAGTTCTCCGGCATGATATCAGACGTAGCCCTGCCGCCCATTTCCGCGACATGAGTGGGCGTAACCGCAGTTCCTAGAGCGCCACGCTGACCAGGGGGTTGGGCGACGTGGTTACAGACAGATCAACGGTTGTGTCCCTATCTGCGTAATCTGCGTTATCTGCGGCTGAATACTTCCGGAAGCCGGAGCAGAACTGCCGATAACACAGGCGGTCTATTGTCCGGAATCCCCACCCAAAAGCGAGGCAGGGCACCCCACATCGGGGGTACCCTGCCTGGCTGTTTCTCGTAACCCTACCGCCGCATCTCCGTCACCACCGCGAACAGCAGCTTGGCTGCCTCGCCGCGCGTGATGGGACGCTGCGGGCTGAACTTCCCGTCGGGGTCGCCCTTGACGGCGCCGAGCCCATTCAGCAGGGCGACGGCGTTGGCGAACCTGGCACCGATCTGCTCCTTGTCGGCAAGGGACATGTCGATCCGGTTGGCCATTTTGACGACGTTGCCGTAGCCCATGGCCCGGGCCGACCACAGGGCGAAGATCTCCCGGCTGACGGGACCGGCCGGGTCAGTGCTCAGGTCGAAGTCTTCCGGCAGGAAGATGCCGGCCTGCAGGGCGGCGCCGAAGTACGGGGCGGCGGGAGCATTCATTAGCTTTGAGCCGGCCGTCATGGCCGCTTCACCCTTGCCGCCGAAGTTCAGCGCGAAGTCGTACATCGGGTAGGGCCGCATGCCCTTGGCCAGCACGAGCCATCGGGCCAGATCAGCAGCCGTGGCGACTTCGTCGGGCCGGAACTTGCCGTCCTTCAGGTCGAATATCTGCCGGCCCCAGAGCAGTTCGATCTCCCGCTGGGCGAAGTGGCCGTTGATGTCGGTGGGATGCTTCGCCAGTTCCATCAGATCGCGCCCTTGCCAGTCGAGCGGGGCGCCGGTCCTGGCATCAAGGGCGGCGACGTTCAGCCGATTACCGGGCGCCCAGACCAGCAGCGACACGGGATCAGGCATCTGGCCGGCCATTTTCGCCTTCTCGATTTCCGGATAGAAGACGCCCCAGGCCAGTTCCAGCCCCTGGGAGCTGAGGAATGCGTCGACGGCGTCGATGGGCTTCAGAATGGTCTGGGGCACGGCCGGGAACTCATCTTTCACGTAGTTCTGGTCGTTTACCCAGAAGGAACGCACCTTGCCGGTCCGGGCGTCCACTTCCACCGACCCGTTGCGGTCGGCCACGAGTACCTCGTTCACGCGGAAGCCGAAGCTCACGCCATAGCTGGGCGAGCCGTAGAGCACTATCCGCTCCGCTTCCTTCGGATCGCCCGGCATCAGCACCAGCTTGCCGGCCAGGTCCGGACGGTTGGTGCGAATAAACTCCAGCGCGGTGGCCCGGGCTTGCGCCTGGGTGATGGCGAGTTTTTCGTCCTTCTTCACAGGATCGTAACGGCTCCAGTTGCTGTAGTTCAGAACGATCCCCCGGAGGGCGTCAATGCTGATATTGGTGTTGGTTTCGCCCTCATTCAGTTCGCCGTTCTTGTTCCAGCTGAACGACCAGCCCTGGGTCTTGGTCTCGTCCTTGCCGTACTCGCTGTAGTTGGTGTTGGTAGGCGGGTCCGTACGGCCGGAGACCGCCGCGGCCAGCAGGCGCGCTTCGGCTTCGGTCAGCAGTTGCTTGGGCGCCACGTAGGGCTTGTCCGGCGCCGGGACGGGCATGATCTCCTGAACCTGGGAGAGGTCCACCGGCTGGCCGGAGCGGTCCAGCAGCTTACCTTCCTGGTTGATGGACGGATACCCGGACAGCGGGCGGTAGACCAGCTTCCACTCACCCTTGTCGGTGCCGGGCTGCTGGAAATGCTGGTAGTACAGTTGCATGGCGATCTGCTCGCGGTAAATGGTGGTGGCCCCGCCCTCGCTCAACAGCGTCGGCGGCAGCGTGTAGGTCACGTTCCGCTGCCAATTGTGGTTGAACGAGCGGAGTTCGCCGGTGCGGGCGTCGATGGCGATGCTGACGGAGTCGTTTTGCACGGGGTATCCTTGCTCGATCCGCTCCCAGCGGAAGGAGTAGCCTGCATCCACGGGGCCGTAGTACCCGAACTGCTCGGGCACATCCACCAGACGGTAGGCGCCTTTGTCGCCAGGGATGAGCTTGCCCATCCACTGCACGGCAAAGGTCGCCGCATCGGCGCGGGTGTAGGCCGGCGGGGCGCTATCCGGGTCTGCCTTGTCAAGACCCTTGTTGTAGCCCAGAATTGCGCCGGTAACGGCATCGACTTCCACATGGATGGAGAGCCGGTCGGGCATCTTCTCATTCGACTGCCAGTTCAGACTCCAGGTGGCAGAATCCCGGGACAGGTTTTTATTGACATTGGGCTCACCCAGTTCCGCCGGGATGGTGAACATCCGGGTCGCCGCGTTGATGGCTTCTTCGCGCGTGATTTTGGCCTCGACTACCGTACCGGAACCAGGGCGCAGCGGCGTGCCGAGGGCGGGCTTCGTCTCCGAAGACATGGGGGCGGCCAGCGCTCCGGGGGCCGATACCAGGAGCACGGACAACGACAGGGACGCAACGGCCAGCAGTGCAGCCAGACGCCTTTGGGGCCTCAGAGTCATTACCGGGACCTCCTTTACGGAACGTATCCAGGTATTGGACGAGGCGAATATGATTTAGGTTGCACGAATCCGCCAGGTGGTTTTGCCGGAAACCGGGGGATGCTACTTGTTGGGCCCAAAGTCATACGCTGCTTCTGAGGCGTGCAAGTCAGTGGCTGCAACTTGCGCGGCTGCAGCCGAAGGAGTAAACTAAAACCGTTGGATTTTCCAGGACGTGAATTATCCCCGGTCGGTGAAGCTCCTGAGCGAGTACATGCGGCTGCCCACAAACGTCGAAAGACGCCCATGGGTCAACAGGCACCGTCGGATTAAGGCGTTGTCTAATGTCGCTGGGGTAACTCTAATCGCTCAGTGCCGAAGCCGGAACCGAGGGGGATTGGCCGTCGCATTTGCCATGCGGCCCTTTCCCCTTGTCGGGAAAGGGCCTTTTTGCGTGCGTGATGCCGCATCAGCTTCCAAAGAACGGGGGGGACTCCTCATGCGCCTGACCTTGGAAGAGCTTGCCGCCAAGCTCGAAGAACTGATTCAGCAGCCCGATGCTGCTACGTCGTTAGCGGCTCTATTAGAAGAGGTCCAGCCCTTTGACTTGGCTGAAGCGCTGCAGCAGCTCTCCGAAGAGGAATCCCGTCGGGCGCTGGCCACGCTGGAGCCGGGTCAGGCGGCCGAAGTGATGGAGCACCTGGAATACTACGCCCAGTATCGCCTGCTGCACCACATGGAGCCGGCGGACGCCCGCCAGATTATGGATCACATGCCCGCGGACATGGTGGCCGACCTGATCGGCTCCATCCATCCCCGGCAGGCGGAGCAGTTGTTGAAGCTCCTGCCGCCGCAGGACGTGACCACCATCCGAACCCTGGCGGAGTATCCCGAGAATTCAGCCGGCGGCCGCATGACGGTCGACTTTATCTCCGTGCGGCAGTCCATGACTGCCGAGCAGGTGCTGACGCACATCCGCAAAGTGGGCGCCGAGGCCGAAACGATCTCTTACATCTATGTCGTGGACGGTGCGGGACGGCTGGTGGGCGTCGTCAGCCTGCGGGAACTGATCATGGCGGCCCCGAAGGACCGGGTCTCGGAGTTTCTGAACTCCTCGGTGGTCTCGGTGCCGGCAAGCATGGACCAGGAAGAGGTCGCCAACATCGTGTCGGACTACGACTTCGTCGCAGTTCCGGTCGTGGCGGCGGATAACCGGCTGATCGGCATCATCACCGTTGACGATGTCATCGACGTGATTCAGGAAGAGGCGACGGAAGACGTCTACCGGATGGGCGCCACCTCCGTGCCCGAGGAGACGCTGGGTATGCCCTTCCTGCGGCAGGTGTGGGCGCTGGCCAAGCCCCGGCTGCCCTGGCTGGTGGGCCTGCTCTTCCTCGAACTGGGCTCCAGTTTCATCGTAACGACGTTCTCGGGCTACGTCACCCCGACGGTCGCGGCGCTGCTGGCGGTCTTTACCGTGGTGATGGCCGGCGAAACCGGCAACGCGGCCACGCAGTCGCTGGCGGTGGTGGTGCGGGGCCTGGCGACCGGCGAGATCAAGCCGAAGGATATGCCCCGGGTGGTGCTGCGGGAAGCGCTGGTGGGGTTGGTGGTGGGTTTAATCGCCGGTGCGACGTTGATGCTGGGCGGCTGGCTCTGGCAGGGCAACCTGATATTCGGCCTGGCCGCAGGCCTGGCGCTGATGGCCAACCTGTTCGTGGCGAAAGTACTGGGCGGACTGTTCCCGGTGGTGATTTACCGGCTGGGCATTGACCCGGCGGTGGCCTCGGGGCCGTTTATCACCACGCTGACGGACAACACCTCGATGCTGATTTACTACAGCGTGGCGGCGGTGGTGTTGCGGAACTTCGGCTGAGGCACGCGGAAACGCGAAGTGCGCCGGTTCGGGCTTGCGCCGGTTCGGGCTTGGCCGGGCCGGCGCTTTGCGCGCCTTCCTGGTTTAGGCATCAACCATTTTGTGCAGGAGAGGTTTGCGGCGTTGGAGAAGACCACTCCTTATCATAAACGAATTGACGTTTCAGGAGAGGATGCGTGCTGTGAACATCGCAAAGCGCCTCGCGGGGCTGAAGCCTGGCGAAGCGGTGATTCTCCTGGCGGACCTGGCGATTAACACCGGCTTTTTTATGCTGATCCCCTACCTCTCCATTCACATCAAAACCAGCCTGGGGCTTTCGGCGACGGTGGCCGGCACCGTGCTGGCCGTGCGGACGGGAGTCCAGCAGGTGCTGATGACGCTCGCCGGTCCTCTGGCGGACCTGTATGGGTACAAGCGGGTGCTGCTGGTGGGCCTGCTGGTCCGGGCGGTGGGCTTCGCCAGCTTTGCGTTCATGGGCGACCTGCGGGGGCTGATCATTTCGGCGATCCTTTCGGGCATGGGCGGGGCGCTGTTCAGCTCGGCGGAGCGAGCCGCCTACGCCGCCCTGAATCCGGGGCCGGACCAGTCCGGCCGGTTTGCGCTGCTCTACACCGCCCAGAGCGCCGGCACGACGCTGGGGCCGCTGATCGGGGTGATGCTGATCGCCGTCAACTTCCGGATGCTGTCGCTGGTGGCGGGGGCGGTCTACCTGCCGATCGCCCTGCTGGTCTACCTGGGGCTGCCCAACCTGGCCACGGGCCGGGCGGCGCCGGAGCCGGCCCGGGCAGCGGCTGAGGTGCTGCATTCCATCCTGACCGTGGCGAAGAACCGGGCCTTCGTGGCGTACTGCTTCATTAGCGCCGGGTTCTGGGCGATCAGCGGTCAGATTCAGATTTCGCTTTCGCTCCATGCCGCCGAAGTGACGGGCAGCCTGACTTCGGTCACCACGCTGCTCTGGGTCAACTCGCTGATGGTGATTGGCCTGCAGTACGGGCTCCAGAAGTTCATGCATGGGCGGCTGGACCGGCTGACGCAGTGGGCGATCGGCTCGGCCATCGCCGGGGCGGGGTTCCTGCTGATCATTCCGTTTCCGGGCATGGCGGGGATGATCGCCGCGGTGGTGCTGCTCTCGTTCGGCGGCATGCTGCTGCGGCCGGTGGATTTCGAACTGGTGCTGGGCATGGCACCGCGCGACGCGATTGCCAGCTACTACGGGTTCAGCGCCCTGGCGGTCGCCCTGGGCGGCAGCGCCGGGCAGTACCTGGGCGGGCGGCTGACGGACGTGGCAGCCACTACTGGGCTGGCCTGGGTGCCGTGGATCACGTTTGCGATTCTGGGCCTGGCGTCGGCGGCGGGCATGGTCTCGTTCGGCCGGCGGGTGCCGAAGCCTGCGAAAGCGATCGCATGACGACGAAAGCCACGCGCTCATGCCAGAGGCGTGCCCCTTCTGAGCGACGGCGAACACACTTCACAGAATGGCGCCAGGCGCCTCCCAGATGGCCCGAAATTCGGCAGAAGTCGCCAGCAGTTGCTGCGGGGTCCCGATTACCTCCACCCGCCCCGCGGTCATGAGGACAATCTGATCCGCCGCCTGCAGCACCGCCGGACGGTGGGAGACCGCCAGGCAGGTGCAGTTTTCCCGTGCCCGCAGCCGCTCCCACAGTTGCCTTTCCGTCTCCTCATCCAGTGCGCTGGAGAGATCGTCGAAGACCAGCAGCTCCGGTTCCCGGACAAACATGCGGGCGGCAGCAGTTCGTTGCACCTGCCCGCCCGACAGCTTCACACCTCGGGCGCCCACTTGTGTCTCCAACTGTCTCTCCAGGCCTTCGATGTCCTGCTCCAGCACGGCGGCGTGCACCGCTCCGGACAGGTCGGCCTGTGCTTCAGGTAACCCGAGCAGAATGTTCTCCTTCAGCGTGGCGCTGAAGAGCACCGGCACCTGCGGCGTATAGCTGCTAATCGGCGGCTGAAAGTAGGCGCCCGGGTCCGCCACAGTCCGGCCGTTCCAGCGCACCGAACCGCCCTGTGCCGGCAGCAGCCCCAGCAGCGCCCGCAGCAAGGTGCTCTTGCCGGAGCCGACCCGGCCGGTAATCACCGTGAGGCTGCCCCGCCTGAGCGTGAGGCTGACGCCTCGCACCCCCCGCCCCGACTCCGGGTACTCATACGTCAGATTCTCCACCTCCAGCCGGTCCAGCCGCTCCTCCGGCTGCAGTTCCCGCCGTGGCTGCTCCGGCAATGGGCCATCCAGGTAGACCGGATTGTGTGCTGCCAGCGTCTCGGGCGGGGTGTCCTCCAGCAGCCCCTGCATGCGCGCCAGGGAGATGCCGGCCTGCTTGTACCGCGCCATCAGGTCGCCCACGATGCCGGTAAACCCCGCGAGCCGCCCCACGTACGCGGCAAACAGCGCAAAATCCCCCACGGTAAACGTTCCGGCCCGCATCGACCCCGCCGCCAACAGCAGTACCAGGCCGGTGCCCAGGTTTCCGGTGTTCAGGAAGACGGATCGCAGCAACTCGCTAAACAGGCCATCCCGTACCGCCTCGACGCGCCGCCGGTCGCCGAGCCGGCGGAAGTGGCGGGCCACGTTCGCCTCGGCACCGGCCAGCTTCAGCGCCGGCACCATGGTGAAGATCTCGCCCAGCATCCCCGTTACCTGTGCGGCAGCAGCCCGGCTCCGGTCACGGTAGCGGCCGATGCGCTGTCCCGCGGCCCTTGCCACAACCACCACCGCGATCAGTGGCACCACTGCCGCCACCGTGACAAACGCGTTGATATGTAACATCAGCACCAGCGTTACCCCTGCGCTCAAGGCCTCGGCGGCGCCGCTGATCACGATGATCATCGAGGTGAAGAGCGCGACCGCGTCGGCATCGTCCCGGAAACGGCTGATCACATCGCCGGTTGAGCCGCTCAGGGCGCGGGCCCCGGGCCGTCGCAGGATCTGCTCCAGCATGTTGTTCGCCAGCAGCGCGCTCACTGTGAAACGCTGGAGCACATTGACCGGCACGCTGAGCCAGGTGACCAGCAACCGCCCGCTCTGCAGGACCAGCGGAAGTGCCACCAGCCACCAGAGGCCAGCGGTCGCAGGGGCGTTGCCGGACAGGGCATTAAAGAAGGAGCGTGTCACAAGGCCGAGCCCAGTCGGCGTCAGGGAGATCAGCAGCCAACTGACAAAGCAGGCTGTAACCAGCCACGGCCGGTACGCAAGCAGGCGGAGCACGATCTGCCATGTTTTCATCCCAGCGCCTCCTCCGGATCGGACTGGAGCGAAGAGGAGCCGTCCGCCAGCGACAAGACGAGATCGGCACGCCGCAGCGTCGCTAACCGATGTGTGATCACAATCGCCGTCCGGCCCTGGAGCAGTCGGTCGATCGCCCGCTCCAGCCGCTGCTCGGTGGCAGGGTCGAGCCGTGAAGATGCCTCGTCCAGAATGACGACGCCCGGATCTTTCAGGAAGACCCGTGCAAAGGCCAGCACCTGTGCTTCGCCCGCAGAGAGGCCGCCGCCCGTTGCCAGTTCCGTATCGAGGCCAATGGGGAGTGACTCGGCCCACTCCCGCAGCCCCAGTTCGTCCAGCGCCGCCCAGATACGACTGTCGGGTATAGCGGCATCGAACAGGGTCAGGTTGTCGCGCAGCGTCCCCCGGAAGATCTGTACCTCCTGCGTCACCACGCCCACACGTCGGCGCAGGTCGGCCAGGCGAACCGTGCGCACGTCGACGCCGCCCAGCCGGATGCTGCCCTCGGCCGGGTCGTACAGCCGTGCCACAAGCCGTGCAATGGTCGACTTGCCGCTGCCGGTGCGTCCCCGCAGTCCGAGCACTTCGCCCGGCTTCAGGGTAAAGGAGACGTTGTCCAGCACCGCTGTGCCGGGTACGTAACCGAAGGTCAGCCCGTCTGCCGCCACCGCGAGCGGCCCGTCGGGGAGGGGGGTCCCTGCCCCATCAGCCACTGTGCTGCGCAGCGCCAGCAACTCGCGGATTCGGTCGATGCCGGCGCCGGCCCGGGCCAGGTCCTGCAACTGCTGCACAATCTGCTCGGTCGGGCGCCGGAGTTGCTCCGTATAAAAGAAGATCATGTAAGCCGTGCCCACCGAGATGGCGCCCGCCGTTACCAGAGAAAGGCCGATGCCGAACGCAGTGGCCATGCCCACCGCCAGCAGCCCGAATGAGACGACGAGCATCACAGCCATGCCGCGGCCTGCCTTCAGCTCGGCCTCCACCCGCCCGCGCAGCGCCTGCACAAAGCCGCGCCGAACCGCATTCTCGGCGCCGTTCGCCCGGATATCCTCCAACCCCGCCAGCCGTTCGCTCAGGTATCCGAAGTACTCGGCACTGGCCTGCCGGGTCGCCTGCCAACCGGGCATGGCGATGTGGCGCGTCCGAAGCAGCGCCGCCAGGTTGAGCGCCGCGAAGCCGGTCAGCGCAAGGCCTGCCCGCCAGTCAACCGTGTAGAGAACCACGAGCACACCCGCCAGCAAGAGCGCGTTGGTGGCTACCTGCACTACAAAGGCGGAGAAGAAATTGGTCAGTGCGGTCACGTCGCCGTCGATGCGCTCGATCATCTCGCCCGGTGTGCGGTCCTTATGAAAGGAAAGGTCCAGGCCCAGCACATGCTCGGTCAGCTCGGCCCGCAGTTCGTTGGTAGTCCGCCAGCCCACATCCTGGCTGACGTACGTGGCCCACACGACCAACAGTTGATTCGCGACCGCCAGCCCCAGGAACAGGGCGGCCAGTACCGTCAAGCGGAAGCCGGGCGCCCCGGCCGGCGCCTCGTCGATAAATCGCCGGAGCACCGTGGGAGAGTATAGCTGCAGCCCGATGCTGCCCAGAAGCAGGATCCCGAGGAGCAGCACCTTCGGCCAGAGCGGCCGCAGATATTTGCGCAGCAAACGCCAGTACTGGGTGAGTGGGATCGACATGGTCGACTCCTCCTAGCGGTTGGGACTCAGGTCATCGGCAGGGCCGTCCAGAATTCGCCGGATGCCTTCGATTGCTTCAGCCGACGCCACCCATTCCCCTGGCCGGTTGGTGAACGGTTCGGCCACATAGAGGGGCTGCATCAGAAACGCCTCCAGCCGCTCGCCCCGCCGGTAGGTCAGCGCTTCTGCGGCAGGGAGCCGCTCGACGCCGAGTACGCGGGCAAGTGCGTGCAGTTCCCGATATCGCCGGTAGAGCTTACGGGCCCGCTGCTGGACCGCAAGGTGCGTCTGGTCGACATACGCCCCCTCCAGCATGGTCGACGTCGAACCAACCGGGTCGATCGCCGGGAAAACGCCCCGCGCCGCCATGTCTGCATCAAACCGCCAAAGCGTCTCCAGTGGCCCGTAGGGAACCTCCTCGTCCGGCGACTCCCCGCGCGCATCGACCAGCGCAAAGGTGACAGCCGCGGTGCCCGCCCGGGCCAGCCGTTCCCGCAGCTCGTCCAGCTCGCCGGAGAGCACCGTCGCCCGGTCGGCTGCCACCAGCACCTCCCGGTCTTTCCGGACGGCGCTGATCTCCTGCTCGGCTGCTTCGAGGGATAAGGCCACTGCCACTGCCTCTGCTTCGGCTGCTGCCTCCTGCAGATATCGGTTGGCCTCGAAAGGCAGCCAGATCACCGTGCCAAAGCCACGCTGCCGCAGCCGACGCACCAGTTCCGCAAGCACCACCATCTGGCCCGTGCCAGGTCGCGCCACCAGCCCGACGGTGCCGCCCCGCACCAGCGGTGCAAAGACGTCGACCACCTTGATACCCGTCTCGATCATTGAGGCACCGGCGCCCCGTATTACCAGTTCGTCGAGGGTGCATCGGGCCAGGTCTGCCAGCGCAACGAGAGTCCGTACCTCGGCCCGCCCGAGCGGGATCTTGCCGTTGCACAGGTCGGAGACGGTGGCGGAGCGCAAACCGGCACTCCGGGCCGCAACCGTCAGATTCGGGACCAGACGCCGCAGCAGTTGCACGTTCAGTTGCAGATCGTCAGCCATTCTCATTCCCCCTCTCCTTCAGAGCGTAATCCAATTTACCTTCTAGCGCAATACTAATGATTCATACCAATTTGCATTCTTGCGGCAGGTGATTTGGAGTCCAAGCGGAGAACAAAAACGCTCACAGAAGGAAGTCGTGGGGAGTTCGCGCTGCAAACGGCTGCATGGCGTGCCCATTGACAGGTGAGCACAACGGGTATACAATTCGGAATTAACCACGGATAACGCGATGACGGGACTCGTTCACCTCGCGCAACCCCCTTCAGAGAGCTGCTGTCTGGTGTAAAGCAGCGGGAAAGCGCCAGGTGCCTCCTCCCCGAGCGGCCGGCTGAACGTGCGGGCCGGCCAGCGCTGGCGGCGCATCGGAGTAAGCTGCGAGGACGGAGTTCCAGCTCCGTTATCAAACTGGCGGTGTGTCAGCACCGTAATGAGATGGGCACCCCCGGGGAAGCATACGGTCCCCGGCGCCCGAACAAGAGTGGTACCGCGAGCGCGAAAAGCGCGCTCGCCTCTTGCGCAAGAGGCGAGCGCGCTTTTGTTTGCTCTGACGGCTCTTTCCCTCCTGGCTTTCGGTGGTGGTCCGTGGAAATACCACCTGAGGAGCTGTTACCATGACGCACACCGAGTTTGACTTCGCCCGCTATGAGCCCCACTGGCGCCGGCACTGGGCGGAATCCGGCATCGACCGGGTCGCTACCGACGCCCCCCGCCCCTTCATGGTCGTGCCGATGTTTCCCTACCCCTCCGGCAAGCTGCACGTCGGCCATGTGCGCAACTACACCATCAGCGATGTGCAGGCCCGCTACTGGCGGCGCCGGGGCTACGACGTGATGCACCCGATCGGGTGGGACGCCTTCGGACTGCCCGCAGAGAACGCCGCGATTCTGACGGGCATCCACCCGGAGACCCATACGCGACGCAACATCGCCGAGATGACCGAGCAGCTGAAAGAGGTGGGCATGAGTTACGACTGGAGCCGGGAGGTGGCGGCCTGCGACGAAGGCTACTACCGCTGGACCCAGTGGCTGTTCATCCAGCTGGTTCAGCATGGGCTGGCCTACAAGGCGAAGGCGCCGGTCAACTGGTGCCCCTCCTGCCAGACTGCCCTGGCCAATGAGCAAGTGGTGGGCGGACCCGCTCCTACCCAGGCCGAGCCGGGGGTGGAGACCGGCACGTGCGAGCGCTGCGGCACGAAGGTGGTCGCCCGCGACCTGGCGCAGTGGTTCTTCCGGATCACCGCCTTCGCCGACGACCTGCTGGCAGGGCTGGAGGCGCTGCCCGACTGGCCGGAGCACGTGAAGGCGCAGCAACGGCACTGGATCGGCAAGCACCCGGACGGCACCTACCACCTGCGGGACTGGCTGGTGAGCCGGCAGCGATACTGGGGCGCCCCCATCCCGATGGTGACCTGTCCCGCCTGCGGCACCGTGCCTGTGCCCCAGGAGCAGCTGCCGGTGCGGCTGCCGGCCGCGGTGGACTTCAGGCCCCGGGGCGGCGAGCCGCCGCTGGCGTCCGTGCGCGAGTTCGCCCTTACCGTTTGCCCCCGGTGCGGCGGCCCGGCCCGGCGGGACGTGGAAACAATGGACACCTTCGTCGACTCCGCCTGGTACCTGTACCGCTACGTCTCGACGCAGGACCAGAGCCGGCCGTTTGACCCGGAGGCGGTCGCCCGCTGGCTGCCAGTGGAGATCTACGTGGGCGGAGCGGAGCACGCCATTTTGCACCTGATGTACGTGCGGTTCATCGCCCGGGCCCTGCAGCAGATGGGCTTCCTGCCGTTCGCCGAGCCGGTGAAGCGGCTGTTCACCCTGGGGATGGTCTACCTGAACGGGGCGAAGATGTCGAAGTCGAAGGGGAACGTGGTGACGCAGGATGAGGTGGTGCGAAAGTACGGCGCCGACTCGCTGCGGCTGTGGTCGATGTTCATGGCGCCCCCCGCCCAGACGGTGGAGTGGTCGACGGCGGGCATAGAGGGCTGCCACCGGTTCCTGCGGCGGCTGTTTGCGTTGGCGGGGGCTCAGAGCGGGCAGGCCCCGTCGGCGGCGGCCGAGCGGATGCGCCACCGGACCATTCGCCAGGTGACAGAGGCGATGGCGTCGTTCCGCTACAACACCGCGATCAGTGCGCTGATGGCGTTCACCTCCGAGGTGGAGAAGCAGCCCTGGCGGGAGGGCGTGGCCACCATCGTCCACCTGATCAGCCCCTTCGCCCCCTTTGCGGCAGAGGAGATCTGGCACCGGTGGGGCCGAAAGGGCTCCATCCACCGGGCGCCATGGCCGGAATTCGACCCGGCGCTGACCGCCGAGGCGGCGGTGGCCGTCCCGGTGCAGGTAGGCGGGAAGGTCCGGGGCTGCGTGACATTGCCGCCGGAGGCCGCCCGGGCCGACGCTGAGGCGGCAGTGGCGGCGGATTCGGCTCTGGCCGGCGCCGTGGCCGGGCGGAAGATCCGGGCTTACGTGCCCGGGCGCATCATCTCGTATGAGTAGACGCGATCCCCCCCCGGTCAAAGATCAGGCCTGCCCTTTCAGTTTCAGGAGGAACGGCTCAACGACCGCCCGGTAGCCCTCGGGCTGGTCAAAGGCGACGGTGTGCCCGGCGCCGGCCACTTCGGCGTACTCGCCGTGGCGGAGGCGGCGGGCCATCTCCTGCAGGTCTTCCCGCCGAAATTCGCTCTTGCCGCCCTTGACGACCAGGGTGGGGCATTGGACCTGGTCAAGCTCTTCCCACCAGTCCTTCGTGTCGATGCCTGCGGCAGATTGGACCATGTGCTCCCGCTGGAACAGCGGGCGATAGCCGTCCGGCCCTTCCGCCATCACCTCCATGAAGTGATCGGCCAACCCGGGGCGTAACGCCGCGAAGAACGCGCGGACGGCGGCCATTGTCGGAAAGGGGACCGGCCACGTATTCAGCCACTGACCCGCCCACTTGCCGTCGCCGGGCTTGGCGGTTGCGGCGGTCATGTCTTCCAGCACCAGGCCGCGCACGAGGTCGGGGCGCCGGGCCGCCAGCACCCACGCGTTCAGCGCACCCATGGAGTGCCCGAGGAGGTAGACCGGGCCAAGCCGCAGTTGCTCAATGGTGGCGATGGCGTCGTTCACGTAGTGGTCTCGGCTGTATGCGTCGTCGGGCTTGTCGCTGTGCCCGTGGCCACGCTGGTCGAGCGCCACCACGCGGAAGTGCGCGGTGAGCCAGGCGGCGGGGCCTGCCCACAGGGCGCCCCGGCCGTAGAGGCCGTGCAGGGCCAGCACGTTGGGGCCATTGCCACCGAAGTCGACGTACGCGAGCTGAAGGTCGCCGGTCTGAATCATGCCGTGCTCCATATGTACATGCTCCTTTTCGGCATCGATGCGAACAGTTGTATGATACCAGACGTGTGTTCGCATGAAAAGTGGGAGAGCGTACGCTCCGGGGTGAAGCCGGCTTCCCCGCGCAGGAGGTGGTCTTCTGTCAATGGCAGGTGAAGCGTGACCACCCACCTGTGCGGATCCAGTGCGGGTGCCGGGGCAGGGTGTGGCAACGGGAAAAGGATCCTGTGCTCACCAGGGTGCATAAGCACTCAGCAACGCCTTGCCGGCGGTACTGCAGACGGGTTTCTCCGTCGACGCTTCGTTATGCTGGTCTGCATTCCGTAACGGCGCCGCAGCCGGTGAAACGCCCCTGCCGAATGAGGAAGACGGTGCAACCTGCCCGGCATGCACCGACGGAGCCCGGAGTTCAGTCCCTCTGGTCTGTTCGGGCGGAGGAAAGCTTGGATTCGGGAGCGCCATGTTGGGGTCATAGAGGTTGATAGTCCAGTTTTGCAAGCTGGCGGCCCTCTCTGGCATGCGGAATCGGACGGAATGGTCTTTCCGAATCAGGTTTTGGGGTCAAAAGCGGGGTTTAGAGGGGAAAACACCCTTCTCCATCCGTTGTTGCACGCGATAGCCGGGCTCGTTCATGCAAAGGCGGACGGAACGGCAAGGAAACCCGGTTGAGGTCCTGACTGCCTGAGCCCCGGAACTTCTTCGCCCCCCTCGGCTGGGCCAACAGAATGCAGGAGCGCTGAACTCGACGGGTGCAGCATCGGGCCGGAGCGGTGCCCGGATGCGGCCCTCTCTCGTCTCCGCTCGGACGGGATTATTTGTCGCCGGTCTTGTTATGCAACAGCATAATATGTTACCTTTCTGTCGGCATTGTATCCACCGTCAGAACCGGGAAGGAGTTCACGTGTGAGCGAAAATATTACACTTCGAGACCTGCAAGCCTATCTTAAAGCCAAAGATTTCCGACCCGAACTAAAGCACGCCTATTTCCTCAAGCTGATCGAGGAGGTGGGCGAACTGGCCGAAGTAGTCCGCAAGGATCGGCGGCTCTCATCTTCCGACACCATCAAAGGAACCATCGAAGAGGAACTGTACGATGTCCTCTACTACACGCTATCGTTGGCCAACGTGTATGACATCGATTTGACGCAGTGCTTCCGCTTGAAGGATGAATTGAACCGTAAGAAGTGGGATCATGCAGCCGGTCCGGAGTAACATGATTCCACAGGCTGCGGACTTGCACGAAGGGCGCAGTCATCAACTGACATGAAGGGCGCCGAAGCGTTCATTCGCGGAATACTCCTTGCACAGTACGCCCGGCCGGTCAGACCGGACGCCAAGAAGCAATTGACTGTGGCTTACCATGATTCGAACGCTGAGGTTACACCATTGCAATGGTCTGACTGAGTACGGATCGGCTGCAACCGACAGGGCAGAAGCGACGTCATATCGAGCGAACCTACCCTGAAGGGGGGATTCCCCATGCGCCTGAAACGATCCCTGGTTGTCGTCCTGGCAGCGGTCCTGCTGGCAGCCTGCGCTTCACCGCCGTCCCCGCCGCCGCAGAAGCCTGCTCCGACCACCGGGCAGCCGGCTCCTGCGCCAAAGGAGGTGCCCGTGGTTCCGCCCGCGGTCCAGTCCAAGGCGGGGCAGAGCACGATCAGCGGTACGGTGAAGGCGAGCGTGCCACCTGGGCCGGCGTTGCTCTTGATCAGTGACGTCGCTTTCGCCACGACGGAGCGCGGCTGGATTCTCCTGGAAGGGCAGGCCCTGGCTACCACGGACGGCGGCGAGACATGGCGCCCGGCGGCGCTGCCTCAGCCCTTTGAGTCCATGTCGTTCGCCACACCCCAGGTGGGCCATGCCACCCTGCAGCAGCGCTTCTTCCGGACCACGGATGGCGGCGAGACATGGGCGCCCGTCGACACGACCGGCTGGCCCAACCCCGGCGCCTTCTTTCTGGACGAGCGGCACGGCTGGTCCTCCGGCTGGAAGCCGGACACCCTCTACCGCACGCAGGACGGGGGCAAAACCTGGGCGAAGCTGCCGGACGCGTGCCCGAATGACAGCCGCCGCCCCTTCAGCTTCGTCAGCCCGACTGCCGGCTGGCTGCTCTGCGGCTTCGAGGAGGGCATGGGCGCCATGTCCAAGCGGCTCTACCGGACCGAGGATGGCGGCCTGACCTGGACCCTGCGGGGAGAGGCGCTGGTCGGCAAGAACGGTGAGCTGGCGAAAGGCAAGGAGTGGCCCGGCGGCCTGAGCATCGGCGACTACGTGGGCGACCTCTTCTTTGTCGATGAGCGCCACGGATGGTACACCGGCGCCCGCTATGGCAGTTTCATGGCCACCGAAGACGGGGGGCACACCTGGCGGGATGCGGCCGGACCGTCGCTGCGGAGCAGCCGGGGCCGCTTCATCACCCCGCAGGTGGGGTACCGATACGGTTTGGACAACCTGCAGGCCGCCCCCTGGGTCCTCACCATGACACGGGACGGCGGGAAAACCTGGGCGCAGGTCTACCCCCGCCGCCAGCCGCTGCAGCGGTTCTACCTGGACGCCCGGACATACATCGGCGAACTGGACGGCGGTCTCTATCGCTCGGACGACGCAGGCGAATCCTGGCGGCTGTTGAGCAAACTGCCCGCCCCGCTCGGCTCACTTTCCTACACCAGCCGGGAGCACGCCTGGGCGCTGATGGGGACGGAGAAGGAGCGCCATCTGTACCGCTCGACGGACGGAGGCGCAACCTGGAAGTGCGTGGCCTCTGCCGACGATCTGGAGCCCTTCCAGTCCGTCCAGGGGCTGGACGAAGAGACGGCCATTCTCTGGGATGGCGCCAACCGCCTGCTGATGACCAGAGACGGAGGTGCCTCCTTTACCCCCGTTGCCGTCCCATATGACCAGTTCGGCGGGCACGGCTTCTTCTTCGCTTCGGCAGATACGGGCTGGCTCTCCCGGAACTTCCAGCTATACGCCACGGCTGACGGGGGAAAGAGCTGGCAGACCATCCCGCTGCCGGAGCACTGGAAGGCCCAGGGGGTGACAGTGGGGCCGGACGGCCGGGTGTGGGCCAGCATTGTAGACGACCAGTACACGCCCGTGCTGCTCACACTCGCCTCCGGCGATGGCGGCAAGACGTGGACGCGTTATGACTCGGGCGATGACAACCAGCCGTGGCCTGTCCACCGGTGCGGGCTCTCGTCCATCTGTGTCGACAGCGGGGGCATCCGCTACGGCATGGTCAGCCACGATGGCGGGCGCACGTGGCACTACTATCAAAGGTAGGGGAGCCGGGATTTCCCGGCTCCTCAGGCTGACATCACCTGGAGGTGGTTAGCGTGCGCCGCTGTGCGTGGCTCGTACTGGTGGTCATCGCGGCAACACCGGCGGGATGCCGGCAGGCGCCGCCCCAATCGGCTCCTGCCCCGCCCCCGCCGGATCAGGTCGTGAGCAGCGTCCCCACCCCTGAATGGCACACCAACGCCGTCATGGAACTGTGCCGCCCCAGGGGACAGCTCGCCCCGGAGTTTCAGCAGCAGGCGGTACGCGAGGTCAGCGCCGTGGTGCAGAAGGCCGGGACCCCGGCTGCCATTCAGAGTCAGCTCTCGGACTGGCTGGGGCCGGACTCCGTCGCTGTGGGGCAGGCAGACGCCGACGGCGACGGTTTCGCCGACCTGCTGATCACATGGGCTCGGTGTGGTCTGCCCATGATGGTCTACCGGCACGCCGCTCCCGACCAGCCCGTGCTCCTCCCGCCGGGCAGCGTCAGCAGTTGGGGCCCGATGGAGGGAAGCCGTATCGACCAGGTGGGCGACATCAACGGCGACGGCCGCCCGGAGGTGGTGGCGTCCCGCATCATGTGGGGCGGCAGTGGCACCATGGAGGTGCCATACATCTGGCAGTGGCGAGATGGCGACTTTGCCACGCTCTTCACGGCGTCGGTCATCAGTTGGCGCGGCCGCAACCGCTGGGAGGCAGGAGCGGGCTTTGTCTCCATCCAGTGCCGACCAATGGGTCCGTTCCAGCACAAGCTGAGTCCGCACCGTCAGCTCACCGAGGTCTTTCGTTGGCGCCCGGGCGCGGGCGCCTACGGGTTGACCGACCGGACCTGGGAGCCGGTCACGACCCAACTGCACCAGATTGACGTGGCCGAGCGGCTGTTGTACGCCGGTCGGTACGATGACGCCCGGCGGGCTTACCTGGAGGTAGAGCGCTACCCGGCGGACACGATGGATGCGGCCGCGTGGGTTCCGTTCAGCCGCTGGCGGGTCGCGCAGATCGACGCCTTGCTGGGCCGCCGGGCAGAGGCGCTGGCTGCCCTCGAACGCGGCGCTGCGGAGCCGTACCCGCTGGGCGATTTGGCCCGGGTCTTCCGGGAGGCCTACGAGCAGGCGGACGCGGCCGGCGGTTTCGCAGCCGTGTGGCAGTACCTCCGGAAGGCGGCGACTCCGGACACATGGCCCTATCTGTTCGACTCGTCGAACATCGCTGCGCGCCCCGTCCTCGAAGATGCCTTCCGCCGGGCCGGGCGGCCGCTGCCCGCCGACTTGCCGGAGGCGCCCCACCTCGACCCGGCTGACTGCATGATGTCGCACGGCTAACCGTGCGATGGGCTGCGCCTACTTCTTCGGCGGCAGCAGGAAGGTCACGCCGTCCTTCGGGACGATTGACTCCGCCGTACCACAACCAAGCCATGCCTCCACAACCGCGCCGTCATGATCGAGATAAATTGTCGAGGCTTTGTCGTCCGTCAGGCTGGAGGCGAAGGTGATGCCGTAGGGTCCGTGACTCAGCCCAGCCGGCTGGTCAAAGCGGTAAGCGGCATACACGTATAGCTTCCGAGACATGATTTGAAAGATGGACGGACGAGCCTGGTCCAAAGAGCGAACGAAGAACGGGTGGCACGTAGCGAGTGGGAAAACTTCGACCTGAGCACCGTCAGGCTCTTTCTCCAGGCACGGTGGCGCACCTGGCATGCCAGTTTTCTCGGTGGTGCAAGCAGTTCTGGTGAGCTTGACGAGATCGCCGACGACCGCGGTATCCCTGCGTTTTATGAACGCTCGGATGACCCGGTCGACCGGTTCATTGCCTGTGGTCACGTCCGGGGGATCCAACCCGGGGGGAGTGACTGCGATTCTTGGGCGGCAGGACGAAATCGGCCTGTTTCGGAACGTCCGTGCTGGGATCGTTGCAGATCGTGCGTGCTTCCACAATCCCGCCCCCGCCGCCCAGGTAGACCACCGCCGCCTGCCGATCATCCGGGCTGGACGCCAGCACCACTGCGTAGCCGGCCGGATTGGTCGGCCCAATCCGGTAGATTGCGTAGACCCAGAGGGGACGGGAAAGCAGCAGGTTGCCCACCACCCGCTGGGCACTCTCAAGCCCGTAGGCATAAGAAAGTTGGCAGTGCCCAGTGGGGAACACGTCGATCACAGTCCCGGCCGGCGTCCCGGGCGGGCAGACCGGGCGCGGATCGCTGCCACCGGGCTCCGTGGTGCAAGGCTGCTTTTCCATGGTGATCAATCGGTTCAACGCATCGCCGTTCTTCTCCATTACCGCATCCAGGAACCGGTCGACTTCGGAGATACCGGAACGGGTATCGTGCGAATAGAGTCCCGCCGGCGTAACGTCAGACGTCACGGAAAGGTACGCGTACCCGGCGAGGCTGGTCTCGCTCACAGCCGTGATCATCTGCGTTTCACCCGAGGCCAGCGTGGCCGTGCTGTCAGGCCCCTTGGCGATCCCCAACAGCTTGCCGGAACCATCGTAGAAGTTAACGTCGAGCCTGATGAGTTGGTTGCGGCTGCTCGTATTGCGAACCTGGACGTTCACAGAAGAACGCTGCGGCCCCGGGAGCACGTCCGCGATGGTCATCGTGACACCGTTCTCATTCCACTCCGCCCCGGACACGTTGATGGTGGACGTGGCGCCGTCCCAGGTGACCTGTTTCCCGAGCATTTCGCTCAGCCAGCGCAGCGGCACGTAGGTCCTGCCGTCGCAGATAAACCCGGCCGGATGCCCGTCGGGGAGTGTGCCGGCGTAGGGAGTCTGATCGACCCCTTCGAACACAAAGTGGAGATTTGACTTCACAACGCAGTTGTCGGCCAGGCTGTACTGGGCCATGGCCACTCCGGTGACGGCCGATCCGGCCGCGATGCCAACAATCAAGGCCGCCAACAGTGGCGCCAGGGAACGCAACTTCATAGACAGGCGACATTTCACTTTTGGATCCTTCCTTTCAGTCTGTTCTCGTCAGGTCTGCCGGCATGACCGGCGACCACTGCATCAGCGCAGGCTTTCTCCCCGCTGCCGAGCGGACAGCACCTCGGAAATGGCGCTGGCTAATCGCTCATCTCGCTGGTCGAACGCAGCAGCTTTCTGGTGCCCGTCTTCCTTCCAGGTCACGGTGAACCGCCGCGAGTCTTGCCACATGACCACAAAGGTGGTTCCTCCGGTCTCGATCTCCAACCGGTACTTCTCCATGAACCCAATGCCACTGCCAAGGTCCGTTTCCGAGTTGGCGACGGCCGATTGAGCACCTTGTGCGAGCCAGTCCCGCTCCCCGCCCGCGAACTCGGTCCGCGACCCGATCATACCTACGGTCTCAACCGTCACATGGTCGGCCGACTGAATGAGCCTGGCAAGGGGTTCAGGTGCAGCGGCACGCTCTACGATCACGGGCGCCGTCTCCATCTGGAAAACGGCAGGTTCCCGGAGCAATTCGGTCCCGTCCATGGCCTTCACGCTGTCAACCAGGATCGTGACCCTGCCGGTGACCCCGGCATCGGGCCGGATGACAAAGGAGTAACTGTTGGTCTCACCCGGGACGCCTGATGGCTGCATGTGCCAGCTTGCTGGTTCCACCCGGATCCGGATGCTGGACGGATCGATCCTGCGAGGGAACTGCAGGGTGACGTAGATGCGGCCCGTGGGAAGTTGAGCGGTCTGCCCCGGCTGGACAGTGGCGACTGACATGACTGAGGTGAGGTTCATCACAATGGCGGCATCGGCCCCTGTACCATCCCGGATGGGCACCCTGGACCTGTGCTCTACGGACAGAACGAAGACGGCCAGGATCAGGCAAACAGCCATGACCTCGACCACTTCGCCGATTCGCAGCCGCTGCCACAGGCTCGGGTGGCCGGGTCGTACCTTTGTCTGCCTGATCCGGTGCAGGATCTCGTCGGCAGGAACCCGGGCCTGTCGTGCCTCTGCCTCCAGTGCTGCCTTGAGGTCGTCATCGTGCACCACGTGCGCTTCCTCCTTCCCGCGGCTCCGGGGGTTGCATAAGGCTCGACAATTTCTGTCGGGCATTGTGCAGCCTGGATTTCACGGTCCCCACCGGTAAATCAAGTGCAAGAGCAATCTCCAGTTCTGTGAGCTCGGCGTAGTATCGCAGAACGATGGGAAAACGGTGGATGTCCGGAAGGCGTCCCAGCAGGGTTCGGATCTCTTGAACCTCGCACTTGAGTTCCACGGCTTCATCGGGAGGGAGCGAGTGAACGTCCGCTTGATCCTGCCGGAGCAGGTCAAACGGCAGAAGCAGCCACTTGCGACCTTTCCGCCCGGTCCGTCGTGCTGCGTTCAGCAAGATGCTGTAGAACCAGCTCCGAAAGCTGGCGGGGTCCTGAAGGGTGTGGACCTTGCGCAGCACCTGAATAAAGGCCTCTTGAGCAGCATCTTCCGCTGTCTGTTGGCTTCTGGTGATCAGGAAAGCGACACGAACCGCCTGGTCGATATAGTGCCGGTAGAGCGGTTCAAAAGCTGTATCATCACCTTGCTGTAGCCGGCGGACCAGCGACGATACGTCCAATTTGTTTACACTCCTTCGCCCGGAGGAACACCCTTCTATTACGGAGAGACCACTTCCCCGTCCCTGGTTCACTCGATTTTTACTCTTCTGGTGGAGAAATACAATCAGCGGACCGACGGCATTGAAAACGAGCCTGCATTCTCCGCTGGACGCGGTATGCAGGCTCGTTTCTTACCGATACAGACGTTGCTTTGGGGTTCCCTGGGCTATGCGTGGCCTTTCGCAATAGCGTTCCGGAAAAGGAAGAATACCACCATAGACACCGCGGCCAGGGACAGGACCAGAACAAAGGCGACCGAAGCACTGCGGGTAAGCCATGACTGTCCCGGTCCCAGCCACAATACGAAGAGCGAACCCGCCGCTGCCAGGGTCCCGGACAACTCGTACTGAAGCGGAGCCTTCCCCTGTTTGCTGCGCCGACGGGCAACACGGAACCAAAGCACCGCCAGAATGGCAGGCAACAGGACGCTCAGGATCAGTACCAACGAAGCCCGAGCTTCCTGCTCCGGAGTCACAACCTTTGCCAGGGTGAAGAGCGTCATTCGAATTCCCCCAACCATCTGTCCAGGATTTAGATACATTGTACGCAACTGAGAGGAGTGCAACAACAGAGGTTTGTTCTTCGGGCAAGATGGCCTGGTGGTGTTCCATGTCGTTTCGGTGGCGCATCGTTCCCGACGTTCGCTGTGGCGGGGTAGGCTACTTCATTCTGAGCCGTCTGAGAGGCTTGTACGAGTTACCATAATGATTCCAGCCATGGGGATATGCGCCCCAGCATCCTCCGGGTACGCCCGTCCACAATGTCCTTTCCATCTCCTGTACATTTATGGAATCAGTTGGAAGGATATGGCTGGTCTGGAGGAGAATTACTCTGGCGGGGAACACAGTTGGGGGGAGGCAACGCCTTTATGGAAAAGTCAGTCGTTGAGTTAGAACGGCTGGTCAATTCGGGGCGGTACATGCAGGCGTGGCAGCACTTCGGGGAGCTTCTGCTTCTCGACCTGAGCCGGGAAGAACTTGCCAAGGCACACCTGCTGGCCGCAATCACCAGGGGCGCTACGGGACAATGGTATTCAGCGGTTGAACTCGGCCAGTTGGCCGAACGCCATGCCACCGAAGCGAGATGCGACGTATTGCTGGGAAAGGTCTGGGCCAACCTGTGCGAGTTCTACCGGCGGATTGGCGACTTCATTCTAGCAAACGATGTGTGTAACACCTGGTTCCAGAATGCAGCCCTGTACCCGGAGCTGGAAAGCTGGAAGGGCAGGGTTTACTACAACCGGGCTCTCATTCGTCGTTCGATGAACGAGCAGGGCTACCTCGCAGACTTTGAGAGGGCGGTCACTCTCTTGCGCCAGGTGTACGAAGCGACACCGAGCCGGAAATCGGCCAGCCATGCAATCATGGCCTGTCTGATGGCCGCATGGGTGTGCTACGAGACGGGCCGCCTGAACGAGGGCGACAAGTACTACCGGCAGGGCAAGGAACTCCTCGACAAGGACTGCCCGGAGGACACCGTGTTGGTACGGGAACTACTCCTCTTAACCCTCAACCGAACTTACCAGGAAGGCACGGACCCTAACAAGGTGATCGAACTGGCAAAGGAGTTCCTTTCTCCCGGTTCCCCATCGACCAAGGAGCAGGAGTTCTGGGCTTGCTGGTATTCGGGCATGGTCTACGCCAAACACCGGGACCATCTGCCGGTCGCCCGGATGCTGTGTACCGTCACCTATAACCTTGCCGTGGACCTGAAGCTGCCTAGCTTCATGAACAGGCACATCCAACTGAAAATGGCAATCCAGGTGGGAGAGGCGGAAAAGGCGGAATAGCCTTCCCGCCCTTCTTTCCCGGAGTGGTTTCGCTGACAGGAGATTACTGTGGCAGATGAATTGCTACAGCGGAGAGGGAAAATCTGGGGTGGACAGGAATACCAGATTTAAGGAGGTTGAGAGTATGCGTCGAGTGCTGGTGATCCTGGTGATTTCCGTGCTGACTGCTTTCGTGTTTGCTAATACGGCCCTAGCTGAACTTGGAGGAATCATCGGAATGTCGGTAACGACAACGTCAAGAGGACGATAGATGCTCGAAGGTCGAGCAAGCTGGCCTGCCCTGTATCGGGCGGGCCGATGCTTTTTTCTTGGCACCGAAAACACGCTTCATGGATACACGTTCCCATACCTGTCATGCGTTTCCATATGCTACACTAGTTGGTAGCATATGGAAGGCGGTGCTGCGGTTGCGGACTGGTCTTGTCTTGAAGCGGTTCCTGCGGCCCTTGGCCCTGGTGATGGCGGCAGTTGTGTTGCTTCTGTCTGGCTGCACCGGGTACTCACTCGGCTATCCGGAGCAGATGTGGAAGCTCAACGACCTCTACATGGCAAGCACCGGCGTCATGGTCCACATGGAGGCTGGGCAGTTTGTCGCTGACACTGCCAAGACCAGCGGAGCACTCAAGGCGGGCGTGAATCTGCGGATTCCGTACACCCGTCTGGAGGCTGACGTTTGGGCACTCTACCGCCTGAGCAGCGGCGACGAATGGAAGCTGTGGGAGATCAAGCCGGATAAGTACTTCTTCAACGGCCAGCGTGAGGCTACCATCACTCAGTTGAAGGGCTACGTGGATCACATGCAGAAGGCCGACTATACTGTCGTCCAGACTGGCAGTGGCGTATACTACCCTTCCCCTGGTGTTCCGGTCCCCGATTCCTACACCCCGGAGGCATACGCCCGGTGCTTGCAGATTGTGGTTGTCAGTCGCCCCGAATTGGGCCAGAACATCGTCGGGTACCTCTATCGGTGGCACCCTAGCAAGCGGGTGAACGGCGGGCGGTGCAAGGATCAGGACGACCAGACGAGGAATCAGTACCTTGCCGGGTTCGCTGCCGATGCAGCCGAATTCGTCAAGCAAAAGTTCGAGCACGTCGATCCTGCTCAGATGATGCTGGCTATCGAAGCACACAAGACCGCCCTGGCAACCATCCGTCAGCAGTTGGTTGACGTGATGACGTATGATGATGATCCCGACAACGCCTGGATTGATCCTGGGACGACCAGGGCCAAGACACACATGGAACTGATGAAGTATGAGATTCCTATCATCTTCCGTGTGGCGCCTGACCCTGCTGTCCCCTTCCCCGGCATTCAGCGGGACAACGGCGATTCGTGGGAGTGTACGGATATCGCCTGTTAGCGAGGTGGACCAAATTGTCTATTCCGCTGTTAACTGACTCCTTTTGGAACGAAGACGTTCCTTCTACCCTGCACGGCCCGACCGTCCTGAAACGAATTCGGCGGGAACTGTCTGCAGGGCTAGACTACGAAGTCACCATAGCTGAGTGCTTCCAAATTGCTCAGGACGAGATGGGCACCCACCCCAGCCTCTGCATCTTTGGGGAGGAGGAAATCGGCAGGCCCCTCTTTATCATTGGTGCCGTATGGGGCTTCAGGAAGTATGGTATCGAAACCAAGCGAGCCCGGTCTTTCGGCTGTTTCCTGGGCTCCTACGCTGGTGGGGATGCCGTCTTGGCCGGGGCGGGGGACAAGCTGGAAAAGCAGGCTGCGGGAATCCTTTACGAGCGGCTTGGCCGCAGGTACTCGCTGAACCCGATTGAGACGAACTTGGTACTGGACGACGTTATCCGCATGTACCAAGACAAACGGTAACGAAGACAAGAAGCGCTTGCCCTGATCGAAGGGTTAGCGCCTCTTTCATGTGTGTATAGTCCTTTTGGGGCGGCGCCCATGCGACCCGTCCGGTGCCACCAAGTCTGGCGCCACGGCCAGCCTTCCCGCATGCTGGTCGAACCGCAGCGTATGCCAGTGCATTCGGAGAAACCGCAGGCAAGCGGTGACGATCCTTTCCGACGGCTTGATTTGGACACCCCGGCCCGTTTGGGTGCAGACACGCACTGGACACTATAAGGCCACGTCGATCACAAGTGGGACGCATTGGGGCTGGTGGCCCGAAGGAGCGTCACGGCAAGGTACTGCTATTGATGCGGACGCGGACACCTTCCGGAAGTCCCGTAATCTCAACGGTCACTTGCTCCCAGGCGTCGTTTCGGAAGCTGCGCCGGACTGAGCGATCCTTCGGGGCAGCGGAGGTGCCGTCCTGAAGATGCCAACCATACTTCGGCATTTGCTTGGCATACCAGTCCCACACCTGGTCGGGCGTACTGTTCTTGGCGACAAAGCTCATCCAGCCTTCGGGGTCCGGACCGTAGGCAGCTTCCGGGTAGGCAGGCACATCTCCGACCAGATCATTTTGCAACAGCTCTTCGCCCGGCGGGTCTACCATAGAGAGGCGATAGGCCGCGATTGTCGCGGGGCGCCCGGTCAGTCCCCAGACCTCCAGCTGCCGGCCGGCACCATACTTCAGTTGCCAGAGGGAAAGGCGGTTGCCCAGAGCCTCCTGTGGTACCCAGACATCCAGATCTCGCCCGTCGCGGGTGCCATCCGGACGGGTGAGGCGCAGTTGAACATTCAGTCCCGCGGAAACGATGCGACCCCGGTAGTGCTCCAGGTCTGAACGGCTCAGATCGGGTGCACCCCCTCTGAATCCACCGCCCCGCCCCTCGCCGGTGCGGGCATCAAAGGCGTAGGTAATGGCGCTCAGGATTCTGACGTCCGAGGTCCCGGCCTTGCGCTGTTCCACCGGGTCCTTGGGCCAGTTGGTGAGAGCCGGATGACTGTGCGGTCCGCTGACTTGCCGACCATCGGTGGCAAACTCTACGACCCACAGGCCATTTGGCTCATCTGGCCGGATGGCGGTCAACGTGAGCATGCCCCCTGGTCCGCCGTTGGCGGAGACCGCGTTCATGGCCTTCTGCTGGATTTCGGCCTGGGATAGCCATCCCGCCGGTGGGGTTACCGTTGGGAGGTCGGGTGTGATCTTGACCGTGCCCGGCCCCACAGTCACATGGGGATTGAGCTTTGAATCGCCCCCCGGCGCCGCAACCGCCGACGCCATGTCGGGGTTGGGGACGGCCTTTCCGCGACTGCCGGCATTGGTACAGCCCCACGCCACCAGTGCGATCAGCACCAGGATCGGAGCAATCTTGCGGCGCAACTCTGCATTCCTCCCGGTAAGACGTTCACTGAATTGACGGGGGGAAGAGCCTTCTGGTTTCACAGCATGGCTTTTACTCCACGGCGCGGCTGGTCAACTCAGGCAACCCACTGCTCAACCGCTCTCGGCAAAGAGATCGCCAGAGATGGTTTCGGGTCAAAACGGGGGACGGCGGCCTTGGCCGTGGCGGACAGGTCGCCCGCCCGGCACCGGCACACCAGCTCCCGCTCATCCACTCGGCTCGCCCCCCCTGTATCCGATACGATCAAGCTATGTCACTGCAACCGCTCCCGGGTTGGCTCCGTCTTAAGAAGGGTCGGTGGCTCCGCCACAGCAAAAGGAGATCTGGCAAGTATGGATAAGCGGGGACTCGTCGCATTGGTACTCGGCGCCGCACTGCTGGCAGGATGTGCCAATTCGCAGGCGGGCCAAGCGGGGCCCGCACGAGGGCAGACGCCACCCTCACCGCCTTCTGCGCCGGTTTCACGACCCGCCGGCCTGGACGTAAGGCTGGCCACGCTCATCTTCACGGACGCGACGCACGGCTGGGTAGGCGCTCTCCCTCAGGCCTGCGGCAACAGCGAGGCGACCGACTGCCAGGGCTTCCTCTTCCACACGGATGACAGCGGCGCCACCTGGCAGCAGGCGTACGCCGGCGATGTAGCCCCGCTGGCGCTGCAGTTCAGCCCGGACGGCACCGGCTGGCTGACCGGCGCGCCGGCCTCTGCTGGCCAATATACCAGTCACTTGGTGGGTGCGCAGGGGAAGTTGCTGCGGACGACGGATGATGGCCGGTCGTGGCAGCCGATCTATTCGGGGGCGGGGGCAGACGGCGCCTTCCTCAGCATCACGTTCACGAGTGCGATGGACGGTTGGCTTGGCACCGCTGCAGGCCATCTCCTGCACACAGTCGATGGCGGCAAGACCTGGACGCCGGGGAGCGCCTCCTGTGCCAACTGGGTCTCCTTCGTCAGCTCGCAGGAGGGCTTTGCCTTCTGCGGCTTCCCGATCAACCCTGGCCCTGGCCTGGCGGGCAAAAGCTTTCTCCGGACGACAGACGGCGGCGCGACCTGGCAACTGGTGGAGAGCGTAAGCCAGCCGCAGCAAGGGCGCAAGGACGGGCTACCGCTCGGAGGGTACGGTGCAGGCTTCACGATGCGCACCGGAACGGACGGCTGGATTGCGCTCACCCGCGGCGGCCTCCTGCACACCACCGACGGCGGAAACACCTGGAGGAGCCAGTTGGCAGACCGGGCGGCCCGCGGCCTGCCGACGGTGGCGGACGGGGACATCGACTACAGCGCGGCCGAGGCGGTCCAGTTCCTGAGCACTGCACATGGCTACGCCCTACTGAGCCGGCAGTATCTAGTGGAAACCACGGATGGCGATCAACTGGAAGGTACTGCTGGACGCGGAGAACTTGCGGAACCTCGTGCGCCCTGCCGGCTAACAGTGGCGTGCACTCGGACGCCGAAGCAGGGGCGGTGCCAAAATCGGTGGGTTAGACCCGGCGCCGCTGAAGCGCCGGACGTTATGGAGACTGAGAAGGAGCCGACCGCCAAGGGGCGGCTTGCTCCCACTTCTCGTCAAACGTACTACATGCAAAGGAACGTTGGCTCCCAACTGCCGCGTCAACAAAAACACCCCTCCCAACGGGAGCGGGTGAAGAAAAGTGCCATAGTATCATCGTAGGCCCCGCCCGGCCGTGCCAGCGGGCTCGGCAGTTCCCTCTGCTCGGTGGGGCCATACCGGGGGTCCCGCGATGGAACCAGTCAATCCTCGTCGATCTCTCTGCTAGCCAAGAACTCCGCTCGTAGCACGTCCAAAATCTGAAGTTCCTGACCTGCCACCCGATAGACTGCCACAAACGGACTTACTCGGAGGATCCCCACCAAACCCCAGGACCGGGTTCGGCGAAGTCGATGCATCTCTGGATATGCCGCAACCAAGCCTGCGCTCGCACGTAGCTGTGATCTCTTTTCCTGCTTCTGAATTTCACGCACGCCATCCAGCGCCTGAGGCATCCAGACGAGCTTCAGCCTATTCTTTCTTGCCATTGAAGAGATTGTCCAACTCATCGTCGGCAATGCCGAGGCCGGCTTCAGCTTGGGCCACCGCCTTATCGAGCCTTGCCTTGACCACGGGGTGACTGAGCATGCGTTCAAACTCGTCGTCTGTCAGGTCATCCGTTTGATCCCATGGAAGTAGGAGGACCTTACGCCCGTCTACGTTCAGGACCGTGCGCCCCTCACGTTGCAGGTCTGCCAACGCCTTCTTGAGGTCGGATATTGTGCGGACTACTCGCTCCGGCTGCATAGGCTCCCCTCCAACTCCCCGTCTCTATAGTAAGTATAACAGTTCACCCTTAACCCAACAGCGGTGACGGGGAAAGACATGTACCTTCGCAAAAGCGGCTTCCACGTGGTCGATGATCTCAGATGCGATGGGGTCCCATCCATGCGAGATCCGCCAGACGTCATGCTCCTCAAGATCCGTTGCGGCATCTATGTGCCATTCAACGGGATGCACCGGAGCCTCCCACGCCTCTCGCACGCAGTCGTCTCGTGACTTCTTCTTTTAGCTGTTCACCGCTAAAGGTCTTGCCACCGGGTGTAAGGCATGAAAGGACAACCTTCTCTTCCTCAGGGTCGGTCACGACGTGAATCTCCTCATCGGGGTCAACCGGGCAAAGCGCAAATGTCTCACCACTTATCAGCCGAATCTTACACATGCCTTGCTTGGCGGCTACATGCGCTGCATTCTGCAAATCTTTCAGGCTCTCAACCAATTATTCATCCGCTACGGACCGTCCCCCCTTGCGTTCCATTATACCAATCGAACCTGCTTTCGTTAGTCGGTAGAACACCTGAGCCGGAAAAGCGCGTAGAGTCATCGCATTGCACCACTGCCCGTCAATCTGGTAACGGTTTCGCAGATCTGGGAACGCTGTCAGCCGTCGGACCGCTTCGACCAGGCACTCTTCGAGCTTCCGGGTAACCCACTCCGGGTTGCCTTGAGCATGCCAGGCATCTTCGAGCATCGTGGTCAATTTGTCGACGGCCCGTACTGCCCAGATCACCTCAGATCCAGAGCTTCCGTCAGCCATGACGACGAATCCGCTGTCTGTGCCGGACAAGCGCCTGCTCAACCGTTAAGTAGTTGTCTGGCTCGTCCGCTGCAGCAAAGTCCGCCGCAAACTCCTTTAGTTCCTCTGGCGTGAATGTGTGTGTGATATCTTCAACTGGCGTAATGGCAAATACGATGCCGTGGTACGCGACCAGCGATTGCCCATTGGCTTTTGCCCGTTCCAGGAGAGCTTGAAGCACGGGGCTTTGCTCAACCTGGTTATCCATCAGTTCGTGAGGTTTCTCCACCGGCATCACCTCCGCGGCATGATTGTACCACAGCGCTGCAGTGTTCAGCGACCAGGTGTCTCTGCACCTGATGTCGGCCTTCCGGTTGGTCTTACATATGCGAATGGTTGATCCAACGGCCGCCACAGGTGACCCGCTGGACTTTAGGTGGCATCGAAGGAGGCATTGCCTATGCGGTGGACTCATTTCGCGATTCCCGTCAGCGACATGGAGGGATCGATCCGTTTCTTCACAGACGTCTGTGGCCTTTCTGTCGTTCGTGATCGACGCCTCGAGGGAGGCGGCACCGTGTGGCTTGGCCCCACGCCTGCCGAAGGCGAACTTCCGGAGTTCGTCGTCGTGTTGTGTCGTGGCGAAGTGCGGGAGCCGCTTGATCACTTCGGCTTCCAATGCGACCACCGCGAGGAAGTCACCGAGATCGCGGAGCGAGCCAAAGCACTGGGCGTGCTCGTTGAGGGTCCAACGGACGAGGGTGGAAGTGTTGGCTATTTCGCAGTGGTTCGCGAACCCAGCGGACATCTGGTCGAGTTCACTTACAGTCAGCCGTTGAAAGGTCTGGGGTAACCAGATGCCACCGTCCGGCGGACTCGCTTCGCTCGCCGCTGACGCTGCCTCACCACTCCCGCCCCACAGGGCCTTCGGTGCCCCGTCGCTACCTCACCACTCCCGCCCCACAGGGCCTCCGGTTACCCGTCGCTACGTCACCACTCCCGCCCCACAGGGCCTTCGGTTACCCGTCGCTACGTCACCACTCCCGGCCCACAGGACCTTCGGTGAACCATCACTACGTCACCACACCCGAAGCGCGAGACGGCGGTTGCACGTCCCTACGTCGCCACTCACGAAGCGCGAGACGGCGGAAGCCCGTCGCTACGTCGCCACTCTCGGCCCACAGGGCCTTCGGTATCCCATCCCTCGGTCACCACTCCCGAAGCACGAGGCCTTCGGTGGCCCGGCGCTATGTCACCACCGGGGGCCCACAGAGCCTTCAGTAGCCCGGCACTGCGTCACCCCCAGGGCTCGCCTCCATAGACACACCCAATCCGCGAGACGACACATGCAATCCGCGAGACGTCACATGCAATCCGCGAGACGGCACTCCGTTGCCACTCCCAATCCGCGAGACGACACTCCGTCGCCACTCCCAATCCGCGAGACGTCACTCCGTCATGACAGCAGCTGCCGAAGCTCCTCCGTCAGTTCCCGGACCAAATCCGGCCTGCCGTGGAACTGAGCCGGGGTGCTCTGAAAGAGCACGGCCCGCCACTTGCCATCGCCCTTTGCGGCGATGAGCGTATGCAGGGTGTTGAGCTTGGGTTCGATGTCCGATTGTCCCGGCGGCACCATGCCGGCGACCGCACGCAGGACAGCCGCTTCGGGACCCAAAAAGCGCACGGATCTGACTTTGCCCACGTAGCCGGGCGTGACATGGTCAGCAAAAATCTGCTGAAGCGTCGCCGCGATTTCTGCCCGCCCGGTCATCTGGCTGCCGTCGAAGCCGACGATCTCGCCATCTTCAGCGAACGGGTCGGCCATGGCGATGGCACTGCGCTGGTTCCAGCCGGTTAATATCTGTTGATAGAGAGCACGCACTTCGGCCTCATCAGCGGGCGGGAGCGCCGGTCGAAATGGCGGCGGGCTCATGGCTGATGCCTCCCCTTGTGACACGACTATGAGGTATAGGTAGCATTTCCATACAGCATACAGTACGCCCCAGTCGCAAGCAAATCCAGCCGATCGTCTTAAAGCCCGCCGGGGCGGGGTCCGGCGGCAGCATAGGACCCGGTAGAGGCACGACTTCCGACCGCGTGCCATGGCGAGAGGTGCGCGGATACCAGGGAAGAGCCTGGTTTCTGCGGGCCGGCCGGGGGTACCCCCGCCGAAAACCGCCTTTGGCGTGCCAGAACACGACCAAGAAGCCCAATTGTCAACATTTGCAGGCCCTTCCGAACCGCGAGCCATGCAAATCATGATGATCTCACATAAAGGAAATCGTTTTGCTGCCCTGGTGAGCCATCCCGGGCGGCTGGTATCGTTCCCACATACCCCTCCCGGGTAAGCAATGACCCCTTTTTCAGCCAGAGATGTCAAATTTTGCACGAGAATCCCAGACTGCGGTCATGCAAATTCTGATATCCCGGCAGGAATTTACATTGTCTGGGTAGAATTACCTGTTGGTGAAGGGGGGTGCCCTGTGAAGACCACGAATGTGCAAGTGCCGGCTGCCTTGCTCCTCGACCAACGCCTGGCCGCATCGAGCAGACTGCTCTGGATGTTCATCCACTTCGGCGTGGATGGTCTCCCCGCCCAGGCGGTCCCCCACTCCGACACTCGGGACGTTCCGGCCTTTATGTCCCCCGGACTCCTGGAGGCCCGGTCGGGTCTCGCCCGGCACACTGTTTTACGGGGGATATCTCAGTTGGAGTCTGCGGACTGGCTGTCGGCCAGGCCAAATGGCTTCCATACAGCGCCGGAGCGCTCAACCCCGGAGCGCCGGGCGTCGGTGCCCGTCGACCTGCTGCTGGACCGGCAGGTCAGCGTTCGGGACAAACTGCTGTACGGGACCCTGCAACTGACCCCCGGCTTCCGGCGGGAGGCCGGCCAGTTCACCTACCTCGAACTCAGTGCCCTGGCCGGCGTGAGTTTGAACACGGTCAAGCAGGCGGTCAGGGCCCTGCAGGCGGCGGGCTGGCTTCAGGTCTCACAGCGGAACCAGTTCAGCCCCATCCATTTCAGCCTGCGTAATCCGGCGGCCGAACGGCGTGGCAACGCGGCGGCCAGAGTCAGCCGGCGCTTGGAAGAGGCGTCGTTCGTCGGCGAGGCGCTCATGCGGGAGTATCTCTCCCTGCTCGTCAGTAGCGATGAGTTCGACGACGACGCCAGTCCGGGCTTCCTTGTCAATCCCTACACCGGCGAGGAGTTGCAGTTCGACCGCTATTATCCGCCTGGCGTCGCCTTCGAGTTCAATGGCCCCCAGCACTATGGCCCCACCGCCCGGTATTCCAGCGAGGCCGAGGCCAAAAAGCAGCAGGCGCGTGATTACATCAAGCTGGGAATCTGCGTGACGCGGGGCATCAAGTTGGTGGTCGTGCAGCCCAAGGACCTGACCCTGGAAGTCATGCGCCAGAAAGTGGGCGACCTGCTCCCGCTGCGTAGCCTGGATTGCCATGAGCCGGCAGTCGCCTACCTGGAGCGGGTCAGCCGTGCCTACCGGAAGCAAGCCCGAAAGCGGGAGGCGAGCGCACAACCCGCCACATAGCCCGCCGCACCCCACTCACGCGAACCAGCCCGACAATGCACGACATGCACCGTCGGGCCGCTCTGAAAGGGGCGGCGGTTTACTTCTTCTTGATGTACTTGCGGATGTCGATCGCGACGGCCACGATGATGATCAGGCCCTTGACAATATACTGCAAGTACGGGTTGACGCCGATGAAGTTCAGGCCGTACGCAATCACCTGGAAAATGAGCACGCCCGTGACGATGCCCGGCACCGTGCCGATGCCGCCGGACGTCGACACGCCACCCACCACGCAGGCGGCGATGGCGTCCAGTTCGTACATGTTGCCCGTGTTGTTCGTCGCACTCCCGATGCGCCCCGCTTCCAGCGTGCCGGCGAACCCGTACAGCGCGCCGGCGATCATGTAAATCACGAGCAGAGTCCAGGTCACGTTGACACCCGAGACCACCGCCGCTTCGGGGTTGCCGCCAATGGCGTACATGTTCTTGCCCAGGCGCGTCTTGTTGTAGACGACATACATGATGATCGCGGTGAGAATCGCGTAGATCACCAGGTAGGGGATGGCGAAGCTGCCCTTAAAGATATAGCCCTGGGCGTATTGCATGAAATCCGGGTCCAGTCCGCCGATCGGCTGCGCCCCGTAGGGCGGGCGGTCAAAGTAGATGGAGTTCAAACCGTAGACGATGACCATCATGCCCAGCGTGGCAATAAACGGCGGCACCTTGAAGATCGCCGCGGCAATGCCGTTAATCAGCCCGAAGATGATGCCCAACGCGACGCAGACGAGCACCGGAATGAGAACCGGCAACTTCGGCAAGGCGGGATACATCCGGTAGGCATAGTCCGTCGCCTGCAGCATCGACGCCGACACCACGGCGAACAAACCCACCAGACGCCCGGCCGAGAGGTCGGTGCCCTGGGTGATCAGAATGCCGCCGACACCGAGCGCAATGATCACCCGGGTGGACGCCTGGGAGAGAATGTTGCGGAGGTTGATCACGGAGACAAAGCCAGGCTCGATCATCACGATCGCGACCAGCAAGGCGAGCAGGATGATGTAAATGCTGTTGTTCATCAAGAACGTGGAAAGCCGCTGTTTGTCCCACTTCGGGGTCCGCTTGCCGTCCCAGTTCGGGGTTTGTTCCTTGGCGACCATGGTCTGTCCACCTTTCCTTACAGATACTTCGCGGCCAAGCGGAGGATCTCTTCCTGCGTGGCTTCCCGGGTATCCAGGATGCCGGCAACGCGGCCGTTGCTCATGACCAGAATCCGGTCGGTGACCCCGAGCAGTTCCGGCATCTCCGAGGAGACCATGATCATGCCCTTGGCTTCCTTGGCCAGGTTGAGCATGAGTTGATAGATCTCGTATTTCGCGCCGACGTCAATGCCACGGGTGGGCTCGTCGAGCATGAGAATTTCCGGCCGGGTCAGCAACCACCGGCCGAGAATCACCTTCTGCTGATTTCCGCCGGACAGGGACCCGATCAACGTTTTCGGCGACGGCGTTTTCACCCGCAAGGAGTTAATCACCCAATCGGTGTCCTTTGTGGCCTGCTTCTCATCCAGCAGGCCGGTTCGCCGGACGTAACTTTTCAGGTTGGCCATGAGAATGTTGAAACTGACCGTGAGCACTGGGAAAATGCCCGTGGCGCGGCGTTCCTCCGTCACCAGCGCGAAGCCGTTACGCATGGCCGCTTCCGGAGAGGTGTTGCGGACTTCCTTGCCGTGGAGGATGATCCGGCCCGACTTGAGATGGCGCATGCCGAAAATCGACTCGACGATGTCGGTGCGCTTGGAGCCCATGAGACCGGCGATGCCGAGAATCTCGCCCTTGCGCAGGTCGAACGAGACGTCCTGCAGGGAGGGCTGGTTGGCAGCGGTCAATCCCTCGACTTTCAGAATGACTTCGCCCGGCTCGTTCTCCTTGGGCGGGAAGCGGTGCAACAGGTCACGGCCGACCATGAGCCGGATGATCTCATCGGTGGTCAGCTCTTTGGCCGGTTTGGTCGCAATCAGTTTGCCATCCCGCATAATCGTCACTTCGTCGGCGATCTTCAAGATCTCTTCCATTTTGTGCGAGATATAGATGATGGCGCAGCCCTTTTGCCGCAGCGCGTCGATAATGCGGAACAGGTGTTCCACTTCTTTTTCGGTCAGCGACGAGGTCGGCTCGTCCATCACGATGACCTTGGAACTGTAGGAGACCGCCTTGGCGATTTCGACCGTCTGCATCTGCGAGACCGAGAGCCGGTGGACTTTCTCATGGGGATCGATGCCAATGTCGAGATCCTTGAAAATGCGCCGGGTCTCCTCGTACATTGTCTTATGGTCAACGAGCGGGCCTTTCATCGGAAAGCGGCCCAGCCAGATGTTCTCCATGACATCGCGCTGGCGGACCTGGTTCAGTTCCTGATGCACCATGGAGACACCGTGGTCCAGCGCCTGCCGGGCGGTGGCAAAACTGACCTTACGACCTTCCAGGATGATCTCTCCGGCGTCGGCATGGTAAATCCCGAACAGGCACTTCATTAACGTGGACTTGCCGGCGCCGTTCTCCCCCATCAAGGCGTGAACAGTCCCCGGCCGAATGCGGACCGTGACCTGGTCGAGCGCCTTGACACCAGGGAATTCCTTGGAGATGGCGTTCATCTCCAACAGATAGGGATGAGAGGTCGTCATGCGTACATCTCCTTGCGCAAACAAGGTGCACAGGTGTGCACCTTGCATGCTCGCTTTACGCTTGTGCCGTCAGGTTATTTGTAAGCTTCCTCAGCGACCGCGAGGTTCGCCTTGGTGATGCCGAGGTAAGGGACGCGGACGGCCTTGTCGTCGCCAAGCTTCCACTTGGTGCCGTCGGTCGGGGCCTTGCCCTGCGCCACGTTGAAGACGAGGTCGAAAGTGGCCTGGCCCTGGTTCTTGGCGTCGTTCAGGACGGAGCCGACCAGGGTGCCTTCCTTGATCTGGGTCAGGGCGTCGGGGATGGCGTCCACGGCGACGACCGGCATGAACTTGTTGTCCTTGAAATAGCCGTTGGCCTTGAGCGACTGGATGGCGCCGAGGGCCATGGCGTCGTTGTTGCAGACGACGAATTCAATCTTGTCGCCGTGCTTCGCCAGCCAGGCGTCCATGAGTTCCTTACCCTTGACCGAGTCCCACATGCCGGTCTGCTCTTCGAGCTTGTCCACGTTGATGCCGGCCTTGGTCACGGTCTCGATGGAGAACTTCGTGCGGGCTTCGGCGTCCGGATGGCCGGGCTCACCCTTGAGCATGACGTACTGGATCTTGCCGTCCTTGTTCTTGTCCCACTCGGGATGGGCCTTCCAGGAGTCGACGATCAGCTGGCCCATCATGACGCCGGACTCGGCGGAGGTGGTGCCGACGTACCACGCCTTGTCGTAGCTCTTCAGGTCAGCCTGGGACGGCTCCTTGTTGAAGAAGATGACGGGCAGGCCCGCCGCCTTCGCCTTGGTGATGATGGTGGCAGCGCCTTGCGGGTTGACCAGGTTGATGGCCAGGGCCTTGACGCCCTTGGAAATCATGGTGTCGACCTGCTCGTTCTGCTTGCCCTGGTCGTTCTGGGAGTCGTTCATCGACATTTCGGCCTTGTCGCCGTTCTTCTCGATGGCCCGCCGGACGAAGGACATGAAGTTGTCGTCATACTTGTAGATGGTGACGCCGATCTTGGGTTTGCCGGCCGGTGCGGGCGTGTTGCCGGCTGCCGGCTTGTCACCCGTCTTGGTGCTGCTGCAGGCTGCGAGCAGCAACGCAGATGCGACCAGAATCGTCAGGAGCTTTTTCAAAACGCTTCCCCCTCGATTGGAATTCGGGGTGCCTCTGTGAAGGCGGAACTTAGCACACCCTAAATACCATTCTAGGGACGGGGAATTGCGAAAACCATGCAGTAACTGGTCTTCCTACTGGACCAATTCGGGGTGGAAATATCGGGGTCGGGTCCCGATATTGCTAGTACTGATAGGCGAATTTGTCCTGGGTTACGGCGTGGAGGCCGGGCGTGGGGCCGGATTTGCGGGGCCAAACACGTCCTGCTCCGGATGGAATCCGTCCTTGATGACGGTCTCCCGCAGGTTATGAATATCCACCGGCACCGGCGGGAGCAAGAAGGCCGGTACATGGCGCCGCCCGTTGTCGATGGCGTTGTTCACGTCGTACCGCCGCCCGGTGGCCATGGCCACCGCCATCTCGGCCGCCTTGGTGGCCAGCAGCCGGATGGGCTTGTAAACCGTGATGACCTGCGTACCCTGGACGATCCGTTGCACGGCGGCCAGGTCCGCGTCCTGTCCCGCGACGGGGACCCGACCGGCCAACTTATGCCGGTAGAGCGCCTGCACGGCGCCACCGGCCGTGGCGTCGTTGCCGCAAAGGACCGCGTCCACTTTCTCGTTGGCCTTCACCAGCGCCTGCTCCATGTTGCGTTCCGCCTCTTCGGGGCGCCAGTCTGGCGTGAACTTGTTGTACACCAGCAGAATATCGCCCTTGTCGATCAGGGGCTGAAGCACTTTCATGACGCCGGCCTGCAGCATGGACGCGTTGTTGTCCGTTTCGGCGCCGCCGATGTAGACGTAATTTCCCCGCGGCACCAGGCCGACCATCTGCTCGGCCTGCAGTTCGCCCACCCGCTCGTTGTCGAACGAAATGTACATGTCCACATCGGCGTCCCGAATGAGCCGGTCGTAGGCGATTACTTGGACGCCGGCAGCATGGGCCATGGTAACGGCGGGCGCCATGGCTTTGGCGTTGTGGGGCACAATGACCAGAATGTCGACCCCGCGCCGCAGCATGTTCTCCGCCTGTGACAACTGGAGGTCGTCGTCGCCGGCGGCGGACTGCACGAGCACTTCGGCGCCGAGTTCGCGCGCCCGCCCCACAAACAGGTCCCGGTCTCGCTGCCACCGCTCTTCCTGGAGCGTGTCCAGCAAGAAGCCGATCCGAATGCGGTGCTGCGTGGCCGCGGGCCCGGGCAGGGACGACGAACAGGCGGACAGGAGCGCCATGAGCACCAACAGGAGTGCGGCAGACCTACGCATGGCGTTCCTCCTTACGTGGGGGTTCCCAGCCGGAACTCCGACGGGGTCTGGCCGGTCACTTTCTTGAAGACCCGGCTAAAGTAGTTGGGGTCGCTGTAACCTACGGCGAAACAGGCTTCCTTGATGCTGGTCTCGGGGTTGGCCAGCAGTTGCTTGGCCTGGTTGACCCGCACATGGGTCAGGTAGTCCATGACCGTTTGCCCGGTCACCCGGCTGAAAATCTTGCCGAAGTAATAGGGCGTGAGTGCGACTTCCCGGGCTACCCGCTCCACGGTGATCTCCTCCCGCATGTGCGCGGCGATGTAGCGCTTGCCCTGCTCCACCGTCCGCATGACGCCCGGGGTCGGGTGCCACAGGGCCGGGCGGGTCCCCCCTTCCGGCTCCAGCGCACCCTGGTCGCCGAGGTCGCCGAAGTGAATCGCCTTGTCGGAGACGCCCTCGAACCGGAAGGCCGCCAACGCCTCGGCGTACGAGCGGGCGAGCTTTTCGCAGTCGGTGTAAGGCTCGCCGATCCCGATGCGGAACCGCACGCCCGACAGCTCCTTCACCCGATCCCGCAGGCGCCGGGCGAGCTCCATGGACCAGAGGCGGCACTGGTATTCATCGTCCGCCACATCGAGTTCGACCATGACGGTCGTGTGGTCATCAGCCCAGTTGCCGACCGCACAGGTACACTCGGCGTGGGCGATCTGGGTGAACTGTGCGAAGGCGTCCCGGGCGGTGGCGGCCCGGTCGGCCGCCTCGAGTCCCGGCTCGAAGCTCTTCTCGCCCACGCCTACCACCATGCAGAGTCCGGCTTCAAACCGCAGGTCCAGCATGGCCAGCAGGTCTTTGGTCCGATTCGTGACCTGGCCTTGCTCCAGCAGGCTGACGAGGTCGCCCTCCGCCAGGGGCCTTAGCTGGCGCAAATGCTCCTTGCGGACCAGTTCGTCCTGGCGCCGCTGGCGCTCCTGGCTGATCTCTTTGGCCAGCCGGTCGAGCACCTCGACCATCTGGTTCTGTTTGACCGGTTTCAGGAGGTAGTCGACCGCACCCAGGCGGAGCGCCTCCCGGGCGAAGTGGAAGTGATCGTAAGCCGAAACGATCAGGCAGCGGATCGACGGGCTGCGCTCCCGAATCTCCCGCAACGCCTCCAGCCCGGACAGGCCGGGCATGGTGATATCCATGAAAATGACGTCCGGGCGGAGCATTTCCGCCATTTCCACCGCCTGGCGCCCGGAGCCGGCCTCCCCCACTACTTCGACGCCGGGCACGTATCGCTGAACCAGGACCCGCAAGGCTTCGCGCTCGATCGGTTCGTCGTCAGCCACCAGGATGCGCACCTTCGTTTGCTCCTTCCGGACAGGCAGGGAGGTCCAACATGACGACGGTGCCGCGCCCCGGCACGCTGTCGACGGTGAGCCCCGCATCGCTGTGGTAGTAAAGTTCTAACCGGCGCCGGACGTTCTGAATCCCGAGGCCGGTGGTGTGTCCGCCGGTGCCGTCGGCCAGTGCCGTGGCGTCCTGGTTGAGGGTCGCCAGCCGGGCGGCGGGAATGCCCTCCCCGTCATCCGAAATGGTCACCAGAATGCGGTCGGCGCTCCGGCGGACGGCCAGTTTCACGATGCCGCCGGCTTCCCGCTTGCCGATGCCGTGAATCAACGCGTTCTCCACCAGCGGCTGGAGCGTGAGGCAGGGCATGGGGCAGGCGAGCGCCGTTTCATCCAATTCCAGCACGAACTGGGTTCGCTCCCGGAAACGCTGGCCCTGAATGGTCATGTACCGCTGCACCTGGCCGACCTCTTCGCCGAGCGTCACCGGCCGGTTCAGTTCACGCAGGCTGTAGCGCAGCAAATCGGCCACCGTCTCCATGAGTTCCCGCGTCTGCTCCGCCCCTTCAATCAGCGCCGTTTTGGCCACCATGTTCAGCGTGTTGAACAGAAAGTGCGGGTTCACCTGGGACTGCAACGCTCGAAGTTCCACCTGCCAGAGCAGGCTGTGAATCTGCAGGTTCTCCAGTTCCTCTGCCTGCAGGCGCCGCTCCAGTTCGGCTTTCTCCTGCAGTTCGGTCACGTGCTGGCGCAGGCTCTCCTGCATGTGGTTAAAGGCGGAGCCGAGCATTTGCACTTCGCTGCCGGTGCCCACCGGCACCGGCGGGCCGCTCAGGTCGCCGCCGGCAATGCGGCCGGCAGCTCGGGCGAGGTGGCGCAGCGGGTCGGTGATGGTCTGGGCGAAGCCCCAGGCAAAGGCGATGGCGACCAGGGTCAGGGCGATGAGGCTGATCGTGTTGGTGGCCTGCAGTTTGCGGTCCCGGCGGATGACCTCCGGATAGACCTTGCTGTACTGCTCCAATTCCTTGGCCAACAGCCGGTCCGCCGTGTCGCGCACCGCGACGGCTATGGTGGCGGCTTCCCGGTCGTGCTTGAAGTAGCTTTCGGGGTCGTCGCGCCGGAACGCATACACGGCGGCACCGGCTTCCACCAGGAAGGAATCGGCCATGTTGGCGAGGTCTTGCATCATCCAGACCGAATCGGGATGCTGGGTGCTGGTCGGCAGCCCTTCCCGCAACTGGTAGATGCGCTCCTCAACCGGCCGGTAGTCAGCGACCGCCTGGTTCGGGTCCGGTTCGGAAGCCAGCTTGCCGACCGACCGGGCTCCTTCGTCGACGGCCTGGGTCAGGTCGCCGACCTTGACCAGGGCGGACAGGCTGGTTTCATAGGTCGTGGCGGTATTGCGGGCATTGATCAGAATGGAAAGGCCGATAATGGCCAGCACGGCGATGGTCACCAGGAAGGTGCCCATCAACCGGACCTGCAGGGAGGTGAATTTCACGATGTGCTCACCCCTCCCCGCAGGTAGGTGGGAGTGAAGTTGATGGCTTTCGGCCGTTCGTCCCGCCGGAGGTAGCCTTCCAGCAGTTGGACGGCCCGGCTCCCCATCGCCTCCGGCTCCTGGTGAACGAGCGTGCGAATGAAGCCCCGGTCGAACAGGTCGGCGGCTTCGCCCACATCGTCCCAGCCGATGACCAGCAAACGGCCGATGGCGCCCTGGGCGCTGAGCGACTGGACGACCCCGACCGCATCGAGCGCCGTCGTGCCGTAAAACACGTTCACTTCGGGGTGCTGCTGCCGGATTTTCAGCGCTTTCTGGCCGGCGGCGGTCCGGTTCAGGTCGGAGGATTCCACGGCGACGATGCGCACCCCGGGAATCCCGGAAAGCACGTCGCGGAAGCCCTGGACCCGCTGGTCGGTCTCCTCGGGTCCGAAATTGCCGCGGATGATGCCGACCGCCACCGGCCCTTTCATGCGCAAGACCAGATCCGCGGCGGCCAGCCGGCCGGCCTGGTAATTGTCGCTCCCGACATAAGCCAGGCGGGGACCGGGCGAGTCGGTGTCGACCGTGATGATGGGAATGCCGCGGTTGACGGCCTTGGCAATGGCCTGGTCGACCTGGGGGTCATGCACGCCCTGCGTGATAATCCCGTCGACCTGCGCCGCCGTGGCCGTGTCGAGGAGTTGTACCTGCGCCTCCACCGAGGCCCGCCGGGGCGCGGAAAAGTCGACGTGAACGTTGAGCGTTTTGCCCATGGCCACGGCCCCCGCCTGGACTTGCGCCCAGTAGGGATGATCGGCCTGGGGCGCCACGATCACGAAGCGGAGCGACTGGCCGGACCCGGGGACCTGGGTCGGCTTCGCCAGGAGCGGCCGCCCGACCCCTATGAGGTTGTTGACGAGCACGAATGCGGCGGTGCCGAGCAGGAATACGAAGCAGAACCGCACCACCAGGCCTGAGAACTTCATCGGCGCGTTCCTCCCGACAGGGAATGACCGCGAGTTATTCGTGTATCGCCTGCCGCCATCCTTCGGGAATCGGGCGTTTCGTCTGAAAAAGCGAAAGGAGTCGTCCGGCTTACGGTTGGTTCCCGCAGCCTGGTGCGGGCATCTCTCCCCAGAGCAGTCTCATCTCGCTGCTGGACTTCAGCAGCTCGGCCAGGGTGCCGCGGGCAGTGATCCGGCCGTCTTCCAGGAGCAAGATCTGATCGGCCCGGGTCAGGGCGGCGGGCCGGTGCGATACGGCCAGGCAGGTGACGTCCCCGCCGGCGAGCCGCTCCCAGAGCGTGCGCTCGGTGTCGGCGTCGAGTGCGCTGGCGAGGTCGTCGAAGACCAGCAGTTCGGGCTCCCGGACGAACATCCGGGCGGCGGCGGTGCGCTGGACCTGTCCGCCGGAGAGCTTTACGCCCCGGGCGCCGATACGCGTGTCGAGTCCGTCGGGCATGGCGGCGAGGTCCTGCTCCAGCACGGCCCGGTGGATGGCCTGCGCCAGCCGGTCGGGGCTCTCGGGCTGCCCGAGGAGGATGTTCTCCCGGAGCGTGCCGGAGAGCAGGGTCGGGACCTGGGGGGTGTAGGCCGTGTGGGGCGGGGTGAGGGGGTGGTCGACCCGTTGGCCGTTCCAGCGAATTTCGCCGGCCTGGGGGTCGAGCAGGCCGAGCAGGGCCCGCAGGAGCGTGGTCTTGCCGGCGCCGATTCGCCCGGTGATGACGGTAAAGCTGCCCCGCTCCAGGGTGAAGGCGATGTCCCGCACGCCCCGGCCGGAGCCGGGGTGCAGGCAGGTGAGCCCGACGATATCCAGCCGCTCCAGCCGGGTTCGGGTGGGTTGGGCCGCCGGGGTCGGGGGTTGGGCCGACTCCTTCAGCGGGAGCGGATGGTGTTCCATCAGGCGGCTCGCCGGCGCGCCCTGGAGCAGCGCCACCAGCCGCTGATAGCTGACGCCGCACTGCCGGTAGGTGTTCATCAGGTACCCCAGGAAGCTGGTGTAATCCGCCACCTGCATCAGGTAGGCGGCGAACAGGGCGAAGTCGCCGACGCTGAAGGCGCCGGCTCGCATCTGCCCGGCTGCGGCCAGCAGCACCAGGCCGGCGCCCAGGCCGGCCGTCTGCTCAAAGATGGCGTCCAGCCCGAGCCCCTGCAGCAGGTCCCTCAGGGCCGCCTGCCGGCGCCGGTCGCTCAGGCGGCGGAGATGGGCGACGACCCGCTGCTCGGCAGAGGCGACCTGAATCGCCTGCACACCGCTGAAAATCTCGCCGATGGCGCCGGTCACCTGCGCCGTCGCGGCGCGGGCCTCGTGGCGCGCCCGCACGAGGCGGGACCGGGCGGCCTGCGCCAGGGCGATGACCACGACCACGGGGACGAAGACCAGCGCCGTGATGCGGGCGTTCACCGTGAGCAGCACCGCCAGTCCACCGCCCACGAACAGGAGCGCCGCCAGTACGTCGTACGCCCAGCCGGCGATTTCGCTGACGGCCGCCACGTCGTCCCGCAGCGTGGAGAGCGCCTCGCCTGGGCTTTCCGGGATGGGCCGGGCACCGGGGCTACCCGGAATGGGCCGGGCACCGGGGCGCTGGAGAATTCGGGCGAGCAGGTTCCGGCGCAGCAGCCCCTGCACCCGGAACGTGAACGGCACGCCGGCCACGCCCCCGCCGAAGATGATGCCGGCCCGGGCCAGGCCCGCGGCCACCACCAGCGCCACCACGGTCCCCAGGTTGAAGCCCGCCGGAGACGACCCCAGCAGCGTGTCGAAGAAGAGCCGCTCCAGCAGGCCGGGGATGAGCGCCCAGGTGTGAAAAAGAATCCAGCTCAGCCCCCAGAGGGCATACCAGAACGGCTGGTATGCGATCATCCGCCGGATAAGCACGCCGGCGCCTTTCATGGCAGCACCTCCGCGATTGGCCGCACCTCCGCAATTGACCGCACCTCAGCCCGGGGGCCGTGGGTCAGGATGCGCCCGCCGTCGAGCACCAGAATTTCGTCCACCTGCGCCACCGTGGCGGGCCGGTGGGCGATGATGACCGCCGTCCGGCCGGCGAGCAGCCGCTGCATCGCCCGGTCCAGCAGCGCTTCGGTGGCCGGGTCGAGTCGGCTGGAGGCCTCGTCGAGAATCACCAGCCCGGGGTCCCGCAGGAAGACCCGGGCGAAGGCCAGCAGTTGCGCCTCACCGGCGGAGAGGCTGCCGGCGGAGACCGGCGTCTCCAGCCCAGCGGGCAGCCGCTCCAGCCACGGCTTCAGCCCCAGCGTCTCCAGCACGCTGGTAATCCGGGCGTCCGGTATCTCCGGATCGAAGAGCGTGATGTTCTCCCGCAGGCTGGCCGCGAACAGCTGGACCTCCTGGGTTACGAGCCCCACCCGGGACCGCACTTCTTTCAGGCCGGCCTGCGCCACGTTCACCCCGCCCAGGCGCACTTCGCCCGCCGCCGGATCATACAGCCGGAACATCAGCCGGGCGATGGTCGACTTGCCGCTGCCGGTGCGCCCGAGAATCCCGAGCCTGGCCCCCGCTTCCAGGCGGAACGTGAGGCCGTCGAGGACCGGCTTTTCCCCCGGCTCGTACGCGAAGCTGACCCCCCGGAATTCGACGGCGAGCGAGCCGGCGGGAAGCGATCCTGTCCCATCCGCTGAGAGCCGGGAGCGCAGGGCCAGGAGTTCGGTCACCCGGGCGATGGCGGCCCCCGCCCGCTGCAGATTCTGAAGCTGGGTGCGAATCGCCTCGATGGGCCGGCCGAGGGCGGCGGCATAGGCCACCACCATGTAGACCGTGCCCAGCGGGATGGCGCCCAGCCGGTACAACCCGCCGCCCAGCCCGTAGGCGAGGGCGGTGCCGCCGGAGAGGGCGGCCACGGCCGTCACCCAGACGAGCTGCCCGGCCACCTCGGCCTTGAGCGCCACCGGCAGCCAGCCCCGGAGGTGGCTGAAGAAACGATCGAAAATGTACGGCTCGGCGCCGCTGGCGCGAATATCTTCCCCGGCGACGATGGCCTCGCCCAGGAAGCCGTAAAACAGGGCCACTCGCTCCCGATGCTCCCGGACGGCCGGCGCCGACCATTCCCGGACCCGGCCCAGCACCCAGCCGGCGGGCAGAACAAACGCGGCGAAGGCCAGCCCGAGCCAGACATTGACCAGCGCCAGCGAGACCAGAATCCCCGCCAGCAGCAGCAGGTTGCCCAGTAGCTGCACCACGAAGCTGGAGAAGAAGCCGGCGAGCGCACTGACGTCGCCGTCCACCCGCTCGATCAGTTCCCCCGGCGTCCGCTCCTTATGAAACGCGGCGTCCAGGCCCAGAATGTGGGCCGTGAGGTCCAGCCGCAGTCCGTTCGCGGCCGTCCAGGCCACCCGCTCGCTCCAGTAGGCCGCCGTCACGCGCACCGCCTGGGCCGCGGCCGTGACCCCCAGGAAGACCAGGGCCATCTGGCTCAGACGGGCTTCCGTGGCGCCGGATTTGATGGCATCGAGGAACGCGCCCAGCAGCCGCGGTCCCGCCAGTTGCAGGGCGATGCCGGCGAGCAGGAATCCGGCCGTCAGCACGGCGGCAAACCACTGGGGCCGCAGATAGCGCTGAAGTAGCTCCATGTTCCGCCTCCTCGTTTCTTTCGGGTGCAGCTTCAAGTATAAACATCAAACATGACATCCTCTGTCATGTTTTGTTGTTAGAATGGAGACGAGGTGAGGAAATTTGCGTGCCGACCGGCTGCTGTCGATTTTGCTGCTGCTGCAGATCCACCGCCGGCTGACCGCCGGAGAACTGGCGCAGCGGCTGGAGGTGTCCGAGCGGACCATCCACCGGGACATGGAGGCGCTCGCCGCCACCGGCGTGCCGCTGGTGGCAGAGCGGGGCGCGAGGGGCGGCTGGACGCTGCCCGAAGGCTACCAGACGAACCTGACCGGCCTAAACCAGGCGGAAATCCAGACGCTGTTTCTGACGACGCCCTGGCGCCTCCTGGCCGACCTGGGGCTGGAACAGGCGTCGGAAGCGGCGTTGACCAAGCTGCAGGCAGCGCTGCCGGCCGGAAGCCGGCGAGACGCGGCCTCCGTGCGGCAGCGGATTCTGGTGGACGCGGCGGGCTGGCAGCGCGCCGGCGAAGACCTGACGTTCCTCCCGGCGCTGCAGGATGCGGTCTGGGAGGAACGCAAGGTCGCCCTGACGTACCAGCGGGGCGAGGGCACCGGCGTGGAGCGGCTGGTGGACCCGCTGGGGCTGGTGGCCAAGGGCAGCGTCTGGTACCTGGTGGCCGGCGTCGAAGGCGAACTGCGGACGTACCGCATCTCCCGGGTGCAGGGCGTGACGGTTACGGACCAGCCGTGCGTCCGGCCGGCGGGCTTCGACCTGGCGGCGCACTGGGCAGAGTCGGCGGCGGCGTTCGTGTCGAACTTGCCGCGGTACCCGGTCACGGTGCGGGCCGACCCGGCCCTACTGCCCCGGATGCGGTACACGGGCAAGTTCGCCCGCATCGAGCGGGTGGACCCGCCCGACGCGTCGGGTTGGGTGACCGTGGCGATCCTCTTCGAGACGGAAGATGAAGCCCGGGAATATGTACTGGGCTTCGGCCCCCGGATGGAGGCGGTCACGCCGGCGGCGCTGCGCGACGAAGTGCGGCGCCTGGCGCAGGGCGTCGTTGACCTGTACGCGTGATCGCCATCTCTCCCCTGCCAGGTACGGGCTCATTCAGACCGAGGCATTACTAACCCGCTGAGACCCGAAAGACAGGAGCCTCGCGGGTGCCGCGCGGGAGCCGCGCGGGTGCTGCGCGGGTGCCGCGCGGGTGCCTCGCGGGAGCGTGAAGCCTTTTGTGACCCGAAAGACAGGAGCCTCTCAGGAGCCTGAAGCCTTTTGTGACCCGAAAGACAGGAGCCACCCAGTAACCTCTCACCACGCTGCGCCCCCCTCGGGGGAACCTGAGACCCGCAGTGGCCCCTCCCATCCGGCGGCGGCCGCCCATAGGATGCCGGGAGCGGCTAAACGTCGGGAGGTGTTCCTGTGAACCCCACGCTGCTGGCCCAACTGCTGCTGCAACTGCTGTTGCAGCCCGCCTGCCCGCCGGGGGACCCACTGGCCGGGGTCGTCCGTCCTGAGCGGCTTTCCGTGCGAAACCCGTGCCTGACCGTCACCGGGCGGGTCGACAACCTTTTCCGGGCGCCGGACGGCGACATTCACCTCTCCATCCGGCTGGACCCGGCATTCGCCAACCTGGTGAACGCCGGCAATGTGCTCTTCTGGGCCGGCGACCTGGTGGCTGAGATCGTGCCGGCGGATCAGGGCCGGGTGGCGCTGCCCCGCACCGGCGATCGGGTGGCCGTGACCGGGACCTACGTGCTGGACATCCCCAACGGTTGGATGGAGATTCACCCTGTCCGCCAAATTCGGGTGCTGGCCTGACTTTCGATGCTCGTCTGACTTTCCGGGACCGCCCGACTTTCCAGGGTTGCCCGCCCTGGCAGGAGCCCCACGCCGGCACCACGAACTGTTCTTCCCACCCTGATCGAGGAGCGATATGCACATGCCGTTGGTGAAGCTGCACGTTTCGGCCGGAATGGCTGCCGAACGCCGGGCCGCACTGGTCCGGGAAGTCCGGGAGACGATGGTTCAGACCCTGGGAATCCGCCCCGAAGTCGGGCACGTGATGCTGTACGAATCCGCTGCCGGGGACCGGACCGCCCACGCCAACGTCAACGGTCAGTTCGTCTGGGTCGAGGTGCTCATGTACGCCGGCCGGAGCCCCGAACTGAAGCAGACGCTGCTGGGCGCCCTGCTCCGGGTCGTGCAGGCCCACACCGGCCTGGCCGCCCTGGACGTCAACCTGGTGATTCTGGAGTCGGACGCCACGAACTGGGCCGGCGGCAAATGAATAGAACGAGGCCCCCGCGTACCTGCGGGGGCCTCGTGCTTACTTTTTGGGCTGAATGGTGCGCAGGTAGGTGATCGCGTCGCGGAGCGTCTCGTCCGTCGCGGTCATGTTCTTGGCCAGCGGGGGTTCGTGCTGGGTCTTGAGGTACTTCAAAAGCATGGCGTCGTTCTGCTTCTTCAGCCATTTGGATTGTTTGACCAGGTCGGGTCCCTGGCCGAACATCCCCTTGGCGTCCTGCCCGTGGCAGGTGGCGCAGCCAGTCTTGAAGACTTCTTGTCCCCGGGTCACGTCGCCGGGCACGAAGGGCGGCAGGTCGGCGGGATTTGTGGCGTTGTTGCCGGCGGCCTTGGGGGCCATGCAGCCCGTGAGCGCTACGGTCAGGGCCAGCGCGAGCAGTGCAAGAAGTCCTGGTTTGAGCGTGCGAACATCGTTCACGCGGCTTCCTCCCTCTGGGTCCACTACAGCCTATGTTAGCCTGTGCGGCTCCCGAAGGACAACTGCCTTCCGGGGTCTACCAGCGGGATTGAGCCGAGTGGGCCATGTTCGCTGGCTAGAAAGTTCAGGGCGTGCTGACCCCGGTTACGACCCACTCCGCCCCGATTCGCCTGAGGTTGACCAGAACGGCAGGGACGATGCCGCCCTGCACCTCCACCCGGGCCGTCAGGCTGGTCTTGGTGGGGGCGGGGCCGTTAAGCGCCGGCGGCAGGGCAGACCAGTGCTTCAGCTCTACGTCGGCCACTTCGAAGAGATTCGTCGGGTCGGGGTTCGTCTGAACGCCGGGTGCGTCCAGCTTCAGCCTGCGGGCGGCGGCCACCGCTTCCGGCGTGGCCAGGTTGGCCAGTGCATCCGGCTTTTGCTTTTGCAGGGCGCCGAAGAAGACGTTCAGACTGTAGTACGGGTCCGGTGCCCGCCGCTTGGCAACCACAAGGAACTTGTCGCCCGACCGCTGCCAGAGCCACTGGTAATCCGTAGGGACGCAGCAGTTGGCCTCCCAGGCCAGCGGGGCGTCGCCGGGGTTGCGGGCAGTGACGAGGATGTCGTCGCCGTCCAGCGCTCGGGGGGCGAAGTGGTCGTAGGTCTCGGTCGCCAGGACCGAAGCCCACGTGTCGCCGTTCTGCCGGAAAATCAGCAGGGCGCCGAAATGGCCAGTGCCGCTGTTGTAGGCGGCCACGAAGACATCCCGGAGGCCGGGCCGCAACTCCTGGCGCAGGAGCGTCGGGAACTCCTGCAGGCCGGGTGTGCTCTGCCCCAGCCAACTGTCACCCTTTCGCCAGAGCAGGGCGCCTTCGGCGCCGCCCCCGATTGACGCCACCAACACGGGCGGCTCGCCCACCTTGGTGTAGTCGGCATGGATGCACTCCGCCTTCTGGAGCGCCGGCGTCAGCACCGCCTCCATCTGCTCGGGCGGCGTCGGACCCAGCAGCTTCAGCAGCGCACCGGCCAGGCCGCCCGGCGGCGCCGGGACGGCAGGCTCCCAGGGACCCTTGCACAAGGCGGCCAGCGCCTTCGGGTCGGCCGCCGGCCCCGGATTCCCGGCCGGCGGGGTGGCGGGCGGCGTCACAGGCGAGGTCACAGGCGCCGGAGTAGCCGGCGTTGGATTGGCGGGAGGTGTGGCGGTCACGGGCGGCGTGGGATTGGCCGGCTGCGGAACGGCAGGCGGCGGCCCCTGCCGGGCACAACCGATCAGGAGCACAATACAGAACATAGCAGTTGCCCGGCGAAGCATCGCGTGTCATCATCCTTCTTAAAAGTCAGGTCACAGGCTCCAACCCAGGATATACAGTGGCCTCCCGCCCTTTCCTGCGGAAAGGCTGCCGGCGACCACGTGCGTTGCGCTGCTGACGCACCTTAACGCAGGATATGTCCATCTCCCTGCGACTTTGCCTCGCTTTGCGGTGAACGGACGGCGACTTTGCTCCAAAGCTCCGCCCGGAGGAGCAACTCCGCGCATGGCCCACCCCATCTTTCCGTATGCTCTTTTCGTATGACGTTCCATCGCCCGACCCGGTTTCAGCGGAAGGGAAAGACGATTGCGAAATTGAAATGACGCACGCAGGAGGTGGTTGTTGATGCCACAGCAGAAAGCCCAATTCAAGTTCGAGCAGTTTTTTGCCACCCGCCGGACGGTGGGCTTTACGCCCGCACCCGACGGCGAGTCGGTGCTCTTCGTGACCGACATCAGCGGGCAGTTCAACCTCTGGCGGGTCGCCACCGGCGGCGGCTGGCCCGAGCAGTTGACGCTGTTCGAGCGCGAAAGCGTCCGGGGCGCCATCTTCACCAAAGACGGCAGCCGCATCTGCTTTATGGCCGACCCGGACGGCAACGAGCAGTACCAACTCTACCTGATGGACGCCCAGGCCGGCTGGCCGGAGCAAATCACCGACCAGCCCGACGTGCAGCACTACCCCGGCGCGTTTTCGCGCGACGGGCAGTACCTGGCCTACTCCGCCAACGCCCGGGAGCGCCGGGATGTCGACGTGTACCTGCGAGACCTCGAAACCGGCGACGCGCGGATGCTGGTGGGGGGCGGCGGCAGTTTCTACTTCGGCAAGTTCTCCCCGAACGGCGAACAGGCGCTGGTGTCGGAGGTGTTCGGCAACACCGACCATGACCTCTGGCTGGTGGACGTGGCCACCGGCGAAAAGCGGAACCTGACCGCTCATCCGGGCCGGCAGGCGATTTACGAGCCGCTGTTCTGGGCGGCGGACAGCCAGGGCTTCTACTACAAGAGCAACGACGGGCGGGCGTTTTCCGGCATCGGCTTCTACGATCTGACCACGGACCGGCGGGAGTGGCTGATCACGCCCGACTGGGACGTGGAGCATGCCGACCTCGGCCCCGACGGCCGGCTGCTGGCCTACTCGGTCAACGAGGCGGGCGAGAGCGTGCTGCATTTGTACGACGTAAAGACGCGGTCCGAACGGCCGGCGCCGGCGCTGCCCCCGGGCGTCATGCTCGGGCTGGAGTTTGCCGCTGCTGATTTGCAGGACCGGCTCTTCCTCTGGCTGGGCAACTACCGGCAGGCCGGCGCCATCTTCGGGCTGGACCTGAAGACCGGCGAACTCCGGCAGATCACCCAGTCGATGCTGGGCAACTTGCCGGAGGAGATTTTCGTGGCACCCGAACTGGTGAAGATCACGTCGTTCGACGGCCTGGAGGTCCCGGCCTGGCTCTACCGGCCGAAGGAGACCGAGCCGGGGCAAAGAGTGCCGGCGGTGCTCTCGATCCACGGCGGGCCGGAGGGCCAGGAGCGTCCGGCCTACCTGTACGGCGGTTTCTATCAGTACCTGTTGAGCCAGGGCGTGGCCATACTGGCCCCGAACATCCGCGGCAGCACCGGCTTCGGCATCGACTATCAGCAGAAAATCCACCGGGACTGGGGCGGCGACGAACTGAAGGATATTGAAGCCTGCGCCCAGTACCTCCGGAAGCTCGACGGGGTGGATCCGGAGCGGATCGCCATCTGGGGCGGCTCGTTCGGCGGTTACGCCACCCTGAGCGCCGCCTCCCGGCTGCCCGGTTACTGGGCCGCCGCCTGCGACTTCTGCGGGCCGTCGAACCTGATTACGTTCGTGGGTTCGGTGCCGGAGCACTGGAAGCCGATGATGAAGGCGATGCTGGGCGATGCGGAAGCGGACCGGGAGATGCTGATCGCGCGTTCACCCATCACTTACGTCGACCAGATTGTCGCCCCGCTGATGGTCGTGCAGGGCGCCAACGACCCGCGGGTGGTCAAGGCGGAGTCCGACCAGATGGTGGAACGGCTCCGCACCCTGGGCCGCACCGTGGAGTACCTGGTCTTCGACGACGAAGGCCACGGCTTCGCCAAGCGGAAGAATCAACTGGCCGGCTACCGGGCCATGGCGGATTTCCTCCTCGCACGGTTGGGCAGCGACTGACGGAGTCAGTCGCGAATAGGCGCCTGCCCACGTGAAGTTCCTGACATAATCATCAAGAGGGAGCCTCATCTATGCCTGCTACTTACAGCACGACCAGGGAGTTTCCGGTGCAGCAACTGGAGGAACTATTTCTCTCGGTGAACTGGAGTTCGGGCAAGTACCCGGACAAGCTGCAAATCGCGCTGCGGAATTCGGATGCCGTCGTATCCGCCTGGGACGGCGACACGCTGGTGGGCCTGATGAACTGTCTGTCGGACGGCATCATGACCGCTTACTTCCACTACTTGCTGGTCCGGCCGGAATATCAGTCCGCCGGCATTGGCAAGACCCTGGTGACCATGATGCTGGACCGGTACCAGGATTACGCGCGCAAAGTCCTGATTGCCTATAACCAGGAAATCGGCTTCTATGAGCACCTCGGCTTTCAGGCTTCGGACCACTCCATCCCCATGTTCATTACATACCTGACCACGTGAGGGCCGGCTTCTGGACATACTGATACCGGGGTGAACTTCATGGACAAAGCGGCGAAGAAGAACGTGGCCACCACCTACGACGTCACCTGCGGCGACGGCTCCAGCACCACGGTCACGACCGTATCGCCCCGGGCGGCCCGGGACGCGGCGGAGCAGAAGTGCGAGACCAGGAACGGGGTCCAGGCGGGGCCGGAGGCGCGGCCCTGGCAGCGGGATTCGCAGTAACGTGATGGGCCAGGGAAGTTCCCTGGCCCTTTCGGTTTCAGGCGCGGGCAGCCGGCACGACGTGAACAAGCGTAGTTGCCCACTGTTAAGGCAATGCTTGAAGTGGATATGGGGATATCTACGCCCCAACCTTCCAGAAACTGTTTATCCGCAGGTGAGCCGTTCACCATCTTCCAGTTCGGCGCACATAGGGATGCGGCGGGCATGCATCCGCTCGCCAATGTAATCAGCGCCGACAGCTTGCGCGTCCACATTTGCATGAACGAGCCGTCCCAGAGGCTGCAATAACAGAAACAGGGGCACCCGCCCGATCAGACCAGGGATCGTCACCGGTTGCCTGCGGTTTCTCCGTATGCCCTGGCATGCGGAGCGGTTCGACCAGCATGCGGGGGGCCGGCCGGAGCGCCAGATCCGGTGGCACCGAACGGGTCGCGTGGACGCAGCCCCGCTGTTGACCCTCCCCCTGGGGGAAGGTGTACGTTGACTTTGGCGAGTCCCACACAAGGAGGAACGAATGTCATGCCCAAGGCGACGCTGCTGGCGCCACCGGAGCCCGAGATCATTGAACTGGCGTCTGTGACCATGGCCACCGTCACCACCGTCGGCGATCCCACCGCGGAGTTGCCCAAGGTGATGAATGCGCTCTACGGCTCCGTTTACACGCTGAAGTTCGCGCTGAAGAAGCAGGGCCGGGAGTTCAAGGTCGGCGCCCTGCGGGCCCGCTGGCCGAACGCCCAGCTGGCGCCCCGGTCGGAGTGGATCGCTTACTGGGGGATTCCGGTCCCGGCGGACACTACTGCGCTACCGGTGAAAGTCCCCGGCACCGAGTTAAAGCTGGAGGTCTGGACCTACGGCACCGTCGCCCAGGTGCTGCACCTGGGACCGTACAGCACCGAGGGCCCCACCGTCCGGCGGCTCCACGAGTTCATCGAACAGCAGGGCTACGCGATCGCCGGGCTGCATGAGGAAGAGTACCTGACCCGGCCGGACGTCAAAAACCAGAAGACGCTGGTTCGGTATCCTGTCCGACCCGTTAAGCCGTAGCACGCCGCCATCACAGGTGGAACCGGTTCGGCAGCCGCTCCGGCGGTACGCCTTCCAGCCCGGTCTGGCGCCGCAGCGCCCGCAGGGGGTAGAATGTGCCGCGCCAGTTGATGCCGCCGCGCAGCAGCGTCAGGACCACCGCTCGGGCCAGCGTGTAAGAAAAGAGGATGGCAAGGGCCGGAAGGAGAAGCACATACTGCCAGGCCGGGCGGCTGGAATCCCGGTTGGCGAGGAGGAACATGACCAGGTGCGTGGCCATGCTCCCGAGCAGGAGCGCACGGCTCCAACCGGAAGCGAAGAACACGGCTACATACGGCAGAATCTCCAGCGCCGCGATCAGGCAGATTGCCACCAGGGCCATGACCGGGTTGTAGTCCATCCCGGCGTACGTGTTCTTCTCCAGGCCGTGAATCATCGCGGCCACGGAAGGGTACCATTCCACCCGGACCAAACCGAAGCCGCTCAGGGCGCCTTGCCGGCAGCCCAGGCTTTTCAGCCGCTGGCCCAGCCGGACATCTTCGTCGGGCCGCAGCGAGATGGCGGCGTGACCGCCCGCCTCTGCGTACGCCTCCTGCCGCACCAGGTTGAACGCCCCGACGCCGATGCCCTCGTTCCGCCAGGGGTCGTTGGCCCGGTAGGGTTTCATGAACACATAGAAACTCCAGATGAAATGCGAGACGAACGCGCCGGTCAGGTAGCTCGGGGCTGTGACCTCCGGGAAGAGCGCAAGATGGTCCAGCTTGTGCGCCAGCGCATAGCTCACGGCCTTCCGGAGGCAGTCCGGCGCCATGATCACATCGGCGTCGGTGAAGAGCAGCCATTCGCCTTTCGCCAGTCGGCTGGCCTTCCACAGGGCGTGATTCTTGCCGAGCCAGCGGGGCGGCAGCCGGTCGATCTGCACGACCCGGACCTGGTCGGGATAGGCCCTGGCCACTTCCGCCATCGCCTCCGCGGTGCCGTCGGCGGATCGGTCGTTCACGAGCAGCAACTCCAGGCCGGGGTACTCCTGTGCGAGCACCGACCGGGCCGCCGCCCGGATGGTGTCCACCTCGTTGCAGGCCGGCATCACCACGGTGAGCCGGGGGAGAGCATCGGGCGGAGCGACGGGGAGACGGGTCAGCCGGGGCAGGTCCTGCCGGTGCGCCCACAGCTCCAGCAGGAGCGCCAGTCCGGCGATAAGGACCAACAGTGCGTAGATCATCATCAGGGAAACACCTCAGATTACGCAGTTCACGGCGGTCGCCGAGCCAGCCTGCCCGTGCGCCCGCTTTTTCCTGTCATAAAAAGGAGGGTTCCACCCTGATTCGCGACATTCAGCCCGTTCACGGCATGGACCCGGTGATCTCCCCGACCTGGGAGACGCTGGAGTTCGGCAACCGGCGGCTGTTCAAGCTACTGGAGGGGATGACGCCGGAACAACTGGCGGAAAGACCCGAAGGCTTCCAGAACAGCATCGCCGCCCTCATCGTCCACATGGCGGGCGAGGAGGCCCAGTTCGCCCACTGGCTGCACGCAAAACCGATTCCGGACGACCTGGTCCGGGAGTATCTGTTGAATCAGGCGCAACCGCCTCTGCCCCAACCCAAAGGCGAGACGGCGGACAGCCTGCGCGGGAAAATCCTGAAGGCCCGGAACCTGCTCAAGGATGCGCTGATGGGCCTGAAGGCGGCCGACCTGGACCGGGTGATCGACCTGCCCCCCGACACGAAAGCAACGGTCCGCTGGCAACTGGCGCTGGTGGGTTACCACACCACCTGCCACTTTGGGCAGATGCAAATGATCAAGCAGCACCTGAAGTAGAACGAGGGCGGTTGCGCGCTGCGCACCGCCCTCCTCGTTATCCGCGCCCCTTGCGCCTGGCTACTTCAGCTTGAGGTAGATCACCCAATCGGCGCCACCCTGCCGCCAGCGCGCGCTGAGGTCGTACACGTATAGCCCCGGGGTTGCGGGCAGCGCCATGGTCCCGGCTCGGTCGACGTCCTGGTGCACCGGGCGGCCGGTCTGCCACCCAAAGAGATCCCAGAACTCGGGCTGGACATCAAAGCTGACCTGAAGCCGGGAGCCGGCCGGGACTTCAGCCGGCTGGAGCCCGCTGTGTTCCACCACTTTGTCCGGAACGGTGGTGCACTCCGTTCCCCCTCCGCTAGGCCAGCAAGCGTGCGCGGGGATCACAGGAACCTGCGTGCCGGCCACGGCTACATGGGGGGCCGGCGGGATTGGCCCCGTTCCTTCACCTGCGATCTCCCAGGCAAACCAACCGAGGAAAATTGGTATAGGCAACAGGACTAGCAAACCGGCCCTGCGCCACCGGGACCGGGGAGTGCCGGCGAGATACAGGGAGATGGGCGTTGCCATAAGCGCACCGGCAAGGGGCCACCATACGTTCCGGCGCAGGATCCCGATGGCCGAAACCGGGATTGCCGCCAGAAACGCCGGCAGCATCAACGTCCCCACGATCGGTAGAAGTGCGGTCACCGTACTCCCCTCCTCAGGGCTCGTGCTACTATGTAGACGTATGCCCAGCGGGCGGGGTTCGGCAGCAAGAAGGCCACGCCGCTGTGGCGTGGCCTTCTTTCGTACGCTGTATTCGCGTTACGTGGCAACATCCGCCGCCCGGGCCGCCGGCCGGTGGGGCCGGGCCTCGGGCGGCAGGTTCTGAATGACCGTGATGGCCGCCGTGCAGCCCCGGGCGCCGGTGAGCACCTGCACGCCCGGCGGGACCGGCGGGCAGGGGAGCCCCTCGGGCCAGAGCAGCCAGCGGTCGCCTTCCGGCAGGGCGGCGGCCCCCCGGGCCAGCAGCGGCCGGGACCAGTGGAGCAGTCCGCTCACGGACTCCTGGAGCCGCTCGGCCAGCCGATCGCCGCAGGCCTGGGCGGCGACCTGACCGGGGTCGAGCACCAGCCGCTCCGCCAGGTACTCACGGGTCTGCGCCTCCGCCCGGGCGATGAGCGCATCCGGGTCGCGCAGGAGCGTCAGGCAACCGCCGGCGGCCAGGTGGGCGGCCAGGTCCGGCACCTGGCCCTGCTGCTGGGCGTAGAGCGGCTCCACTGCCGGCCCGTCCAGCCAGGGCACGGCCAGGGCGCCCTGCGGGGCCGGGCCGGCGGCCTGCGCCTCCGGGCGGCAGCGCTCCGCCAGGGCGGCCCCGGCCCGGGCCAGGTCGGCCCGCAGGCTGCGGCACCGCTCCTCCAGCAGCCGGTCGAGCCCTTCTGACTCCAGCTGGACGGCCGTTTCGGCCATTCGGCAGGCCCGGCGGGCCAGGGCGGCCGACGCCTCGGCCGTGCGGCGCCGGATTCGCTGCGGACGCCAGCCGACGTAGGCGAGGCCGGCCAGCCCGAGGATGACCCACCAGACCAGCAGCAGCTTTATGCTTGCCCCGCCGGCCCGCCCCACCAGCGTCGAGACGACGGCCACCAGGGCGAGACCGGCGAGCACGATGCGCAGCTCCGGCAACCGTTCGGCCTGCTCCAGCCGCCGGAGCGGCTCGAAGGTCCGGGGCAGGGGGTCAGGCGCCGGCGGCGTCGCCTCCAGCCGCCGGGCGGCCGCCCCGGTCACGGCGTCGAGCAGGGCGGTCGCCCGGGCGAGGCCGTCCGGCCCGGCGGCGAGCGCCCCGGCCACGGACTGCTCCAGCGCCTCGGCCTCCGCCTGCGCCCGTGTCCAGCCGTTCTCCCGGATGCGGGCTTGCCAGCGCTCCACCCGCCGGGGCACGGCGGCCACACAGCGCCGGAAATGGCGGGCCATGTGCCGCCGCCCGGCGGGGTTGCCGAACAGGTCCCTGTCGGGGTCGAGGGCCGGGGTGTCATCACCGGAAGACCGGCCGCCGGACCCGGACGTGGCCCCGGTGGCCGGCCGGAGCGGCAGGCCCTGGAGCAAGGCCGGCAGCCGGCCGGACCGAGGCTCAACCCGACCGGCCGCCGGCCCGGAGGCCGCAGCGGCCAGGCAATGCCGGATCGCATCCCGGCTCAGCCGCTTCGCCAGCACGGCCCGCAGGTCGGCGGGGTTCCAGCGCAGCCAGGCGATGCCCAGCGTGCCGACCCCGCCCGGTCCCCCCGCCCGCCCGACGGCCAGACCCGAAGCCCCACTCCCGGCAAAAATCGCGCTGCCGCCCGGCTGGGCCGCCGCCACCAGCGCCTCCACCACCGCCGCCCGATACTCCGCCGGGTCCAGGACCAGCCCGTGGGCCGTTACCGGCTCCGTCACATAGACCCGGAACGGCAGCGGTTCCGCCGGGAGCGCGCCGCCATCCCCCGACGGCCCCAGGTCCACGAACGCCGCTTTCAGCGCCGTCGCTTTCAGTTCCTGCGCCGCCCGGCCCACATGCTCCGTCGCCGCTTTCAGCCGGGTCAAGTCGGGGTCGTCCGCCAACGAGACAATCAGATACACATGCGTCGGCGGCGGGAGCACCGGGTCCAGCTTCATGAGCCCCTCCCGCTCCAGCGCCCGGATCACATCGGCCATCCGGCTGGCCCGCAGGTGCGCCCGGATCAGTTCCAGGGCCGCCGGCTCGTCGTCATCCAGGGCCAGCACCGGACAGGCCCGGACCAGCCCCGGACTCCGCTCCCAGAGAGCCGACTCCACCTCCCGTGCTACCTCACGGCCCCAGGCGCCCAGTCCGATTACCGCCGACGGGGCGAGGTAGGCCCCCGTCAGGCTGAACTCCGCCGCCATCACAGGTTCAGCCGGTCCAGGAACCGGCGGATCGCAGCCTGCTCCTTGGCCAGCGTGGCGGCTTCCAGTTCATCCGCCCGGCGGATGCGGGGCCGCAGCGTCTCCTCCAGGTAGCGGGTCAGTTCGGCCCCCATTGCCTGTTTGCCAACCGTGTCCAGCCGCTTGCCGACCAGCCGGTCCACCGCCAGGGCGCACTCCCGGCGCTGGGCGAACTGGCCGAGGGCGCCGGAGCGGGAGGCGTGGAGGAACCGGCCGGAATGCGGCGGCACCTCCCGGGGCTCCACCGGCACGATTTCGGCCGCCAGGTCCCAGAGCGAACCGGTCCGCAGGACGTCGACCGTCAAATATCCGCCCGGCAGGTCCGGGTCTTTTTTCTGCTCGGCGTCCAGCGTCCAGATCCAGCCGAACGTCCGGGCGGCCACCATGCCGTAGGCCACGGCCAGCGACCAGGCCTCGGTGGCCTTGTCGTCGTCCGGCCGCAACTCCGGCAGCGCCTCCAGGGCCGGCCGGAAGTGAATCGGATAGCCCCGCTGCTGCAGCAGCGCCCGGTAGTGCTCGTGGTAGTCGAGAATCTGCCGCATGTAGTGGAGCCGGGCGCCGTGGGTCTGCCGGCTGAAAATCACCGCCCCCGGCGTCCCGAGGGCCACGTAAGTCGGCCGGGACTGGAGCCCGCCGGAGCCGCCCCCGGCGTGCTGGTCGACCCACTCCTGCAGCAGCGGCTCGGCCTGCACCGGGCCGCCGGTCCCGCCGGGCCGAATGCCGGGCGAGCCGATCAGAAAGACGTCGCTGAACGCCCCGGCGCCGCGGGGGGTGGCCGTCCAGAACGGCTGACAGCGACGGGCCAGGTCGTCCAGCAGGCCGAAAGCCTCCAGCCGGCTGTACCGCTCCTGCAGCACCTCCACCACGTTCAGCCGCTCGATGCGGTCGGCAAAGAGCCGCCGGGCGGCCCGGCCCAGCCGGCCCGCCAGCTCGCCGTACTCCAGGCCGGCGAGTCCGGCGAAGCCGCCGTCGGCTTCCCCCACCGCCGCCAGGAACGGCTCGGTCGTGGCCGGCCGGAACCGGTCGTAGTACAGCGGGAAGTGCTCGGGCTGAATCACCTCGGTCTCCAGGGCGTAGGCCGAGCCCTGGTCCACCGCCCACTGCTCCTGGGTCAGCTCGGCCGCTACCGTCTGCTCCAGGCGGGCGAGGCCGGACTGCAGCGCCTCCAGCTTCCGCCGGTGCTCCTCCAGCAGCGTCCGGACCGCCTCCGTCAGCCGCATGGCCGCCGCCCGGGCCAGCAGGTCCAGCTCCACCTGCATGAAGTCGGCCTGCAGCGTCGTCAGCAGGCGCATCAGGTCCCGGCGCTTGCCGAACAGCCCACCGATGACCCCCGCCTTGGCCTGCAGCACCTCCCGCTGGGCGCCCACCCGGCCCAGGGCCTCCTGGCGGGCCGCCTCGCCGTCGGCCTGCAGGCGGGCCAGTTCCGCCGCTACCGCCTGCAGTTCGGTATCGAGCGCCGCCCGGAGGGCCAGGGCGCCTCGGACACCCCGGGCGCTGAACGCTTCCGCCAAAAGACGGCTGACGCCGGCCGCCACGTCGGCGCGCACTCGCTCCAGGTTCCGGTCCACCAGCAGCCGGACCGCCGGCAGCCCCTGGGCGGCAAAGTGGTCCTCCTGGGCGTCCAGCGCGCTCAGGAACTCCCCGACCGAGCGCCCGGTCAACGCCTCCGGGTCCAGGGCGTACTCGCCCGCCGTCACTTCCCGGTTCTCCCGCACGTCGGTCAGCAGCGTCCGGCTAATCATCCGGTGGCCCCGCCGCTCCTCCAGGCCGGACGCGGTCAGGTACTTGAGCGCCTGCGCTTCGGCCTCCGCCGGTGCACCGGCCGCGCCCAGCAGCCGCTCCCGCACCACCTCGGTCAGGTACCGGCGGCTGCAGAAGCGAAGCAGTTTCTCCTCGGGCACCACCAGCGCCGCGGTCGCCAGCGACGAGATATTGGCCGGCCGCTGGGTCTCGGGGCAGGGCGCCAGCCCTTTAATCGCCCGGTCGTTGGCCTGGGCCGACGCGAACTTGGCCCCCAGCGGCGACCCAATCTCCACGAACAACTGCTGGGCGGCCATTTCGTAGATATCGGTCAGGTTGCGGAGCGCCGCCCCCTCCTGGTTCTGGTTGTCGATCACATACAGAATATCGAACGGCTTTTCCGTGAGGCGAATGGTCCGCACATCGCCGCCGAGGTTATAGTGGAACGTGGCCGCCTCCGGGTCCTCCCAGTGGACCGGCCCGTCCTGTAGGTACTGCAACTCCTTGAGTACGGCGTAGGCGTTGCCCCGGCTCTGGGAATCCAACTGCTGGCCCCGGAGCGTGGGCGCAAAGGCCTCCGGCAGGGCCAGCACGCCGATAAGCTGATGCTTGAAGGCCGCGAAAACGTGCTTGGTCAGCACCGCCGTCTCCAGGAAGCAGCCGGCCCCGGTGCCGCCCGCCGTCGAGCCGACCACGTAAATGCGGAACTCCTCGGTCAGCGGCTGCCCGCCGGGCTGGGCCGGCATCGCCTGCAGGTCCCGGAGCGCCCGCTGCAGTTGCACGTAAATCTGGGCCGCATTGAGATGAAACGCCACCCGGCCGACCACCGGCATCAGCCCGGCCCCGCCCTGGTCCGCCAGCAGCGAGATATCGATTTTCTTGCCCTGATGAAACAGATGCTGAATGGTCGGATACAAATGGGGCGCCTCCGTCACATTACCGGGGGACGCCCAGTAGAGCGGCACCCGCTCCCGGGGCTCCAGGGCCGGGAACTGCAGCGTCGCCAGCCACGTCCGGATGTCGGCGTCCAGCGAGAGGAAGCGGATGTAGGTGGAGGCCTGGCCCTGCCGGGCCAGCCGGCGTTTCAGCCGCTTGATGACCTCCCCGCCGGTGCCGCCCAGCCCGACCACCATGGTCCGCTGAATCTGCGCCGTGGCTTCCACAAGCGGACGGGGCAGTCCGGGGGCCGGCTCTTCGAAATGAGAAAAAGCCACCTCGGGTCATCTCCTATCGGTTGAGTGGGCGGGTCGCCCCAGCCCCGGTGCGCCGGGCGGCCACGGCCGGCCGCCGCGGCAGCAGGGAGTTGGCAAATGGGTACGTCTCCCCGCCCAGGCGCACTTCGTCGCCGTGGTAGAGCCGCCCGTCGCCGGCGGGCCGCCCGTTGATCTCCAGCCGCACCCCGGGGGCCGGCCGGATGTAGATGTGCAGTACTAGCCGCCCGAGCCCCAGGCCCGCCAGCGGTGCCCAGATGAGCGGCGTGAGCCGGGCCGAGAGCGTGGCGGCAGGCTGGGGCGCCCCGGCGCCCAGTTGGGCCGGCCCGGCACCGATCAGCAGTTCACGCCCGCCGCCCCGCAGCACAAGGCTGCCGAGCCGTCCGGAGACCGTCTCCTCTCGCCGGCGGATGCGCCGCCAGTTCCAGGCGCCGTACGCGAGGGTTCCCGCCACGAGCACCACAGGGAAGGTCAGGTAGAGCCACCACCGGGACCCCTTGGGAGCCGGGGCGGCGGCGGGCGGCCCGCCTGGCATCGGGGTGGGATAGAGGCGGAACTCCTGCCGGGCCACCTCGCCCCCGGCCCGCACGGCCCAGACCGCCAGCCGCCCGTCCCCGGGCGACACCTTGCCGGTGTAGCGGCCGCCCTGCGGCATCAGCCGGACGGCCGTCCCCCCGCCCCCCTGGGCCCACAGCTCCAGCCCGGCACCCGGGTCCGGGTCGCCGGCCACCAACACGGCCACGTCCGCCGGGTGGCCCGCCGCCACCTGGGAATACGGCACCGGTGCGACCAGCCTCAGCTTGAGCGTGCTCTCCGTCGCCCCGTGGGCCTCCAGCCGCCCGGCGCCTTCCAGCTGCACCGTCCAGACGCCGGGCGCCGGGTTCGGAATCGTGTAGACCACGTAGTTCCCGCCGGCCGACTCCTTCAGTCCCGGCGCGGCGTCCAGCGGCGTGCCCGCCGGCGTCTGACCCCGTAGCCGCACGGTGCCGCTGGAAACGGCGGAAAGCGTCAGCAGCCGGGTGTAGGGCGGCACGGTCAGCGTCCGCTCCCGGCCCGCCTGCCCCGGCGCCAGGTCTTCTTCAAACGAGAGCGCCACGTGCCGGTCCTTGAGGCGGGCGAGCACGTCGGCGAAGGCTTTCACCGCCTGGGTGGGCGACGTGGCCGCAAAGGACTCGGCCCGGCTCGCGGTGGCGATGGCGGCCAGCGTGGCGAAATCGGCCTGCCCCAGGCCCACGGCGAAGACCGGAATCGCCCGGCCCGCCATGCGGCTCACCTGGGCGGCCATTTCGTCGCGGTAGCCCGGCGGAACGCCGTCCGGTGTCGTTTCGGGCTTGCCGTCCGTGAAGAGCAGCACCGCCCGGGGCCGGTCGGCCACAGCCTGTCCGGCCGGTTCCTGTCCGGCCGGTTCTGGTCCGGCCGTTTCACTTAAGAGGTCGGTCGCTTTCGTGAGCGCACCTTTGATGTCTGTCCACTCCCCGACCGGTCGGCCCAGGCCCGCCAGGGTCCGCTTGACGGCGGCCCCGTCGCCCAGGCGTTGCAGCGGCACGATGGTCCGGGCGGTGGTGTCAAAGGCCACCACGGCCACCCGGTCGCCGGGGTCCAGCATATCCAGCAGCACCCTGGCCCCGGTGACCGCCAGGTCCTGCGGGTCGTTCGTCGCCATGGAGCCGGAGCGGTCCAGCACAATAACCAGGTCGGCCCCGCCGTCGGTGGCCGGTTCCGCCTGGGCCGGAATCGCCGGGATGGTCAGCAGAAGCAGCAGCAGGGCGAGCAGGGCCGGATAGGCCCTCCCCCTCCCCCGTGAGACCGTAGGCAAACCCCGCAACCCCCTTTCCCGTTTACGCCTCTTATGATGCCTGGGAGATGACATTCTCATGCTTATGTCCCGCCCGGTCACCCATGCCGGGAGAAATTTTTTGTCTCCGTTGGGTATGGGGTGGGGCGGAAGGCATTGATTGGCCGCAGATTTCGCTGATGACGCTGATTTAACCGGAAATCGCGGATGGAAGGCAACGAAGGTGTTCTTGTCGATACGCAAGACGAAGGACCGATTTGCCCCGCCGTTCTATTTTGCGAAATATTCTGTTCAAGTATATTGTGATGGTAGACAATTAAAGCCTGGTGGTGAGCATGAAATGTGGGAAGAGTTCAAGATCCGCCTCGAACAGGCTCAGATCAGTGGAGATATCGAGAAGATTGTCAATGAGTTTCTGACTACCCGGGTTCCCGAGAGCACGGTTTTGGACTATAAGTGGAAGATTGACCTCACGAACGCTAGCCACAAAGCGAAGCTGGCGAAATGGGTTGCCGGTTTAGCCAATACCCGCGGTGGAATCCTTCTTCTCGGAGTAAAGGAAGATGGGGATACCGGCGACGAATCGCCCTCACGTGGTGCAGCAGGGGAATGAGCACGGCGTTCCAGTACGCCGAGGGACTTCAACGGTAACCGCGAGCCGGGAGGAATTGGATCAACTCTATGCCGACAGGCTATCGACCCGGACCACCCTGGAGCAAGTTGCTCGCCAGCAGTATCATCGTTACTTGCCTGAAGCTCTGAAATCCAAGCCCAACGTGTTCATCTATGCGGCTCCTGTAGGGACACCGGCGAACTTGGTCACGCTGCAGGAACTCAGGGAAGGGCAAGCGTATCAACGAAGGCAAGCGGGTGCACCTCGATGGGGTTCAGGTCACCGCCTGTCGAACCCGTTCCATTGGAAAGGCAGCCCCGAAGCCGCCCAACTTGACTACCCTGGCAACACGCGGGAGGAGACTGAGTTCCGTGCTGTCGCTTACAAGCATGGGGCGATTGCCGCGTGGTCAGTCCTGATGGCAGACGGTTGGAGCCAACCGGGCGGAAAGGACGACTTCATTCTTCCGGACGCCTTTATGGCCGCCCTCCACGGAACCGTGGCGCCCTGGCTGTCGTTTCTTGGTAACCTCGGGGTAACAACGACAGTGGAGGGGCTGGTTGTACTCAATAACGTGGCCGGTCTTCACCCTCGACTTGGAGTCGCTTTTGATCCGTTTGATGATCTCCGCTCCCATCAGTTCGAAAATGACCCTACTCCTTTCACATTCTCGGCGGTCACGACAGCATCCGCAGACCAGATTATCGACTTATGTTTCCGGATATTTGCAGACATGATGTATGCCGCCGGACACACAACGGACTTTGGAAAGCGCGACAATCCCCAGTTCTATTCCTCGCAGATGGAGAAAGGGCTCCTCCGGTAGAGTGAAAACCCAGTGTTCTACGGAACAAAATTCACCATAACGGGTAGTCCCGGCTACAACTGCAAAGGCGACCGGAATACCGGTCGCCTTTCTGGCACCATCCTCGGAAAAGATGCCGATCGTCGCAGTTACATAGGCCAGGTGATTCCAAACAACGAGCAAGTAATTCCCACTCCGGCCAGGTAATTTCCAACAAGGATCGGGTAGTTTCAGAATACACCCCCGCAAATCCATGTGCCCCAAGGAACGCGGGGGACAACGCTTCACAGATGCCGAGATTTCCCTGACCAAGCGAAAACCCACCAGCGAATCATCGCCTTACGTCGTTGGAGAATGCCCAAAGAGCGTTTCCAGATGTGCGAAAATCAGTGCCCCCAGAGCGGGAACAAACCACCGCACGACCGGGAATAGAATTCCGCGAAAGAGACTTAAGGTAAGCAGGTAACGCCAGATTGCTTGCGGGAGAAGCACTTTAGAATCCGGGTAAACACCAGGTAAGGTCATGCCCCCGGCAACAGGTTCCATAAAGTGACCGCGTAATCGCTTGCGGTTTCCAAGTAACGCCAAGTAACTCCAAGTAACTCCAAGTAACTCCAAGTAACTTCCAAGTAATGTCCGGGACGTTTTCAGAGGTCACCACATGGCCGCACAGCGCCCTTGAGCGGTCCGATGAGACATGAGATAAGCCGCGAAGCACTGCTTCGCGGCTTGCATGTTCATTCACTTTTCCCCAATCCACCGGTCCAGTTGAGATAACGTTCAAGACTCTCATTCACCGCTTGAGCGACAACCAGTTCAAACGGCACCAGGTCTCCGCGAACGCTGGCCTCCTCCAAAGCATCCAGGTAAGCGATGCGGCGATCGGGGTCTGCCTTGATGATGGCGGGAGGATACCCGACTGCCATCAGAATCAGGTTTGTCAGCAGCCGGGCAGTTCGTCCGTTACCGTCCACAAATGGATGGATGTAGACGAACCGGTGGTGGAACCTGGCAGCTCGGCAGACCGGATGAACGGTTTCTCCATCACCATTGCACCACGTAAAGAGGTCATGCATGAGGGGAGGCACCTCAGATGGGGCAGGGGGTACGTGTTCACTACCGGTAATGGCTACGGGCACGGTACGCCACTTGCCGGCGTGCTCATCATCGATCCCACGGAGAATGAGGGCGTGCAGTTGTCGAGCCACGAACTCTGTCAGCGGCTCCTTGCGGTGCACCACATCCTCAAGATAATCGACCGCCTGGACGTGATTCATGACTTCAAGGTGTTCCCGAAGCGTTTTTCCGCCGCCGATTGTAAGGCCCTGGAGGACCACCTGGGTCTCACGAAGTGTGAGGGTATTGCCTTCCAATGCGTTCGAATGGTACGTCCACTCAAGGCGAACGGCTTCCAGAATGGTAGAGACCGTGGCAGGAGGTAAAGGTCGCCGGCGGTCCAAAGTCGCTTTCTTCTTATCAATCTCAGAGAGCAGATGCTCCAGCGTCATGGAGGTTATCCGCCTTTCCACAGAACAGTAACCAAATTGTACCACATATCTCGTCGCGGTGCATGTTCGGGCCGGCAGCGCTCATGCGGGTGCGGCGGTCCGGAACCTGTCCGCCTCCCGACGAGTGGCCTCCGCGATACGGGCCAGTTCGGTGGCCGAGGCGGCGAGTTGCTCGGTCGACGCGGCATTGGACTGGGCGATCAGGCTGAGGTTGTAGGCGTGGTCGCCGATGGCCGCCAGGGTCGCGTGCTGCTGCTCCATGGCGGCGGCGGCGCGGCCCAACAGGTCGCTGCTCTCGCGGGCGGCTAACTCGATGCGGTCCATGTCTGCCGACACTTCCGTGACGCTTTCCGCCGCCCGGTGCGCCTCCGTGACGGCCTGCCGGACGAGGCCGGTGATCTCCTGGGCAGATTTGGCGCTACTTGCGGCCAGTTGGCCCACTTCGGACGCCACCACGGCGAATCCGCGCCCGTTCTCGCCGGCACGGGCGGCTTCAATGGCGGCGTTGAGGGAGAGCAAGTTGGTCTGTTTGGCGATGGATTCGATCACACCGATGATTTTGCTGACCTGTTCGCTGCTGGCAGCAATGGACTGCACCACCGCAACCATGCGGGCCATTTTCGCGCGCCCGGCCTCGACGGTGCTGACCGTTTCTCGGGACTTGGCGCTGGCAGTCTCCGTAGTGGCCGCGATCTCGGCGATGGTCTGGCCGGATTCCCGCACCGAGGTCGTGACCTGTTCGACCGTTTCCATCTGCGTTCCTGCCCCGGCGGCGATCTCCTCGATCGCCCCGGTGATTTCGGCGGTAGCCTCGGCCACATGCCGGGCGTTGTCGCGCACGGTGCAGAGCGTTGCGGAGAGCGATTCAAGGGCGGCGTTGAAATGAACGCACAAGGTGGCAAGCTCCCCGGCCGCCTCAAGCCGAATCGGGTGGGTGAGGTCGCCCGTCGCCATCGCCCGGCTGGAAGCAACCAGCTCCGTCAGCAAAGCGGCCAACCGCGCCGCGGCAGTCACGGCGTTTTCCTGCGCCTCCCGGAACTTGCCTTCCGCCGAGACGGTCGAAATCTGTTTGTGCACGTCAAGCCGGCCGTCAGCCAGGGCTGCGAGTTGCAGGTTGAGGGCGTTCACCGTCGTTTCGATCTGATCTGCGGCCCGGTTAGCGCCAGTCTTGATGCGCTCCAACTCGCCGGGCAAGGTCGCCACAATGCGGCGGCCAAACTCGCCCCGCCCCAGGCCATCCAACGTTTGTCCCATGTCGGCGAGGGCCACTTCCACGCCGTCGAGCGCCCGGTTCATCACCCGGGCGATGGCGCCAAACCGCGACTGCCCGGGCACATCCGCGCGGGCGGAAAGGTCGCCCTGCTCAAAGGCGGTAATCGCCCGGGCGAGTTCAGCCAGCGGTTGCGTGAGCCAGCGGTACACGAGCCGGGTCAGTCCGACCGAGACCAGCAGCCCCGCACCAGCGGACCCCCAGAGAATGGCTGCCGGAGCGCCGGCAGCGGCCCCGGCGAGCAGACCGAATGCGAGCAGAAGCGGCCAGCCGGCCACCAGAATCAGTTGTCCGCTGATGCCAAGGCGCTCGCCGGGGCTCGTCCTGGCCCGAATGGCCGCCAGGGTGTCCAGGAGCCCCTGCTCTCCCGCCCTGATGCGTTGATACAGCGCTTCGGCTTCCCGGATCTCGGCGCGGGTGGGTTTCTTGCGCACAGAGCGGTAGCGGACGATACGGCCAGCCTGAACGACGGGAGAGATGAAGGCTTTCACCCAGTAGTAATCGCCATTCTGGCACCGGTTCTTGACGACCCCCACCCAACGCTCGCCCGCCTTCACAGTGCGCCACAGGTCCGCGAATGCCTCCGGGGGCATGTCCGGGTGACGGACCAGGTTATGATTCTGGCCAACCAGTTCCGCCTGCGTATAGCCGGCGACTTCGCAAAAGGAGGTGTTGGCGGTGGTAACAATGCCCCGAGGGTCGGTTTCTGAGATCAGCCGTTCATCAATGTGATAGTCTCGCTCCACTTGGGTGACGGGAAAGTTCTTTTTCACGGCGTGATTCCTCCACATGGTGTCCCACGTCGTCTACAGCTTAAACCGGCTGACCTGCTCCTGCAGCTCACGGGAGACCTGCCCGAGCCGGGCCGCTGCGTCAGCAACGGCTTCGCTGCCGGCGTTCAGCTCTTCCATGGAGGCGGAGACTTCCTCCGCAGCAGCCGCGTTCTCTTCCGAGATGGCGGCAATGTCCTGGATGGCTTCGTTGACCTGGTCGGAGCCGGCAGCCATCTGCTCGGTGGCGGCGGTGTTCTCCTCGGTCGATGCCGCGATGTTGTTCACAGCCCGGGTCACCTCGCCGGTGGCCGTGTCGATCCGATTCACGGCCCCGGTGATCGTCCGGACGTCGTGCGCCGTCCGTTCCACCACACCCCGAATCTCACGGAGAGCCCGGCCGGTATCCTGCGTCAGGGCGGCGCCCTGGCCTACTTCGGCGGTCACCTGGTTCATACTCTCCACGGCCTGGCCGGTACCACTCTGTATACTTTGGATCAGCCCGGCGATCTCGGTGGCGGACTTGGAGGACCGTTCCGCCAGCTTGCGTACTTCCTCGGCCACCACTGCGAAGCCCCGGCCGCCCTCGCCGGCACGGGCCGCTTCAATGGCGGCATTCAGGGCGAGCAGATTCGTCTGGCCCGCGATGGCGCTGATGGCCGTCGTGATCACACCGATCTCCGACGAGACCTGCCCGAGCTTCTGAATATGCTCGGCCGAGGTCTGCACGGCCGCGTGAATCCGCGTCATGCCCTCGGCGGCCCGCTCCACGACCTGCCCGCCGGATTCTGCCGCCGCTCTGGCCTGCTCCGCCAGGGCAGCCACGCTGCCGGCGGTGTCGCGGGCTTCCGAGACAGCAGAAACCATCACATCGACCAGGCGGGCAGTGGCCTGGGCGCTGCCGGCTTGCTCCTGCGCCCCGGCGGCAATCTGGGCGATGGCGCTCTGCAGTTGTGCGACGATCCCGTTCGTGCGCTGGGCCGCGTCCGACTGGGAGGCGGCGCCCCCGGCTACCTGGCCGACGGCCCGGGTCACTTCCCCGGCCGATTCGGCCATCTGTGCGGTGGTGCCCTGCAACTGCTGGGCGGCGCCAGACACGGACTGACTTGAGGCCGTCACGTTTCGCAGCAGACCCTGCAGGTTCGCGACCATTCGATTGAATGCAACGGTCACGTCAGCAACCTCGTCGTTCATCGATACGGAAAGGGGCTCCACCGTGAGATCGCCGTCGGCGACCCGGGCAGTGGTCAGGGCCAGGCGCCGGATGGGGGCGCTCAGGCTTCGGGCCATCACGATGGAAAGGAACAGGCCGATGATCACGGCAGCCAACAGCTCACCGAGCATCATCCGTTGGGCCTTGTCGATGTTGATGTTGGATTGCCGGTTACGCTCCACCGATTCGCTTGTGAGTCGGTCTGTCAGTGCAGCCGTCTGGTTCATTACCCTGGTTAGCAGCGGAACCACGTCGCGGCTCAGAATCTCAAGCGCTTCATCGCGCTTGCCGGAGCTCAGCGTGGCGTTAACCCGCTGTCCGGCTTGGATATATTCGGTTTCCGATGCGAGCAGTGCTTTAAGCTCGGCCTGCGTCTGTGCGGTGACGGCGATCTGTTGGGCTTCGCCAATCACCTTCTTCACGTCGTCACCGGCAACGTCGTAGTCGTGGGCGTACTTATCGTCAGCGAACAACAGGTAGCTCCGGATCGCGGTAGCCTGGCGGAAGACGATGGCCTGGGCCCGCTGCGACAGCAACGCCAAAGTCGCTTGCCGGTGATCGATGGCCAGTTCGGTCTGCGCATCCTCGCTGGTGCGGTATCCCCCTAAACCGACGAGTCCCAGGAAGAGCAGTAGTACGAAAGACGATGCAACGAGCTTGGCCAGGATCGAAAGCCGCAGGTTTCTGCCCACCTTTGTGCCTCCTTGGTCTACTTGTATGTATGTGCCATTATATATGCTTTATGCCTGTTTGTATTGTGGAAGAAATAGACAGGTCGCCAAACTTTTTTCCCGACCCCATGAACTCTTTATCCTCGGGAAGCGTCTGACCGGCAGGTGATAAAAAATGAGCGAGACTTTGATTGAACTTTCCCAGGTGACCAAGTCCTTTGACGGGCGCCCGGTGCTAAGCGATTTCTCCTTCCAGGTCCGTCGGGGCGAAATCGCCGGCCTTCTCGGGCCGAACGGCTCCGGCAAAACGACCACCATTCGCCTGATTAACGGCGTCATCCGGCCCGACGCCGGGTCCATCCGGGTGAACGGCTACGACGCCGCCCACGACGGCGACGCCATCCGCGCCGCCAGCGGCATCCTGACCGAGTCGGCTGCCTTCTACGTCCACATGACCGGCCTGCAGAACCTGCAGTTCTATGCCAAGCTCTACGGCGTAACCGAAGCCGGCCGGGCCGGGGAACTGCTGGCCGAGTTCGGCCTGCTAGATGCGGCTACCCGGAAAGTCGGCACCTACTCGACGGGCATGAAAAAGCGCCTCGGCCTCGCCAAAGCGCTGCTGCACCGCCCGGAGATTCTCTTTTTGGACGAGCCCACCAACGGCCTCGACCCGGAAGGCATCCGGATGGTGCTGGAAGCGATTGTCAGCCTGAACCGGCGGGACGGAACCACCATGATCCTCTGCTCCCACCTGCTGGCGCAGTTGGAGCGGGTCTGCCACCGGTATCTCTTCCTGGACGGGGGCCGGCTCATCGAGCAGGGCACGCTGGCCGAACTGGAGGCGAAATACCTCACCGACATCAGCCTCGAAGTGGAGACCGACCTGCCGCTGACCGGCGAGACCTACCGGTCCGTCCCGGCCCGACGCCTGAGCACGAACCGCATCGAGTTTACCCTGCCCGGCAAGCAGGCCGTGCCGGCCCTGCTGCGGCAACTGTCCGCCGAGGCGTCGGTCTACACGGCTGCCGTGACCGGGCAGGACCTGGAGTCCATCTATTTCAAGATTCGGGAGGTGGCCCATCATGAATAAGCAGGCGGTTTGGGCCATTGCGTGGAAAGATATGCGCGCCATTACGGCGAACATCCAGGTCTGGCTGCCCATGGTCATCATCCCGCTCGTGCTGGGCATCGTAATCCCGACGGCGTTCGTCGGCCTGCTGGCCCATTTCGGCATGGGCAGCATGAACAACACCGACCAGATGGTCAAATGGGTGGAGCGGATTCCGCCGTCGGCACTGAAGAGCACGCTGATCGGTCTGCCGTCGCTGGTCCATCAGGTCGCTTACCTGGTGGGCAACTACCTGTTCGCGCCGTTCTTCCTGCTGATTCCGCTCATGACCGCCAGCGTCATCAGCGCCGACAGCTTTGCCGGCGAAAAAGAGCGCTCCACGCTGGAGACGCTGCTCTTCGCGCCGGTGGACCTGTTCAGCCTCTTCCTGGGCAAGGCGCTGGCCGCCTTCGTGCCCGCCGTCGGCCTCTCGTTCGGCACGTTTGTGCTCTGCGCAATCTCCCTGAACGCCGCCGGCTGGTCGCTGTTCCACGGCCTCTTCTTCCCCCGCTGGAACTGGCTGCCGCTCATGCTGCTGGTGATCCCCATGGTCAGCCTCCTGACGATCTTTGTGACCGTCTATGTCAGCGCCCGGTCGACCACGTTCCAGGGGGCGTACCAGTCGGGCGCGCTGCTGGTGCTGCCGGCGATTCTGCTGCTGTTCGGCCAGGTCAGCGGCCTGCTGCTGCTGGACACCGGGCTCGTGACCGTCATCGGCCTTGTGCTGGCTGTCATCAACGGGGCGCTGCTTTGGCAACTGACGAGGCACATGGACCGCGGCTATCTCTTCGAAAGTCAGATCAAGTAAATCGACAGGCAGGTGAAGCGGATGGAGGATGCGGCGCTGATCCGGCTGGCCCAGCGCGGCGATGCCGCATCCCTGTCCCGGCTCCTCCAGGCGAATTACCTGTCCGTCAAGAAGTACCTGGTTACGGTGACGCTGGACCGGACCCTGGCCGAAGACCTGACCCAGGAGACGATGATCCGGGCGATCCAGAAAATCGGCCAGTTCTCGGGCCGCTCCAAGTTCAGCACCTGGTTGATCGCCATCGCCACGCACCTGTACATGGATGTGCTCCGTAGCCGCCGGCGGGAGCGGCGGGTGCAGGCGGAAGCGCTTGAAGTGCTGCTGCCGGAGGGCGACGGGCCCGGACCGGAATGGCAGGATATGATGGAGCGGCTGGCCGACCTGCCTCGGGACGTGGCGATGCCGCTGGTGCTGAAGCACTACCACGGCTACACGTACGAAGAGATCGCCGAGTGGATGCACATTCCGGTCGGCACCGTGAAGTCCCGGATCTTTAATGGCATCCGCAGCTTGCGAAAGGAGCTGACTGACGATGAAGCCTGATGGGAAAAGCGACTGGGAAGCGCAACTGCGGGCCGGGCTGGACGCCATCAGCGACCTGAACGGCGAAGAGCCCCCCCGCCTGGAAACCTTGCAGATGCTGGCCGTCGAGGTCCAGCGGGAGCAGCGGCGGGAAACGCTGCGAGACCTGGTCCGCTTCTGGGCCGTCGCGGTCGTGATTCTGGCCGGCGTGCTTTACCCCATGAGCCGGCAGCCGGTCTGGTTCTTTATCGCCCAGGGCGTCGGGCTGGTCGGGCTCCTGGTTTCGGCTGCGATTTTCGGGCGGAAGCGGGTGACGGAATGAGTGACCTGCGGGTCATCCCGTGGTATGGGTGGGTGGTCATCGCCGCTATCCTGTTGAGCCAGGGCACCTGGCTGTTCCTGGACGCCCGGAGGCGGGGCGCCCGGCCGTGGCTGTGGGGCCTGGTGGGGCTCGTCCACTGCCCGGGGGCGTTGCTCCTCTACTGGTGGGTCGTGCGGCGGGGTTCAGCAAGAACGTAAACGCACCCGAGCCGACCGGCTTCGGGTGCGTTTCGTTTTGTGGCCCGACACAACCGGGACGTCACCGCTGCGGGAGCTCAATCGTCACCTCGCCCAGGTTTTCGACATGCTCCCAGTACCCATGGTTGACCAGCGCCACCGCCGTTCGGCCACGCGGCAGCGTCCACCCCACGCGTTGCTGATTAATCGCGACAGTGCTCTTTCCAGGTTGAAGCCGAACGGCTTCCATGGTACTGCTCTGCTCCTGGGGCGGTTGAGCCGGATGGAGTTGACCTGCGTCATCGAGTACCTGCCAGGAAGAAAAGTCCTGCCACCATGCGTCATGCGAGTCGCTTTCTTCACGGAGCGTAGCCCGCCCGTTTTGACCCGTGTTCTCCAGCGCTTCAACCGTGATTGTGTTTCCGTATGAAGTGACAGCGACCCGAGGGCCGGAAAGCGGGACACGGGTTTCGCCTGAACGGAAGACCATTCCACCCAGTCGTAAGGTCACGCTGGCGGGGTAACGGTCCAGGGGATCAAACAGCATGCGGATGGACTCCACAAGAACGTCGCCCGATCGGGAACTCCGCCCGGAACCACCCTTTCCTTTAACCGGACCATTCGCAGTCGCGATGGATAATTCAGGCAAATTTAGACTCGGAGACTGGTCCTGATGCGCCACCTCGACTTCGACCTGCGTCTCGAATGGGGACAGCAGGAGACGCTTGATGGTCAGCACTCCGCCCGGCACGTCGAAGCTGCGGCTCACCAGGACGACTTGGGTCTGGGCGGTCAGAGCGGCCCGGGAGGCCGGAAAGTGCAAATCCCAGTGACCGCTGACCGGACCGATGCGGCGCACAGCGAGCTGAATCTCTCCCGTTTCTGCCGGCAGCGGTGCAAGTACATAAGCCCCGACCATGACGCCGTCGATGATCTCGCTTCGGTGAGTCCCGCCACCCAAGTTCTCGCCATTGAAATTGGAGCGCCCCCAATCAAGGTTGGCCACGTGGGGATCCTTTCCTTCGACGGTGTAGACACGGTCTGGGTTGGATCGGCCAATATACGTTGCACGCTAAATGTATATCCTTTGTCCGATCGCTGCGTCAGTACCGCCTGAAACAGGCCCAGTTGTTCAGCCCGCTGCCACCCTTTGTCGGTCCGGGCCTGGCGGGCAATGAATTCGTCGACCACGGGCAACTTTGGCGCCGGCTCGACCGGCCCAGGCACTTCGACGTTGGCCATGATGGCCATAAAAGCTACGGCTGCCACTGCGATCACAAGGGCGGATATCAGCACAATTCGGACGTAGCCGGTGTGCGGCCGTGTTGGCGGTTCGACATCTGGTGCCATCCGGTCTCCTCCTCCTGGCGCCTACGATGTTTGAGTATATATTAATTTAACACGAAATAAAGGGACTTTTCTAGCCAATGTGCAACGAGAGCGGGCCTGAAAACGCAGCCCGCACTCAGTTAGGCTGAGCAGGGGCTATTGGCGTTCGTTTCGATGACCAGCGGTCAGGCCGCCGGTCGAAGAGCGTGAGCCGACCGGCTCCGGGTGCGTTTCGTTTTATGGCGCGGGCTCACCGCAATAGTCCGTCAATGGCGGAGGGCTTTGTGGTGCAGGCTTTCCCAGCCTCGGTCTCGCGAACGAGCCGCGAAAGCGGGCACATTGGGGACACATTGGGTGGACATTGGGGACACATTGGGGACATATGGCGGGCATACAGGGTCCGTACAGGCAGGACATTGCGGGCCTTGGGGCTCCATATGGCCCGGCTCCGGGGTCCGGACAGCGGCCGCAATGCCTGCGTATGGCCGGGCTATCGGACGGGTCCTGGTCCCGCATCGCCCCGATGTGCCATGGGTACAGGGGAGACCTTCCCCCTCGAACGTTCTCACCTCGCAGACCTATGCAGGGCAGTTGCCTGTCGGAATGCCACCAGTTGCCCATTCCCACACGTACGACGGGCGCCCGAAGCAACGGCTTCGCATGAAAAACAGCCCCCGCTCAGTTTGCCTGAGCAGGGGCTGTTGACGCTCGGAGTGATCAGGCCGCCTGCCGCCGGTCGAAGAGCGTGTAGTAGAGTCCGCCCAGCCCGTACAGCACACCGGCGAAGGCCAGGATCCCACCCACGATCGGCAGTTGCACCAGCACGGTGGTGACCAGCGCACCGCCCACGAACAGGAGCGCCCAGTTCCAGCCCCGCATCTCCCCGACCCGATCGGCGACCAGCCGGCCCACCGTAAAGGAAAGGAGAATCTGACCCAGGTAGATCATCACCGGGAAGAGCAGCATGACCACCAGGCTCAGAGGGATGCCGACGATCGTCGCCAGCAGAATCACGGCGCCGACCGGGACGGCCAGCAGGCTCAGGAAACCGGCCAGCGGCGCCTGCCAGGGCTTCTCCCGAATCACCTGCGGGAACGTGGTCTTGAGGCCGGGGAACAGGGCGAACAGCACCAGGCCGCAGAGCACGAACCCCACGTACTTCAGCACGACGAACCAGGCCGAACTGTGGCTGGGGAGGGTCACGGGGTTGGTCCGCGCCTGAGACTGATGAAAGCTCACCTGCCCGGTGCGGGCGCCGGCGGCAATGTTCGCCTGGCGGTTGCTGGTGTAGTCGACCGGACCGCCCACCGCCGCACCGCCGGCGATGCTGAGATCGTTCACGTAGGCCCGCACTTCCCGGTCGACCTGCCCCGCAATGGTCAGCCGGTTGCCCCCCGCCAGCATGCCGTACCCGATATGGCCGGCGCTGATGACCTGGTCGCCGCCGACAATCCAGTTGCGGCCGACGCTGCCCGCCGAGTCGAGGGTCAAGGTAGAACCGCCGGTCACCAGCGTGCCGCCCACCCGCCCGTGGACCAGTACGTCGTTGGCCCCGGCGACGACGGTCCCGGTGACGGTGCCCTCCACATCGACGTTGGCGCCGAAAGCGAACAGGTTGCCGTCGATGGTGCCGTTGACGGTCACCGTATTGGCAAAGGCGAAAACATCGCCATGGACCGCCCCGTCGATGACGACCGATACGCCCGAGAAGATGATATCGTCCTCGACGGTCTGCCCGGATTCCACGACCAGGCGGGAGCCCGTCCGCAGGTCGGCGGCCAGGGCCGCAGGCACCAGCGTGAACAGCAACAGGAGCGCAACGAGAACCCCCAGCCCGAACTTACGCATAATCATTCGTCTCCTTTTGATGATTCAGGTACCAGAAACCGAGCACGGCGCCGAGGATGAGCAGCGGCCAGAGCCGGGTCAGAAGCCCGCCCTGCGCCAGCCAGAGGGCGAAGCGCAGGAGCACCGGCCCGAGGGTACGGCCGAAATTGATCAGCAGACCGAAGGTGGACTGACCGGCAAGCCAGCCGGCGCCAAGCCCGACGATGAGGTTAAATGCCCAGATGCCGGGGAGCAGCATGACGCAGCCGATCAGGAGCGGCACGGAAAGCCGGGGCGTAATCCGGCGCAGCACCGGCGCAGTCAGGTCCTGGCTTTCGACCCAGGCCCGTTCGGCGTCGCTGAGGCAGAGCGCAGCGGTGAGGCCGGCATCGTCGGCTGCCAGTTCGGCCAGCCGGTCGCTGCACCGGGGGCATTCGGCCAGGTGCTGCGCCATGGCCTCACACGCCGGCAGGTCCAGCGCACCGGCGAGATACAGTTGGAGCGCTTCGCGTTCAAGATGTTGCACCGCTGATCACCTCCTGTTCCGTCAATAGCCGCCTGAGCAGTTGTTTCGCCCGGAAAAGCTGTGTGCCGATGGTCCCCACCGGCAGGCCGGTCTGTTCGGCAATGTCCTGGTAACCTAGCTCCTGAAAGTAGTAGAGGACGACGACGGTCCGATACGGGGGTGGCAGCGCTGAGACCGCCCGGCGTACCTGCTCGTGATCCTCCGCCAGTTCCACCAGCGCCGGGGCGCCGGCTTCCGGGTCGCTCACCTGCTCCAGTGCCGCGTCGCCGGAGACCGCTTTGTGGCGTCCGGACCGGCGGAGGAAGCCAATGCATTCGTTGGTGGCGATCCGGAAGAGCCAGGGGCGGAAGGGCTGTTCCGGGTCGTATCCGTCCAGGTGTTTGTACGCCTGGACGAACGCCTGCTGGGCGACATCGGCGGCGTCTTCACGACTGCCGGTCATGCGCAGGCACAAGGCCAGAATCTGGGCCTGGTAGCGCTGCACCAGCGGTCCAAACGCATCCCGGTCGCCGCCCTGGCACAGCCGGATCGCATCCCGTTCGTCCAACCCCCTCGCCTCCTTTCACCTGGTATTACGCGCAGATGCACGGCTTTCTTTCAACTCGGATCGAAAAAGTTTCGGGTCTGCGCGCCGGAAATGTTGCCTCATGGACGGCAACAGAGAAGAGGAGCAGGTTACCGCTCCTCTTGCGCCTCGGGATTCCTATGTTGACTAATAATCGACGTTAGTCGCAGCGAAAGAAGAAGCGCCAGCGGGGGATGCCATTGGCGTTTTGAACTCCGTCACATGACTGCATTCCGAAAGGCTCGATCCTTGCACTCCTACGACACGCCTATCTGTGAGAGGCTAATTCCCACTCGGAGCATTCGTGGCATTCAAGACCTTTCCGGTGATGGCATCAACGATAATAGTACCCTGATAGGGGCGCTCTTCGTTGCCCAGATCGAGAACCCAAACGGCTACCCATCGGCCTGGATTATTTAGAGCGAACTCGACTCGTCTGGACTGTTTGACCTCCATATACGGTGCGGTAGTCTTGGCTATCTCCTTAGCCTTGTCTATTCCGACCCGTATTTCACCGACGTTGGCGAGGCTGCCCTTCTTCAGTTCGTCCCGTTCCTTCTCCAGAGTCCGTACCTGCTCCTGCAACTTGGCGTTCTCGGACAGTACCTGGGAGAGCTGTGGGTCAGCATCTTTCTTCGGCGCTAGTGACTGGGAAGCACATCCGGCTATGAGCAAAGCGACAAACAACAAGGTATACCGTTTCATCGCTCAATCCTCCCGCTGCTATTGTACTCGTGAATCATGGGTGCACCTGTTTGAGTCGTTGACCTCAAGACATGTAACGTCAAGGCACCTGGAAAAGTTACGCGATAACACATATCATCTGGCTGGCACTTCTGAATAGCACTCGTCGTTCATCTTCTGCAAGCTACGCAGCTTTCCTCGCACTTAGCAAAGAGCGTATCTCGACAAGAGGCAGCAATGTTCCAGGTTTTGGCGGTATATGGGCAAACAGGCTCTTCGCCAATCTTCGTGCAGACACTCGTTGTCTGCGGACTGGTGACAAGAAACCTGGCAGAATGGTGAGGGTGCGCGCTGATTCAAGGGCGTCATGTCGGGCTCCTGGCGGGTGGAGGTGCTCGCTGTCCATTTTTGCAGGCCGTTGCCTCCGTTGGCGTGCAGAAACGGGCGGGTTCCCCTCCGTCCGCTTTTACAACCATTGGCAGGGCTCACGCATGCAAACCTGGACGGAGAGGCAGAAACTCCGGGGCTTTGGGGTCCGAAACGCACCAAAACGCGGCTCTCAGTCCACAATTGCACGCCAAAGCGGGGAACCAGCTTGCAGAAGAGGACAAAACTGCCCCGATGCCATCGACGGCTACCTGGCCGACGCCGTCCACGTGACGGATAGTGCGGCCATGCAAATCAGCGAGATCACCGGAGCGCCAGTTGCCTGGTTGCTCAGTCGGCCTGCCGCAGCGCCCGAGGCGGACCCATTTAGAGCCTTTGAGCCGGTCCTTTCCACCGCCATCGAAAATGGAATGGCGCCTGAAGACCTGCGGATGCTGGTCGATGCCTGTCTGGTCGGTAAGCGAGCAAAAAAGCCCTCGGGGGTATGACCCCCGAGGGCTTGTCGTATGCCGGACTATTTCACGCTTGCCTTCATGGTCATGGCCGAATCAGGCGTCGGGCCAGGCACGCCAAAACCGGCACTGGCGGTCGTTGCCCACGCACAGACCGATAGAACCAGCAGGGCCAACAAAACGAGCTTACGCATCGCGAATCCCTCCCCTGTCCATGATTTCTGCGAGCCATTCGGTCGCAGCCTTGCTGAGCGCCAGTTGGAACCGCTCTTCGGCCACCACGGCGGCGTGTAGCGCCCAGGCCGCAGCGTGGAAACCATCCCCCAGTTCCCAGACGGCCTTGGACATCCAGTAGTGCAGTTCTGCCACTGGCACGGCCCAGGCATCCTCCTGCCCCGCTGCCAGTGCCGTGGCCGCCTTCCCTGCGGTCACCGCCTCGGCGTGGCGCCTCTGATGGTACCGGACAAGCGTGGTGGTGCAGGCAACAACAAATGACGCGAACGGGTTGCCCACATCCGCCACCTGTGACAGAACCCGGTCCGCTTCCGCCGCGTTCCCGCTGCGGGCCAGCGAGTACGCCAGATCACTGGCCGCGATGGCTCGCTCTACTGGGTCCACGTGCAGTTCGGTCGCCAGACGGTGATGGAATGCCGCATCTGCGTACTGCTGGAGACAGTCGTGCGCGAGCCCCATCGCATGATGGACGTATGGCAACCACTGTGCTGCTGCCGGTAGCGCTTCGACCGCCTTGAGGAACTGTTCGCCTGCGGAGATCGCCTCGCTGTAAAAGCCGTGGCGGGCGCAGGCGATGGCGCGATTGGCCAGCATGTCGGCCCAGAGCATGGTCTGTGGTTGTACCACCTTTAGACCATGGTAGGTCAGAACGACTGCGTCAGCCAGCCGCCACAAGCGGAGCGCGGCTTTAGCACCCGCCAACAAATGAGTGCCGGCAGGCGTACCAAACTCGCCGAGTTGCAGCAGGCCCTTGGCCGCCGCAACCCGAGCCTCATCCGAGGTGGAGTGCAGGTCGGCCACCCCCTGCTCTCTGCTGATCGTCTGCTCCATGCTCATCGCCCCCAGTCATCCGCCTACGATTATACCAGTTATTGGCAGCTAACTCCAGAGCGAACAGAACGCAAACGTTCGACAAAGGCCACCGGAACCAGCACATGGTGCGTGGTCACCGGTGGTCCTCCAGTCACAGTCAGTGGCACCTACAGTTTCGCTAACAAACAGACCAGAGGCGGGGGGGCACCAACAGTTCCGCGTAACAGACCAGAGGCCGGGGGCACTCTATCTACAAGCCGGTAGGCGGGTGGGGAATCGGCGTTGACGGATTTGGATGGAGCGGAGGCGGCTGCCTTCTTCCGTATGAATATCCAGTCCGGTGCATGGCATTGCATCGCCGCAATGTTACGTCACCGAAGAAAAGGCCGGGATTCTTCGATTCAAGTGCGTTATGCCGTTCCCGCTTATGTAAGCAGGGGGTACTGTCCCTTTCCGCAGTCAATGGATGCAGCCGAGGATCATGTCCTCGGCCCTTGTCTTGCCTGAAATCGGCTCGATTCTGCAGGCCGGGGCCGCCCGCTGGCGGGAGGGCCGGCTGGTGGCGCTGACGCCCTACACTCCCCTCCCGCCGGGATGGTTGCGGCCAAGGCTGTACCCGCACCTCTGGCCGGCCCCACCCGCCCCGGCCTGCGGTTCCTGAAGCGCCATACAAATGAGGCAGCCAGGGCGTCTTGCCCTGGCTGCCTCGCTTCATGCCAACGTGGCACAGACAAGCAGCCGCCTTCGCATCGGCTCGGGCGGGTATTCGAGTACGGCCCAAAAGTGGGTCCCGGCTCGGGCTCCATGTCCGGTTGGGTGGCCGCGACCGTCGCCAAACCAGTGGTTCGTGGAACGACGCGGCCTGGTCGTGGGAATCTTGACGGTAGCGGACGCAACCGGTCTCAACTAACAAAGTACGAAGTGAAATGGCCACGTTCAGTACTCGCCTTCTACTTTCATTATAGCACGTAAATCGCGAATGTTGCAGACTGGTTCTTCCAAGCCGACCACGCTATGGTTTAGAGGAGCACAGCAAAAAAGTTGGCTACCTGAGTCCCAGCACGTGGTGTAAATTCGAGCGGCGGCTATGAATTATGGCCACCGTGGGCACTGCTAGCGTGGTGAAACCTGGCAAGTACACCCACGGGGAGGAACCACAGTGGCCAATAAAAGGATGTCTCTTCTGTGAATATGCTGCACACCGGGGTAACGAGGGCGGAATGGGGCCTACGCCGCGACGCGCTCGGGATCCATTCCTTGAGCAGGATGGGGGAAAGGGGTCCGGTGAGACGCTGCGACATTCTTTAGAGAACGGACAAGGGAGGGGAGCCGATGGGCTGCTACGTGTTGGGTTTCCAGGAGATCGACCAGACGCAGGTCTCGGTCGTTGGCGGCAAGGGCGCGCACCTGGGCGAGCTTTCGCGGATCGAGGGCATCCGCGTGCCGGCTGGCTTTTGCGTGACGACGGACGCCTTCCAGCGGATCATGGCGGAAGCGCCGTCCATCGACGATCGGCTCGATCGGCTGTCGCGCCTGAAGACGGACGACCGGGAGGCGATCCGCGCGCTCAGCGCGGAGATCCGCCGGACTCTCGAAGCGATCGCCATCCCCGACGATCTGGCGGCGGCGATCACCCGCTCGCTCGCCCGGCTCGGTGAGCAAGCCGCCTACGCCATCCGATCCAGCGCGACGGCGGAGGACTTGCCGACGGCCTCCTTCGCGGGCCAGCAGGACACGTACCTGAACGTCGTGGGGCCGGCGGCGATCCTCCAGCATGTCAGCCGGTGCTGGGCCTCGCTCTTCACCGAGCGGGCCGTGACCTACCGCCTGCGGAACGGCTTCGACCACCGGAAGGTCCACATGGCCGTGGTCGTGCAGCAGATGGCCTTCCCGCAAGCGGCCGGCATCCTCTTTACGGCCGACCCCGTCACGGGCAACCGGAAGGTCGCCTCCGTGGAGGCTAGCTTCGGCCTCGGCGAGGCCCTGGTCTCCGGCCTGGTGAACGCGGACGTCTACAAGGTGCGGGACGGCGAGGTCGTCGCCAAAGCGGTCGCCACCAAGCGGCTCGCCCTCCACGCCTCGCCGACAGGCGGGACGCAGGAGCAGGCGATCGAGCCGGAGCGGCAGGAGCAGCCAGCGCTGACGGATGCGCAGCTCGTGCGGCTCGTGCAGCTGGGCCGGCGGATCGAAGCGCACTTCGGCCGCCCCCAGGACATCGAATGGTGCCTGGCCGACGACGACTTCCAGATCGTCCAGAGCCGGCCGATCACCACGCTGTTCCCCATCCCCGCGGCCGGCGACCGGGAGAACCACGTCTACATCTCCGTCGGTCATGCGCAGATGATGACCGACCCCATGAAGCCCCTGGGGCTCTCCTTCTGGCAGATGACGGCCGCAAGGCCCATGGCCGAGGCCGGCGGGAGGCTGTTCGTCGACGTCACCCAGGCCCTGGCTTCGCCCGCGAGCCGCCCCGGTCTCCTGGCGATGGTCGGGAGGTCCGACCCACTGATCGGGGACGCGCTGCAGACCATCCTCGACCGCGGCGACTTCATCCCGTCGCTCCCGCACGAGGGTCCCGCTTGGACGCCGCCCGGCGGCGGGGCGGCCCCGATCGAGACCGATCCGGCCATCGTCGACGAGCTGATCGAGCGCACCCAGGCTTCCATCGCCGCCTTGAAGCGCGAGATCCACTCGAAGTCCGGGACGGCGCTGCTCGACTTCATCCTGGCGGACATCCAGGAGCTGAGGCGGATCCTGTTCGATCCGCAGAGCAATCGGGTGTTCATGACGGCGATCGAGGCCACCTGGTGGCTCAACGAGCAGCTGCAGGCGTGGCTAGGCGAGAAGAACGCGGCCGACACGCTCACGCAGTCCGTCCCGAACAACGTCACGTCGGAGATGGGGCTGGCGCTCCTGGACGTCGCCGACGTGATCCGCCCGCATCCGGAGGTAGTGGCTTTCCTGCAGCACGCCCGGGACGAGGGCTTCCTGGACGAGCTGGCCAGGCTCGCGGGCGGGCGGGAAGCGCGAGACGCCATCCGGACGTGGCTCGACAACTACGGCATGCGCTGCGTCGGCGAGATCGACATCACGAGGCCGCGCTGGAGCGAGCGCCCCACCACGCTCGTGCCCGCGCTCCTCGGCAACGTGAAGAACTTCGAGCCGGGCGCCGGCAAGCGGCGCTTCGAGCAAGGGCAGCAGCAGGCGCGGATGAAGGAACAGGAGGTGCTCGACCGCCTGCGAGCCTTGCCGGACGGAGAGCGGAAGGCCGAAGAGGCCAAGCGGATGATCGACCGGGTCCGGACCTTCATCGGGTACCGGGAGTATCCGAAGTACCACTGGGTCAGCCGCTACTTCGTATACAAGCAGGCCTTGCTGGAAGTAGCCGAGCGCCTCGTGCAGGCCCATGTGCTGCGTGAGAAGGAAGACATCTTCTACCTGTCGTTCCAGGAGCTCCAAGACGTCGTGCGCACGAACCAGGTGGATGACCAGCTCATCCGCCAGCGCAAGGACGCGTTCAGGTCGTATCAAGCGCTCACGCCGCCCCGGGTGCTCACGTCCGAGGGCGAGTGTGTCGCCGGGGCGTACCGACGCGAAAACTTGCCGGCCGGTGCGCTGGTCGGCTTAGCGGTTTCCGCCGGGACCATCGAGGGGCGGGCCCGCGTCATCCTGGACCTGGCGGAGGCCGATCTCGAAGCGGGCGACATCCTGGTCACCGCCTACACGGATCCCAGCTGGACGCCCCTGTTCGTCGCGATCAAGGGCCTGGTGACGGAAGTGGGGGGCCTGATGACCCATGGCGCGGTGATCGCACGGGAGTACGGCTTGCCGGCCGTCGTGGGGGTGGAGCATGCCACCCGGCTGATCCGGGATGGGCAGCGGATCCGCGTGCATGGAACGGACGGGTACGTCGAGATCCTGCCCTAGCCGGGCCAGCCCGACAGGTAGCCGGGCGGCACGTGGTCGGTCAGCCAGACCACCCGTTTCACAACGAATCCCTCCATCGTCCGTAGGATGCGGAAAATGGGCGGGTGTCAAACGCAAAAAAAGCACCGGAGCGGTTTGCTCCGGTGCTTTTCGCTGGTGTCGGCGGCGGGACTTGAACCCGCACGGTTGCCCATACGCCCCTCAAACGTACGCGTCTGCCAATTCCGCCACGCCGACATTACAAAGGGATGGGACAGAGGGTTGGGACCGAAACTGGCGGAGACGACGGGATTCGAACCCGCGATCTCGGCCGTGACAGGGCCGCATGTTAGGCCACTACACCACGTCTCCGCTAGGTGGCGTTGCCGGCTATTCACCGGAAACGCCGTGGTGGGCGGTACTGGGATTGAACCAGTGACCCCTCGCGTGTGAAGCGAGTGCTCTCCCGCTGAGCTAACCACCCGTAAAAACTTTCCAAAAAGATGTGGTGGACCGCGAAGGACTCGAACCTTCAACCGTCCGATTAAGAGTCGGATGCTCTACCATTGAGCTAGCGGTCCACATCTGGAGCGGGTTAGGGGGCTCGAACCCCCGACCTACGCCTTGGCAAGGCGTCGCTCTACCACTGAGCTAAACCCGCAATCCACCGCACGGTCTGAGACCGTGCTAGGGTTGGCTCCGGCAGTAGGATTCGAACCTACAACCCTTCGGTTAACAGCCGAATGCTCTACCGTTGAGCTATGCCGGAATGTGCAGCCCGTCCGTTTGTGAAGGTTACGAACGAGCGGTGACAGGAACTAATATTACAGCATGACGCACCGCCCATCAAGACGTAAATTTAGCCAGCCGTGCATTTTTTTCACGCGGGACGGCGGGGCAATTAACGCCCCGCCATCGCTTTCAACGCGTCCAGGTTGGCGGCCAGGGCCGCATCTTCCTGGCTCCGGCCCCAGTTCCAACTCCGCCAGTCCCGATGGATCGGCGACTCCCGCCGGTTGAGCAGACCGTTCGCCACCGTGAAGCGATCCTCCCCCTCCAGTTTCGGCAGGGCGGCAAGGAGTACAGGTGTAGCGTCGGCGCTGAGCGTGGTGAGGTAGTGGCTGTCGAAGCGGCGGCCGGTCTCCAGGCGCTGCACATTGACGCCGGCGATGAGTGCATCCGGGTTCAACAGGTGCAGCGCCGCCAGGGCGACATAACCGCTGATCAGGACGCCGGCCGCAAACCGCTCCCAGCGACCCCGCAGAACGGTCACACCGAACCAGACGAACAGCACCGCGAGCCAGACCATGAACGCCGTCGTGTACAGCCGCGCCTCCGTCAGGCCGAAAGCCCGCTCGTAGAGCATCATCCGCTTCAGCGCGGAGGCCATGATGATGAACAACTGGCCCACCAGCGCCCCCGCCAGCCAGCGATAGAGCCGCTCCTGGTCCGGCCGCTCCCGCGGCAGCAGGAAGTGGCTCCCCAGCAGCACCGGCAGCACCAGCGCCGAAACAGCGGCGAGTTCAAAAAAGCCGCGCCGGGCGTAGTCGGCGAAGGTCAACCCGGTGGACGCCTCGACCAGCGCCGCGCCGCCGAAGAAGTACCGGAACTGGACCACCACGAAGGCGAGGAAGAGGGCGTTCAGGAGGCCCAGTACGATCGCCATCTCCGTCAGCCCCAGCGAGAGGCCGGTGGCCCGGGGGACGGCGGTCGCCTCCGGCCACTTCTGGATCAGGCCGGCCCAGAAGAACCCGGCCGCAAGCCAGGCCCAGAAACCGATGAAAATGACGTGGGAGAACGCCTGGCCGATGTCGATGCCGAACGCAGTGGTAATGATATGTTCAAAGACCGCATCCGCCGCCATGAACAGCGCCCCGAATACGACGACCAGCGGCAGGGCGATTAGCAGGCCGCGCCCCACGGCCGCCATCTGCACGGAGCGGCGGTCCCGGGGTAGCTCGCTCCAACGGACGTCCCGGAGCACCAGCACGAACGGCCCGAAAAGCGTCAGGACGACGGCGCTCACGCCGCGGGCGATGTACTCGGGAACCGAGGCCCCGCCGAGTCCGCCGGTCCGACCGAAGCCGACCATGAGTGCGAAGGCGATCGCCAGGCCCGCCACGTCGAGCATGAGCAGGAACGGCGAATCCCGCCAGAGAAACCCGATCGCCGCCAGCAGCGCCGGCGCCAGGAGATACCAGCCCTCCCGGCTGACGCCGACCGCCTCCCGGCGGACCAACAGCCAGTAGCCGCCCAGCAGGCAGAGAATCCAGAAGAAGCCGTTCAGCCCGAACAAGGGCGTGCGCAGCAGCGCATCGGCCAGCACGCCCAGCCCCAGGGCGACGACCAGGGCCGCGACTCCGAGTTTCGTCGTACCACTCATTGTTGTATCCCTCATTGTGAAAATCCCTCCCCGCTCAGAACTCGCCGGGAACCGCCTTCAGGACGTGCACCGGCGGCAGGTCCAGCCGCTCCAACCCCAGGGGGTCGCCGGAGACCGCCACCACCGTCAGCCCTTCGGTCCGGTTCAGTTGCCTCACGAGGCGACCGGCCCGGGCGCAGTCCGCCCCGGCCAGATGGCAGAACGGCTCCTCCCAGACCAGCAGGTCCGGCTTCGGCAGGAGCGCCACCGCCAGGTTCGCCCGGGCCCGCTGGGCCGGGGTCAGCCCCTCCACGGGCCGGTCCAGCAGGGTGAGCAGCCCCAGTGCCAGGGCGAGCCGGTATGTCCGCCGCCGGGCATCTTCCGGGGCGAGCCGCCAGATATGGGCCTGCCAGCGGAACGAGGCCGAGAGTGCGAACTCCCACCAGAGGTCGTGCCGCTCGCCATGCACGTAGGCACTCCGACATGGCTGCTCCTGCCAGTACTCGGTCAGGGCGGACGCCCCGCCAAGCCGCCGGGCCTCCGCCAGCAGGTCGGTCAGGTTCGGAAGCGGGGTCCGGCCAGGCGGATTCCAAACCACCATCGACATCACGACAAATCCCTCCCCAGATAGGCCTTGATGCCTGCTGCGAGTTGATCGATCCGTTCCGGCTGAAACGCGTAGTAGACGAACTTGCCCTCCTGCCGCCCCCGGCCCACCAGGCCCGCCTCGACCAGCAGCTTCAGGTGCCGGGAGACGGTGGATTCGTTGACGCCCAGCCGCCGAGCCATCTCCTGGGCCGGCATGGAGTCCCGCGTGATCAGCCGGAGCAGTTGCAGCCGGGTGGCGTCGGCCAGGGCGGAGAAGCCGAGAATCAGGCTCTCCGGCGCCTCCTCCAGCTCCGCCGGCTCCTCGTGCCGGGGATTGTAGAAGAAGATCTGCACCGGCCCCAGCCGGTAGAACATGAGCCGCCGGGGGCAGAAGGCCGAGGGGATGAAGAGAATCCGCTCCAGGTCCGCCAGCGGCACCCGCATGCCGCCACCCCAGTGGAGAATGATCGCCTCCCCGTCGCCGGCCACGCTGACCCGGTCGGAGAACCGGCAGATGAAGGCCAGCGGGTCCATTTGCCCGAGGCGCTCCAACTCCTTCTGGAGGCTGGCCACCAGTAGCCCCGTCTGCGCGCCCACCTCGGGCGAAATCGCTTCCCAGTAGGCCAGCAGGGCGGCCCCGGCCTCGGGGTCCCGGTCCGCCACCCGCGCCAGGGCATCGGGCGTCGGCAGGGCCGGCCCTTCTTCCAGCTCCAGGGCCAGGCCGAACAGGTCCGTGCGCTCGCCGATCTCCTTGAGCCGGTCCATGAGGCCGGCGGGCAGCCGCTCGGCCACCCTGCGTTCCCAGGGCGCCGTGCTGCCGAACCGCTCTGGATTCTGGATGACCAGGAGCGAGAGCGCCATGTCCAGGAGCGGTGAACACCGCAGCGCAATCAACTGACGGAGCCTGCTTTGCTCAACCACGCAACCCACGCTCACTTTCAATTGCATCTAAATGCAACTCAACTATAGCAATGGTTGCGGCTGCCGTCAAGCGAAATAAAAAGGCGCCTCCCCAAGGAGGCGTCTTTCGTTTGCGAACGATTCTTACTTGATCGTCAGCGTGGCGGTCATGCCTTTATCTTTGTGCCCGGTCTGGCTGCAGAAGATCTGAAACACCCCGGCCTTGTCGGCCGTAAAAGTCAGCACCTGCGTCTCGCCGGCGCCGAGCACCTTGCTTTGCACGTCGTACGCGCCGGTGATGTTGAAGTCGTGCCGGCGGGTCCCGGCGTCGGTGATGGTGAGCTTGACCGTCGCACCCAGGGGAACCGTGAGTTCCTTGGGCTCAATGGCGTATTCCGTCATTTTGACGGCCAGCTCCACGGTGGTCGGCGTGGGGGCCGGCGCGGGGGCCGGCGCGGGGGCGGGTGCCGGGGCGGGGGCCGGGGCCGGGGCGGGGGCCGGGGCCGCCGGGGCGGGAGCCGCCGGGGCCGCCGGCTTCGCCATGCCGCAGGCGGTCGCCAGGAGCAATGCCGGTACCAGCATGAGCCACGACGGTCTACGCATGGCGATCGTCCCTCTCCGCCCGCAGGGCGGCCGCCCGCACGACCATGACCACTGCGGCGATTAACAGTAGAAGGCCACCCAGTACCCAGTTCATGGCGTTGGTGCCGGGGACTTGCCAATTGTGCATGAATCGCACCCTCCCTTGCGGTGTCAAACTTTCTGGCTGACATACGCAGAGAAGCGCAATTCGGATCACTTTATTTCAACATTTAGGTGTAATATATAAAGTAAGCTCATTTCCTTCGTTGGCGTGATCCAAATTGCCCCAGTTCCCGTATGCAAAGTACAACCTTCCGACAAGAGGGAGCGTCCCCCATGAACGATGTCGCGTTGATGACCCGCCTCGCCGCCGGAGACCAGTCGGCGGTCGGGGACCTGTATGATCGGTACAGCCGCCAGGTCTTCTCGCTGGCCCGGCGTATGCTAGGCGATTCCCCGGCTGCGGAAGATGTCACCCAGGATGTCTTTCTCAAGGTCTGGAAGCACGCAGCCCGATTCGATCCCGACCGGGGACGGCTCGGCACGTGGGTGCTGCACATGGCGTACACCACGGCGGTGGACCAGCTTCGCACTGCCCGCAAGTCGCCCCCGAGTCGCTTTGAGGACCTGCCGGATGAGCCAGATCTCGCCGCCGACACCGCCGGCGACGCGGAAATCAGCGTGCTCGGCGCCGAAGTCCGCGCTGCGCTCATGCGGCTGCCGGCGGAGCAGCGGCAGGCCCTGGAGCTGGCTTACTTCGGAGCGCTCACCCAGCAGGAAATCGCCGCCCGCCTGGCCATCCCGCTGGGAACGGTCAAGAGCCGGGTCCGGCTCGGTCTGGAGGCGCTGCGTGGGTTCCTGGCTACGCCTCGACGAAAGGAGGCCGATACATATGCACACCTGTCCCCACACCGATGATGTGATCACGTTCGGCTTGGGCCAACTGCCGCCGGACGAAGCCCGGAACTTCCAGCGCCATCTCGTCGCCTGTCCCGCCTGCCGGCTCCAGCTGGCCGAAGTGGACGCCACCCTGGAACTGCTGGCACTGGCGACCCCGCCGGTCGACCCGCCGCCGAACCTGAAAGCACGGGTGGTCGGCAATGTGGCCGAAGCGGCGGCTGCGGACCGTCGGAAACGGCGGACCTGGACGCTGCCCGCCTGGGGGGCCGCAGCGGCAGCGGTCGCCATCGTTCTGGGCAGCTACGCCGTCCTGCGCATCGACGGGCTGCAGGAACGGATCAATGGCATTCAGCAAGCCGCCCCGGTGGAGCGATCGATCGCCATGGTGGGCACGGCGGCCGCACCCGCCGCCAGCGGCCGGGTCCTGGTGGCCCGGGAGGGCGGCGGTGCCCGCATCGCCCTGCAGACCCAGGGCCTTCCCGCCCTGGAGCCCGGTCAGGCGTATCAGCTCTGGCTGATCAAAGACGGCAAGCGCACCAGCGGGGGCGTTTTCGTGGTGGATGCCACCGGCAAAGGCGGCCTCGCCACCTGGCTGCCGGAGCCGGCGGAGTTCGACGCCCTGGGCATTACCCGGGAGCCGGACGCGTTCTCGCTGCAGCCCCGGGGGCAGAAAGTGATGGGCTCCTCCACCTGACGGTGCCGGCACCGGACAGTGTCCCGGCCGGACAGTATCGCCGCCGGACATAAAGAAGGACCGGGCCCCCACGCCCGGTCCTTCTAATTATTCAGGTCGGAAATCTCGCCCGTGATCAGGAAGAGCGTCCACTCGCCCAGGTTGGTGGCGTGGTCCCCCACCCGCTCCAGCCAGGTCGCCACATGCAGCAGGTACGTCGCCTGCCGGACTTTCGCCGGGTCCTGCTCCATGAGCCCGAGGAGTTCGTCAAACAGGTACCGGTAGAGATGGTCCACCTCGTGGTCTGCCTCGATCATCGCCCGGGCCAGGTCTTCGTCCCGGTTGATATATGCCTCCAGCGCCTTGCGGATCATCTCCTCGGCCATTCGGGCCATGCGTGGGATGTCCGCCAGGGGCTTGATCAGCCCCTCCCCCTCCAGCTTCAGTGTCACCCCGGCAATATCCACCGCGTGGTCCGCAATCCGCTCCAGGTCCGTTACCAGCTTGAGTCCGGTGCCGATGGCACGGAGATCGCGGGCCATCGGCTGCTGGAGCGCCAGCAGCTGAAAGGCTTGCTTTTCAATCGCGATGAAGAGGCGGTCGATTTCGTCGTCGCCGGCAATCACCTGTCTGGCCAGATCCCCATCGAGTCTCGCCAGGGAGGTGGTCGCGTTCTCAATGGCGGCCGTCACCAGTTGCCCCATGACGATGATTTGCTGTTCCAGGTGCTTCAGTTGGTCGGAAAAAGAATGGCGCAACGTACGGCCCTCCCTTCGGGTTTACGCTTTATTCTCCCCCGAACGGGCCTCCCCCTGCCACGGCTATGTGAAGTTACACAATGCGACCAGGACGCCCAGGACGAACGCCGGTGCGAGCGCCAGCGCCACAACGAGCTGTGCCGCCAGCCAACGCCAGAACCAGCGGGGCTGGCCCCATGCCATCACCACCGGCCAGATGACCAATCCGCCGAGCAGGACCGGAAACGCGATATTCGACATCTGGCCGGGGGTTGCGCCGGGGCCGGGACAGTCCGCAAGCGCCATCCACGCCAGGGCGAAGCCCCAGGCGGTCCCACCCAGTCCGAAGTGCCATTTGCGCTCCCCCTTCCCGGCCGCAGCCGCGGCCAGCAGTACCAGGACGCCGATGATCGCCCCGCCGCCCAGGGTCAGGGCCAGTCTTGCCGTCAAAGTCACAGGAAGACCCTCCTCTGCAGTGGTCTGCTTTTAGGTACGCCCCCACTGCAGCCCCGGTTCGGACAGGCTGTTCAATTCCGCCGGCGGTTCATTCACGCCCGGCGTAAACAGCGTGTAAACAAGTCCGCCAAATCATTTAGGTATGACAGGGATTGTGGTATCCTGCTCCCAGGTGAGGTCAATGCAAAAGCCGCCCCATCTCACTTCCGCACTCGTCGCCGTCGTCCTGATCGCCGGGGTCCTCGCGGCGGGCATGCTGTATGCCCGTGGGATCGAGGCCCGGTACATTCATGCCCTGGCGCCGGTCCAGTTTGCCCAGAAAAACCAGGGTGCGGCCTTTCAGGCCATGGCTTTCCGGCAGCCCGACCTGCTGCCCATTTACGGTAGCTCGGAGCTGAACATCGCGAACCCCTATCACGGCAACGAGCTGTTCAAGAAATACCCCACGGGGTTCGCCATCTTCCCGGTGGGCAAGGCCGGCACGACATCGCTGATGATCCTGCAGGACCTCGCCGCCGTTGGCGGGGACCTGCGGGGCAAGAAGGTTGCGCTTTCGCTCTCGGCGCCCTGGTTCTTCCACGAAACGCTCGCCCCGGACAACTACGCCGGGAACTTCTCCGCCGCCCATGCCACCGCCTTGGCCTTCAGCACCGACCTGAGCCTGGCGGTGAAGCGGGACGCCGCCCGGCGGATGCTCCAGTACCCCCAGACCCTGGAGAAACTGCCGGTGCTGCGCTTTGCCTTGCAGCAACTGGCCGGCAACTCGTTCAAGAACCGGGCGCTTTACTGGGCTGTCTTCCCTCTGGGCAAACTCGACGACCTGGTGCTGCACCTGCAGGACCACTGGGAGTCGCTCATGTACATCCGCAGCCAGACGAAGCTGAAGCCCGAGGTGGAGCGCAAGCCTGCCAAGCTCGACTGGGTGGCGCTGCTCACCAGGGCGGAGAAAGAGCAGCGGGCGAATGCCAACAACAACCCCTTCGGCTTTGACAATAACGCCTGGAACACCAAGTTCCGAAACGATGTGCCCACGCAAAAGAACAAGAACAGCGACGCCAACTTCCTCAAGAACCTGAACGGCGCCAAGGAATTCCCCGACCTGGACCTCTTGCTCCGGGCCATCCGGGAGATGGGCGGCGAGCCGCTGGTGCTTTCCATGCCGATTCAGGGCGTCTACTACGACTATACGGGCGTCTCGGCGAAGGCCCGCCAGGCTTACTACGAGAAGGTGCGTGAAGTCTGCAAGCCATACGGCGTGCCCATCTTCGACTACAGCAGCTTCGATGGCGACAAGTATTTCCTCATCGATCCGGGCGCGCACCTCAGCCGGGAAGGGTGGGTTTTCTATAATGAAACGCTGGATGCATTCTATCATGGCACTTTCCGCTAACCGCTGGGTGCGGCGCGTTTCGCTGACCGTCTGCTACGTGGCGATTCTGGCCGGCTTGATTCTGCTGTATGGCCGGGGCGACTTCGCCACGCCCAAGTTCATCTACCAGGGGTTCTAAACCCTTTCCTCAATGCTTCAGCCGCGGGTCCAACGCATCCCGCAGGCCGTCCCCCAGGAAGTTAAAGGCCAGCACCGTGCAGGCCAGAATCACGCTCGGACCGATCAGCAGCACCGGCTGCGAGTAGACGAACGAGATCATGTCGTTGATCATGGAGCCCCATGACGGCTGCGGCGGGCGAATGCCGATGCCCAGAAAGCTCAGGGAGGCCTCCGTCAGAATGACGCCGGCCAGACCCTGCGTGGCGCTTACCAGCACCGGACTGAGCACGTTGGGCACCAGGTGCCGCAGAATGATCCGGGAGTCGCCGGTCCCCAGGGACCGGGCCGCCAGCACGAATTCCGACTCTTTCAGCGCCAGCACCTGCCCCCGGACCAGGCGGGCCAGCCCCGGCCAGGAAACCACGCTGATGGCAAAGAACAGGTTGCCGAGGCCGGGCCCCCTGATGCCCATGATCAGAATGGCCAGCAGCAGGTCCGGGAAGGCGAACATGATGTCGGTCAGCCGCATGATCAGCATGTCGGCCCAGCCGCCATAGTAGGCGGCCAGGCTGCCCAGCGTCATGCCGGCGACCACTTCGATCGCCAGCACCACGCCCGCCACCGTCATGGAGACCCGGGTGCCGTAAATCATCCGGCTGAGAATATCGCGGCCCAGGGCATCAGTGCCCAGGAGATGGCCCGGGGAGCCCGGGTTCAGCCGCACGACGTCGTAGTTCTGCAAGTCGAACTTGAACGGCGCCAGATAAGGCGCGAAGACCGCCACGAGGATCAATCCGACGATGTAGACCAGGCTGATCACCGCCGCCGGCTTCTTGATGAGCCGGCGCCAGGCTGCCAGCCAGAGGCCGGGGCTTTCCGGTTCGCGCCCCGGACGGATAGCCGGTGGGGGGGCAAGCCTTGCGCGGATTCCGGCCACCTCCTCAGGAATAACGGATGCGGGGATCGACCACGCCATACAGCAGGTCCACCGCGAGGTTCACGAGCACAAAGACCGTGGCGATCAGCATCGTCGTCACCTGAATCACCTGGTAGTCACGCTGAAAAATGGCATCCAGCGAAACCCGGCCCACGCCGGGTATGCCGAAGATCGTTTCAATAATATACGTGCCGGTAATCAGGCCGCCCAGGGTGGTGCCCAGCACCGTAATCACCGGGATCAGGGCGTTCTTCACCGCATGCTTCAGGATCACCCGCTCCCGGGTGAGGCCCTTGGCCCGGGCGGTGCGCACGTAGTCCTGCCCGATCACGTCCAGCATGGCCGACCGGGTGATGCGGGCGATAAAGGCGGCCGACCGGGTACCCAACACCAGCACCGGCATCACGTAATGCTTCGCCTCGCCCCAGCCTACCGTGGGCAGGATCTTCAGGTATACGCCGAACAGGTACATGAGCGCAATCGCCAGCACGAAGTTCGGGATCGAGACGCCCACCACGGCGAAGAACATGGCGACATGGTCCGGCCAGCGGTCGCGGAAGACGGCCGCAATAATCCCCAGCGTCATGCCCAACAGGGCGGCATACACCGCCGCCACGGCGCCAACTTTGAGCGACGTTTGGAATCCGCCCGCGACCATGTCGATCACCGGACGCCCGGCGTAAAAGTAGGAGCGGCCGAAATCGCCGTGAAGCACGCCCACCAGGAAGCGTCCGTACTGGACCAGCGGCGGCTTGTCGAGGCCGTACTGGGCCTTCAGTGCGGCAACCTGGGCCGGGCTGGCCCGCTCACCTAGCACGGCCGAAATGGGATCGCCCGGCGCCAGGAACCCCATGAAGAACGTAATGGCCGTAATGATCAGCAGGGTCGGAATCAGGGCGAGGATCCGTCGGAAGGAATAGGCGATCAGGCGCGGTCACCCCCTTGTTCGCAAACGGGCCGGCGCAGGCCGCCACCGAGGACAGCGCAAAGCCGTCCCCGGCGGGCGCCGGCCGGCCGTTTACTTGTTGACAGTCACGGTGTTGAGCGGCAGGATGCCCATGGCGTTATTGCGGACGCCCTTGATGTAGGGCTTCACCAGGAACAGGGACTTGCCGAAGGTGGTTGGGACCCAGGCGGCATCGGTCACGGCGAGCTGTTCGGCCTTGCTATACTGGGCCATGCGGTCGGAAGTGGCCGAATGGTCGGCCTTGTTGAGAATGGCGTCGAAGTCCTTGTTGGTGTAGCCGTACCGGTTATTCGGGGAGTCGGAGTGGAGCAGTATGGTCAGGAAGTCCTGCGGGTCAATGTAATCGGCGGACCAGCCCAGCAGGAACGACTCCAGTTCGGTCTTCTTGTCGGAAGCGTCCAGGAGCTTCGACCACTCCATCGGGTCCAGGTTGACCTTAATGCCAAGGTTGGTCTGCAACTGGCTCTGAATGAACTCGGCGAGGCGCTGGGAGGTCTCGTTCTTGGCCCGGTAGGTCAGCTTCAGCGTGAGCGGCTTGCCGCCTTCGCCGTAGCCGGCCTGCTTCAGAAGATCTTTCGCCTTGGCGCCGTCGTACCTGAGGCCCTGCACCTTGTCGCCCAGGGCGCCGGGGATCGACGGCGGAAGAATGCCGTAGGCCGGGAACTGTGTGCCCTGGTAGACGACCTGGTTCAGCTTCTCTTTGTCGATGGCGTAGGCGAACGCCTGGCGAACGCGGACGTCCCTGGCCGGCGCCCACAGGTTCTGGTTCAGTGCGAAGTAGTTGACCCGGGCGGTCGGATACTCCAGGACCTCCTTGCCCATGACCGCATCGGCCTTGACCCGCTGGTAGTCGGTGGTCGGAATCGGGGCCATGTCGAACTGGCCGCCCTGGTACGCCGCCAACTGGGCGGCGTCCTGGGTGATGACCGCCAGCTCCACGGTCCCGACCTTTGCCTGGTAACCGTAGTACTTGGGATTCCGCTTCAGCACGACCTTGCTGCCTTCGACGTAGGAGTCGAGGGTGAACGGGCCAGTGCCAATGGCGAGCTTCACGTTCTCCGGGGCCGACGCCATGGGCTTGTCGTTCGGCACGGCGGGATGGACCACCCACGCGGTCGGGTAGGTCATTTTGGCCAGGAAGTAGGCGGCAGGCTGGGTCAGGGTGATCACGAGGGTCTTGTCGTCCTTCGCCTCGATCCCCGGCGCCTTGACCAGGTCGGTATAGGCGGCGGTGAGCGCCTTGGCGTAGGCGTCGTCCGTGATCTTCTTGTCGCCCTTCTGCGTGTCGAGGTCGCCACGCTTGGCCAGGAATGCGTGGTAGCCGGCAATGTCGTCGAGGTAGGAGTCAGAGACCGGCGAGGCCAGAACCGGGTTCATGGCCCGGACCATTGACCGGACAAAGTCCCGCGCGGTGACCTTGGTGCCGTCGGCGAAGGTCGCATCTTTGAGGGTGAAGGTGTAGGTCTTGTTGTCGGGGCTGATCTCCCACTTCGCGGCCATGTCGGCCACGACTTCGCCTTTCTCGTTGAACATGACCAGGCCGCTGAATACGTTCTGGATGACCTGCATGGTCGATACGTCGGAGACCATTGCCGGGTCGAACGTGGTCGGTTTATCCACGAGGTAATAGTGGAACGTAGCGGCCGGCTGGGCTGAACCGCTGGGCTGGGCCGGCTCGGCGGTTTTGGTCTTGCAGGCGGCCAGCAGCATGGACAGCGCCAGCAATGCGACCAGGGCGTAACGGAACTTCCTCACGTGTCCCCCTCCTCGATCGTGCATTCTCTGTGTGTGGGTCCTGAGCGGTATATCTTACTGAGAACTCTTCCCGGACTTGCCGCAAAACTTCGAATGCACGGCGGAAATTCAAAAGGCGGCGACCCATGGGAGGGTCGCCGCCGCTAAATTCACCCGCCGCCCGTTCAGAAGCAGGCCTCTGAAGGGCGGCGGATTTGCTTTCGTACTTTTCAGTTCGCCTGTAGTTCGACCTTGAACTTAGTGCTTCAGCCGCGGATCGAGAGCGTCCCGCAGACCGTCGCCCAGGAAGTTGAAGGCCAGAACCGTCGTCGCCAGGATGACGCTGGGGCCGATCAGCAAGATGGGCTGGGAGTAAACCATCTCCATCATGTTGTTGATCATGGAGCCCCACGACGGGAATGGCGGGCGGACGCCAATGCCCAGGAAGCTCAGGGACGCCTCCGCCAGGATAACGCCGGCCAACCCCTGCGTGGCGCTGACCAATACCGGGCTCATCACGTTCGGGATCAGGTGCCTGAGAATGATCCGGGAGTCACTGGTGCCAAGGCTGCGGGCGGCCTGCACGAACTCCGATTCCTTGAGGGCCAGCACCTGTCCCCGCACGAGGCGGGCCAGGCCCGGCCAGGCCACGACCGACATGGCGAAGAACAGGTTGCCGATGCCGGGTCCCCGGATGCCCATGATCAGGATAGCCAGCAGCAGGTCCGGGAACGCAAACATGATGTCCGTCAGCCGCATGATCACCATGTCGATCCAGCCGCCGTAGTAGCCGGCCAGCGAACCCAGCGTGATGCCGACGGTGGTCTCGACCAACAGGACTACGCCCGCCACCGACACGGACACCTGGGTGCCGTAGATCATCCGACTCAGGACGTCCCGGCCCAGCAAATCCGTGCCGAGGAGGTGTCCCGGCGTGCCCGGGTTCGCCCGTACGACATCGTAGTTCTGCAGTTCGTACGCGAAAGGTGCCAGCTTGCTGGCAAAGAGGGCCACAAGGACCAGGATGATGATGTACACCAGGGCGATGACGGCGGTTGGCTTTTTCATGAGCCGCCGCCAGGCCGCCACCCACAAGTTAACGCTCTGTGGCTCCCGCACAACGGCGGCAGCCGGCACGGGTGCAGAACCTGCGCTCATTCCGGCCACCTCCTACGAATAACGGATGCGGGGGTCAACGACGCCGTACATCATGTCTACCACCAGGTTGACGAGCACGAAGACCGTGGCGATCAGCATGGTGGACACCTGGATGACCTGGTAGTCACGCTGGAAGATCCCGTCCAGCGAGATGCGGCCGACGCCCGGAATGCCGAAAATCGTCTCGATGATATAGGTGCCGGTGATGAGGGAGCCCATAGTGGTGCCGAGCACCGTGATGACCGGAATCAAGGCGTTCTTCACGGCGTGCTTCAGGATGACCACACGCTGGGACAGCCCTTTGGCGCGGGCCGTGCGCACATAGTCCTGCCCGATGACGTCCAGCATGGCCGAACGGGTGATGCGGGCAATGAATGCGGCCGACCGGGTCCCCAGGACCAGTACCGGGAGTATATAATGCTTGGGCTCACCCCAGCCGACCGTCGGCAGGACCTTCAGGTGGACCCCGAACAGGTACATGAGGGCAATGGCCAGCACGAAACCCGGAATTGAGACGCCCACCACGGCAAAGAACATGGCGAGGTGATCAGGCCACCGGTTGCGGTTGACAGCGGCAATGATGCCCAGGATCATGCCGAAGAGGGCCGCGTAGAGCGCCGCCACGCCGCCGATTTTTAACGAGGTCCCGAAGCCGGTGCCGACCATCTCAATGACCGGTCGTCCGGCATAGAAGTAGGAACGACCGAAGTCGCCGTGAAGCGCGCCCCCCAGGAACTTGAAGTACTGCACGAGCGGTGGCTTATCAAGACCATATTGCGCTTTTAGTGCCGCCACCTGAGCGGTGCTGGCCCGCTCGCCGAGCACGGTCGAAATCGGGTCGCCCGGCGCCGCGAAGCCCATGAAGAACGTGATGGCGGTGATCACCAGGAGGGTGGGAATCAGGGCCAGAAGCCGCCGAAGCGTAAAGGCGATCAGGGCACTGTCACCCCTTTGAGGGAAGTCAGAGCAGCCAACACCGGGGACCGCCACCAGGCAGTCCCCGGCATGCAGCTGCGGGGGTCGGCTACTTGTTGACGCTCAGGTGGTTGAGCGGCAGGATGCCCATGGCACCGTACTCGAGGCCCTTGATGTAGGGCTTGACCAGGAACAGGGACTTGCCGAAGTGGGTCGGGATGAAGCCGGCCTCGGTGACGGCCAGCTGCTCGGCCTTGCTGTACTCAGCGAAGCGGGCAGCGCCGGGGGCCATCTTGTCGGCCTTGTCGAGGATGGCGTCGAAGTCCTTGTTGGCGTAGCCATACCGGTTGTACGGAGCGCCACCGTGCAGCAGGATGGTCAGGAAGTCCTGCGGGTCGATGTAGTCAGCGGACCAACCGAGCAGGAAGGACTGCAGCACATTCTTCTTGGAGGAAGCTTCGAGCAGCTTGGACCACTCCATCGGGTCGAGTTCGACCGTGACGCCGAGGTTGGTCTTGAACTGGTTCTGGAGGAACTCGGCCCAGCGCTGGATGGTCTCGTTCTTGGCCCGGTAGGTGAGCTTGAGGGTCAGCGGCTTGCCGCCTTCGCCGTAGCCGGCCTGCTTCAGCAGGTCCTTCGCCTTGGCCGCGTCGAACTTGAGGGCCTGGACGTTGGTGCCGAGGGAGCCCGGGATGGACGGCGGCAGGACGCCGTTCGCCGGGAACTGGGTGCCGTTGTAAACGACCTGGTTCAGCTTGTCCTTGTCGATGGCCATCGCGAACGCCTGGCGGACCCGGACGTCCTTCGCCGGCTCAAACACGAACTGGTTGAGGGCGAAGTAGTTGACGCGGGCGGAGGCGTACTCCAGGATCTCCTTGGACAGGGCCGCATCACCCTTGATCCGCGGGTAGTCGGTGGGCGGCAGCGGGGACATGTCGATCTGGCCGCCCTGGTAAGCCGCCAGCTGGGCAGCGTCCTGGGAGATGACCGACTCTTCGACGATGGCGACCAGGGCCTTGTCGCCGTAGAACTTGGCGTTACGCTTCAGCACGACCTTGGAACCTTCGACGTAGGAGTCGAGGGTGAACGGGCCGGTGCCGATGGCGACCTTGACGTTCTCAGGCGAAGCCACGATCGGCTTGTCAGCCGGGGCGGAAGCATGGACCACGTAAGCGGTCGGGTAGGTCATCTTGGCAAGGAAGTAAGCGGCCGCGTCGGCCAGGGTGATGACGACGGTCTTGTCGTCCTTCGCTTCGACGCCGGGGGCCTTCACCATGTCGGCGTAAGCGGCGGCGAGCTGCTTGGAGTAGTCGTCGTCGGTGATCTTCTTGTCAGACTTCTGCTTGTCGAGGGCATCCCGCTTGCCGAGGAAGGCGTGGATGCCGGCGATGTCGTCCAGGTAGGAGTCGGCAACCGGCGAGGCCAGGGCCGGGTTCATCGCCCGAACGATGGACCGGACATAGTCCTTCGCGGTGACCTTGGAGCCGTCCGAGAAGGTGGCGTCCTTCAGGGTGAAGGTGTATACCTTGCCGTCCGGGCTGATGTCGACCTTGGCGGCCATGTCGTTGACGACTTCGCCCTTCGAGTTGTTCATGACCAGGCCGCTGTAGACGTTCTGGATGACCTGCATGGTCGAGACGTCGGAAGCCATGGCCGGGTCAAACGTGGTGGGTTTGTCGGTGAGGTAGTAGTGGAACGTGGCGGTCGGCTCGACCGGGCCAGCGGCGACCGGAGCCGGCGTGTCGGCTTTCTTGCTGCTGCAAGCGGCCAGCACCATCGACAGAACCATCAGCGCAACCAGGACAAAACGGAACTTCTTCAAGTGTGCCCCTCCTCAAATCACTCTCGTATGCGGGTCGATGACCAGAGACTATGGGCAACGAGGCTTTCGCCCCATGGAAACCATGTGGGCCTTCCCGCGAGACCGTTCAAACGGTCGTTCATTACTCATTCGAAGGCATGAAACTTAGTGGATAGGATTATTCTACTCCCTAGGCCCTGTATCCTTGTCCTGTGCAACTGATTTTCGTCAAATTTTCTTCCTTGTGTCAGTTAATTTTGAATTTTAGCTTCAGTTGTCCCGACGCAGAAAGCGGCGGTCCGCCCCTCGGGCAGACCGCCGCTCATCGATCAAGGTTCGGTGGCCCCGCGCTCGTCGTCGAAGGCGGCCAGCAGCGCATCGTAGGTGGCCGGCCCGACGATCCCGTCGGCCGCGATGTCGTGGGTGGCCTGGAACCGGCGGACGGCGTCGGCGGTTTCGGGGCCGTAAACGCCGTCCGGGTCGCCGGTGTAGTACCCGAGGATCTTGAGCAATTCCTGGACGGCGCGCACGTCGGGACCGGAGACCTGCCCGGGGATCAGCACCCGGCCGGTGAAGACCTGCCCGGTGATGTTGACCACGGTGCCGACGGGAATGCGGTTGTAGAGGTCCTGGACATCGCGGTTAGTCAGCCGGACACAGCCATGGCTGACCGCCTGCCCGACCGAGGCCTCTTCGTTGGTCCCGTGGATGCCGTACCCGCTTCAGAGCAAAACCGGCGCAGGGCGATCAGGTCCCATAACCTACCGTAATAACTATTGTGGACCATTCCGGTAAGGATTAATATCAGATCAAATGCCAATACGCGGGACAAAAAGCAGGGAAGATATGCGGCGGACTGCAACGTGGTTGGCCTGGTCTGTGGGCATGGCCGGAGTTGGTGTACTCGTACATTTTGCCGCGTTGTTTCCGCTGGACAGACTGGTGGGGATTCTTGGCCTCGCCGTCTGCGCAGCGGTATTTGCGCGCTATCAGGTGAAATTGCCCGGGCGTGCGTACCCCACGCTCGGAACCGTCTTTGTGGCCCTCAGCTATGTGCAGTTCGGAATGGCCGCCGCAACGCTGATCCAAACGGTGGAGGCGCTTGCCACCCCCTCGGACCCGCCCCTGGCGCTCCGCCGACTGTTCAATTTCGGCCAGCTTCAGGTATCGCTCCTGGTGCTGCATCTCACGGTCTCCAACCTGGTGCACGGACCGGCCGATACATCGGCGGCCAACCTGGCCCTCCTGTTGGGCAGCGCGCTCTACTATGCCGCGATCCTGATTTTCGTCAGCGTCATGGGAAGCCTGTCCGAAGGCCGCTCAATCGCCGAGGTTGTACCAGAAAAAATGGAGGAGTCCTACCGCAGCATCCTGGTCGCCCTGGCGATCATGCCGCCGCTGCTTTACACCCTCCAACGCGGCGGATGGCCGACCATGCTGATTTCGGCCGGGGCACTTCGGGCCTCCGGCTATGCCGTCAACCTCTTCCTCGAACAGCGGCGGGTCCACCTGGACACCCTCCAGAAGCTCTCGGACCTGCTCGCCCGCAAGACCGGCGCTGCGGAGAACCATGCGACCCGTGTGGCGAATCTGGCCCGCCTCATTGCGGAGGCCATCGGCCTCCCGGAAGATGAGGTCCAGACGATTTTCGCGGCCGGCACCCTCCATGACATCGGTGAGGCGGAAGTGGATTCGCGGGTCGTGTCGATCATGGCCCGCCATGCGATCGCAACGCTGGCGGATATCGAAGCATACAAGGAGCACGCCGTGCTCGGCGAAAAACTGGTGGCCGCCATGGCGGGATTGGCGCCGGTAGCCAAACTGATCCGGCAGCACCACGAAACCTGGGACGGCAGCGGCTATCCGGACGGCCTGAAAGGCACGGCGATTCCCATTGGCGCCCGCGTTCTCGCGGCGGCTGAGATCGTGGAGAGCATGGAAGACGACGACCCGCATGCCCGGTTGGTGCGGCTGTCCGAAGTCAGGGGTTCCCTGGTGGACCCCGACCTGGTTCCCGCGGTGCAGGCGGCGCTGGCGCAATGGGACCGACCCGGCCGGAAGGCCGAAGGCATTGTCGCCGGTGCCGACGCCGCCATGTTGCAGGGCAAGCTGGTCCAGGCGGTCCGCAGTTCACAGGTGTTGGAAACGCTGGGTGTCAGTCGGGTGCTTTCGTATGAAGAGGGGCGCTTTACCAACTTCCGGGATGAACCGGTGGCCGTTCCGGTGCGTGACCAGGTAGCCCCACTGGCGGAACGCTGCCTGCAGGATCAACTTCCCGTGTCTAGTGTAGTTATTTCCAATGTAGTTATTTCCAATGTCGTCACTTCGAATGAGACTGCGTTCTACGTCTATTGCATTCCGGCCGGCGACCGCAGCTGCAGCGTGTTGATGTTTGATGTCAGCCAGGCGCTGGCGGTTGAGCGCGAGCACTCCCGTCAGATCTTCCAGGCCTACCGGGAAGTGATCGCGGCGGCGACGCATGGGGCGCTGATGCTGCTTGATGCTCCGGCCCGGGAAGATCTGATGCGCCAGGGCGAGCTTTGGGGTGAAATGATGCTGACGCAGGTGTCGGATTGCGCCCGGTCCCGTGAGTTGATCGACAGGCTGGGCGCTCAATATGGCGTGCCTGCTCCCGAGCTCTTCCGCCTGAAAGTCTGCGTGTCGGAAGCCATCACCAACGTCTTCAAACATGCCGGAAAAGGTACGCTTACCGTACGGACGGATCCGCAGCACATCCGGGTCATCGTCTCGGACCAGGGCGCCGGCATTCCCTATGACATCCTGCCGAAAGCCATCCTGACCGATGGCTATTCCACCCAACGGTCGCTGGGGAAAGGCTTTACAGTCATGCTCAAGTATGTGGACCGCGTCTACCTGCACACATCCGGCGAGGGCACCATGCTGGTGCTGGAAAGGGCCCTGGCCCCGGCGGAGGTGCAGCCATGAGCAAAACGAACGGCGGCACCACACGCATCTGGACACCGATGGGACTGAGCGTGCAGCAATGGGAGCAGGAATTGGAGTTTGCCCGGCGGGTGCAGACCGTGCTGCTGGAATCCCGGTGCGTTGACCTGGCTGGACTCCAGGCCTGCGGCCGTTGCGTGCCGAGGCATGCAGTCGGCGGCGATTACTTTGACTTTCTGCCGCTTCCCGACGGCGGGCTGCGCATCGTGATCGCCGATGTCATGGGAAAAGGCTTTGGTGCGGCCATGCTCATGACCATGTTCCGGGCTGCCGTGCGGACAGCTACGCCGCATTGCCCCGCCCCCGGCGCCCTGCTCAAACACATCAATGACCTGTTTTACGATGACTTGCAAGCGGTCGGCGCCTTTATCACCGCCGCCTGTGTCGACTGCCGGCCCGCTGTGCGGACCCTCAGCTTCGCCAGCGGCGGGCATCCATATCCGCTGATGCTCCGCCAGGATTCCCCGGCGCCGCAGGTGGTAAAAGTCCGCGGGGTCTCGCTGGGGATGATGCCAGACCAGGTGTATACCGAACAGTCGGTCACGCTTGAGCCGGGCGACCTGGTGGTCATGCACACCGACGGCCTCATGGAAGCCAAGCTGCGCACCGGGAAAGGGCTGACCGCCGAAGGCCTCCAGGAGTTGGTCCGACTTCACGGGGACCGACCCTTGCCGGATATGCTGCGGGAAATCCTGATCGGCGTGGATGCTCACGCCGGGGGGAACCAGGCAGCCGACGACGTCACGATTGTGGCCCTGCGATTTGCAATGAGCCAAAACGAGTCCGGAGGTGACGCGATATGCCAGCAACCGGGTCCATGCCGGTAGAGGTGATGAACAGCGGCGTCCCAGTTCAGGCGGGAACCGTCCTGGCACCGCCCCCGGGGAGAGGCCTGCTCAGGCCCGGCCCAGGAACCGAACTCCTGAACGACGGGCGGACAGTGGTTGCCAGTACGTCCGGGATGGCCGTGATCGACCACGATCAGGCGGTGATCTACCCGGCCGATATCATCAAGGGCGACGTCTTCCCGCAGCTAAATGTGTCCGTCTCGGGCGATCTGGTCGTGACCGGCCGTCTGCAACCGGGAGCGGTCGTGCGGGTCGGCGGGTCGGTGCTGGTTCGGGGGGCAACGGAGGGCGCCACACTCGAAGCCCTGGGCTCCGTCTTTCTGCAGGGAACCTGCAACAACAGCCAGGTCCAGGCCGGAACGACCCGGTACGCCTACGTGCAGCTTGTCGGCCGGGTGGAGGCCGTCGCCACTTCGTTCCGCCAACTGCTGACCGTGATCGACCACTTGCATTCGGCACCGTCGTTCCGCTCGGTGGACTTGCGGGCAAATCTGGGTCCGCTGCTGCGCGTACTGTTCGAACAGAAGTTTGCGGCGTTCCCGGGGCAGATGGCGTACGCCATCCAACAACTGCAGGCATACCGGCACTACGGCGGCCCAGTAGCGGAACTCCAGAACATCATGGAACGCTGTTTTTGTGCGGAAAACCTGCTCAGTACGACCTACGCTGACGTCCAGGCGGCTTATGACCAGGCCCGGGAAGTGGTGGAGATGTTCTCGGCCACCGGCGGGCATCGACACGACATCGTCATCGAGCGTGGCGCCGTGGCGTCAACGTTGCAGGCGTCCGGAACCATCAAGGTGCCGCAGGGAGACGTCCGACGCTGTGCGGTCAAAGCGGACACGGGGATCTCGGTCGGCGGCCGGGTTGAGGGCGGAACGCTGCTGGCCGGCGAATGGATCACCGTCGCCACGGTAACGGGCGGCAGTGCGTTGGAAATAAACGGGCCGGGCGCCATCACGGCTGCCGCCATCGAACCCGGCACGCTGGTGCGTGTGTTCAACACGTGCTCCACCCTGGAAGCCGCCGTCACTCGGGTTCAGATCACGCTGGAAGGCGATCGACTACAGTTCGCGGACAGTCAGGAGGTAGCTTACAATGTCTGAGGAACGCGTGGCGTACACCGGGAGTCTGGACATGGCTACGATTCCGGAAGCGGTGGCGCTGGTCGAACAGGCGGCCCGAAGCCATCAGGAGATCTGCTTGGACCTGGCCGGACTGGCGTTTATCGATTCCACCGGGGTGCGCGGGCTGATCGTGTTGAAGCGGAAACTGGCGGAGGACGGGCGGAAGCTCTGCTTCGACGGCTTCCGCCCGGAAATCCTCGAAATTCTTGATATTCTAGGCGTTCGGGAGCTACTGCTGGGCGACTGAACCAGGAGAGGGTGAAAGCGAATGAACACATACCTTGAACATGCCGAGACAGCCCTGGCTCGCTACGTGGGCGAGGTCGCTGCCCGCAGTGTGCTGCAAGAGCATGCCTCCGCCCTGGGCGTTTCCCTGGGGGCGCTTAATGCCCAGTCCTACCCCGGACTCGTAGACCGAGTGGCCGGCATGTTGGAGGAGCTGGTGGGCCGCAAAGCGGCAACGGACTTCCGCCAGGCTGCTGTGCAGAGTTCGCCGGCGGCCACGCGCCAATCGCTGATGATCGGGCTGTGGCGGATCGCCCTGGTCGTGCTCGGGCTGGCCGCCCTTACGTACGCGATTGGTGGCTGGGAGTATCCCGCCTACGGGGTTGACCTCCTGCAAGGGATCATGAGCAGCGTGGCCTTCGTGTTCCTGGTTCGGGCGGCCCGCCAGTCTCCGGCGGGGGACCGGTCGTGGGGCCTCCTGGCCGCCGGCATGGGCCTTAACGCCTGTGGGTTCCTGTACTACTGGGGTCTGGAGGTCTTCACCGGCGTGCCGGACCCCTTCCCGTCAGCGGCTGACTCGCTCTGGCTGCTCAGTTCGCTCACCTTGATCGCCGGCGTGGTATGGGCGTTGCTGCGGCTACGTCACTACGGCCTGGTGCGTCGCCAGGTGGCGTCCGTCCGGAGCATCGGTGCCGCGGTGATCGTTGCCGCCGTGCTGCTTGCGGAGCTGAGTTTCTTCCGGGTTGAACCGTCCGACCTCGGTTTTGCCATCACCCTGGCCTACCCGGTCGCCGACCTGATCACCATCGCCGCGGCGCTGATGGTCCTTGGGGCCTTGCAACGTGTGGGCCGAGGGCGGCTGGCCATCCCCTGGCGCATCATCGCAGTCGGAACGATTCTCGCCACCGCCTCGGACTTGCTGTATGCCATTTTGCGTTCCCTCGGCAGCTACCAGTCCGGCAGCCTGACCGACCTCGGCTGGTTGCTGCAGTCGCTGCTCATGACCTGGGCCGCGTTGGAAATGGGTGCGCTCCACTTGCGTGAGTGAAGGCCTCCGCCCGGCGATGCGGGCGGCGATCCTGGCGCACAGGCGCAGCCCCGCCCGGACTTCCGGAGGCAGGTCCTTATCGGCGATCCCGGGCGGGACGAGATACTGGACTCGTGGCTGCACGCGGGCACCTCCTCGAGGCAACAACTCTACCCGCCGGTCCTGGTACACACGCACCTCCTTGAAGAAGCTGCCGGCAAGCATCTTCCGCTCAGGAGTCGTCGCGGCGCCCCACAGGTCCGAGAACGACTTCAGACTCGTGATCATGGCATCCAGGGCGACCCCAATCTCTCTTGACTCGCTGACCACCCGCAATTGTGCCTCCAGGTCCCTGAGCCGGATGGAATGCGGGCTGATCTTCGCCTGCCAGACGCTGAAGTCGATCCGCTTCTCCTCCAGGGCTTTGTCCCAGACCGCAATCGCCTGCTTCGCCTGGCTGACCTGCCGGCGAAGCTCCTGCGGGGTCAGGCGTTCCCGCCCGACCTGCTCCTCCTGCAAGTGCGTGGCGGCATAGGCCCGAGCCGTCTCCGTATCGGTCAGCTCGGCGGCCCAGGCGCAGACCGCCGCCACAAAGTTGGCCTCCACCACATCAGCCGGGATGGACGAGACACGGCAGGTCCCTTTGGTGACGTAGTTGCCGCACCGGTAGTAGCGGGGCCGTCCTTTTGTCCCGCCCAGATTGATTTTGAGAAACCCCCCGCAGGCACCGCACCGGCCGATGCCGGTGAGGATGTTGCCTCCCGTCGCATGCCGGGGCGGCAGACTCAGACGCCGTTCCCGCATCTGCTGGGCCTGGCTCCACAGTGCCCGGCTGACGATCGGCTCGTGCTTGCCTTCGGCGACGACGGCCTCCGGATTGCGGAGGCCTTTCTTCACGCCCCGGGACCAAACGTTCAGGCCCGCGTAAACCGCATTCTTCAGGATGCCGCTCACGGTGGCGTCGGAAAACGTGCCGCCCCGCGGGCTTTTGATGCCTTTCTCCCGGTTCAGCCAAAGCGTGAGCGTCCGCATTCCCTGACCGCTCACGTACCGCTCATATAACTCCCGCACGACAGGGGCGTACTCGTTGGGCATCAGCATCCGTTTGACCTTCTGGCCGTTCCGCTCACCCGTCTCGACGGCCGTGTAGCCGAAGGGGGCGGGGCCGCCGTTCCACTCGCCTTCCTGGGCCCGCTTGACCATGCCCATGCGGGTGCGTTCGGCCAGGTTCTCCCGCTCCCACTGGGCCAGGTCCGCGACCAGGCGGATAAAGAGGCGTCCGGCTGCCGTTGTCGTATTAAAGTCTTCCGTGCAACTTCTGAAAAGGGCGCCATCTGCTTCCCACTTCCGGAGCAAGAGGTCCAGGTCTGCTACGCTGCGGGTGAGGCGGTCAAGTTTGTATACCAACACGACCTCGCCCCTCTGGATCTCGGTGAGCATTTTCTTAAGGGCTGGCCGCTTCATGTCCTTGGCGCTGATGCCTTCGTCGATGTAGTATTCAGCGACCGTCCAGCCCTGAGACAGGGCGAAGGCGCCGAGCCGGTCCCGCTGGGCGCCCAGGCTGTAGCCCTCTTTGGCCTGGTCCTCCGTGGAGACTCGGAGGTAGCACCTGGCCATCATGGATTGCGATCGTGCGGGTACCCGCCCCACGGGATGCTGAGCCGCATCCACCGGGCACCAAACGGCCCGCCAGGGTTGGCCGACTTCTCCACCACGACCCACTTGCCCACCGGCGTGGGCGACTCCGGAGAGCCCACCGCCACGTCGTAGATGCGCTGCAAGGCGCCGCCCCGCCGCAGGTACAGCCTTCGGCGCTCCGTGTCAATGGTGATCGACGGGCCCTTGTCGCCCAGGGCCTGCGGCACCGGACCCTGGCCCAGGGCGGCGTAGGTGGACGGCCCGACCACGCCGTCGGGCGTAAGCTGCCGCCGGGCCTGAAAAGCGATGATCGCATCGTTTGTGCCCCGGCCGAAAACGCCGTCGAGGGTGCCCGGGTAGAAACCCTGGACCCGCAGGCGCTCCTGGACCAGCCGGACGTCCGGTCCGACCATCGGTGCTTCCGGTATGTATCGCAAAAAGCGTGAGGCAACCGTCACCATGCCCATCCCTCCTCATCGGGACAGCATATGACGATTGCCTCGTTCTGTTTCCCTGACGGTTTCCCTACCCGGCCATGGCCTGCGGCATCTCCGCCACCCGGACCTGCCGCTGGACGATGCTGCCGCCCCGCAGCACGTCGAACGTGGCGTTCCGGCCGGCGCCGGCCTTGCGAATCTCCCGGCGCAGCGCCTGGACCGACGGCGTCTCGCCGCCGTTGACCGCCAGGATCATGTCGAACTCCCGCAGGCCCGCCTGGCTTGCCGGGCTGCCCGGCTCCACCCCCGCCACGAGCACGCCCCGCCCCGGCAGGTCCAGCGCTCTGGCCATAACCGGGTCGATCACCTCCGTCGTGCCGGCGATGCCGGCCCACGGGTGGAGCGCCCGCCCGAGCCGGCGGAACTGCCCGGCCACCAGGGCTACCTGCCAGGACGGAATGGCAAACCCGATATTCTGGCCCTGGGCCAGCACCATGGTGGGAATGCCCACCAGCCGCCCCTGCAGGTCGACCAGGGCACCGCCGCTGTTGCCCGGGTTGATGGCGGCATCAGTCTGAATCAGGCCGTCGAGGTGGCCCAGCAACCGATCCACCGCACTGATGACCCCCGTCGTCACCGTCCACCCGAACCCGTACGGATTGCCGATGGCCACCACCAGCTTGCCCGGGACGATTTCGTCTTCGGGCGCCATGGTCACCGCAAAGTCGACCGGCGAGTCGGTCTCGACCAGCGCCAGGTCGTACAACTGGTCGGCCGCCACCACCCGGCCGCCCCGGCTGACCCCGTCGGCAAACGTGAGCACCGGCCGCGGGTTCTCGCCGACCACGTGCGCGTTGGTGATGACGGTGTGCTTGTCCAACAGGACGCCGGAACCCAACCCCTTCCCATTTTTGACCTGCACCACGCCGGGACCTACCTGCTCTGCTACCTTCGCGAACGGCTCCTGTTCGAACATTGCTGCCACCTCATTTGATCTTGCTTGTCTTTTTGACTTTCCCTGACCATCGGCAGATACGGGACAACGTGAAGGACCACCCCCGGCCGAGAGGTGGTCCATACTTGTGCGCTTTTACCGGGTCCCCTCCCACACGTCCAGAACCTCGCGAGTCACCCGGTCCCAGCCGTAGCGCTCCTCCGCCAGCACCCGGCCGGCCCGGCCCATCCGCTCCCGGAGGCCAGAGTCGGCCAGAAGCGGATGCAGTGCGCCGGCCATGGCCTTGGGGTCGTCCGGGCGGTCCAGAATCACGCCGTTGACGCCGCTGCGGATCACTTCCGGGTTGCCGCCCCTGGCCGTGGTAACAATGGGCAGGCCCGCCGCCATTGCCTCGTAGTGGACCCGGGCCAGCGGCTCCTCCCACTGCGAGGCGCAGATAAAGATGTCGCCGGCCCAGAACCAGGGCGCAATCAGATCCGGAATGACGAACCCGGTGCTGACCACGGGCAGCGGTGCGCGGGCCGCCAGCGCCCGGACATAGGCCACGTAGTCGCTGACCCCGTCCTCGCCGTACCACTTGCTGCCCACCAGGACCAGCGCCGCGTCGGGGTGGCGGGCGGCCAGTTCGGGCATGGCCCGCACCAGCACATCGGCCCCCTTTTTGGGCGAGAGCCGCCCGACGAACAGGATCACCTTTTTACCGGCCAGTCCGTGCTGCTGGCGCAGGACCACGCGGGCCTGCTTCGCCTCCGCCGACGACCAGACGGGCACGAACCGCTTCAGGTCAACGCCGGAGTAGAGCGTTTTCAGCTTGGGCTGCGCGTCCGGGTACAGGTCCCGGACGCTCTTGCCGATATAGTCGCTGACGGTGATGATCCGCTCAAGCTGGCCGATGGCCTCCAGCGCCTCGGGGCCGGTGATTTTCTCCGGCGCGAACATTTCGTTGTGCAGGCTGAGAACGAGGCGGGCCTTGGGCGCTGCTTTGCGGACGGGCAGCACCAGGCGGGGCCGGTTGAAGATGTGGATCAGGTCGAAGTTTCGGCGGGACAAAAAGGCTACGACCCCAGGCGTGTAGAGTTCCAGGCTCCCGCCGGGAATGCGCTCGTAGGTGACGCCGTTCACGGTCTGGTGCTCGGCCAGGGTCTCGTCGGTGATGCCGAGAATGGTCAGGTCATGCCGCTTGGCGAGCAGGGGTGCGAGGGCGGCGACGTAGGTCTGGATGGCGCCGCCGCGCACGGGGGGCACGGGCAGCTTCTCGGTGATGATCATGAGGATTTTCATTCTTCGCGCCTCCTCTGCCGGCGCTGCTTTTTCTCGGCGGCCGGCGGTTCTGTCCGGAGGCTGGGCATTTTCGGCGGGGTGGCGGCGTCGAGGCCGAGTTCCCGGAGGGCGGCCCATTTGGAGGTCTCGGTGGCGGCGAGCCGGCGGAGCAGGCCGTCGAGGTCGCCGGTCAGGAACCCGACGGGGTCGTGCACGACGTCCTTGACATTCTTGTAAAACTCGTTAGGCAGCGAGAAGTCGATCAACATCACCTGATACAGGTCGGGCTCGATCGGGTTCGCCTGGTGGTACGCGTCGATCATGCCCCGGATCCAGGTCAGATCCCAGGTACCCCTGTCGTCCATGGTGCTGGCGATCAGCTTGCGCAGGTCCCGGATAGGCAGGTCGTACGAGACGCCGTCCAGGTCGATAATCCAGACGCCGCCGGGGCCCATCTGGCCGTTGGACCATCCGTAGTCCTGATGATTGCTCCCGGCGCGCAAAACGCCCCCCCCAACGGCATAAAGATGATGCCGGAAGGGGGGCGCTGCTGTGCCGGACATCGCACCGGACAAGGTGGCGGTCTACATTCGCTGGTCGACCGACGACCAGGGGGAAGGCACCACGCTCCAGACGCAGCTGGAGCGCTGCCGGTGCTTCCTGGGCTCCCAGGGCTGGGCGTTCCGTGAGGACCTGGTCTATATCGACGACGGGTTCAGCGGCGGCACGCTGGACCGGCCCGCACTCACCCGCCTCCGGGCGGACGTGGCGGCGGGGCGGGTGGCGTGTGTCGTCGCCTATAAAATTGACCGGCTCTCCCGCTCGGTGGTGGATATTGTCGACCTGGTGCTGCGAGAGTGGGAGGGCCGGTGCTACATCAAGTCGACCTCGGAGGACGTGAACACGCTCACGCCGGCGGGGAAGATGTTCTTCTACATGCTGGTCTCGTTCGCCGAATACGAGCGGTCGGTCATCCGGGAGCGGACCATGGGCGGCAAGATCAAACGGGCGGAGCAAGGGCTGAACCCGGGCTTCCGCCCGCCGTTCGGCTTCACCCGCGGCCCCACCCCGGGCACGCTGGCCGTGGTGGAGCACGAGGCGGCGGTGGTCCGGCGGGTCTACGAGTTGTTCCGGCTAGGCCGGGGGCCGGGCCAGATTGCGGCGGAGCTGAACGCCGGGGGCGCCGCCCGGCGGGGGGCGCCGTGGTCGGCGTTGGCGGTCCGGCGGATGCTGGCGAACCCGGCCTACGCCGGGGTGCTGGCGTACGGGCGGACGATGCGGGTGGGCAAGGAGCAGCAGGCCCGGCAGGGGCTGCCCGGGACGGTGCGGTTCGCCCGGCCGCGCTATGCCGCCGTCGCGGGGGCCTTTCCGGCGGTGGTGGCGCCGGCGGTGTGGCAAGAGGCGCAGGCGCTGCTGGCCGCCCGAGGCGGGGGCCGGGCCGGGATGCGGGCCTGCGCCCTCACCCCCGCCGCCCCGCAGGGCGCGTTCCTGCTCACCGGGCTCGCCCGCTGTCGCTGCGGCGCCCGCCTGGGCGGCAAGCGGGTCGGGCGCCACGCCTACTACTACTGCACCGCCCGCCGGCGCCAGGGCCGGACGGCCTGCGCTGCGCCCCACGTCCCGGCGGAGGGCGTAGACACCCTCGTGGCCGAACGCGCGAGCGCGCTTCTGGCCGGGTTCGACCGCAGCGCTTGTCAGGACCGTTTGCGGGCTGAACTGGCCCGGTGGGCGCACGAGGCTCGGGCGGACCTGCGGCGCCACCAAGCCGCACGGGACGGCATCGCCGGCCAGACCCGGCGGCTGGAGCGAGACTACCGCACCGGCGACCTGCCGGCCGCCCTCTACGCCCGGGAGCTGGACGCCCTGGCGGCGGAGGCCGCCGCAATTGAACAGCACATCCGGGAGGCGGAGGCCCAGTTGGCGAGCCTCCAGGCCCCGGCGCTCTCAGCGGGAGACCTGTGGCCGGGCCTCACTCAACCCCAAAACCTGTGGCCCGGAATCCCTGACTCCGTTGACCTGTGGCAGAACCTGCCCCACCCAGAGCGGCAGCAGTTGCTGCGAAAGCTGGCGGCTGCCATCGTGCTCTACCGTGACGGGCCGGAGACCGTGCTGGAGATCGACTGGGTCAGCCCCGCTCACCAGGGGTGATTGAAGTACTCCACTCGGAACACGAGCAGGTCGCTCAGTGTTCTTAATGGGGGTAGGCTGCGGCGCGATGTTGACCCCATCAGCCGACTTGAGCAAATGAACTCGAAGTTCCACGCCCTCATGGAACAGGCGGGAGGACAACCTGAAACCCGGTCGGCGCCGGCACCTGATCAACCGGGATCTGCGGACCGGTCCCCAGGAAGAGGATGACGTTTTGATACTGCTCGGGCCGTGCGCCGGGCGAGGTAAGCCGATATCGCTCCGGAAACAGGCGTGCCGCCTCCGCCTCGAAGGTGCGCAGACCGCCACTTTCGGGTCCCACCAGCGGCCCCAGCACATTGGCCGCCAGCATGCCGCCGGACTGCAAACGTGATGCAGCCAGTTCGACGAACCCCCGTTCCCGGAACTGCGCCGGCATGCCGATGCCGCTGTCGTTGGCATCCAGGATGATCAGGTCGTACAGTTCCGGCGATTGCCGCAGGACCTCCACCCCATCCCCGACAACCACCTCGAGCCGGTCGCCGTCCGGCAGTTCGAAGTGCTGACGGGCAACCTGCACCACCACGGGGTCGATCTCGGCCACCCGGATCCGAATTGCCGGATAGGCATACCAAAAGCTCCTGGGGATCTCCCCGGCCCCCAGGCCGATGACCAGCACCTGCTCCGGCACTCGCCGCAGCGCAGTGATCAGGTGAAAGGCGCCGAAAGCCGGTGCCGTCCAAGCGTAGGGTGCCCCCAGCCTGAGGCCGCCCTGGTACATGTCACCGAAGTACAAGCGTCTTACGCCCAGCACATCCCGCACCCGGATCGGTCCAAACGCTCCCTGGTATACGGCCTCCATCCCCATCCCTCCAGGACAGGATATGCAGGACGGGCGGACTGTGGCCCCGGACATGCCGGGGGCCACGTATAACTGAAGGCGGAGATGAGAGACCTTGCCACACATAGGTCTCACGCCTTCTTCTCACCTTGGACCCGTATTGAGTTCGGTGACTATGAAGGCATTTCGGTCACAGAAGAAATGCTCGGAGAGCCGACCGCCGCGCGTGAATCCGAGATGCAGTCGGCTCTTCCCATTGGGTTCACCTCAACCGGCCCGTTGAGTGCAGATGAGCAGGTACGACTGGCCGTTCCGACGGACTCGCAGTGCCGGGGCCAAGTTTGGACGCCTGCGGGTCTGTCCGGTTGTGCATGAACGAGCCCTCCCGATGGAGGCAAAAACAGACAGAGCAGTGATGAAACGCCCGATTTGGTGCAGCTTTGGCCCAAAAGCCAGGTGTGCGGCGCCGCTGTGTCCGTTTCTGCATGCCAACGAAGTCAACCGCCTGCAAAAATAGACAGGGGCCCTCAACCCCCTCTGACTCCGACATAACGCCCCTGAGCAAAGGACTGCCGCCCGGTGACCAGCGTGTAATCCAGCCCGGCCTCCCGGGCCCGGGCCAGGGCCTGAACCGTCCGGCGGGAGACCGCCCGGTCGGGTCCTAACAGCGTGCCGTCCACATCAAGCGCCAGGAGCCGATACATCGTTTACCCCCCAGGTCACCCTTTGATTCCGGAAGCGATATAGGCCCGCTCCAGCACCGACTGGGCGGACCGACCATCTTCAATGGAAGCAACCAGCGGCGGCATGGCAATCTCCCAGGCCGGGTCGGCCATCCGGCGCAGCCACCAGTGCAGCGCCGCCAGGTGCGCGTCCACGTGCGTGCCCAGGGTGAGCTTCGCCGGCGGATAAACGGTCAGCGCCGCCTTCGTGAACGGTCCCGGCTCGGGATCCCCGCCGCGTACGACAAGGTCGCCCCGCTTCCGGTCAAAGCACTGCGGGAACAGCGGCGAGGCCGCCGTAATTTTCAGGGAGCCGTCGGTCCCGAAGATCTCGAAGACCGTCTCCTCCTGCCCGTCGCCCGCCCGGGTCGCCTCGATGGTGCCCACGGCCCCGGAGTCAAGCTCGCAGGCGATTTCCGTCCAGTCGTCCACCCGGACCGGCACCTTCGGCTCGCCCGGCACGGGCGAGGGGCGCTCGGTCACGAACGTGCGGGACCGGGCCGTGAGGTCCGCCACTGGCCCCAGCAGGAACTGCACGGTATCGATGAGGTGGATGCCCAGGTCGGCCATGGCGCCACCGCCCATCTCCCAGTTGAGCCGCCACGAGTAGGCCCGGTTGGGGTCCAGGTAGCCGCCGTGAACCATGCGGGCCCGGAACGAGAGCACGCGCCCGATCCGGCCGGCGGCGATCCAGTCTTTCGCCCGGGCGACGGCCGGCAGGAACCGGAGCATCAGCGCCACCTGGCTCGCCGCCGGGAGCGGCCCCACACCCGCCGGGCGGCCGGCCCCCGCCGGACGGCCCGCCTCCAGACCCGCCGCCCGCCAGGCCGCTGCCATCGCCTCGGCATCGGCCAGCGTCGCCGCCAGCGGCTTCTCGCAGTACACGGCCTTGCCGGCGGCCCACGCCGCCGTGGCCGGGCTCAGGTGCAGCCCGTTGGGCGTGCAAATGTCGACCCCCTGCACATTCCCGTCCGCGATCAATGCAGCCACATCGTTGTATACCCGGGCGAACCCCGCCCGGCGAATGGCCGGCCCGTTCTTGCCCGGGTCGCGGGTCGCCACTGCGGCCAGGCTCACGTCGAACGGCAGGTCCGGGAAGATCACGGGCAGCGCCCGCAGGGCCATGGTGTGCACTTTGGCGGTAAAACCCCACCCGATGATCCCGACGCCAATGGCAGTCATCCAGTCCCCCCCTACCACATTTTGATGCGACCCCAGTAGCGGTCCAGAAGCGCCTGGTTCTGCTCCCGGGCGCCGTCCAGGTTGCCCGACCAGAAGACCGGCGGCTGAACGCCCCGCTCCAGCAGAATTTCGGCGGCCCGAGCCATGACGCCGTGCAATATGTAGAGCGCCGCGATATTCGACGTGGGTCCCACCGGCTGCGGCAGCCCTTCCAGATGCAGGGCGGCATCGCCCAGCACGCCGCAGTTGTCGATCACCACGTCGGCCACTTCGCACAGCCGCTTGCCCGAAGAGTGCCGGGAGGTGGTCTTGATGGAGTAGTCGAGGCTGGTCACCGCCACCGTCTTGATCGACCGGGCCTGCGCCGCCAGGGCCATCTCCACGGTCGCACCGTTGCGCCCGGAGTTGCTCACGATGATCAGGAGATCCTGCGGTCCGACCCGCCGATGGTCCAAAATCACCGTGGCAATGCCCTCGATCCGCTCCATGATCTCACTGGCTACCACGTCCGTGGTGCCGGTCAGACTGGGCTCCAAAATCGCGTCCACCGGCGCCAGCCCGCCGGCCCGATAGACCACCTCTTCGGCTACACAATGCGAATGTCCTGTTCCGAACGTATAGACGATTCCATCAGTCTGAATGGTATCGGCCACCAGGGTAGCCGCCCGCTCCATCGCCGGACCCTGGGTCAATTCCACCCGCTCCAGGACGTCACGGATCAGCGCCCCGAACCGGCTCACCACGGCTTCCACGCACGTTCCTCCTCTCTAGTCGGAGATGCGGCCGGCGTAAACGTCGCGCAGCATCCGGTTATGCTCGTCGGCGCCATCCACGTTGGCGCTGATCAAAACGGGCACCGGCTTCTGCTCCGCCAGCAACAGCCGGACAATCTCCGCGGTCATCATCTGCGCGATAAAGGCCCCCGTGATGGACGACACCGAGCAGACCGCCGCCTCCAGCCGCTCATCTGTCAGCAGAGCGTCGCCGTAAGGGCCGCAATTATCGATCACCACGTCGCCAATCTCAAAGAGCCGCTTGCCGCCGGGGTGGCGGGACGTGACCCGGCGGGAGTGCTCCAGGCTGGTGACCACCACCAGCGGCAGCCCCCGGCGCTTCACCTCCAGGGCCATCTCCACTGTGGAGCCGTTCCGGCCCGAGTTGCTGCTGATGATGAACCCGTCCTGCGGGGCGATTTTGTGCGTGGCCAGCACCCGGTGGGCAAACTGCGGGTCCCGCTCGGTCGCCGGGTCGGCGATGACGCGCCACGGCTCGCTGCCCCGGGTGCAAATGTCCGCGAGGGCGACGACGTCCATGGGCACCAGGCCGCCGGCTCGGTTGGCCATCTCCATGGCAAACGCCGCCGAATGGCCCGTGCCAAAGAGATGGACCACCCCGCCATTGCCGATCACTCCGGCCAGCAACTTTCCCGCCGCCGTAATCTGCTCCGCCTGCGTAAAGTACATCCGGTTGACCCGGGCCAGCGCTTCCGCGTAAAAGGCCCCGGCGGAGACTGACATGCCTGCGTCCCTCCTTAGCCCACGGAGACCGGCCGCCGGACCGGATTGAGCCGGCTCCCCGCCTCACCTGCCCGATAGGCCACCTTGCCTTCCACCAGCGTCAGTTGGACCCGGAACTGGTCGTCCAGCGCCACCACGTCGGCGTCGAAGCCGGGGCTCAGGCGCCCCTTGCGGTCGCCGACCCCGGCCACCCGGGCCGGATTCGTGGCGGCCAGCCGCACGGCATCCTCCAGGCTCAACCCCAGCCGCTCCACGAGGTTGCGGACCCCCACCACCTGGTGGAAGCTCGATCCGGCGATGGTCCCGTCGGGCAGGCGGCAGTGGCCGGTCTCGTCCACCCGGATCTGCTGCCGGCCCATGGCCGCATACTCGCCCGCCGGCAGGCCGGAGAACGGCCCCGCGTCCGAAATCACCGTCACCCGGTCCAGCCCCTTGGCCGCCAGCGCCAGCTTCATGGCCAAGGGATGGACATGAATGCAGTCGCAGATCAGTTCGCAGGTGACCCGGGGGTCCGTGAGATATGCGCCCAGCGGCCCCGGACTCCGGTGCTCCAGCCCCCGCATGGCGTTGTAGATATGCGTGGCCACGGTGACGCCGGCGTCGATGCCTGCATGGGTTTGCTCCGCCGTCGCATCGGTGTGGCCGCCGGTCACGGTAATGCCAAGCCCGGCCAGCGCCCGGATCAGGTACGGCGCCCCGTGCAGTTCCGGCGCCACCGTCACCTGCCGGATGTGGCCCTCGCCCAGGTCCAGCCACCGCTCGATCAAAGGAACATCCGGCGTGCGGAACCACTCGGCGGGCATGGCGCCTTTTTTGGCCGGATTCAGAAACGGCCCTTCCAGGTGGATGCCCAGCAGGCGGGCCGCGCCTTCCGGCAGCCCAGCCGCCTGCGCCGCCGCCGCCCGGGCCAACGTGGCGATCTGCCCTTCCAGCATCGCCACCGGCACCGCCGACAGGGAGGCGTAGTAGGCCGTCGTCCCCTGCGCCGCCAGGAACCGACCGAAAGCCGCCGCATCACCGGGCGTGGGCGCCGCGGCCTCCCAGCCACCACCGCCGTGAATGTGCAGGTCGATAAACCCCGGCACCAGCCGGGCCGGGCGCAAGTCGACCAGGTCCGCGCCCTGACGCACGCCCGCCTCCAGTGCGGTGATCCGTCCGGCTTCCACCACCAGCGCTCCTTCGAAGGGCGGCCGCTCCGCCCCGTAAATCACGCCTGCCAGCCGCATGCAAAATCCCCCCCATCAGTCCCCTGCAGACAAATCAGCCCATGTAAGTCCGCAACTGCGCCAGCCGGTCCTGATAACACCGCAGCACGCGCTCGTTGTGGACCTGGCTCCCGTCGACGTTGCCGCTCGCCAGCACCGGCAATTCGGTCTGGAGGTCGCCGAGATTCTCGATGATCGCCGCAATGACCGACTGGATGATGAACGCCCCGGCCACGGTGGAAGTCGCACAGGCCCGCACATCGCTGCCCGGCACCTCCAGGATGGCGTCACCTGGTACGCCGCCGTTGTCGATCACCAGGTCGGCGATTTCGAAGAGCCGCTTGCCGCCGGCGTGGGTCGGCGTCTGGCTCCGGGAATGGGCCACCGACGTGATCGCCGCCACCTTCAGCCCCCTGGCCTGCGCGTAGAGCGCCGCCTCTACCGGCACGGCGTTCCGCCCGGAGTTGGAGACGACCACGAACAGGTCGCCGGCTTTCAGCGGCTGCAGGCTGAGTAACCGTTCCGCCATCCCCGGCAACCGCTCCAGGCTGCTGGATTTCTTCACGCCCTCGTGGAGCATCAGCGACGGCTCCAAAATGGCGTTGATCAGCAGCAGCCCGCCGGCCCGGTCAACCACCTCCTCGGCGATCAGGTGGGAGTGGCCGGTCCCGAAGACATGCACCAGACCGCCGCCTTTGATGGCGGCTGCGCCCAGCCGGCCGGCCTCGCCTATGACCGCGGCCTGCGTTTCAAACACCGAGGCCAAAATCCCCTGGACTGCCTGGTAGTAATGCTGAACGAGTTCTCCAGCCATCGTCCGACCCCCTTTTCAAGACCCCTGCGGCTTCTCCCGGCCCAGCGCCCGGAGCAAGCTGGCCGCCGCCGCCACCAGCAGCGGACCGGCCTGCCGGTCCAGGTGGGTGGAAAGCACCTCGTAGCCGCCCTCCGCGTACGCCGGCCCGTCCGGAATATACCCGACGTACCCGCCGGCGTAACCCACGACCAGACAGCAACCCACGCCGCTCTCCCGGGCGATGTCCTCGCCGAGGGCCAAGAACAGCTCGCCGGGCACGGTCACCAGGCCGCAGGAGTCAAACCGCCAGGCGGTTAACAGCGCCTCCGTCTCCAGCGGTGCTTCGGCCCCCGCCCGGGCCCGCTTGACCTGAGTCAGCGCCCCTTCCAAGGCCGTCTTCGCCAGCCGCATTGCGCCGTGGTCCGGAAGCAGTCCGGCGCGCTCCTGTCGCTGCAATTCCGCCCAATGCGCCTGCGCCTGATTCAGTTCAGCCAGCGCCACGTCCACCTCCGGCAGCGGCCGCCGGGGCAGTTCCAGCGCCACCGCCGCCGACGCCATGGTGTTCGGCGGCACGTCGTGGTAGACGACTCCCGACAGGGCGGCCCGGGCCGCCTTGCCGACCAGGGTGCCCAGGCGGTCCAGCTCCGAAAACGTCTGCCCCCGGCGGGTGAAACGGGTGGAGACGTCGCCGCAGGCGCCGTTCACCGCCACCACCGGGACCCCGCCGCCCAGTTCCCGTTCCAGGCTCGCCCGGGCGGCCCCGAGCAAGTCGCTTGAGTACAGCAGGTTCTCGGCCCCCAGCACCGTGGGATGGCAGGCATAGTGCATGAGCACAGCCCTGAGGCTCCCGTCCGGCGCCGCAAACCCGATGGTCGATACACTACCTGCCTCCCGAACGCCCGCCTCCCGGACGCCCGTTTCCCCGCCCGCCCGCCGGATGGCGCCCACGCCGTAGACCGGCATCGTGCCCCAGCCAACCGCTACCGGCGACAGGTTCGCCGCCGCCCGGGCGACCGACGCGCCCAGCGCCTTCTCCAGCCAGGCAACGTACCTTGGATTCGCCATGCCGCCGATCTCCGGGGCGTCGAAATTGAGCGGTCCCGAGTGGGTGTGCGTGGCCGTCACCAGAATGTCCGCCGGCTCCAGCCCGGACAGTGCCGCCGCCGTCGCGGCAATCCGCTCGGCCTGACTGCGCGGGAACAGAATCAGGTCGGCAACCAGCAGCGCCCGCTTCCGCCCGCCGTCCTCGAACACCAGCGTCCGCGCGGTCAGCGGGTCGTGCGTGCCCGCCCTGCTGCCGGTACGCGCCCCATAGCCGCCCATGTTCGTTGCGGTTGGGGGCGTGATCGTCGTGATATCAACGCCCAGTCTCATGCTAGAGCCCCTTTTTGGCCAGCGTTTGGAGGAAATCCCCGGCCGAGTCGGAGGGCATCATCTTGCAGGTCAGGGTGTAGCCCTTGGCCGCAATGGCCCGGTACAGCTCGGCATCCCGGGCCGTCACGGAGACCGAGTTGGTGACCATTTTAAACGTGGTGCCGCCGATCGGCGCCTGGTTGCCCACGTTGATCTCCCTGGGCTTCAGCCCGCCTTCCAGCAGGGCCAGCGCATCACCGGGAAACTTTGCGAGGATCATGATCGCCTCTTTTTCGCCGTCGGGCGACAAGCAGTGTAGGAGCGTATCGTTGATGGAGAGCACCGATGTCCGGATGCCCCGGGCCGCCTGCGGCAGCATGATCGTCTGGATCGGGTCCACCGCCACCTTGTCGTTGGTGACGATCATGTGGTTGGCACCCATGTTATGGACCCAGCTGACGGTGACCTGCCCATGGATCAAACGGTTGTCAATTCGCATGTGAATCACGGTCATGTTGCTACCCTCCCAGCATGTCGGCAAGTCGCATGACGCCGTCCCGGGCAGCCGTACAGGCGATCGCCGCCAGACCGGCAGGCGTCTCGGCGTCGACCCGGTTGATCAGGACCTCCAGGAGCATGGGCAGATTCACGCCGGTCACCACTTCCACCGTCGGCCCCAGGACATAGGCGGCCGTGTTGCCCGGACTGCCGCCGAACAGATCCGCCAGGACCAGCACGCCCCGTCCCCGGTCCACCGCATGGACGGCCTCCTCCAGCTTCGCCCGGAACGCGTCCAGGTCTTCCGCCGGACCCATGGCAACCACCGCCAGGCCGTCCTGCGGGCCGATGATCATCTCGGCGGCGTCCCGGACCCCCCCGGCCAGCAGCCCGTGCGAGGTCAGCACCAGGCCCACCGGCGGAGCGTCTTCCCGACCGGTCTCTGCCCGACCGCTCACTAGCACCACTCCTTCCGCTAAAAACGTGGGCCGCCCGGGCGGGGTATGGCACCCCGCCCAGGCGACGCTTGCGAGACACGGTGAACTAGAGGACGTGCAGCAGGCTGCCGGCGAACGCCACGACGGTCAGGGTGATCAGCACCCACACCGGCGACAGCTTGCGGTTCCTGAGCAGCCAGTACGCCAGGCCGACCACGAGCACCGGGAGCATGAAAGGCAGGATCTGGTCGAGCACTTCCTGGACCTTGACGATCTTTTCCGTGGCCTTGCCGTCAACCATGAGGGTCCTGGCGAAGGCCAGCGGTGTGGTCACGCCCAGGATCGACGGAATGAAGCCGCCAATAACGATCAGGCCCATGGTACTGGCCGCTTCCGTCACCTGGTCGATCTTGCCGCCGGAGGCCACTTCGGTCACCATGTTCAGGCCCTGCTTGTACCCCAGGTTAAACTGCCAGGGCATGGTAGCGATGAAGGCCACGGACGTAAGGAACATGAGCCAGGCGCCGCCGGCGGAGCCGGATATGGCCCAGGCGGCCGCGATCACGGCCACGATCGGCCGGACCAGAATCGCCATGATCGTGTCGCCGATGCCGGCGAACGGGCCCATGAGACCGACCTTCAGGGAGTCGGCCACGTCGGGCTGACGGTCCTGCTCCATGGCCACCGCCGCACCGAAGATGGCCGGCGAGCCCACGTTCGGGTTGGTGTTATAGAAGTTGATGTTGCGCTGCATGGCGACTTTCAGCTCGGCCGGATCCTTGTAGGTCTTCTGGAGCACCGGCAGAATCGACCAGAGCCAGCCCAGCGCCTGCATGCGTTCATAGTTCCAGGACCATTGCAGCGTGAAAATGTGCCGCCACATGGCCTTGTTGATGTCCTGCTTCGTCATGGGTTCGGAGATCGGCGGCAGATTTCTGACGGGGCTAGCCATTGACCCGCACCCCCTTCAGGGCGATGTACAGGGCGCCGATGGCCACCGCGAGGATGGCGATGCCGGTAAGCGGCATCTTGAAATAGGCGAAGAGCACAAAGCCGATCAGCAGGAACGGCCAGTACTTTTTGATCGGCAACTGCCCCAGCAGCAGCGCGAAGCCCAGCGCCGGGAGCAGATGACCGGTCACGGTCATGCCTTTCATGAACCACGCCGGCATGTTGTCGATCACTTTTTGCACGGGCCCGGCGCCCAGCCAGATGGCCAGGAAGACCGGAATGGCCCGGGTCAGGCCCCAGGGCACATGGCCCCACAGGTGCCAGGCGGTGATCGCCTTGGTGTTGCCCTTCTCGATCGCCCGGTCGGCGCCGTGGATGAACACGGTGGTAACGGCACGGCCGAGCACGTCCAGCTGCGTCATCAGAATCGAGGCCGGGATCGCGACCGCCAGGCCGGCCTCCAGGGCGTTGGGTCCGCCCTTCAAGGCGCCGATGGCCGTGCCCAGAATGGCGCCAGTCATCCAGTCCGGCATGGTGGCGCCGCCATAGGTCCACATACCCAGCGACATGAGGGTCAGCGTGGCACCGATTTGAAGGCCCAGTTGTACATTGCCGACCACGAGGCCGGTGATGGCGCCGGCGACCAGCGCCTCACCCATCCAGAGTCCAGGTCCGAGCACGAGGACGATGGAGATATACGCCCAAACAGCAAGTACCAGTGCAACGCCAATTCCGTAACCATCCATCTCGTTCCCACCTGCTTTCCTTGAAGTCCGAGGTCGCTTGGGATTGGCTGCAAACTCGGCGGATGCGCCGGCCATTCACCTCCTTCGGACTCAGACCACCGATCGCAGCGCACGACTCATGCCAAAACTACCGCCGGCGGATCAGGTTCACTTCAATCCGGTCGGTGCGGTAATAATCTTCGGAGTTGACGACGGGCGTGCCGCCCCGGTCGAAAACCGTCTCCGTCATGAGCAGCAGCGGACTCCCGGGCCGGATATCCAGCCGCTGCGCCACGTCGTCCGGCGCCTCCACCGCCCGAAGCTGCGTCCGGGACATGGTGAGGTCCACCCCCACCTCCAGCAGCAGGTTAAACAGCGACCCCCGGCTCACCCGGCTCTCCCAGTCCGCCGCCGGGGCCAGGCACCGGAGCGGCACCGAGTCCCGGGAGACGGCCACCGGCCGCTCGTCGGCCAGACGGGTCCGCTCGATCAAGGCCACCGTCTCCGGGCCGCCGAATGGGCCATCCAGCAGTTTCACGTGAATGCGGATGTCGGTGGCGCCCGGCGTCTGCCCCTGCCGCAAGATGGCGTCCGTCATGGAGTAGAGCGAGTCAAGACCCACGTGCAGCACCGCCCCGGGCCGGGCTGCGAACGTTCCCTGGCCGCGCCGGGACCGGACGACCCCCTCCTGCTCCAGGGCCCGCAGGGCCTCCCGCACGGTGGCGCGGCTCACAGCGTACCGACGGGCCAGGTCCGGCTCCGAGGGCAGCTGGCTGTCCGGCTCCCACTCCCCGGCAGCCACCGAGCGTTTGAGTTCCTCGGCCACCCGCCGGTAGAGCGGCATCCGGTTGCGATCCGCCAGCGCCATGTGCGTCCACCTCTCTCCGGCCATGCTTGTCTGACATCTGACAGGCCATCTCACTTCTTCACCAACTGTTCTGTTAGTACCTCTAAGCTTTAGATTCAACATCTTCATACTTTTAAGCCCAACAATTCGCCTTTGCTGACAGATCAAGCCGGCATTCCCCACATATCCTCCGGCGACGGGATCGGAGGAGGGCGTAATGGTGGGCGTGAAGCTGAAAGAGCGTTGGGTAGACGACCCGGAGCGGGCCCGGGTCGCCCGGGAGCATGTGGCGGCGTTGCTGGTCCACCGGGCGATGGAAAAGCTCCGCCTGCCGGCGGGGTCCGCGGAGCCGGTTACGGGCGTCGGCTGACGCCCGCAACCCGCGAACAACGGCTGCCTGGTCAATTCGATTGACCGGCAGCCGTTGTTCTTGTGCAGCGCTCATCCTGATGCACGATCCCCCACTCGCGCTCGCCCCGGGCCGTCAGTTGGGCGTAAGGCGAGCGCTCCAACCGGGCGATGGCGTCCAGCGCCTGCTGCTCATAGGTGTCGACCAGGGACAGCAGCGTCTGCGACGCCGGATACTCCGAGTAGGCCCGGGCCAGTTCTCGGAACCAGCCCATTTTCGTCAGGACCTTCCGGTAGGTCTGGGGCCAGTGGTGCAGGCGGGTGGCCAACTGCGCACCCTCCGGCGGCAGGTACCCCCGGGACAGTCGGTGGAACTCGCCCAGGCCGTAGCAGAGGGACGCGGCGCCGGTGAGATCGACTTTAGGGGCCTGGACCAACGCATCGATCCAATCGGTAACGATCCAGACCTTTCCTTCCACCAGCGTATAGAGCAGTCCGTCGCGGGCCGGAATCAACGCCGGCACCCGGGCGCCCTGCTTCACCAGGTAATCCTGCGCGCCAATCGAGAAAAGACTGCGGGCCAGCGGGCGGTGGAGCAGCTTCAGGCTCCGGGGCCCCCGGTCGGTGTCAATCCGCCAGATTGCGCCGCCTTTTTCCGGCTTCGTCGCCATGATCTTCATGCCGGAGACCCGCATGTCGTACCGGGCCATGGCCACCTGGGCCTGGGCCTCCATCTCCGGCGGGACCGAAAGCTGATCGGGTCCTTTCGGCTTCGCCCGGTCCTCGCCGCGAACGTCCGGGCCGGCCCACCAGTTTTGCTTTTGGTTCGGGCCGGCCCACCGCACCGGCTTACCGGTGCGACCGTCATCCCGCAGTTCCTTCTGCTTGCGCCGGTATCGTCGCTCCGGCTCGGACCGCTTCCGCTCGGACCGTTTTGGCGATCGAGGGGCGGTGGGCTGAATCACCACTTCCGCCTTATGCCGCCGGCCCTTCTCGGGCACCATGGGCAAAACTCGGACGCCCGACGAACTGGTCACGGTGACGCCTTCCGGCACGAATACGGTATAAGCGGAGTGTTCTTTCCCGCGCCTGTGCCTGTGGCGCGCTGTCTCGCCTTTGGTGTCGGTCTTAGCTTGCCGGCGCCTCAACGCGCATACCTCCCCCGGGGGCTGTTAGAACCATGTTATGTGAAATACGATCCGGGGGGTGAACGGCTTTGGACGCACCGGCGGATTCAAACGGTTTTCATGGCCTCAAACGGCTGGCGGCAAGCATCACAGTAGCAGATCGTGCGGCAGGCCGTCGGGCCGAAGAGATTCTCCAGGTGGGTGTCCCCGGAGCCGCAGTAAGGGCAGGCCGGGACTTCATCCAAGGTGATCAGGCTGCCCCCGACCGGCGGCAGCGGCGGGGCGATGCCGAACCGCTTCAGCTTCTCCCGGCCCGCGGGGGTGATTCGTTCGGACGTCCAGGGCGGGTCGAAGACAAATTTGACCGCCACGTCCTCCGCCCCGGCCTCCGCCACCCGGTCGGCCACCTGTCGGCGGATGATGTCCAGGGCCGGACAGCCCACAAAAGTGGGCGTCAGTTCGATCAGGGTCCGACCGGCGTCCAGGACCACCCGGACCACGAGACCCATTTCCACAATGCTGACGGAGGGAATCTCCGGATCCTTTACGTCCCCCAGCGCGGCCCACAGCACCGCCTCGGTGACGGCCCCGGCTACCATGCGGCACCGGGCGCCATCCGGTACACCTCCCCCATGGTCTCCAGGAGAGCGTCCAGTTCGGGCGTATGCCGGCCCCGACGGCCGTCCGGCCCTGCGACCGGCTGCACGACAGGCGCCTGCGGCCAGGCGACCTGCACGGACTCGAAGAGCGGCTTCAGTTCCGCCGTCCAGCGCTCCAGCAGGTCGGCGCCGGTCGCCGGGAAAATGTCGCCCGGGGTGACCCGGCCCATGGCGAAGAGGCCGCCCACGTCTCCCCACGCCTTCTGGATGCCGTCCGCCAGCCGGGCCCGGGATTCGTCGGTCCCAAGCGCCAGCCGCTTGAGCCACAGCACGTGGTGCAGCAGGTGGTACTTCTCCTCCCGCCGGATTTTGACCGCGAGGCGGGCCAGCGGCACGTAGGACGAGCCAGCGAGCACGTCCAGCCGGACGGCATCGAACAGGTCGTAGGCGAGCCGGCGGGCGACAGCGTAGCCCCAGTCGAAATGTGGGTCCACGAGATAGGTCCCCGTGCCGTTGGGCCGCTCCAGCAGCACGGCGTTCTTTCGCTCCGCCGCCGGGCGCAGGAAAGCCAGGTCGTCCGCCTTGCCCTCCCCCAGCGCCTCCAGGAGTCCGAAGAACGCATTGGCATGGCCGACTTCGTCCTGGGCGATGGAAGAGAAGGCGATATCCTCTTCCAGGTGCGGAGCCAGGCCCAGCCACTCGGAATCCCGGTGGCCGATGATTAACTCGTCGTCCGCCAGCTGGGTCAGCAATTCCACCAGGACGGTGCGCTCCTGTGGTGTCATAGCCATCGCTTTTTCCCTTCCCCCTTCCCCCTCAATCTTTTACGAAGTCCTTCTCAAGGTCCAGTAGGTTCCGCTTGTACTTGCGCCACTTCTCGGCGTTGGTCTTGTTATAGGCCGAGAGCATCCGGTATTCCTTGCTGGATTCCCGGGCGAAAAACTCCTTGTCCGCATACGACGTCCGGTGGACGTCCGCCTGAAGCACCACCCAGATGGAAACCGCCGTCTCCCGCCGCAGGAAGTTCTCCCGGGCCATGACCAGGGCGTCGTCCGGCTCTCCGGCCACCACGCTGCCCACCCAGACATGCGGGGTGGTGTGATCTTTCTGCACGAAAACCTCATAGATGGACATATTGCGCCCCTCCCCTGCCAGACAAAGCTTCCCGCACCCAGGCGGCCTCTTCGTAGCTGACCTGCCGGAGTCCCAGGCGATACTGGGAGAGCGGTCCGGCATTCTTGGCAATGGCCTTCAGCTTGGACCAGTCGGGGGAAGTGTACGTCCACCGGTCTTCGGCCTCGTCGAAATGCAGGTGCGGGTCCGGCAGGGTGAGTCCCAGCGACCAGACCCGGGGCACGTACTTGGCGAAGAACTTCTGCCGCAACTCCTCGTTGGTCTTCGTGCGGAAGCGGTACTTCATGAGAATGGTCGCCGAAGCGCTCGTGGTTTCGGCCGGCCCGAAGAACAGCAGCAGCGGTTCCCACCAGCGGTGCAGGGCGTCCTGGAGCATCTGCCGCTGGGCGGCGGTCCCCTCGGCCAGCGCCAGGCAAATGGACTCGCCGTGCTGAATATGGAAGCCTTCCTCAGCACAGACCCGCTGCAGCACCCGGGCATACGGCCCATAGCTGGAGTCCAGCAATGCCGCCTGGGAGACCACGGCCGCGCCGTCGACCAGCCAGCCGATTACGCCGCAGTCCGCCCAGGTAGGCACCGGCATGTGGAAAACGTTGTGGAACTTGCACTGCCCGGTGAACAACTCCTGAATCAGGTCGTCCCGGGTCTTGCCCAGGGGGGCAGCCAGGTCTTCGGCCACCCGCAGAATCAGCTGGCCGTGCCCGACTTCATCCTGAACCTTGGCCATGAGGGAAAGCTTGCGAGCCAGCGTCGGTGCCTTGGGCACCCACTCTTTTTCGGGGAATGCGCCCATCACTTCGGAGAGGGCGTGCATCTGCATGAACTTGATCAGGGTAATCCGGTATTCGTCGGGCATCCAGTCCGACGCCTCAATCTTCTCCCCACGTTCGATCCGCGCCATGAACTCCGCCAGCCGCTCCTGGTCCGTCACGACCTACATGCCCCCTCTTGCCGAAACCCCTCAAGAAACAGTTCGGCGAATTTGTCTGCCACTTCGTCGGACCCGAGCGGCCCGCCAGGTGTGTACCAGGCATAGAGCCAGTTCAGGGCGCTGAGTACCGTCAACCGGGCAAACCGCTCATCCAAGGGGCGAAACTCTCCACAGTCCACCCCTTCCCGAATGATGCGGGCAAACAGCGCCTCATAGGCGTCGCGCTTTTCGGCGATGAGCGCCCGACGCTGGGGACTGAGCGCCGTCCACTCGTGCAGGAACACGGTGGCGGCGTCCCGGGAGCCGGCCACCACCCGAATATGGGCCGCCATGGCCCGCCGCAGCTTGTCCGAGGCGGGTCCGAACCCGCCCGCGATCGGCTGGACAGCCACCATGAACCGGTCTGCCGCCCGCGCCACAATTTCGAACAAGAGATCCTCCTTGCCGTCGATGTGGGCGTAGAGACTGCCCGAAAGCATGCCACTCTCCCTGGCGATGTCCCGGACGGTGGTGCCGTGGTAGCCTTTGCGGCCAAACAGGGTCACCGCCGCGTCCAACACATGTTCCTTGCGCCCGGGGCGGGCCATTCTCTCACCTCCGTTATCTTGGCAAGCGATCGCTTGTTTACATTGTAATTGCAGATGTTTCTTTTCGTCAAGGCAATGAATTGAAGCCAGGGCCGCGAAGGGGCGTGCAAAACCCCCTGCCCGTGGCGGACAGGGGGTTCCACTGCACGGGCATGTGAGACGTACCACAGTTGCGGACGCCACGGGCCACCGGTATGGCAGGCAGCGCAAGCGGGCTTGTCGCCTTGCTTGCCCGGCAGGGTGTGGCCGGTGGCGCGGGTGGCCGTCACCTTCGAGCCGTGGCTGCCCACCCAGTTGGCGGGATGCTTGAAGCTGGACGCTATAATCGTTAGCTTTTGTTTAGATTATAGTTAAGAAATAGGAGTTCGCTATTAGCTGAATGGTCGAATATCATAGCTCATTGTGCACATGCCCACCCCACCCGACCGGACGGAGGCATCCTTCGCACAAAGGGGCTGCCTTTTCCCCGACCGGCAGGCGCATGATCCGTTATCAATGAATGGCATCCGGAAAAGGAGATGCGGGCTGACAAGGCGAAAGGAGATTAAAACGCGGGGCGCATGCCGCCCTCGTCTCTGCGCAGGCTATGTGAACAGGATTTTTATTGGACGGGGGAATCGCTCTTGGGGGAGACCACTGCGACGAATCGATCTGCTGCCGGATCCAAGGCCTACTACACCACCTCCCATTCATTTGGCACCGGAACGACCAGCACGCTGGCGTTACTCATTTGGCGGGCGCTGTCCGACAACCTGCTGGAGCACCAGGCGCCCATGACCGGCGAGGAGCTAAGTAAGCTCGTCGGTATTACCGAGGAACAGGTCGACGCGCTGTTCGCGCAGGCGTACTATAAGCGCCACTATGGCTTCCGGCGGTTCGACACCCTGGAGGAATGGGAGGCCTGGGCCCGCTCCACCGGCGTGCTCTACAGTGCGGAACTGCACGGCGTGCCGGGCGACGAACCGGAGGAAGATGTCGAGGACGAAGACGAAGAAACCGAGGAATGACTGCGTGACACCCCGCGCAAAAGCCGGCCGGATTCCCCGGCCGGCTTTCGTTATGCCTATTTCCGCAGGAACACCAGCGCCAGGGTCAGAATCGCCACGAACCCCCGGTATGCGGCGAAGACCAGGAAGGTGCCCTTCTTGAGGTAATCCATGAGGAAAGCGATCACGGCGTATCCGGTGACAGCGCTAACCGCGACGCCCACCCAGAACGAGGTCGTGAAGTCGGCGGCGCTCATGTGGCGAATGGCCAGAATGCCGGCGCCGAAAATGATCGGCCAGCTGAGCAGGAAAGAGACCTTGGCGGCGGTCTCCCGCTTGAGCCCCCGGGACAGCCCGACGGTAATCGTCGCCCCGGAGCGGGAGACGCCCGGAATCAGCGCAAACGCCTGTCCGACGCCGATCCAGACCACATCCATTAGCGTGATGTCCTCCAGGCTCCGGTTGTGGGCACCGTGCTTGTCGACCCAGTAGAGTACAAAACCCATGAGCCCCAGCATGACAGCAATGAGGACCATGTTGGAGCGCACCAGCGCCTCGATTCGCGCTTCCAGCAGGAAGCCGGCCAGCGCCCCCGGAATGGTGCCCAGCACCACGCCCCAGGCCAGCTTGCCGGTGGGCGTTTTCGTCCCTTTGGTGAGCCCTTCAATCGCCAGGTCCAGCAGGTCCCGCCAGAAGTAGGCGGTGACGGCCACCAGCGTGCCGAGGTGGAGCGCCACGTCGAACGTGAGTCCTTGCTCACGCCAGCCCAGGAACCAGGGCACCAGAATCAGGTGAGCCGAGCTGGAAATGGGCAGGAACTCGCCGAGCCCCTGCACCAGGCCCAGGACTGCCGCTTGCAATATTGTCACCAGCAAATCCCTCCGCAGAAACAAACCGGATTTGGACGATGCCCCCAGTCTACCATACTGCCTGCGGGTATGCCACTGGGTTTGCGGAGGTTAGGGCTGGGAGAGCGGCGTCACCATGGCGCCGCCGGGGAAGGTCATCTGCCCCTCTTTGACCAGGTCGGGCAGGTGGAAAAGCTCAAGCAGGGGGCTGCTGTAGCCGGCAACGGCGAGACGGTCGCCCAGCACCTGGACGTAAGCCGGGCTGGGAATCCCGGTGAGCAGCGTCCGAACGGTTCCGGTTGCCGGATCAACAACAGAGATGGCAGGCCCCGCCTGCTCCTGCCGATCGGTGTGTCCGACATACAACGTGCCGTCCCGGTCCATTGCCATGTTCTGGACCATCGGCGTCGGCAGGACGATGCGCCGCACCAGCGTCAGTCGGTCCAGGTCCCAGACGTCGATGTGGGCGTCCACCAGACTCCGGTCCGTGGGGGTCGGGCTCTCCTCCGGCAGGCCGCTGTAGAGGAAGTAGCCCCGCCCGTCCCGGACAATGATCTGACCCGGCGCCCGGGGCCGCAGGGCAAACGGAAAGAGCGGGGCGGGCGGCTTCAGCCGGTCCAGCACGTAGACGTTGCCGCCCTCGCCCGGGCCGAAATTCACGGGCATCAGCGCCCGGGAGCCGTCAATCCCGGTCGGGCGACCCGGTGCGCCCGGTACTGCCACATCGCCCAGCGCCAGGCCGGTCGCCGTGTTCACCACGTGGATGGTCCAGAGCCCCTGGGGATCCATGTACCCGGTGCGGAGGTAGGCCGTCCCATCCTTGGCAATGGCGATCAGGTCCCCGGTGACCCGGGAGATTCGCTCCGCCTCCCCTTTTTTGAGGTCAACCGCCACGAGACCCGCGGCCGAAAAGATGGCGCCCTTTCGTTCCAGCGTGGGCACGTAAATCCGGCCGTCCGGCCCTGCCCCGTAGTCCAGGGCGACGCCGGACAGCTTCAGTTCCCGAACCACCGTGCGGGCCGCCGGGTCCACCAGCGACAGCTTCTGGCCATTCGCCACGACCAGCAGGTGGTCCGGAAGTACTGCCGGCCGGGCGCAGCCGGCCAGCAGCAAGATTCCTGAGACGAGAATCACTTTGAAGCGCACACGCCTCACTCCCCGGCAGCGGATGGCACGACCCGTAACCAGGCGCCCAGGACAGGAGTGAAGAACGGTTGCGCGGCCGGCGCGGTCAGGTCGTACAGGAAAGGGCCTTCGCCCCGCTCAGTAAGACGCTCCCGGGCCGGGCCCGGTTGCGTGGGCTCACAGAGGAGGAGCCCGGCGTCGGTCTCCCGGCAGACGGCGCCGAGCGCCGGGTCCGCGTATGGCTCGCCGGCGCGGATGCCGTAAGCGGAGGCCAGCCAGTCGCCCGCCGTCGCCAGGTCCGCGACGGCCCAGCCGACCTGCCTGAGCCGCAGACCTGGCCCCAGCGGATGCTCCCGGATGACGGAACGGGCCGTCAGGTCAGCCCGGCGGGCCGTGTCGCCGTCGCCCCACTGAATGAGAAACGGCCAGGGCCAGGGCGGCAAGGCAAGCTGCCAGGCGATGACCGACCCGTCGGGCCGGCGCCGGGAGCCCGGGTTTGGGCCAACCAGCCCCACGCCCCGGGCCTGCATGGCCGCCGCCGCCCCGGCGATCTCGCCGGTCCGGAGGGCGGCGGTGGCCAGCCCATCGCCGCCGCTGTCGAGCCCCGCTCCTCCGCGGGCCCGCCCCGCTCCCCCCTCCAGGAACCCCAGAATCCGCCCGCCGAAGTCAGAGGCGGCAGCCTCGGCTTCCGCACCCGCCCGGACGGCGATCAGTTCGATATACGTCAGGTCAAAATAGCAGAGCGCGTTCCGAGTGCCCCAGCCGGGGTGGTCCCCGCCGGGCACGACATGCAGGCCCAGCCGCCGCAACTCCGACGCCGCCGCTTCGAGGTCCCGCACTGCGTGCACCACATGGTCGAGCATGGCTACGCCAGCAGGGACGGCATGGCGGCCCAGTCCACGTTGCCGCCGGATACGACGGCAACGGTCGGCCGGCCGTACCGGAGGGCCGCCGCCACGGTGACCGCGCCGGAAGGCTCTACCAGCTGCTTCCGCTCGAACAGCAAGTACTTCACGGCCTCCCGAATGTCCGCTTCGGATACGGTCGTGACGTCGTCCACGTATTTCTGGATCACCGGGAACGTCAGGTGGCCGGGCGCCGAAGTCCGAAGCCCGTCGGCGATGGACCTGGAACCCGGAATCGACACGATTTCGCCTTTCCGGAACGACTGGAACGTATCGCTGCCCAGTTCGGGCTCCACGCCAATCACCCGAATGCCAGGCTTCCGCTCTTTCAGGGCCGTCGCCACGCCGGAAATCAGGCCGCCGCCGCCGATGGGGACGAAGACCGTTTCGACCTCGGGCAACTGCTCCAGAATCTCCAGGCCGATCGTGCCCTGGCCGGCCATAATCAGCGGATCATCGTACGGCGCAATCAGTACGGCGCCCAGTTCCCGGACGATCGCCTCCGCCCGGGCCATCCGCTCCGGCGAAGTCAGGCCGCACAACTCGACCGCCGCCCCACAGCGCCGGATGCCGTCCACCTTGACGGCCGGGGCGTCCTCCGGCACCACCACCGTGGCCCGGATGCCGAGCCGCTGGGCGATGTAAGCGACCGCCTGCCCATGATTGCCGGACGACGCGGTGACCACATGGGTCGCCCCCTGCTGCACTGCCACGCTGACCCGGTTCGCCGCCCCCCGCAGCTTGAAGGAACCGGTCCGCTGCAAGTGTTCGCCCTTAATCAACAATGCCCGGCCGGTCGGGTCCGTGAGCAGCGGCGTCTTCACGATGATCTCCGCAATGCGGTCCCTGGCAGCTTCGATGTCCCTGATGCTGATCATGAGCTCGCCTCCGTGCGTTTAACCCTGGCGGGGGAAATCCAGCGCGCTTAGAAAGATCTCCTCGAAATCCGGATGCGTCGCCAGCTCCACGTGCTGCGTCCGCCGGGCCAGCGTTTCCGCCCGCTCGCGGGCCGCCCGGGAGAGCAGGACCAGCTTGGCCCCGGCTGCGGCGGCATTCCCGATGGGCTCCACCGACGCCGGTGCCACCGGCGGGAGCAGCCCCACGGAGAGCGCGGACTCGCGTCGGAGGTAGTTGCCAAACGCCCCGGCCAGCCGGATGCCATCCAGGTCCGCCGGACCGATGCCGGCGGTCTTCAATAGTACGTCGATGCCCGAGCGAATGGCGCCCTTGGCCAACTGTAAGGCCCGCACGTCTTTCTGCGTCAGGAAGACCCCGTCCGCCAGCCGGACGCCCCCACTCTGGAGTCGGTGGGCCGCCGGGCCTTCCGGCCGGAGCCGCCCGCCCGGATCCATCAGCTTCGCCTGCAAGAGCGCCGCCACGGCGTCCAGCAGGCCCGATCCGCAGATTCCCCGGGCCGGTACGCCGTCGATGACGCCCACAGCCAGGTCGGCCCCGTCGAACTGGACGGCGTCGATGGCCCCCGGCCCGCCCCGCATGCCCTGGCTGATCTCGCCGCCCTCAAACGCCGGGCCGGCAGGCGCGGAGCAGGCGTAGATGTTCCCCTTGTGCGCCAGCAGCATCTCCCCGTTGGTCCCGATATCGACCACCAGCAGCGTCTGCTCCGTCTGGTCGATGTCCGCGGCCAGCCCCGCCGCCACGGCGTCGGCGCCCACGAAGCCGGCGATGTTCGGCAGCGCGTACAGGGGCGGCAGCCCTTCGAGGCGCGCTGCGTAGCCCGCCAGCACGGCAGGCGTGTAGGGCGCGACCGCCAGGTCCGCCACCGGCAGGCCAAAAAAGAGATGGTGCATGGCGGTGTTGCCCGCCAGCGTCCCCGCCACCACGGCTTCCGGCGGCACGCCCGCCTTGCGGCAGAGCCGGCCGAGCAGTTGGCGGGCCGCCTCCAGCACCTCGGCCTGCAGTTCGGCGGCGTTGGCCTCACCTTGGGTCGCGTAGCTGAGGCGGCTCATCAGGTCGGCCCCATGCATCGCCTGGGGGTTCGGCCGGGACTCGGCCGCCAGCTCCTCCCCCGTCGCCAGGTCCAGGAGCGCGGCCACCATGGTGGTCGTGCCCACGTCCAGCGCCAGCCCCACCGACCGGCCGCCGGCACGCAGTTCCGCCCACGGGTCTACCGAGACCGGCCCGGAGAGCCGGCCCAGAGCCGCCTTTCGGGGGTCGGCCGCCGCTACCGGCACAACGGCCACGGCCAGGTCCTGCGTCACGGCCAACTGGCAGGAAAGCCGGTAGCCCAGGTTAATCTCGGCGGCCGTCAGACGCTCCTGGTCCGCCGGCGTCGGCGGGGGCGCTGCACCCAGCACTTTCACCATGCACTTGCGGCAGTAGCCCCGGGAGCCGCAGGGGGTCTCGACGAAAATCTCCGCTCCGTTCAGTGCGCTCGACAGTTTAGTGCCGGGCGCCACCGCAATGGTACGCCCGGCAGCCTGTATCGTATAGATCATCGGCGCCTCCCGACTAATCGGACACGATCGAAGTTGCACGCTTTTGCTGAAGAACTTTCAACGCGACAGCCACCGCTTCCTGCGCATCGCGCCCATATCCGGCCGCGCCAATTTCTGCCGCAAAGGCACGGGTGGTAGCGGCACCGCCCACCAGCACCGGGCAGTTGAGGCCTTCCCCGGCGATCATGTCGATGACCCGCTTCATCTGCGGCATAGTGGTCGTCATGAGGGCACTGAGGCCGACCAGGTCGGCACCGGTCCGGCGCACCGCTTCCAGCACCGCATCGTTCTTGACGTCCCGCCCCAGGTCCACCACGTTGAAGCCGTAGTTCTCCATCAGCACGGCGACGATGTTCTTGCCAATGTCGTGAATGTCGCCCTGGACGGTGGCCAGCACAATGGTGCCGACGTGGGCCGCACCGGCCTTGGCCTTTTGAATCTCCGGCTGGAGCCGGTTGAATGCTTTCTTCATGGCCGCCGCGGAGAGCATGAGCTGTGGCAGGAAGTAGGTCCCGTCGCCGAACAGCCGCCCGACCTCTTCGATGGCGGGAATCAGGCACCCGTTCAGGACCTGCATGGGGTCCCGGCCCTGGGTCAGGGCCTCCTCCACCAGCGGCAGAATGGCGTCCCGGTCGCCTTCCAGGATGGTGGTGTAAAGCCGCCCGCCGAGGACGTCGTCCACCGGGACCGGCCCGGTCGCGGGGGCTGGGGCTGGGGCTGGGGCTGGGGCCGAGGCCGGGACCGGGCTCATGGCGCCTGCCGCGGCGGCCTGTTTCCCCACCGCTTCCGCCTCCGTGTGGACCAGCTTCTTCGGCCCCACCACGCGCATGAACTCCCGGGAGTCACGGTCCCGGTTCAGGAAGACCCGGAGCGCCCGCACGGTGTCCATCATCCGCTCGTCCATGGGATTCATGATCGCCATGTCGAGCCCGGACGTGACGGCCATGTTGTAGTAGACGGCGTTCAGGAAGGGCCGGTTGGGCAGCCCGAACGAGACGTTGGAGATGCCGAGGGAGGTCCGGCAGCCCAGCTCTTCCTTGATCATCTGAATCGCCTTGAGCGTCTCTTTGGCTTCCGCCTGCTGGGCGCCGGCGGTCAGGGCCAGGGCGTCGATGACCACGTCGTGGCTAGGGATGCCGTACTCCGCCGCCTTCGCCACGAGCCGGCGGGCAATCTCCAGCCGCCGCCCGGCCGACGCCGGGATGCCCCGCTCATCAATGGTGAGACCGAGGACGGCGGCGCCGTAGCGCTTCACCACCGGCAGCACCCGCTCGGCCCGGCCTTCTTCGAGGCTGAAAGAGTTGACCAGCGGCTTGCCGACGCAGGCCCGCAGGCCGGCCTCCAGCGCATCGGCGTTCGGCGAATCCAGGCAGAGCGGCAAGTCCACGGCATCCTGAATGACCGTGACGGCCCGGCTCATCGCCGCCGCCTCGTCGATCAACGGCACGCCCATGTTCACGTCCAGCACGTTGGCCCCGGCCGCAGCCTGCGCTTTGGCCTCCTTGCGGACCAGGGCAAAGACGCCCTCCTTGATGTCCTTGGAGAGCAATTTCCGCCCGGTGGGGTTGATTCGCTCGCCAATGACCACCGGCAGGTTATCGTCCACGAAAAAGAGCGTCCGGGTCCGGGAGGCGAGCCCCAGGGTGTGGGCCAGAGGTCCGGGCGTGGTGCTGGGTTCCAGTCCGGCCACGGCAGCGCGGAGTTGCCGGATGTGCTCAGGCGTCGTCCCGCAGCAGCCGCCCACGAAGGCGGCGCCGGCGGCCACCAGTTTGGGTCCGTAGGCCGCAAACTCCGCCGGCCCCATGGGGAAGGTCGTCCTCCCGTCGGGCTGCAGCACGGGCAGCCCGGCGTTCGGCTGCACGGAAATCGGCACCCGGGCAACTTTCGCCATGCGCGCCACGGCCTTGAGCAGCACGTCGGGCCCGACGGAGCAGTTGAAACCGATCACATCGGCGCCCAGGGACTGGAGCACCAGGCCGGCGGTCTCGGGGTCGGTGCCGGTAAAAGCCCGGCCGCTGGGATCGATGGTAATCTGGGCGATGATCTTGATGCCGGGTGCGTAGTCTTTGCAGGCCAAAATCGCCGCCCGCAGCTCGTTCAGATCGGCGATGGTTTCAATAATAATGTAGTCCGGCTGCGCCTCGTGGAGCGCCCGGGCCTGGGCAGCGAACTCAGCGTAAGCGCGGTCGAAGGCGAGGTCGCCCAGCGGCGCGACCAGGGCGCCCAGCGGACCCATAGATGCCGCCACCTGCGCCCGGCCGGCAGCGGCCTCGCGGGCGATGCGGACGGCGGCCACGTTGATGTCGCGGACTTTGTCCTGCAGGCCATAGTGGGAGAGCCGGATGGGCGTGGCGCCGAAGGTATTGGTTTCGATGACCTGCGCCCCGGCCTCCACGTACTGCTTGTGGACCCAGGCGACGTCGTCGGGCCGCTCGAGGCACCAGACGTCGGGGCAGTAGCCGGGCGGCAGGCCCCGCGACTGGAGCATGGTGCCGGTGGCGCCATCAAACACGAGTATCATCGTTCGTTCATCCTCCCACGTGGGTCGTGTGTTGGCCGCCTCGTTGGCCGCCCGTTGGCCGCCTGGTTGGCCGCCTGGTTGGCCGCCGCGGCCGGGGACCGCTCGTCGTTGCGGAGCGATCTATCTTTGAAATGATTCTCGCCGCCTGTGGCGTACTCGCCATGGGTAGGCGAAGTATGTCGTCGCTGCTCCGTGCGCACACCGGCGGCTGCGAATCTTGAACTTCCGCTCCGATACTCCTCGGATCCCCGGCCGGGCGGCCATGCATTTCGGCCGCGGCGGCCATGCATTTCGGCCGGGCGACACGCCGTTACCGCGCCCTCGCCGGGACCGCCCGGTAGGCGCAGTCGGGCTTGGTGCACAGGGTGCAGGCTTCAGCCCAGCTCTGCCCCGCACCGGGTTTCAGCCAGCCAGTGATGCCGGCCAGGGACTTCTGCGGCGACAGGTAGCATGCCTCGGTACAGGTCAGGCCGATGGCTGGGCCGCCGGCGGCTTGCGTCAGTCGCCGCTGGTCTTCAATCTCCCAGTCGCCGTAGCCGGGGCCGAATATGGGCGTCAGGGCCAAGCCCTGCAGTTGTTCGCACAAATACGCCTGGGCCTTGCCACACAGGGCATGGACCAGGACTGAACCGGCTGCGTCCACCGCCGTGGCCAGGGCGTAATCGCCGGCTTTGAAGAGTCGCTCCGTTTCCTGCTCGATGCCTGGCCCCAGCGTGGCGGCGATGAGTGTGACCCCCGCCGCCTCTTTCAGCAGGCGGGCCAGCGACCGGGAGTGCCAGGTCAGGTCGACCCGTGCGGCCTCCACCACGTCCGGACTCACGCGCACATCGGTGTAGGCCAGGCTTACGACCGGGGCCGCATTCGCCTCCGCCAGGCGAATGCCAGCTTCCACCAGCGCAACGTGCCTCGGCTCCAGTCGGGTCGTCCCCGCCTTGTAGCCGAGGATGCGCATCACTTCGCTCAGGTCCGCCCGGAGTCCTTCCGGCCGCAGAATCGTCACGGGCAGTTGCATCCCGCTACGCCTCCCGTGCGGTCAGGCGCCGGTGCCCCATGCCCAGCTCGTCCAAAATGTTCAGCACGCCGATGACCCGCTCGCTGCTATTCATCGGGAAAATGTGAATCCCATGGATCTGGGTGGCGACATCCTTGAGAAAGTCGTGGGCGAGCTTCAGCCCTTCGTGCTCGTCGCCCCGTTGCATCCGGTCAATCGCCCAGTCGGGCACGACGATGCCGGGGACGTTCTCGTTCAAATGAAGCGCAAACTCGTAGCTCTTGAGCGGCAGAATGCCGTACAGAATGGGCACGCTGACCCGCCCGTCCACTTTATTCAGCCACTTTTCCAGCAGGCGCGGGTCATAAATGGGCTGGGTCTGAACGAAGTGGGCGCCGGCCGCGACTTTCGCTTCCAGGCGGGAGACCTCGGCCTCCAAATCTGCGGCCGTCGGGTTCGCCGCACAGCCAATGGCGAAATCGGTGCCCTGCTCCAGCGTGGTGCCAGCGACCGTTTTGCCCTGGTTCAGCGTCGCCGCCACTTTAATCAGACCGGTCGCATCACATTCAAAGACGCCGCGGGCCGTCGGATGATCGCCCCGCTCGGGGTTGTCGCCCCGGAGCGCCAGGATATTCCGGACGCCCAGGCCGGCGGCGCCCAGCAGTTCGGCCTGGAGCCCGATCATGTTGCGGTCCCGGCACGTCAGATGGAAAATCGCCTCGACCTGGGTGTCCCGCTGGAGCAAGTGGGCCAGGGTAATCGGACTCATGCGGACATTCGCCATGGGGCAATCGGCGACGTTGACGGCGTCCACCCGGTCCGCAAAGCGGCGAACCTTGGCCAGGGTCTTGGTCACGTCGGCCCCCTTGGGCGGATCGATCTCCACGGTCACGCTAAACTGCCCTTGCCGGAGCCGGTGTACCAACCGCGCCATCTTGAAGCCTCCCCATGTTGTGCGTTTAAAACAAAACACCCTTCACGAATGAAGGGTGAGGGAAATCGGCCCGCCTTCACTCTCATCTTTCGGACTTCCCGTCCGCAGGAGTTGGCACCGTGCTCCGAGTCGAGCGGTTGCCGTGGCTTCATCGGGCCTGTCCCTCTGCCACCTCTGGATGAAAGGTCGGTTTTAAACTGTTGCCTAATATAATACCTCGTACGTTACCATAATGCAAGGTGGAAGTTGACCCGACTGGGCGTTTTTAGTGCGTCCGCAGGCCGCTTTCGCTCCCAGACAATTCCACGCGCTGTGACAGGCGAAGCAGGCTGACGTGCCTAAGAGTGAGTCACCCCACTTTCGTGCGAACGGGAGGCTGGAACATGTCGCTGCTGAACGGCGCCCCGGTGTGGCAGGCGCTGCTGTTTTCCGCCGTTGCCTATCTGGTACCGCTGACCCTGGGCTGGTGGCTCTTTTTCACCCGCACTGCGGCGCCCGCCGGACAGGCGGCACCCCTGCAACCGGCCCGAATGGCTCCCCGACGGGCAACCCTGGTAGCCATCCTGCTGGGCGCCGCCGGACTGTCGGGCCTCATCGGCGGCCTCTGGGACGCCTCCAAGCACGTCCAGACCGGCATCATCCCTGCCGGTGCCGATTTTCTGTGGGCGCCCCACATCATGATCTACGGCACCTTTCTCATCGAGTTCCTGATCGGCGTGGCCACCCTGGGCGGCCTGGCCCGGGCCGGACTGCGGGCCGGACTGCGGGACCCGCGCCTGTGGGTCCGGCAGAACCCGTACCTCGGGGCGGTGGGGCTGGCGGCGCTGTATGCCCTGCTCTCCGTGCCGGGTGACGCGATCTGGCATGAGATCTTCGGCATCGACCTGACCGCGTGGAGCCCGCCCCACGTGATGCTCTGCCTCACCAGCAACGCCGTAACCCTGGCGGCGCTGGGACTGCTGCTGCAATTCCGGACCGGCGCCCGCCGGCCCCGCTGGCTGAACGCCGCTGCTGCCGCCTTCCTGGCCCTGACGCTCAACTCCCTGGCGCTGGTGGGGGTCCTGGAGTGGGAACTGCCGGGCGGCCTCGGCCTGGAGTTCATCCGGCGGCCGGTCTGGCTCTACCCGGTGGTCTTCGGCTGCCTGGCCTTTTTCGTGCTGGGGGTGGCCCGACAGGTCATCGGCCGGGGCGGTGCCACCACCGTGGCGCTCCTGACGTACGGGCTGCGGTGGGCGGTTACCGTCGGGCTGGGGCTGACCGGGAACGTGGTCCCGGCCATGCTGCCCGTCATGCTCCTGGGGGCGGCTTTGCTCGACCTCGTGCCGTGGGAGCGCATTCAGCGTATGCCTCTCCGGGCCGCCGGCATGACCGCTGCCTTCACGGCCGGATACCTCGGGTTGGCGCTGCCGATGCTGATGCAGCGCACCGGCCTCGGCCCGTTCACCGGTGCCGGCCTGGCGCTGGCCATGCTGGTGGTGCCGGTCACTTGCGCCGCGCTGCTGCCGCTCGTCCGGCTGGTGGGCAACGCCCTCCTCCCCAGGTAGGAGGGCGACCACCCCTCCGGGTGGCCGCATCTGACCTTGCGCCGTATTTCACAAATAGTCTCCAAGGCGGATAGCCGGTTCCCGGGAACTGGCTTATACTCAGACGTGTAGATTGTTCGTTCCTTCACGAACCGCCGTTATGACCGGACTTATCAATTCCACCTTTCGTTTTGTCAGATTGAAGGAGGTCACCACATCATGCTCACATTCGCTGTCTCCCCGGAAAACCGGATTTTCCTTGAAGTACTGCTCATGTGCTTGTTCGGGCTGATCACGCTGGTGGTCTGCAACTGGGAAAGCCGCACCGCGAAGACTGAGTCCGTCGTTGGCACCATGGTGCACGGCGACTGATACATAAGCCATACCGGCCCTCCGTCACCCGGCGGAGGGCCTTTTTCTTACCCATGACACGGCCGGTCAGGGATGCTGCGTCCGCTGATTTCGGAGCCAGTCGTCGGCGTACCGGCCCGTCAGCTTCAGGTCCGCCCGCGGCTGGAACGTGGCCCCGCTCCGCTGCGCGCTCAGAATCCGGTCCACCCGGAACTCCCGGAGCGCCCGCCGCAGGTGACAGTGGCCGATCAGGTACCAGAGGCCGGCGCGGTAGATCAGCCCGTAGGGGTCCACCAGCCGGTCCTCCGGCTCGTCCGACTCCGGCTTCCGGTAGCGGATATGCAGGGTGGCGCCGTCCGCCACCGCCTCCTCCAGGGTGGCAAGCCAGGGCTCCGCCGGCCCGCCCCTCGTCCGGCCGGCCGGCGGCAGCCCGGCGGTGTTCCGCTCCAACTCCTCCGCCTGTGTGGGCGCCAGGGTCTGCCGGATTTTCGCCAGGGCCGTCCGGAGCGCTTCGGCATGGGGCAGGTCGGCCCCCCCGGCCAGCAGGGCGGCCTGAAACAGCGCCACCAGTTCGTCCGGCTGGAAGATTGACAACATCGTATCCGCTTTCGCCATGCCACTCCCTCCGATCCATCCCGATCCGCCCCGATCCGCCCCGATCTCAGTAGCATATTCGCTCCGCAAGGGGCGAACACCCGCTCGGGTATCAGACTCCCCGAAAAGCAGGTAACTTATCCCTCCACATAGAACATATGGATACCGAACGAGGCGTACGAGGGAGGGACCCCATGCGCAGGTGGATCTGGCCGGTCCTGGGGCTGGTTGGCGTTGCGATTTTTCTGCTGCTGTCGCCGGTGGCAAACCCCGAGGCCCAGGTAGACCTGAATATCACCAGACAGCAGAGTCTGGCGTTGTCTCGTACCTTTTTGGTGCAGCAAGGCTTCGACCTGACCGGGTACGACAGCGCAGTCTCTTTCGCGTCTGACGACGACGCGCTGGTGTATCTCCAGCGGAACCGAAGCCTCGAGGAGTCCAACCGGCTGGCCCGTGAGTACAAGGTCTGGCACTGGTCGGTCCGGTGGTTCAAGCCGGGCGAGCAGATCGAATACCAGGTAGCGGTGGACACCGCGGCCCCGAACGTGCTGGGCTTTTCCCGTACGTTGCCCGAGAAGGCGCCCGGGGCGCACCTGACCGAAGCCGCGGCGCTGCAAAAGGCCGGCCGGTTCCTGGAGCAGAACGGCTATCGGCTGTCCGAGTGGAAGCTGGTCGGCTCCCGCAGCAAGGAACAGCCGGACCGGACGGACCATCATTTTGAATGGCAGAAAACCGGCGTCAGCGTGGACGCCGCCTACCCCAAAGCCGAAGTGGACCTGCAGGGCGACCAGCCGTCGCTCCTGCGGGCTTACCTGCTGACCCCGGAGCCGTTCCAGCGGGAGTATCGCCGGCAGTCCTCCGTCGGCGACGCCCTGGCATGGGTCAGCTTCGGGCTGATGTTTGCGCTCTGGGCCCTGGCGCTGGTGTTCAGCATCCGGCTGGCCCGCCGGGCGGCATGGTCCATGGGCCTCTGGGCCGGCATCGGGCTGACGGCGCTGTCGGTGGCCGGCGCTGTCAACTCGTTTTCGCTTCTGAAGAGCCAGCTGCCCACCAACCTTCCGGTCGCGGTCTCCTACGCGACGATGGTGCTCGTGGCGGTGCTCGGCGCCCTCCTCGAAGGGGCGGGCATTCTCTTCCCGGCGGCGGCCGGCCAGGGCCTTCTGGTGGAGATGGGCCGGGACGGCGCCCCATACTTCAGCCGGGCGCGGGAGCGGTTGCTGACGCCCGCCTTCGCCGCCAGCGCCTTCCGGGGCCTTTGCCTGGCGGGCATCATGCTCGGCTACGATACGCTCTTCTACTACATCGGGCGGAAGTACCTGGGAGTCTGGAGTCCGGCCACACCCCGCTACTCGGACATTCTGGCCACGCCGGCGCCCTGGCTTTACCCGCTCACCATCGGCGTCACCGCCGCATTCTCCGAGGAGTATACGTTCCGGCTGTTCGGCGTCGCACTCGCCAAGAAGTGGCTCCGCTGGACGCCCGCTGCGCTCCTGGTGCCGGCGGTCATGTGGGCCTTCGCCCATAGCAATTACCCGGTCTTCCCGGTCTGGACCCGGGGCATCGAGCTCACGATTTTCGGGACAATTCTGGGCTGGGTCTTCTGGAAGTATGATATTGAGACCACTGTTGTCGCCCACTTCACCTACGACGCTTTTCTCGTCGGCTGGCCGCTGCTGCTCTCGGGCAACGGCTATTACGTCTTCTCCGGCGCCGTCGTGACGCTGCTGGCGCTGGTGCCTGCGCTCCTGGGCTGGGTCGCGGCCCGCCGCCGCCCGAAGGCGCCCCGCGTGACGGCCCCCGCCCCGCCCCCTGCGCCTGCGCCGGAGGCGGCGGCCGCCGCCCGGCTGGATATCGGCGGGGCATGGCTCGACCGCCTGCTGGGGGCGATTCGGACCCGGCCGCGCCTCTTCGTGGGCGCCGGGCTGGTAGGCCTCGCCGTTGCCGCCGTTCTGAGTCCTCGGGTGACCCCGACGCTGGCTCCGGAGTACCAGGTAACGGAAGCACAGGCCGAAGCGATCGCCCGGGCCGACCTGGCGCAGCGAGGCTTCAAGCTGGACGGCCTCCGGGTCGCCCGGAAGATGGAGCCGCAACCGTTTATGCCTTACGTGAAGTCCGTCGCGCCGGCATTCGTGGACGCCATTTCCCAGGACTACGCCGGCGTCCGCTGGGCCATCCGGTTCTACAGGCCGCTGGATCCGGTGGAATACCGGGTCGAAGTGGACATGCGCACCGGGGATATCGCCGCGTTTGACCGGACCCTGCCCCGAGATGCGGCAGGGGTTCGCCTCCCGCCCGACCGGGCCCGCCAGTTGGCGGAAGCGTTTCTGAAAAGCCGGGGCGCCGATCCCGACCGCATGACCCTCGCCGTCTCCGCCGCCACCTCCCGGGACCAGCGGACGGACCACCAGTTCGTCTGGGAGACCATCGACCCCCGGTTGCCAGGCACCCGCATCCGGCGCGAGGTCGTCATCCAGGGCGACACCGTGGGTGAGTTTGAATCCAGCTACGTGCATATCCCGGAAGCGTGGAACCGCCAGCAGTCGGCCCGTTCGGGCTGGTTCATTCTGGGGGGCGCTCTGGCAGCCCTCGGCGGGCTCGCCGGGGTCGTCCTGGCCATCATCTATCTCGTCCGGCGCCAGGCGTCCTGGCCGACGGCCGGGCTGCTCGCCCTGTCCGCCGCCGGCCTCTCCGTGCCGCCGATACTGGCGCAGTGGCCGGCCGCACCCATGGCCTACAGCACGGACGTGGTCTGGTCCGCTTTCCTGGCGCAGCAGGCCATCGGGTATGTCTTCGGGCCGCTGGCCGTCGGGGCCGGGGTGGCGGGACTCTACATCATCGGGTCGGTGGTGGCCCGCACCCAGCCCGAGCCGCTGGACCTCGGCCAGGCCGCCCTGACGGGATTCGCCACGGCGGGAATCGCCGCCGGCGTCAGCACCCTTGTGCTCTGGAGCGGCTCCCGGTTCACGGCGCCCGATACGGCCGTGCCGGACGTGACCGGCGGTTACCTGGCCCTGGCTTCCTTCCTGCTGCTCCCGGTCGCCGCCCTGGCCTTGGAGTTGTTGAGCCGGCTCTGGCTCCAGTCGCTCTTCAGCCGCTGGCTGAAAAGCCGGCTGATGGGCGTGATTGCCCAGGCGGTAGTGGCGGGCCTGATCGCCATCATCGGGCTGCCGCCCGGTTTTCCGCTCCAGGCCGTCGCCGCCTTTTTGGGCAACGGGATCGTCTATGGCCTGGCCTACCTGGCCGGTGGCCTGCCGGCGGTCGTCGTCGCCGGGGTCGTCCGGGCGCTGCTCCAGAAAGGGTTCTTGCTCCAGGGCGCGGGAATACAGCCCGCTGCCGTTACCGGGCGGGCTGCACTGCTGCTCGCACTATTGGTGCCCCTGGCAATCTGGCTCTGGTCGAACCGGCTCCGGTCGAAGGGGCGGCGGGCCGGGGCTAATCGCCACCAACCGGAAGCATGAGCGCCTCGGTCTCCGGAACCGGGGCAGCGCCGTCGATGGCGACCTGCAACCGGCCCAGGCGGTTGGCCATATAGGAGATGCCGGACCGCATCCGATGAAGCCGGAAGAACGGCTCCACCTCTTCCGGCCGGCCGGGCAGGCCGGTCGGCGTCTCGAAAGTCCGCTCGATGGACTGCAGTTCCACCGCCAGCGTTGCGGGAATCTCCTCGCCCCAGAGCCGTCCATACAGCGCCCTGCGGAGCGTCACCAGCTCCTGCAGGGCCGCTTGCATTGCGGGGAGCTCCGTGTGGTAGCGGTGCGCCTGCTCGGCCATGAGGGCGGCCTTGTGAATGACCAGAATCCGCTCCAGGAGCGACTCCAGCACTTTCACGGTCCGCTCGACTACCGGCTTCGGTGCGGCCATGTGCCCGCCCCGGGTTGATTCCCCCAGCAACAGGGAAATGCGCCGGGCTTCTGCGATCGCTTTTTCAACCTGGCCGGCCCCGGCCAGAATTTCGGCCTTGGTGTAGGCAGCCGGATGATCCAGCCGTTCTGCGATGGCCAGCACGAACCCGTCCAGCCGCTCGCCTGCCGCCGTCAGCGTTTCGATCAGCTGCGGCCAGTAGTCCGGCGGCATGATCAGGGCGTTGACCACCGTGCCAATCAGGGCGCCCGTCGCCGCGGAGAGCACCCGCCAGAGCGCATACGTCGACGCGCCTTCCTGATGCGGTGCCATGACGAAAATCATGATCGTGATGACGGCGCCGGAAATGTCTTGCCACTGCATCCGGCCGCAGAGCCAGAGCATGAAAATGACGGTCAGCCCAATCACGATCGGGTTCGCCCCGAAGAGGAAGACCGCCAGCGAGCCGACCAGCCCGCCCAGCAGATTCGCACCGGTCTGACGCAGGGTGAAGCGGAACGACCGACCGGCGGACGGCGCCACGGCCAGGGCGGCAGCGATGGCGCCAAACTCGGCCGGATGGCCGATATACCGAAGCAAGGCAATCGTAATGGCAACGGCCAGACCCGTCTTCCAAAGCCGTGGGCCAATCTTCCACATCGCTGTTCCCCCCTTTTTCGTCTACACTCCCTACGGTATCACCCGTCCGCACGGTTCGCCTCCTCTTGAAGAAGTATCTTGCTATGACAAGGATGCATGTCTACTATTCTTGCAGAATAACGTGACACGGAAAGCATGAACCTGGGAAGGTAGGGCAGCATGTTGCTGCCGCCCCTCCGGGGCGCTGGAGAGTCAACTCCCGGTCAGGCCAGGCGCATGTGGTGCAGCAACTGCAGGTACTGCTCATACCGCTGCCGGTGCACGTGACCCTCCGCCACCGCTTCACGCACCGCACAGCCGGGCTCCTGCCCGTGCAGGCACCCCGGCCGGTTGCAGCGCACGGCGTAAGGGCCGAACTCCCCGAAACCGCCCGCCAGGTCGGGCTTCCACACGCCCAGTTCCCGCAGGCCGGGCATGTCCAGCAGCCAGGCGTCCGGCGCCAGGTGCAGCGCCCGGGGCGCCGCTGGGGCCTTCCGGTCTGCGCCTCTCTCGGCGGGGCCCGCCTCGGTACCGGCCAGCGCCTCCAGGAGGGTCGATTTGCCGGCGCCGGTGTAGCCCATGACCGCCGTAACCTGCCCAGCCAGCAGTCCTTTCAGTTCGTCCAGGCCCCGGGTTTTGATTGCGCTCACGACCACGCCCTCATACCCGAGGGCCCGAAAGGGCTTCAGCCAGCCCTCCGCCACCCCGGCGGGGACCAACTCTCCCTTGGTCAGGCAGATAATCGGCTGGACCGACTGCCGTTCGGCGTACAAGAGGTGCCGGGCCAGCATGGTCGTGTGGAAGTCCGGCTGGCGGCAGGAGAGTACGATCAACAGCCGGGTCAGGTTGGCCGCCACTACGGACTCCGCCATGGTATCGGCGTCGCGGCTGACCAGTACCGTCTTGCGGTTGGCCACTTCCACCACCTGGCCGTCCCGCACCCGGACCCGGTCGCCCGCCACCAGCCCGGCCGGCAGAAGCCGGCGGACGGTGTCACGCACGGCCGTCTCTCGCTCAGTCCCGTCGTGCCAGAGCCGGCACCGGGACGCCGACGTGGCGGCCAGCACCAGGGCAAGCGGGGCGGGAGCCCCGGCGGTCTCCGGGGGGGCCACCGCCACGGACGCCGGGCGGGCCGGCGACGCCACGGGTCCGGCCGGGGCCGGCAGGGCCGCAGCGGCGTTTCCCCCCGCCCCGTAGACCAGGCGTCGCGCCCGGTCCACCACGGCGGGCGGCAGCCCGGCCCGGGCCGCGATCTCCAGGCCGTGACTTTCGCCCAGTGTGCCGTACAGCAGCTGGTAGGTAGGCCGGAGCGTCCCGCCATCGAACCCCATGCCCGCAAAAGCGCATCCGGGCGTAGTCCGGCCGAACTCCTTGATCTCCCGCAAGTGCGTCGTGGCCAGCGTGTAGGCCCCCTGCTGCAGGAACGCCTCCAGCAGGGCGATGCCCAGCCCGGTGCCCTCGTGCGGGTCGGTCCCGGATCCCAGTTCGTCCAGCAAGACCAGCGTGTGCGGGCCGGCCTGGGCCAGCATCGGTGCGACGGCGGCGATGTGCCCGGAGAACGTGCTCAGCGACTGCTCAAGACTTTGATGATCACCGATGTCGGCAAACACGTCATCGAAAAAGCAGAGCGTGGAGCCTTCATCCACCGGAATGTGCAGCCCACACCGGGCGATGATGACCAGCAAGCCCAGCGTCTTCAGCAGCAACGTCTTGCCGCCGGTATTGGGACCCGTTACGATCAGCATCCGGGTCTCGGCCGGCATCCGCACGTGGTTGCCGACGGCGCCCCGGCCGAGCAGGGGATGCCGGGCGCCTTTCAAGTCGATCAGTCCAGCCTCGTTCCACGCCACCGGCCGTGCATCCCAGGCCTGGCTCAGGCGCGCCCGGGCAAAAATCACGTCCAGCTCGCCGACCGCGCCCAGTGTCGCTGCAGGCTGTAGGCGTGGCCGGCCACCTGGCCGGACAGCGCAATCAGCACCTGCTCCACCTCGGCGGACTCCATAGCCTGCCAGGACTCCAACTCGGCACACAGGTGACTGATCGCCTCCGGCTCGACGAACACCGTGGAACCGCTGGCCGAAGCCCCGTGGACGACCCCGGGAACCGATGCGCGGGCGCCAGCCTTCACCGGAATCACGTAGCGGCCGTTGCGGGTGGTGACCAGCGCCTCCTGCAAGTGCTGCCGGTACTGTTTCAGGAGCCCGTTCAGCCGCTCCTGGATCCGGCCTGAGAGCGTCGCCATTTCGGTCCGGATTTGCTTCAGTGGCCGGGAGGCCCGGCTGGAGACCGTCCCCCGCTCAATGCAGCGGCGGATTTCCGCCTCCACCTCATCAAACTGGCCGAAAGCCTCCGCGTGGCGACTGAGCAGCGGCGCAGCGGCCGCCTGCTCGGTCAGAAACCGGTGCAGTTGCCGGCAGCCGTAAATCGTATCGGCCACGGCCACCAGCTGGTCCGGGCGCAACACGCCGCCGACTGCGGCCCGCTCCACGAAGAGGCGAATGTCCTGAATGGAGCCGAACGGCATGGACCGCCCGCTGGCCAAGATGGCTTTCGCCTCCGTGGTCTCGCGCCCGGTCTCCCGGACCAGGGCGAGCGACGGAAGCGGCTGAATGTCAAGGGCGAGTTCCTTGCCGAGTTGGCAGGCCGCAAAGGCGGCGAGTTCCTGCTGAATGCGGTTGAATTCCAGCGCGGCCATGGTCGGTGCGTGCATGGGGGATTCCTCCTTGAAAACGAATTTAGTTGCCTCCCGCCTTTTGCTCCGCAAAAGTCTGCCGGCCGCTCCGGCGACTGACCGAGTCAGTCGCGAAAAAGCCGCGGGCGTCCCTGCGCCCGCGGCCTGGAAATACGTCAAAATGCCATGGCAGAACTCGCCCCCTTCAGAGGAGAGTTGCGAATGGGCATAAGAAAGCCGTGAGGCATGCCTCACGGCTCCATTTGACTTTCAGGTGAAAGCAAAAAGGGCGTGATTCGCCGTTCGCGAGACTATGCGATTGTAACCTCGCATGTACGAACGACAGACATCAATACAACCCCTTTTGCGCTAACTTCCCCATGATAATAGTAAATTTGCACGATCGCGTCAAGCAAAAAATCACCAGCGGGACAATCCAGTAGAAGAGTGCCCGGTTTTCCGGTACCATAAGAGGGATGCAACCGCGGAGCGGGATCCAAACGCGCAGAAAGATCGGTGGCACCGATGAACATATTAACGGTTGAGAACCTCGCGAAGACTTATGGGGAAAAGCTACTCTTTGACAAGCTCTCGATCGGCATCGCCGAAGGCGAACGCATCGGCCTGATTGGGCTCAACGGGAGCGGCAAGTCGACGCTCCTGAAAGTGGTCGCACGGCTGATCACGCCCGACGCGGGCACGGTGACCGTCCGGCAGGGGTTGCGCATCCAATACCTCGCCCAGAACCCCGACTTCCCGCCCGGTGCGACGGTCCTGGAGGCGGTTTTTGCCGGGGAGAGCCCGGCCTTCCGTCTGCTCCGCGAGTACGAGCAGGCCCTGTTCGACCTGGGGGAGACGCCCGACGACGAGCGGTTGCAGCGACGCCTGGCCGGCTTGCAGCTGCAGATGGACGCCCAGCAGCTCTGGTCCATGGAAGCGCAGGCCAAGGCCACGCTCTCCCGCCTGGGCGTCACCGAGTACACCAGGTTGGTGGAGACGCTCTCCGGCGGGCAGCGCAAGCGGGTCGCCCTGGCACAGGCGCTGATTCATCCGGCCGACCTGCTGATTCTCGACGAGCCGACCAACCACATTGACAACGTCACGGTCGCCTGGCTCGAAGGGCAACTGGCCAAGTTTTCGGGTGCGCTGCTGCTGGTCACCCACGACCGCTACTTCCTGGACCGGGTGGTGACCCGGATTCTCGAGCTCGACCACGCCCGGCTGTACAGCTACGACGGAAACTACGGGCGCTTCCTGGAGCAGAAGGAAGTGCGCGAAGCCGAAGGCGTCGTCCGGGAAGAGCGCCGGCAGAACTTGCTCCGGCGGGAACTGGCCTGGCTGCGGCGGGGCGCGCAGGCCCGGTCTACCAAGCAGAAGGCCCGGATCGACCGGGTCCATTCCCTGCAGGAGCAGGTGCCGGACGCACAGGACGGCAGCGTCGAGATCGCGGTCGGCTCCCGCCGGCTCGGCCGGCAGATTATTACGCTCAAGGATCTTTCCCACGGGTTCGACGGGCAAACGCTGTTCCGGGACTTCAGCTACACCCTGCTGCCGAAGGACAGGATCGGCATTGTCGGACCGAACGGCAGCGGCAAGACCACCCTGTTGAAGCTGATCGCCGGGCGGCTCACGCCGGACCAGGGGGAAGTGGCGACCGGCCAGACGGTCCACCTCGTTTACTACGACCAGGAGAGCGAGGAGATGGACCCGAATCAGCGGGTGATCGACTATATCAAGGACGTGGCCGAAGTGGTGCAGACGCCCGACGGCGGGACCATTACGGCCGCGCAAATGCTGGAGCGGTTCCTGTTCCCCATGAAGACCCAGTGGACGGAGATCGGCAAGCTCTCCGGCGGGGAGCGGCGGCGGCTTTACCTGTTGCGGCGGCTCATGGCCGAGCCGAACGTCCTGTTGCTGGACGAGCCGACCAACGATCTCGATATTGAAACGCTCACGATTCTGGAGGATTATTTGGATCAGTTCCCGGGCGTGGTCGTGGCCGTCTCGCACGACCGCTATTTCCTCGACCGGGTTGCCGGCCACCTCTTTTGCTTTGAAGGCGACGGCCACATTCGCCGGTACGTCGGCACCTGCTCGGAGTACCTCGCCGAGCAGGCCGAAGCCGGGCCCGCTGACACCACGCCGGGGAAGGCGGAGCAGCCCGATGGGCGTCCCCAGCCGGAGAAGCGTAACCAAGCGCTCAAGCTTAGCTTCAAGGAGCAGCGGGAGTGGGAGACGATCGAGGAGCGCGTGGCCGGCCTCGAAGTTGAGGTAGCCCGGCTGGAGCGGGCGCTCGATGAAGCGGCGTCGGATTACGCGCGGTTGCAGGTGCTCGCGGCCGAGCATACCCGTGCGCAAGCAGAGCTGGGTCAGGCCATGGACCGCTGGGCGGAACTGGCTACGAAGGTCGAGGCGGTCGAACAGGAGCGGGCGAACCGGTCGTAGGCCGGCCCGTCCCAGGAAGTGGCGGTCGTACAAAATACGACCGCCACTTGCGCGCTCCGAAATTTCTACCTGCCAGAAGGAATGGCTGCCACCAATCAGAAAATATGCAAATGACGAGACCATTACTCATTTAGTTCATTTCTGCATAGGAGGATCCGCCCGTGCCACAAAGACGTCGGTTAAGCCTGGTCACACTGATCATCCTCGTCCTTGCCGGGCTGTTGCCGGCCGGCCTTGGCCCCGCTGCCAGCGCGGCGCTGCCCCTGGTGCTATCGCTCACGCAGAACGGCATCGTGCCGGCCGATGGGCAGTCCCACGAACTCACGCTCTCCGTCACCCGGGGTGGCACGCCCCTGGCCGCGACGGTCCAGTTTGATTGGGGGCAGGGCCGAACGGACCAGGACGGGCGCTTCCGCTTTGCGCTGTGGGGCACGGACAACCGCACCGTCTCCATCGGGGTCGTCAGCGCGACCGGTGAATCCCGCCAGATCTATGCAGTGGTCCTGCGACCCGGCTACGGTGCGTTTGACGTGACCGCCTCCAGCCGGTCAGGGGCGTCCCTTTCCGGGTATGGGTATGCCAGAACCCAGGCGAATTCTTACTGGAGGTCCTGTTGGATTTCCGAGGACGGTGAGCCTTGCATCGTGCCGGCGGGAGCAGCGGTAAACGTGGGACTCTTATCGCTGCGGAGTGCCGATGGCGATTACTACCGGCTCGTGAGCGTGGGGACCGCGACCGACCAGGGCCGGACGCCCGTCCACCTGGATGGTGCAGACCCGGGCCTCGGCCGGTTTAGCATTACCTCGGCGCTGAAGCCCGCACGCCTTGATTTCACCGGAGCAGGGGGGATCGACGACCCAGGCACGCTCGAACTCAACCAGGACGGGCCGGTTACCATCTGGATGCCGCCCGGACTGTGGAATCTGACTCTCCAGTCGGAACAGGCAAATGCCAACTACGGGCTTTCCCTCCTGGACCGGCAGGTGAACCCGGGGGAAGTAACACCAGTTCTGTTTGACACGGCAAACCTGGCCCGAATCGAGGCAACCGTGCTGCCGGGCAGCCTGCCGCCTGAGGTAATGGAGCCCGTGCTGCACATCTATCAACAAGACACCCCGGAGCTGTCGGTCTCAATGGCCAAGCCCGCCTATGTGACACCCCGTACATATGCCTCCGTGAACTTTGGTCTGCGCGAGTCACGGCAAGGGGCGTCCAATCGATACACCCTCCTCCCCCCCGCCTTTCCCCTCATGCGTCCGGTCACCTTTGCCCCTGGTGAAACCTACCGGTTTACCGCCGGCGGCTCGGGACAATCCGAACTGACCGTCGACCGTGCGGCCTACGTCGGTGAGACGGTGGAGGCAAACCTGCGGCTGAAGACCCCGAACGGCAGCATGGTAATCAACTCCCAGACGGACCTCACAATCACGGACCCCGACGGCGTCACCACGACGGTCGTCGGCTATGGGGGCAGCGGATATTTCGCACCCCAGAAAGCGGGCACGTATCACCTGACCGCCGTCGTCCTGAACCCCGGCCCCCATGCGACCGCCGCCGAGGCTACAGCTACCCTCGACCTCGTGGTGCGATTCCGACGGTTTCGGATCGACAACGCCTTCGACGGCCGGGGTACCGGCCGGAAGTACGTCCTCCAGGGCAGGAGCTACGCCGACACGCTGGAGTACGCCGTCAACGACGATCAGTTTGTCGATGTGAACACCACCTGGGGGCCGTTCCTGCTCACCGGCGACCTGCCGGGCGACCTCCCGGAAGGAACGGCGATTCCGGTGCGGATTCGGGTCAAAGGCGACCCCGCCAGTGAGGAGCGCTTCACCGCGGTACTCGACGAGACACCGCCCACGTTGAAGCTGAGTCCGGTGCCCCTGGTGGTGCGCAACGGGTTCCTGACGGTGGCAGGCACGATTTTTGAGAACCTGGGGTACCCCAACGGGGGGCTACTCCTGGAGTACACCCCGGACCTTCTGTCCCCCGAGCCGGTCTGGTCTTCCGCCATCGGAAGCGGGTACGGTGGAATGATCGCTTTCACCACGTCGGTGCGGCTACCGATGGATCACCTGGCTTACCGCGTGCGAGCTGCCGCGATCGATCTGGCGGGAAATCAATCCGCCTGGCAGGAGCACCGCGTTACGATGCCCACGTATACGATCGAAGTGACGCCGGCGAACCGGACGCTCCAGGCGGGCGTCCCCAACACGGTCAGCGTCCGTATTCTCGAAGACGGCATGCCGGCTGAGGGCATGTTGGTCCGCATCGGCAGCGCCTGGTTGCGTGCTAACGCCGCGGGTACCGCTGCCAGCACGCTGGTGCCTGCCCCCGGGGAACTCGTCTCGGTGCAGATCGGCTCCAACCCCGAGATCCGGCTCTACGCGGTGCCGGCGGGCCGGGCGGCCCTGGAGTTCAGCGCCGTCATCGACAACCATCCCGACGCGCGCCCCCAGGCGGCGTTGAACGCAGCAGAACTCGTGTACGAGACCGCCGTCGCCCCCGGCATCACCCGGTTTCTGGGCGTGTTCCGATCGGATCTTGCGTTGGCGAAAATCGGGCCGATTCGGAGTGCGCGGGATTCGCTGGTCCAGTTGGCCTCCGGGCACGGCGGCGGCTTTGCCCATGCGGGGGGCAGCAACTCCGCACTCGCCCTGACCCGGGAGTCCATCGACATCGTCGACCTCGATGAAATCTACGGCAGCGGCGACTACTTCTACCGGACCGAGGACCGGGCCGCGCCTCACAACCTGTACACCGGTACCCCCCAGATTCGCAGCGGCGTCGCCGCACAGGGGGTCCAGCCGGTCGGCGTCCCCAATGGTCTGCCCACGGGTCCCATGGCCGGCGGCATCGCCCGGGATCGGGTGGCGGTGCGGTTCACCGGTCAGACGCAGGATGTCGCATTCGCGTGGGATTCAGCCGGCGGGCAGTATTTCCGGAAGGAAGGCGGCCGGCCCGTCCTCCTGGAGGATGGCAGCCCGATCGCCGCCCGCAATGTGGTGGTACTGTATGCCACCCATCGAACCTTTTACCGTGCGGACGTGGGTGAATGGGAAGTCGCCCCCACGGTCCTGGGCTCCGGCGTGGCCTGCGTCTACCGGGACGGCCGGATGTGGACCGGCCGGTGGTCCAAACCCACCCCACAAGATCCCATCACGTATACCGACGAGAACGGCGACAACATGCGCTTCGCCGAGGGCACGACCTGGGTGCTGGTGGCGGACCCGGGGATCAACCCGCCGCCCACCGGCCGGATTTCGGGCCATGTGCTGCTGGAAGGTCGGGAAGACCACACCGGGGTGTCGGTGGAACTCTACGGGGAAGACGGCCTGCTCACGGCGCTGACGGAGACGGACAGCACCGGCCAGTTCTGGGTAGCCACTCCGAAACCTGGTGTCTACCGGATTACCGTGGTCCGGTTTGGCTGGACCCTCGCCACCCGGACCGGCGTGGTCGTGGGGGACGGACAGACCGCTCTCCTCCCCTCCGTCACCCTCCTCGCCGGTGACATGAACTTCGACGGGGTCGTCGACAGCGATGATCTGGGCGAACTGATCAACGCCTATGGGAGTCTCCCGGGGCAGCCTGCCTGGAGGCCGGAGGCCGACCTGACGCCAGACGGTCGGGTCAATCTGCTGGATCTGTTCTGGATTGGTCGCAACCAGGGGCGCCGGCCGGAGTGGCCGGAGTAGGTGCAGCCAATGCGAAGGGACTCGCGGCAAACCGCGAGTCCCTTTTCGACCTTCCCGATTGGCGGCGGATCCGGATGCAGGCCCGCGGCTACGCGAACAGCGCCTCGATCTCGGCCAGGTCGGCCTCCGGCAGCTTCACGCCCGACGCCTTGCAGTTCTCCACCACTTGCTCGGGCCGGGTGGCGCCGATCAGAGCACTGGTGACTTCCGGCCGGCGCAGCGTCCAGGCCAGGGCCAGCTGGGCCATGGTCAGGTCGTTCCGCTGCGCGATCGGCGCCAGCTTCTGCACTTTCTCCAGCAGTTCCTGGTTGTTGACCATGCGCTGGACGAACTGGTTCACCTTGTCGTCGGCGGCACGGGTGCCGGCGGGCGGGGCCTGGCCCGGCTGGTACTTGCCGGTCAGCACGCCCTGGGCCAGCGGGGAGAAGACGATCTGGCCGATGCCTTCCCGTTCGCAGATCGGCATGACTTCCTTCTCGATGTAGCGGTTGACGATGTTATAGACCGGCTGGCTGGCCACCGGACGGCGGAGGTTCCGCTTGTCGACAATGGCCGCCGCGTTCTCGAACTGAGCCGCCGTCCACTCGGAGAAGCCGTAGTACAGGATTTTCCCCTGGGCGACCAGGTCGTCGAGCGCCCGCAGGGTCTCTTCCAGATCGGTATCGGGATCATACCGGTGGCAGTAGTAAATGTCTATGTAATCGAGCTTCATGGCCTTGAGGGACATCTCCACCCGCTCCACGAGGTGCTTGCGGGAGAGACCCCGGTCGTAGGCCGACGGACCAACCTTCCAGAAGGCCTTGGAGGTCACCGTGAACGTATTGCGGGGGAACTCTTTCAGCGCGTCGCCCAGCATGGCCTCCGCCTCGTGGGGTTTGGTGCCGTACACCACTGCGCAGTCAAAGTGGTTGATGCCCAGCTCGTAAGCTTTGCGGACGCAGGCCTGGGCCTGTTCCATCTCCAACCGGGTGCCATAGGTCAGCCAGCTCCCGAGCGAGATTTCGCTCAGGTGGAGGCCGCTCCGACCGAGACGACGGTATTCCATGTTCTGCACCACTCGCTTTCAGACGTTCTGCTGCCGTTCCTGCCCAACATACAGAACGGCAGCGCACTGCCAGTCACTCCGGCTGTGCGCTGCTCATATTATACCAGTAGTTGTTTGAACCCAAAAGCTCATGCCTGACGGTCGGCCAGCCATTCGTCCAGCGCGGCGACCACCTTTTCGGCCCGAACGGCATACGTATCGCATTCCTCCATCACCTGCGGCAGTCCCGTGTCCAACAGGAATCCCTGCTGGGCAGCCTTGGCCACGCCGAGGATATATGCCCACCGGCGGCGCACCTGGACGGCCGTATCCAGGGGGTCGTCGGCACCGGCGACAAGCATCAGGACCTCCATTTGCTCCGGGCTGAACAGTTCCATCTACGCCATCCTCCTGACAATTTTGTGGTGGGTTTCTTTACCCTCTACAACGAAACCAGCCACCATCTTGTTCGATAGTTGAGGACCGAAGTGATGGAGATTCTTCAGGCTTGGACTGCTCAACGGTATCAGAAGGCGCGCAGGGAACGGTCGTCATGGTCAGCTCCACGTACTGAGGCGGGCTGCCGCCGGTGGTCGAGCCCTGACCGCCGGTGCCGTTGCCACTGGCGCTGGTGCCGCCGGCACCCTCCTGGCCGGGACGCGCCAAATTGACCAGGACCCGCCCCTGAACGACGTCGGTCTGGTCTACGGCCACCCGGATGGTCACCGAGGAGACCAGTGCCACCCCGGCCTCACAGTGGCTGCGGGCCAGCGTCTCGTTGGCGCGGGCGACGGATCTGCCGACCGCCACCGCCAGCCGGTCGAGGGGCATCAGGTCCTCCGCCGGCCAGGAGCGCTCCGCCGCCATGCCGTCCAGGGGAATGAACCGCTCCGGGATGGCCGTGGCGGCGGTGCGGGCGCCGTCGTAAATCAGGTAGGTGGATTCCTGGGGCAGCCAATCGGGCGCCTCCGCCCCGGGGGTGACCACCGCGGTGATGTGCGCCCGCTTGACGGTTAAAAGTTTTAGCTTCCGGACGGTCAGGCCGTTCGGACCGAGGGTCAGTTCCAGGGTGCAGAACTCGCCGGCCACCACCAGGTAGCTCTGCCCGCCCCCTTCGGGGACAGGCGTTCCGGCAGTGACCCGGTGCCGGGTAAAGAAGACCCCGTCGGGAGAGGCCAGCACTTCCAAGGCCACGGAATACCGCTGGCCCGGCTCGATCATTTCGATGTTCAAGGATCGCCCGCGCCCCCTTTGGGCGGCGTGGGGACCAGGCTGGGTGCCGCAATAAAGGTCGCCGAAACGGTCACGTTGCCGCCACCGGTGACCCCCCGGGTCAGCGCCTGAATCTGGGCGTTGGGGCGGGAGACGCCGCTGAAGCAGACCGTGGTGTCGCCGGGGGCCAGGGCGAAATTGGCGCCGAAAATCAGGGTCAGGTTAAACGTCTGCAGGAGCGCCGGCGCGTTTTGCTGCCGGAGCCGCTGGTTGGATGCGCCCATGGCGGCCCCGGAAGCGGTGAGCAGATCGGACAGATCGAAAGCTTTCGCCTGCAGACGTCATCCCTCCCCAAGAGGCCGTGTCCCGAAGCCGTGTCCCGAGGTCATGTCCCGAGGTCATGTCCCCCGGGCCGCCGGCCGCCGATCAGGTCGGCGGCACCAGTACTTCCCGCGGCACCGGCCGGAAGAAGAAGCGGAACCGGACGCCATACTGGTCGCCCAGCGTATACAGCAGCTTTTCCCGTGGGTCCAAAAAAGCGATATTCAAGAGGATATCTGTAGCATCCACGGGCTGGAACTGGGCGTTGTATGTAATCTCCGTGGTGAATTCGAAGAGGCCCACTGGGCTGGGCGGATTGTTGAAAGTCTTGTCAATCGCCCGACCTACGGCTGCCGCCGTGGCGTCGACCAGTTGCTCCAGCGAGTGCGTGGTGACCTGAGCCAAGGTATCCGCCTCCCCCACCCTGCCATCGGGGTCTCCTAAAGACGACAGCCCCCGGTGCGCAAGCAGGGCTGTTCAACCCATCTTACGCACCGGGGGCCGGCAATGATTCATGCAACAAAGAGCGCTTTTGTCGCGTAGAGCGACGGCGGCTGGAAGTTAAACGGGTACGTGTAGCCCGGCCACCAGAAGCCGGCCCCGGCCTGGGGCAGATTCAGGTGCCCAAATCCGCCGAAGTACGGGTTGAACGTTCCACCATACTCTGGCCAGAGGTACGCCGCTGGATAGATTATGGGTCCCTCCCCGGAGTCCGAGTGTCACGGCCCGGTCTCATCTTATGTCTACCGGGCCGGACACTATGCCTGGACTTACTTCACATCCACCGGAATCACCGTCAGCACCTTGCCCGCCTCGTCCTGCACCGTGACGGCGCCGACGTACGCACCCGGGCTGGCCGGAGTCTTGAACGTGACCATGGCATCCCACTGGGAGCCGAAAGCCTGCGTGAGCGGCCCGCCCTTGGCGGCGATGTCCTTGCCGCCCTGGACCTGGGTCAGGCCGAACTGGAAGCTCGTCTGGCCCTGGGGCACGTTCTTGCCCGTCACCTGAATGGCGTACTTGCCGGCCACCGGGTTCAGCACCTGCGCCTGGCGGTCCTGCCAGTGGCTGCTCACCTGGCCCACCGGCATCCAGCCGGCCTGCGGGTCGCTGTAGAAGAGGCCGATGTCCAGGTCGGCGTTCGGGTCGGTCACCTGCGAGACGGTGGCCCGGATAAGCGCCGTGCCGTCGGCGACATCAAAGAACTGGGCGTTGGCATCGCCGTGCTTGACATCCATCTTGCTGGCCTTGGGGCTCGCGAAGCCCACGCCCGCCACGGTCGCCCTGATGTCGCCATAGTAGTTGCTAAAGTGGATCTTGGCGGACTGCCCCATACCCCAGAACGGCGAGAGACCGATCTGGTCCGGGCTGGCGTAGACGCCCCGGGCCGCCATGTCGATGCTGTACTTGTTCTCCGCGATGCCGAAGTTCATGGAGCCGTGGGAAGCGTAGGCGTCAATCTCCCAGACGCCGGCGGTCGGGCTCGCAATGGTCAGCGTCTGCTTGTCCGGACCCTTGGGGGCGCCGGCGTACGGCGTGCCCGTGCCATAAGCCGAGCCGTCCGGCTGGTAGGCCACCAGGCGAACCCGGCCCTGCTGATTCGGGACCGTAAGGTTCAGCGCCAGTTCCGCCGTGCCGGCCGGCACCCGGACGAAGTACCGGGCGTAGCGGGCGGGGCCGAGCGTGCCCGTGATGCCGGAAATGGCGTTGCCCTTGGCCGGGTTGAACTCGTAGGGCACCACCACCGTCGAGAGATACTCCGTGGCGTAGGAGGTCTGGCCGGGAATCCGGGCTTGAATCAGGGCGTCATACACGCCCGGCGTGTTGTCGTACTGGTACTGCAGCGGAATCTCCTTGCGCTGCAGCGGGGAGAGGTTCGCCTGCGCCGGGCCGGAAATGGTCAGGCCGTTGCCCGGCAGATAGGTCAGGTCGAGCTTGGAGCGCCAGTACTCCCGGTTGCCGAGGGTCCATTTGGCGGCGCCGGGGGCGATGGCGAACTCACGGGCGTAGAGGCCGGTGGCCGACGTGCCGGCCTTGGCCCGGCCGAAGGAGACCAGGTTGGGGTTGGACTCCTGGGCGATGGTCAGGAGGTTATCCCAGGCGGCATCGGCCTGGATCAGGCCGTGGCCCTGCTCGTACCAGCCGTAGCCGTCCAGGCGGCGGGCGCCGGCCTCCAGGGCCTGGGTGAGCTGCCACGCCTTCACGCTCAGTCCGTACTGCTTGGCGGCGCCGACCAGCAAGGCGGTGGCGCCGGTGGTCTGCGGCGTCGCCATCGACGTACCCTGGAAGACGGCGTACTTGCCCGCCCAGAGCGGAATCGACGAGTTGGCGGTGCCCGGGGCAATCACGTTCGGCTTCAGGCCGCCGTCGGCCCGGGGCCCGTTGGAACTAAAGTACCACATGCCGTCCTGCGGCACGTCCAGACCGTAGTCGGCCTTCCAGGTGTTGCGGGAGATATAGGCGCCGGAGGTGATGGCGGCCCCCGCAACGCCCGGCAGACCCACGGTGTTCAGGCCCGGGCCGGCGTTGCCGGCGGCGATGGAGAAGACCACGCCCGTCTTTTCCGACAGCTCGTTCACGAAGAGCGACTGCGGGTCGTTGCCGTCGTTGCTGGGGTCGTTGCCGCCCAGAGACATGTTGATGACGTTGGCGCCGTGATCGGCGGCGTACTGCATGCCCTTGATGATGCCGTCCCACTCGCCGGAGCCGCCGGAGGTGAGGACTTTAATCGCCATGATCTTCGCGCCGGGGGCGATGCCGGTGAAAGCGCCGTTGCCTGCGGCGATGCCGGACACGTGCGTGCCGTGCTCCCCGCCGTCGTAGCCCAGGTTGATGCCCGTGCCGCCGGCATCGATCCGGGTGATGACGAAATTGACGCCCTGCTGATGGCCATCCTTGACTTCGGCAGAACCGAAGAGGCCGATATCAAAGCTCTCGTTGTACACATGCAGCGGCTTCTCGTCGGTGAAGTCGCCGTTCAGGTTGGTGTCCACATAGACCGTATCGTAGACGCCCTTCTGGCGGGCGTCGGTCACCAGCACCGGGAACTGGTCGTCGCTCTTGCCGTTGCGGTTGATGTCCGACTCCATCTCGCCCTTGGGAATCTGGGATTCCTTGAAGATGCCGGTGTGGTAGACGCCGGAGACCGAGCGGATGCCGGGGATCATCTGGGTGGAGGTCGTCTTGGTGTCGGTGTCGCCCTCGCCGGTAAAGTCCTGCCAGTCGATGATCTTGGTGTCGCCGCCGGTGGTCTTGGCGAGGTCCGGATGACCGGGGTCGACGCCGGTATCCACCACGGCGATGACGGCGCCGGTGCCATCGTTGCCGGTCTCGCGCATGAGTTCCGGCGCCCGGACTTCGTTCCGGGTAATCTTCAGCGACAGGGCCGGGTCGGCGTCGGACGGGACGGACGGCTTCTTCTCAGCCAGCGGGCGCATCGCCAGCGGGTCCAGGTGGACCGGATGGTTGATGCCCAGGGCCCGCACAGACTTGGCCTTCTCCAAATCCGCCAGTTGTTGGGCCGGGACCCTGGCCGTCAGGAAGTCCGAAGACTGCAGCACCGTGGTCACCTGACCGCCCATCTGCTCCACCATCCGGGCTACGGCCTGCGCCTGACCCGGCTGGGTCGAGAGCAGCACGGAGACCGTAGACTGCCCCGCCGCGGCCTGCGCCAGGGCGAGGCCGCCCACGTGTTTCGGGACGGAGAGCATGGACCGGTCAACAGCCAGGACGGTCGGTCCCATCGACCAGACCAGGACGGAGGCGAAGGCGGGGAGTAGCATATAGCGTATCGTTCTTTTCATGAGCGCCTCCTGCACTTTACTTATTCAAACGGCCTATCGACACGATTCGACAAAGGGGGTAACTCCCCTCTTCAGTAATTGCTGGTACATTCTGTTGTCTATGGGATTGGCGAGCACCGCGCATGTTATAGCAGAACGAGATTCCAACCGGGGAGGCACGACGATGGCGACGGTCCACTTCAAGTTGATGACGACCAGAGGCGACCGGCTCGGGCACCTGATTCGGGGCGTGCAGATGCTCCGCTCGTACGGGGCCGAGGCCGAGGTGACCCGCTGCACCGACGTGGTCCACATTCCCCGCGACACCGGAACGCCGGCGCTCGGCTGCGTGCTGGAGGCCCGGAGCGACGCCACGGCCGAAGCGCTCAAGGGGATTTGCCGGGAGACGGAATGGGCCCTGGGCGACGACCCGGAGGTCCTGACCGTCCGGTTTGAGCGGTTCGACCAGGCAACGCCGGCCATATCACACTCACACCCCGGTGCAGTGGACGGTGCGGCGATCTTCATGCACCGGACGGAGTTCGCGCAACTGTACGACTGGGGCCAGCAGACGCTGGACTCCGACGGCGGCCTCATGGGGGAGTGGCCTAGCGCCACAGGCGGCTGACTGCGGTGCTCGGAGATCGGCCGCAAAAGTCGGGCGGGGAAATTTTTCCCTGCCCCTTGCATTTATTGGCAATAATTGGTAGTATTGGAGTAACGATTTCGCTGGGAGTGAAAAGCCATGACGACGGTCAAAGCCCTTCTGTCGTTCATGCAGGGCGAGGAGTTCTACCGGCGCCGGGCCGCCGGCCACCTGCCCGGCAACCCCGTAGCGTTCCGCCTGTTTTACCTGGACGGGCATCCGAGCATCAGCCGGCCGCAATCGGTCTGGATTGGGCGGGTGGGTGGCCGGCTCCGCCTGGTGGGAGAGCGTGGCGAGCGCACGTACGACATTCCCATTGCGCGCATCTCCGGGCTGGGCTACGACCCGCAGGGACTCTTGCGCCTCCGGTTCGAGCCTACGGCCGGGCTGGTCTCCACCGCGGTCTTTCAGGCCGGCGACGACGCCGCAGCCAGCTATCAGCAACTCCTGCACCTGATCGCCATCACCGCCTGAGGGGGCGTACACAGATCGAAGGGGTGAGCCACAACGGCTCACCCCTTCTCATGAGTGTCACAGGCCCTGGGACTGGTGCATAAAGTTATTCGCCGGGGAGTAGTACCCCGGCTTTCGCACAACTTTTCCGAGTCGGAGCCGTTAAGAGCAGTAGGAGATATGGAACTGGAGGGATCGGCATGTCCGGGAAATGGTGGACGGTCGCTGTGGTGGCGGCCTTTCTGATCTTTGCCACCGCTGTATTCGGCTCTTCCCGGTTTCACGCCCGGGCGGCTACGCCGGTGTCTCAGCCCGTGGCCCAGGCTGCGCCCGACCCGGCGCCCCCGCCCACACCCCAACCTGCCCCTACGAGCCTGGTCCCCTACGACGGCCCCGTGGAGCATATTTTCTTTCATCCGCTGGTGGTCTACCCGGACCGGGCTTTCAAGGGGAACATGGCCAAAGGCTACAACGACTGGTTCGTCACCGTAAAAGAGTTCGACCGGATCGTGGACGCCTTATACCAGAACGATTACATCCTGGTGGACATTCGGTCGCTCTATGAGGAAAAGCCGGAAAACGGCAGGCCGGTGCTCGTGAAGAGGCCGCTCATGCTGCCGGCGCATAAGAAGCCGCTGGTGCTCTCGATCGACGACATGAACTACTACGACTACATGCGGCAGCATGGGAACGTATACCGGCTGATTCTCGATGAGCAGGGAAACGTCGCCACCGAGTCGGTGAACGACAACGGCGAGCGGGTCGTCGCCTACGACAACGAAATTGTGCCGCTCCTGGACGGGTTTGTCCGGGCCCACCCGGACTTCGCCCTGGACGGCGCCAGGGGCGTCATCGCCCTGACCGGGTACGAAGGGATTCTGGGGTACCGCACGAATAACCCCGACTCCCCGGCTTACGCCCGGGAGAAGCAAGAGGCCGTCCGCGTGGTGCAGCGTCTGAAGGAGACGGGCTGGTCGTTCGCTTCCCACGGCTGGGGCCACCTGGACGCGGCCAAAATCAAGTACGAGACGTTTGTCCGGGACACCCAGCGCTGGAAGGCAGAAGTGGAACCCCTGGTGGGCCCGACGCCGGTCTATATCTATCCGTTCGGCTCCCAGGTTTTCCCGAGCGACCCGAAGTTCCAGTACTTGCTCGACCAGGGCTTCCGGGTGCTCTGCGCCATCGGGGGGCAGCCGTACCTGCAGGTGGCGCCCGCGTACATCCGCATGGACCGGCGGCACATCGACGGCATCTCGCTGCACTCGCAGCGCAAACTCCTCCTGAACCTCTTCGACGCCGACCAGGTGATCGACTTAGCGGTCCGGGGGCGGGAGTACTAACGCCCGAACCGGTCCCGGGCCTCGCGAATGACCGGCTTATCCACCTGCATGGGCGCCCGTGGCGTGGCCCGGGGCTCCTTTGCTTTCTGGGCATCGAGGGCCGCGAGAATCGCCCGTCCGTTCTCAAGCAGGTCCGCCTGGAGCGGCCGGTCGCCGACCACGGAGGCCCGCAGCAGCATGTCCAAGTTGGCGGAGAGCGCCTCCTCGTACGCCGGGACCTGCCAGGGCCAGAGCCGGACGTAGTCGCGATAAGCCGCCGCGGCTTCGCGGGGGCGGCCGTCTTCCCAGAAGGTGGCGGCCGCCAGTTCGGCGTACCAGGGCTCATACGGCCCCAGACTCCGGGCCCGCCCGAACTCGGACAGCGCCTCGGCCCGCCGCCCCAGCCGCCGGAGGGCCTGGCCGGCCATCGCGTGGGCCATGTCGTTCCACGGGCTGACCGCCGTCGCCATGGCCGCGTGCCGGTAGGCAACCTCCGGCCGGCCGGCAGCCAGCGCCTGTTCGGCGAGCCCTTCGAAAATATCCCCGGCGCCCAGCACCACCGTTCCGGCCAATGCCAGGCCCGCCACTGCGGTGGTCAGGCCGAACGGCAGGCGCCAGTCCTTCGCCCTCGCCGGGGCCGGCGCCATTAGCCCGAAGCCCAGCCAGAGCGGCACGGCGAAGAGGCCGTAGCTGAGATCCCAGTCCGCCAGCGAATGGACGCCCAGGGCCGCCAGGCCGGCCAGAACGGCCAGCCGCTCGGGCGACCAGGCCCGCCCGTGCCGCAGGCCCGCCAGGAACCGCCCCAGCAGCAGCAGAAACCCCGCCGCCGCCGCCCAGCCGAACCCGATGGCGAGGTCGAGCGGTGCGCTGTGCACCTCCGCCGAGTAATAGGCGTAGCCGGCCCCCTGCAAGTGCAGAGCGGTCCAGGCCCGGTAGCCGGCCCCCAGCGGGCGGCTCAGGCTGATGCGCAGCCCATCCCGGATGAACGCCAGCCGCTCCACCGACGAGCCTTCCGTCAGCGGCAGCGCCGTGGCCCGCCCCAAAAACCAGGGCCAGCCCGGCGCGCAGGCCAGCGCCAGGACCCACGCGGCGGCGGCTCCGAACCAGAGCCACCGCCGCCGGCGCCCGAGTGGGAACCAATGGAGCAGGAGGACCGTCAAACATCCCGTGAGGAGAACGGCGAGTGCGGGGCCCACCTGACGCCCGGCGATGGCCGGACCGGCCCAGAGGGCGGCGGCAAAAGCAGCGGCCAGCCCCGCCCCGACCTTTCGGAGAAGTTGCGGCGCCGCCCAGGTGAGATATGCCGCCAGCAGCACGCCCACGGCCCAGACGCCCCGGGAACCGGACAGCAAAATCGCCGCCCCGTTGCCGAAGACCAGCGCCGGGACCCACCAGCGTTGTTCGACGAGCCACGGCAGGCTGCCGGCCAGCCCGAGCAGCCCCAGCACGCCCACGGCGATGGGGTAGCCCAGGAATGCGGCCAGCCGTCCGGTATGATGCGCCGGCAGATAGGACATCAGCGCCACACCGCCGAATGTCATAACTGTTCCCAGCATGGCAAACGTACGCCCCAGCAACCGGCAGGCCCGGTCGTCGCCAGAAAGCTGCCGGCCCGCTACCCAGGCCAGGAACCAACCGGCGGCAAGCAGCGGCCCGTGGGCTGCCATGGACGCGGCGGCCGGTGCGGCCAGCGAAGACGCCACTCCCACCGCCAGCAGGGCCAGGGCCACGGCCTCCTCCAGGCGCGACCCTGCGGCCTCATCCTGGTGCGACCCTGCGGCTTGAAGGCGCGACCCTGCGGCCGACCTGCCCCTGACCAGTATCAGGAGCGCCAGTCCGGCCGTGAGGATCAACTGCTGCCCCGGGGAATACAGCCCATCCCAGAACGCCCCGGCCCCCAGCAGGGCCATGAGGGCGAGTTCACTCATTCCGTACCCATCCTCTTAGTAAAAACCGTTTGGCCATCTTTCGCCATTTTTTCCCGTTGAGCCTGCTTTTCACACCGGAGGGAGTTCTCGTGCAATCGGTCCACAAAGAATCTGGCTGGCCACTCTGGCCCCTGTTCGCCGCCATTCCGGTCGTATTGGCCCTCGGTTTTGTCGCGGGCATGGGGGTCGCCACCTACCGGCCCGGGGTCCTGACGCCCGGCACCCTGCGAACGGGGCCCGACCAAACCACCATGGCGCCACCGGCCCGCACGACCTTGCCGCCGGGCGACTCCTCCTGGATCATTCCCACCGGCGCCGGGACGAATCTGGCGAGTGGCGCCTCGCCGGTCACCGCGCCGAATCCGATCGTCCCCCCACCTGGGCCGCAGGCGGTGAGTCCCGACCCACAAGACGTCTACTTCCCGGGGGCGGCGACCACCCTCGACGAGGCCCGGATGGCGCTCAGGACCGATTTCGGGCTGTACCGGGCAGGCGGGTCCGTCATCTTCGTGGACTACCAGAAAATGCGCCAGGCATCCGGCAGTCCCACCCTGGTCGGCATCATCTCCGTACGAGACTACGACACCTGGACGAGTGCGCTCCAGACGAACCCCGACAAGCTGAAGGCCTGGCTGCAGGGGGCGGCCGCCCGGGTCCAGGCCGCCGCTGTGAAAGGTGGATTCCACCTGGCCTGGGCCGTGGTGGACGTCGTGCGGGATCGCCCCAACGGGTTCGACGACCGCGAGGTGATCCCCCTGGACAACCGGGCGTTCCTGGTAATCCGGCCGCTGGCCGCGACGGTGGACCACGCCAAGACGGAAATCTCCCTCCGGACGGCAGTTGAACTGACCCAGGGGGCGGCGGGCGCCGTAAATTCACCCTGGGCCACCTACGGCCCGGTGGTCCGCTTTGACAGCACGGACATCTACCGGCCGCTGCGTGCGCTGGACGCCCAGCCGCTCCTGCACTGACGTGCTGCGACAGCTGCCCTTGGCCAACCGGCAAATCAGGCCCACAGCCGCTCCGGTTGCGGGCTTTTGCTCGCCCCGGCCGCGGGCAGGATTGCACCGGGGCGCTGGGGAAATAATCCCCAGCAAAGGGGTGTCAGGCATGGACGACGAGAACAGGGGACCGGAGTCCGATCCGAAAGCCCGGCGGTTCCGGGTGGGACGGCGGGTGAAGAATCCGCCGGCGGAACCGTACGCCGACCAGATGCTCCGGGAGGTCGCGCAGGACGACGCCGACCGGGGCACCCCGGAGATGAACCGGGGCGTGACCCAGGGGTGCAGCGGCTGTGCGAAAGTGGCCCTGCTGTTCTTCGCCATCCTCGCCGCCTCGTTGGTGGCGAACTGTGCAATCCGAAGATAGCCCCCTCCGGGCGTCCATCCTCCGCCGGATGGACGCCCGTCTCGTTCCTCTGATCTAGCCCAAAAGCGTGGGGTCTACTTTGTAAAACCGATTAACAAAATATCACACTTTAGTCCCTTTGCGATCTTCCCCGCCCGCCGCCCGTACAGTAAGATGGACCCAGACGCTTGTGAACGGATTCACATTAACACACTCTACTGAAAACCATGAATGTGCAAGACACAGGCAGAGGAGGCGATGGCATGACACGGCTGGAGCGGGATTCCCTGGGCGAGCGCGACGTACCGGCGACGGTTTACTGGGGTATTCACACCCTCCGGGCCGGGGAGAACTTCCCGGTGACCGGCGTGCCGGTCCACCCCGCCTGGGTGCGGGCGCTGGCCGAAGTGAAGCTGGCCGCCGCCCGGGCCAATACCGACCTGGGCCTGCTGACGCCGGAGGCGGGACACGCCCTGCAGGCGGCGGCGGCCGAAGTGGCGGCCGGCGCTCTGGCGGACCAGTTTCCGGTGGACGCCCTGCAGGGCGGCGCCGGCACCTCTTTCAACATGAACATGAACGAAGTGCTGGCCAACCGGGCGCTGGAGCTGCTCGGGCAGCCCCGGGGCAGCTATGGGACGATTCACCCGATCGACCAGGTAAACCGGTGCCAGTCCACCAACGATACGGTCCCCACCGCCCTGCGCATCGCCGCCATCCGGCTGGTCCGGGGGCTGGCGGCGGAACTGGCGAATCTGCAGACCGCCCTGCAGGCCAAAGAGACCGAATTCGGCGGGGTGGCCAAGCTGGGCCGCACGGAAATGCAGGATGCGGTGCCGATGACGCTGGGGCAGGAGTTCGGGGCCTGGGCCGAGGCGGTCGCCCGGGACCGCTGGCGGATGTTCAAGGCCGAGGAGCGGCTCCGGCAGGTGAACCTGGGCGGCACGGCCATCGGGACGGGCGTGGGCGCCGAGCGGGGCTACAGTTCCCGGGCGCTGGAGCACCTCCGGCGCATCACCGGGCTGGGGCTGGCCCGGGCGGAGAACCCGGTGGAGGCGACGCAGAACGCCGACCTGCTGGTGGAGGTCTCCGGATGGCTCAAGGCCTGCGCCGCCAGCCTGGCGAAACTGGCGGCCGACCTGCGGCTGCTCTCCTCGGGCCCGCGGGGCGGGCTGGGCGAGATTCGCCTGCCGGCCCTGCAGGCGGGGTCCAGCATCATGCCGGGGAAAGTGAACCCGGTGATACCGGAGATGTTGACGCAGGCGGCCTACCAGGTGATGGCCTCGGACCTGGCGATCACGCTGGGGGCTCAGGCGGGACAGTTGGAGCTGAACGCCTTCCTCCCGCTCATGGGCGATCATCTGCTCCGCTCGCTGACCACGCTGACGTCTGCCGTCCGGCTGCTTCGGGAGCGCTGCATCGACGGCATCGCCGCTGACCCGGAACGCTGCCGGGAGTTGCTGGAGCGGTCCACCGCCGGGGCGGCGGCCCTGGTGCCCAAAATCGGCTACGATGCGGCAACGGAGATCGTGAAAGAAGTGCTCGGGGAAAGGATGATGACCCATGGTGGCAACTCCCGCCGGTGAACGGCTGCACATCGGTCTCTTCGGCCGGCGCAACGCCGGCAAGTCCAGCCTGATCAACGCGCTGGCCGGCCACGATGTCGCCCTGGTCTCGCCGGTGCCGGGCACGACGACCGACCCGGTCAACCGGGCCATGGAGCTGCTGCCGCTGGGTCCGGTAGTCCTGGTGGACACGGCGGGCCTGGACGACGAGGGCGACCTGGGGCGGCTGCGGGTGGCCCGGTCGCTGGAAGTGCTGGACCGGACCGACCTGGCGGTGCTGGTGATCGAAGCCGGGGCGGAGCCGGGCGAGTCGGAAGACCTGCTGGTGCAGGAGCTGAAGGCCCGGGGCATTCCGGCGGTGGGGGCGGTCAACAAGGCCGACCAGGACCCCGCCGGGGCGGCCCGACAGGCCGCGGCGTTGGGAGAACGCTTCGGCTTTCCGTTCGTCACGTCCAGCGCCGCCTCACCCGGCGTGGCTTCACCCGGCTTGACCTCACCCGGCCTGACCTCACCCGGTGTCGCCCTGCTGCGGCAGGCGCTCATCGCCCGGGCGCCGGCCGGGCGGGAGGAGACCGGCCTGCTCTCCGATTTGATCGGCCCCGGCGAACTCGTACTGCTGGTGGTGCCGATCGACCTGGGAGCGCCGAAAGGGCGGCTGATTCTGCCGCAGGTCGAGGCGATTCGGGACGTGCTGGACCGGGACGCCATGACGCTGGTCGTCAAGGAGCGGGAGCTGAAAGCGGCGCTGGATGCGCTGAAGCGGCCGCCCGCCCTGGTCGTGACGGACAGCCAGGCCTTTCTCAAAGTGGATGCGGACACGCCGCCGGAGATCCCCCTCACCTCCTTCTCGATTCTGATGGCCCGGCTGAAAGGCGACCTGCCGCAACTGGCCGCAGGGGCACAAGCGATCGGGCGGCTGCAGCCCGGCGACCGGGTGCTGATCGCCGAGACCTGCACCCATCACCAGCAGGCGGACGATATCGGGACCGTCAAGATTCCCCGCTGGCTGCGCAACTACGTGGGCGGCGACCTGGAGTTCCACTGGGCCCACGGGCGGGAGCTGCCCGCCGACCTCGGGTCGTACCAACTGGTCATCCACTGCGGCGCCTGCATGGTCAACCGGCAACTGATGATGACCCGGCTGCGCAAGGCGGAGGCCGCCGGCGTGCCGATCGTCAATTATGGGGTCTGCATTGCTTACCTGCACGGAATTCTGCCCCGAGCGCTCTCGCCGTTCCCGGAGCTGGGAGGGATCTGCTCATGACTGAACTACAGGGGCTCATCGCCAGGGCGGCCAACTGCGCCGACCTGGACCGGGCAGAGATCGCCCAGTTGCTGGCGGCGACCGGCGACGACCAGCAGGCGCTGTTTGACGCCGCCGACCGGGTCCGGGCCAACAGGCTGGGCGACGAGGTCCACCTGCGGGGAATTATCGAGTTCAGCAACATTTGCCGGATGGACTGTCTCTACTGCGGCATCCGCAAGTCGAACGGCAACGTCCGGCGCTACTGGATGGAGCCTTCGGTGATCGTCGATACGGCCCGGCGGGCCGCGAATCTGGGCTATCGCACGGTCGTACTCCAGGCCGGCGAGTCGAACGCCCTGGATCCGGAACTGCTGGCCTGGGTAATCCGGCGCATCCGGCAATCGGCCCGGCTGGTGGTCACCCTGAGCGTCGGCGAGCGGACCCGGGCCGAGTATCAGCTCTGGCGGGAAGCCGGGGCCGACCGCTACCTGCTCCGCCACGAGACCAGCGACCCGACGCTGTTCGCCCGGCTGCGGCCGGGGCGGACGCTGGAGCAGCGGCTCCAGTGCCTGGAAGACCTACGGGCACTAGGCTACGAGGTCGGCAGCGGCTTCATGGTCGGGCTGCCGGGCCAAACGCTGGATGCCATCGCCGGCGACATCGATCTGCTGCGGGATCTGCACGTGGAAATGGCCGGCATCGGGCCGTTCATTCCGCACCCGGAGACACCGCTGTCGGAAACGGAAGCCGGCACGCTGGACCTGACGCTGAAAGCGCTGGCCCTGACCCGGCTCTGCCTGCCCGAGGCGCACCTGCCGGCGACCACCGCCGTAGGGTCGATTCACCCCCGGGGGCGGCAACTGGCCCTGCGCTGTGGCGCCGACGTGATCATGCCGAACGTGACGCCTGCGGCATACCGCGAAAACTACCAGCTTTACCCCAACAAGATCTGCCTCCGCGAGGAGCCGGAGCACTGTGCCCCTTGCGTCGCAGGCCTGATTGCCGGCGAGGGACGCGTCGTGGCCATGGGTCCGGGCTACAGCCCCCGCCGCTCCGAGCCCGCCGCTGCCGACTGAAACTACCCGCCGAAGGAGTTGGCCATGCATGCGTACGCAGGAACAGGCTACGTTCATTAACGACGAGGCGATATTCGCCCACCTGGGCCGTGCCGCGGCCCCCACGGTGGGCCAGGTAAGCCGGATTCTCGACCGGGCGGCGCTCGCCCAGGGGCTGTCCATGGACGAGATCGCGACCCTGCTCTCGATTGTGGAACCCGAGCAGCTGGAAGCGCTGTTCAAGACTGCCCTGGCGGTGAAGCAGCGGATTTACGGCGAGCGCATTGTCCTCTTCGCGCCGCTCTATGTCTCCAACCACTGCGTCAACGACTGCCGCTACTGCGGCTATAAAGTCTCCAACCAGATTCCCCGGCGGCGGCTGAACCAGGAAGAGCTGGCCGAGGAGGTCCGGGTCCTGCAGTCCATGGGGCACAAACGTTTGACGCTGGAGGCCGGCGAGGACCCGGTCAACTGCGACCTCGACTATATCCTCGAGTGCATCAAGACGGTCTATGCCATTCATGACGGCAACGGGGCCATCCGGCGGATCAACGTCAACGTGGCTGCGGCGTCCGAGGAGGACTACCGCCGGCTGAAGGCCGCCGAAATCGGGACGTACATTCTGTTCCAGGAGACGTACCACCGGCCGACTTACGCCCGGATGCATCCCGCCGGACCCAAGCACAACTACGACTACCACACCACGGCGTTGGGCCGGGCCCAGGCGGCGGGGATCGACGACGTGGGGGCGGGCGTGCTCTTCGGGCTCTACGACTTCCGCTACGAAGTGCTGGCGCTCATGCAGCACGTCCACCACCTGGAAGAGCGCTTCGGCGTGGGGCCGCACACGATTTCCGTGCCCCGGCTGCAGCGGGCGGCGGGCATGGACCTGGCCGAGTTCCCCCACCTGGTGACGGATACGCAGTTCAAGCAACTGGTGGCGATTCTGCGGCTGGCGGTGCCCTATACCGGCATGATTCTGACCACCCGGGAGACGCCGCAACTGCGGACCGAAGTGCTGAAGCTGGGCATTTCCCAGATCAGCGCCGGGTCGAGCACGGATGTGGGCGGATACCAAGGGGCACAAGCGGTTCCGCAGTTTGAGACCGGCGACCACCGGAGTCCCGACGAGGTGCTGCGCTGGCTCTGCACCGACGGCTATCTCCCCTCCTACTGCACCGCCTGCTACCGGCAGGGCCGGACCGGCGACCGGTTCATGCAGCTGGCAAAGAGCGGCCAGATTCAGAACCTCTGCCAGGGGAACGCCCTCATGACTTTCCAGGAGTTCCTGGAGGACTACGCTTCGCCGGAAACCAAAGCGGCGGGCGAGAAGACCATTGCGGAACACGTCGAGCGGATTCCGAATGCCAAGGCCAAGGAAGTAACGAAAGAACGGCTGGCCCGCATCCGGGCGGGCGAGCGTGACCTCTACTTTTAGGCGTCTCTGTCTCCTCCTCCCGAATTAGGTACAATGTATTTGTGAATGATATCACGAAGCTTCCCCATAAGAGTACCCGTCCGGGTCTAGCCCGACGGCAGGGCGGCATCGTATCATGGAGTTACAGATTGTGAAAGAATTAACATAGGGTGGTGTGCCATATGGCAGCATGCTGCAACTGCCGGGGTATCGCCTCTGACGACCCCCGCTTCATCGAACTCGACGCCTTCATCACCACTGCCCGTGACATTCCCGGCTCTTTGATTTCCGTTTTACATCGGGCTCAACAACTCTTCGGGTTCTTGCCGCAGGAAGTTCAGGACCATATCGCCCGGGGTCTGGCGATGCCGCCCAGCGAGGTGTACGGCGTGGTCACGTTCTACAACCTCTTCAACACCGAACCGGTGGGCCGCTTCCCGATCAGTGTTTGCATGGGCACGGCGTGCTACGTGCGGGGCGGTGACCGGATTCTGGCCAAGCTGGAGCAGGAACTGGGCATCCACCCCGGCCAGGTCTGCGAAGACGGGCTCTTCTCGCTGGAAGTCTGCCGCTGCATCGGCGCCTGCGGTCTGGCCCCGGTCATCACGATTGCCGGCGAAGTGCATGGCAAGCTGACCGACCAGGATATCCCCCGCCTCCTCGCCGAGGTCCGCCAGCAGGAAGCGGCAGCCTCGCAACCTGTGAGACAGGAGCGTGATGCCGAATGGCAGCCTGCCGCACGCTAGCCCCCATTCCGTCCCTGGCGGAACTGGAAACCATACGGGCACAAGCGGCCCCGGCCATCGCCCTGCGGCAGGCCGCGGCGGTGGACCTGACCGAGGCCCCGGAGATTCACATTCTGGTGTGCGCCGGCACCGGCTGCAAGGCCGGCAAGTCCGCCCAGACCCGGCAGGCCTTCGAGGATGCCATTCGGGACCACGACCTCGGGGACCGGGTGAAAGTGGTCCAGGTCGGGTGCTTCGGCTTCTGCCGGATGGGCCCGGTCTGCATCGTCCATCCGGGCGGCACGTTCTACTGCGAAGTCCGGCCCAAGGACGTACCGGAGATCATGCTCCAGCACATTCTGGGCAACAAGCCGGTTGAACGGCTGCTCTTCGCCCCGAACCCCAAGGAGAAGGCCCGGGTGGCCACCATGGCCGAGAACCCATTCTACAAGGGGCAGCAGCGGGTTGCCCTGCGCAACTGCGGCCTGATCGATCCGGAAAACATCGACGAGGCGATCGGTGCCGGCCGGTACTTCGCCCTGGCCAAGGCGCTGCTGGAACTGGCGCCGGACGCGGTCATCGGCGAAGTGAAGACGTCCGGCCTGCGGGGCCGGGGCGGCGGCGGCTTCCCGACGGGCCGCAAGTGGGAACTGACCCGGGCCTCACGGAACGACGTGAAGTACGTGCTGTGCAACGCCGACGAGGGCGACCCTGGTGCCTTTATGGACCGCTCGGTGCTGGAAGGCGACCCGCATGCGATTCTGGAGGCCATGGCGATCGCGGGCTACGCGATCGGGGCCGGGCAGGGCTACATTTACGTCCGGGCGGAGTACCCCACTGCCGTGCAGCGGCTCGGCATCGCCATTCGGCAGGCCCGGGAGTGCGGCCTGCTGGGCCGGAACATCCTGGGCACCGACTTCAGCTTCGACATCGACATCCGCCTGGGCGCCGGTGCCTTCGTCTGCGGCGAGGAGACGGCGCTGATCGCCTCGATCGAAGGCGAGCGGGGCACGCCCCGCCCCCGGCCGCCGTTCCCGGCGGTGGCGGGCCTCTGGGGCAAGCCGACGCTGAACAACAACGTGGAGACTTACGCCAACATCCCGGACATTATCCTGAACGGCGGCGCCTGGTACGCGGCCATCGGGACGCCAAAGTCGGCGGGCACTAAGGTCTTCGCCCTCGCCGGCAACGTGGTGAACATCGGTCTCGTGGAAGTGCCCATGGGCACCACCCTCCGGGAGATCGTGTTCGGCATGGGCGGCGGCATCCCCAAGCAGAAGGCGTTCAAGGCGGCCCAGACCGGCGGCCCGTCGGGCGGCTGCATTCCCAACCACTTGCTGGACACGCCCATGGACTTCGACAGCCTGATTAGCCTGGGCTCCATGATGGGCTCCGGCGGCCTGATCATCATGGACGAGAACACCTGCATGGTGGACGTGGCCAAGTTCTATCTGCAATTCACGCAGGACGAGTCCTGCGGCAAGTGCCCGCCCTGCCGGGTCGGCACGAAGCGCATGCTGGAGATTCTGGAGCGCATCACCAAAGGCCAGGGGACCCTGGCCGACCTGGACACGCTGGAAGAGCTGGCGGCGGGCATCAAGGCGACGTCGCTCTGCGGCTTGGGGCAGACGGCCCCGAATCCGGTCCTCTCCACGCTCCGGTATTTCCGGGACGAGTATATCGCCCACGTGCAGGAGCACCGGTGCCCGGCCGGCCGCTGCACGGCGCTGACCGAGTTCCGGATCGAGGCCGCCCTCTGCAAGGGCTGCGCCGTTTGCGCCCGCAACTGCCCGGTGGACGCCATTTCCGGTGAAGTGAAGCATCCCTTCACTATTGATACTGCTGCTTGCATCAAGTGCGGCCAGTGTGCCGAGGTCTGCAAATTCAACGCCGTGGTGCACTGAGGGAGGTGGCTCTTCGTGATCAACCTGACGATTGACAGCATTCCGGTTGCGGTGGAGCCCGGCACTACGGTGCTGGAGGCGGCCCGGCAACTCGGCGTCTATATCCCGACGCTCTGCTACCTGAAAGAGATCAACAAAATCGGCGCCTGCCGCATGTGCCTGGTGGAGGCCCAGGGCTACCGGGGCCTGCAGACCTCGTGCACGCTGCCCTGCGCCGAGGGCATGGAGGTCAAGACCAGCACGGCCGCCGTCCGCAGCGCCCGCAAGCTGGTGCTGGAACTCCTGCTGTCCGACCACAACATGGCCTGCCCCACCTGCGTCAAGGTGGACGGCTGCGAACTGCTGCGCCTCTCCCGGGAGGCCGGCGTTTCGGAGGTCAAGTATCAGGGTGTGCATCACCAGCCCCGGCTGGACTGCTCCACGCCTTCGCTGACCGTGGACGGCTCCAAGTGCGTCCTCTGCCAGCGGTGTGTGGCCGTCTGCCGGGAGGTGCAGGGCGTCTCGGCCATCAGCCTCGTCGGGCGGGGCTTCGAAAGCGAAGTCACGCCGTTCTTCGAGTCGCATCTCGATGATGCGGCCTGCGCGTACTGCGGGCAGTGCACCCTGGTCTGCCCGACCGGTGCGCTCACCGAGCACGACGATACGGAGCGGGTCTGGGCGGCGCTCATGGACCCGGCCAAGCACGTGGTCGTCCAGACGGCCCCGGCGATTCGGGTCTCCATTGGCGAGACGGCCGGCCTGGAACCGGGCACCGTCTCCACCGGCCAGCTAGTCACGGCGCTCAGGCGCCTGGGCTTCGACCGGGTCTTCGATACGAGCTTCTCCGCCGACCTCACGATCATGGAAGAAGCATCGGAACTGGTCCATCGGCTCCAGTCGGGCGGTCCCTTGCCGCTGATCACTTCATGCAGCCCCGGCTGGGTCAAGTACGCCGAGCACTTCTACCCGGAGATGCTGGAGCACCTATCCTCCTGCAAGTCGCCCCAGCAAATGTTCGGCGCCCTCGCGAAGACGTACTACGCTGAGAAGGCCGGGATTGACCCGGCGTCGATCGTGGTGGTTTCGATCATGCCCTGTACGGCCAAGAAGTTCGAGGCCACCCGGCCGGGCATGAACGCCAGCGGCTTCCCCGACGTGGATGTGGTGCTGACGACCCGGGAACTGGGCCGCATGCTGAAGCAGGGCGGCATCCACCTGGCCCGGCTGCCGGAAGGCGAGTACGACAATCCCCTGGGCATCTCCACCGGCGCCGGGACGATCTTTGGCGTCACCGGCGGCGTCATGGAAGCGGCCCTGCGGACGGCGGCCGTCTGGCTGGGCGGCGAAGACCTGGACCAGCGCCTGAAGTTCGCCGAAGTCCGGGGCCTGGAAGGCGTTCGGGAGGCGACGGTGACGATCAACGGAACGGAGTTCCGGCTGGCCCTGACCAACGGCCTGGTCGGTGCGGCCCGCCTGCTGGACCGGATCAAGGCGGGCGAAGCCGAGTATCACTTTGTCGAGATCATGGGCTGCCCCGGCGGCTGCATCGGCGGCGGCGGACAGCCGATTCCGGCTGATGGGCCGGATTGCCTGGGCGAGGTCCGGATGGCGAGGGCGAAAGCGATCTACTCGGTGGACGAGAGCTCCACGCTCCGCCGCTCCCACGAGAACCCGGCGGTGCAGTTGTTGTACCGGGAGTACCTGGGCGAGCCGCTGGGCGAAAAGTCGCACCACTTGCTCCATACGGCGTACACGGTCCGGACGCCAGCGGGCGTGCGCGGGGCGAAGTGACCGCCTAAAGATGATCAGAGCCGCTGCGGCGCCGTTTGGCGTTGGCAGCGGCTTTTTGTCGGCATGAGGATGCCCCCTTGACAGCCACGCAGGTCAGGGGAGATACTACAATGCGGTCAGCCGATTAGCTAATTAGCTAATCATACAAGGAGGGACCGCCGTGTCACCCATCCGCATCGAGGACGACCCGCTTCGCAGTCGTCTGCAACTGGTCTTGTCGCCGGCATCCGAAATGTTCAACAGCCTGCATGTGCTGGCGGAGCCATCTCATCACCCGTCCAACCAGGACTGGGTCCAGGCCGTGACGGCTGCCATGGCGGCGGATTTGCGGGCTGAGGTTGCACACTTCGGGACGCTCAACCAGTGGCTGGACCTTGCGGACCTGGTCCACCTGACCGGTCCGGTCGACGTGCCCGTTCCGGCGTTCCTGGACCGGCTCACTCTCCTCCCGCCGGAAACGATCATGGCCACCGCGCTTGGGAATGCCCGGGGGCAAGCCGAGTGGGCGTCCGCCGACCCGGTTGCCTTTGCCGCCCGGCTGGTGACGACCCTGCGCCGGTACTGGCAGGAAGTGTTCGCCGGCGAGTGGGATCGGCGGCGCCCGTGGCTGGAGCAACGCCGGACGCAGGAAGCGTCCCGGTTGGACGGAATGTCTGCCACCCGTTGGCTCACGGAACTGCATGACCGAATTTCCTACGACGAATCATCCGGCGAACTGGTCTTTCACAAGTACCGGGAGTTTCGCTTTGTCGTGTCGGGGCTGCAGCGGATTACCTGCATCCCCTCCACGTTCTCGGCGCCGCACCTGATGGTGGGCTACGACGACCGTCAAGTATGGATCTACGTGAATGTCGCCCTGCCCGTGCTGACGCCGGAGCGGGTGCCGCCCGGGCTGCTGCTGGTGGCCAAGGCGCTTGCGGACGAGTCCCGCCTGCTCATCTACCGGGCTGTGCTCAAGCGGCCGAACTACACCCAGGAACTGGCCCAGGTTTTGGGATTGGCTGAGCCTACCGTATCGCGGCACCTCAAGGTGCTCAAAGCGGCCGGGCTGGTCCGCAGCCGCAAGGAGGGTGCGGTCGTGCTGTACGCCGGGGTGCTGGAGCCTGTGAACCGGCTCCCGGCGCTCATGTTGGAATTTATGCGGGGGTAGCCGCCCCCGCAGGAGGGGGCTACCACGTGCGCCGTATTCGCGCTACCTTCGTCCGGAACTGGATTGTGGTTCGACGAGCCTACCCCTGGAGCTTTCTGGTCGGCAACCTGCTGAGCGGGCTCTACACCGTGGTGGTGGCCTACTTCACCTACCATGTGCTTGCCGGGGGGGAACTGGGGTCGGAGTTCGCAGCCTACGCCGGAACCGGCGACTACATCAGTTACGTGATCCTGGGCGCCGGCGTCTACCTGTTTGCGGCCCGCATCATGCTGGGCGTCAGCCGCAGCCTGATCACCGAGCGGCGGGAGGGTACCCTGGAGAGCCTGCTGCTGGCGCCGGCCGGGCGTCTGGGCTACTTTGCCGCCGTTACCGCCCAGTGGGCGCTGGCCTGTGCCGGCGAGATGGGGGTGATGCTGCTGTTGGCCTGGCCGCTTGGGCTGAACCTGGGACGGATCAACTTGTCGGCGTTGGCGCTGGCCTTTCCGGTGACGCTGGTCGGGTTGTTCGGCATGTCGCTGGTGCTGGGGGCGGTCATGCTGGCCACCGGGGACACTTACCTGTCCCAGAACACCCTGTTCGCGTTCATGGCGCTGGTCAGTGGCTTCACATTCCCGCCGGCCTACCTGCCCCGGTGGCTGCAGTGGGCCGGCGCGGCACTGCCGGTCACCGGGGGGCTCCGGCTCCTGCGCGAGGCCGTGCTGCAGGGGCGCCCGGTGGCAGCGATCTCCCGTGACCTGATCGTGTATACCTTGCTCGGGCTGGCCTATGCCGCCATCGGCCTTGGGTTGATGCGGACGGCGGAGCGCCGGGCTCTGGAGGGGATGGTTTAGATGGGCCGGGGCATTATCGCAGAAGAACTGACCAAGGTTTACAGCAGTCAGCGGCGCCAGGGCTGGTTCCGGACGGTGCGGGAGGAGAAGCGGGCGGTCGACGGTTTGAGCCTGAGCGTGCCGCCGGGCCGGGTGACGGGTCTGCTGGGGCTCAACGGTGCGGGCAAGACCACCACCATCAAAATGCTCAGTACTCTGCTGCTGCCCACCGCGGGCCGGGCAGAAGTCGATGGGCTGGATCTGGTGCGGGATGCTAACGCCATTCGCCGCAAGGTGAATATGATTGCCGGCGGCGAGCGAATGGTCTACTGGCGGCTGACCGGCCGGGAGAATCTGTGGTATTTTGCCCAGTTGTACGATGTGGAGCCCCGCGGACTGAAGGAGCGGATCGACAGCCTGCTGCGGTCCGTGGGGCTTGCGGATGCGGCTGACAAGCCGGTGGAGCAGTACTCCAAAGGGATGAAGCAGCGGCTGCAGATTGTCCGCGGCCTGATCAACGATCCGACCTACATATTCATGGATGAACCGACACTGGGGCTGGACGTCCCGGTGGCCCGGGAACTGCGGCAGACCGTGCGGCGGCTCACAGCGGAGGAAGGCAAGGGTGTCTTGCTCACCTCGCACTACTTGGCAGAAGTGGAGGAACTCTGCGCCTATATCTATGTCGTTAACGGTGGACGGCTTGAGGCGCAGGGCAGCCCGGCGGACCTGAAGCGGCTCACCCGGCGGGACCGGCAGGTAAAAGTACTGCTGGCAGAACTGCCGGCGGCCGTCAACACCGCCCTGGACGCCGTGGCGGCAGAGTCGGGCGCCCGCATCGAGCGACAGCCGGTTCCGGAGGGTGTGCTGGTGACGGTGCGCCACCAATCGGACCTGTCGGGCCGCGTGGCCGGGGCGGTAGCACTGGCCGGCGCCTCCATCCTCAAGCTGGAGGCGCTGGAGCCGACCTTGGAAGAGGCCATTCTGGCCCTGGCCGATGTCGGCAAGCCGGAGGTGATTTCCCGTGCCGGTTAGGTTGGTCGCCTGGTGGCGGCCCTGGCGGCGTGTCATGGCCGCGGAGGTCTTGAAGCAGCATCGCATTCTCTTTGGTACCAGGTTTATCTACTTTTCCCTGCTAGTCTGGCCCGGTGTGAACCTGGCCACCGCGTACTATGGCTTCAAGCCGTTTCTGGGTGCCGCGGGCCTTGCCCAGCGCTGGCCTTCGGTAAGCGATCCCCGCACGCTCTTTCTGTTTTTCACCACCGGCATGCTCGGATACACCTTCTTCTGGTCCCTGGTGCAGGCGGCCTGGCAGTTCTCCTGGGAGCGCTTCCACGGCACTTTGGAGTTAGTTTTTCTGAGCCCGGCCAGCCGCATGGCCCTGGTGCTGGCCAACGGGGCGGGGGCGCTGGTCCAGAGCACATGGCTCTTCCTTGCCTTCGCCTGCGGGTTGACGGCACTGGTCGGCGGGCTTAACCTGGCCCATCCCGGTATGCTGGTCGTGGCCTTCGTCGGGCTGCTGGTGCCGGCGGTAGCCTGGGGTGCTTTCCTGAACAGCCTCTTCATCTTTTCCCGGGACTCGGGGTTTCTGTACACGATTTTGGACGAACCCATGGCCTTGCTGTCCGGCGTACGCATTCCGCCCCAGGCGTTGCCGGCGCTGGCGCGGGCGGCAGGGATGGCTTTCCCGCTTAGCACCAGTTTGATCGTGCTGCGGGGAGCCTTGCTGGAAGCCAGGACACTGAGCGACCTCTGGCCCCGCCTCCTCTTCCTGCTTGCCCTGTCAGCGGTCCTCGTGGGGCTTGCTGCCATGCTGCTCCGGTGGGGAGAGGCTCACGCCAAGCGGAGCGGCAGCCTGACCCTGTTTTGAAGACATGGCTCCGCTGATAGGGCTGCACCTCGGCGCCCGGTACACCCGGGCGCCTTGTTTTGCTGCCGTAGGGAGGCCGGCCATCCCTCGGTAGGAATCGGCCTCATACATAGGGAGGACTTGGTACCTCCGCCGAAATGGGCCGCAAAGGTCCACCTTCCAGCTTGTTACGATGATCACAATTACCACTTTTGAGTTTTGTCCGTTGTGGCCTCTTTACTTTGTAAAGGGGGTTGATATAAGATGCGATTGAAGGCTTGTGAAAGAATTCACATAGTGTGAGAAAGGCGCGATTTACATGTCTTGTAGTACTTGTCAGGGAATTACCGCGAATGACCCGCGGTTTGCCCAACTGGACGCGATGATGGAAGGCATCAAGGGTGAGTCCGGCGCGCTGATCAGCGTGCTGCACAAGGCACAACAGTTGTTCGGCTACCTCCCTGAAGAGGTGCAGGAGCATGTGGCAGAATCCATGCAGATTCCGACCAGCGAGGTGTACGGCGTCGTTACCTTCTATAACCTGTTTAGCACGGAGCCCATGGGCCAGTTCCCCGTGAACGTCTGCCTGGGTACCGCCTGCTACGTCCGTGGCGCCGACCGGGTGCTGGCCCGGCTCAAGAGCGAGTTGGGCATCGAACTGGGCGAAGTGACCGCCGACGGCCTCTTCTCGCTGGAGTCCTGCCGCTGCATCGGCGCCTGCTCGCTGGCCCCGGTCATTACGATCGGCGACGAGGTCCACGGCAAGGTGACCGAGCACGATGTCCCCCGCCTCGTGGCCCAGGCGCGGCAAATGGCCGCTGCAGCGCAGAATGGAGCCCAGGTCGCAACCGTGGGCGCAGGGAGTGATGTCGCATGATTCCCGCACCTGCTCTGAAGCGTCTGGAGTCCCCCGCCGACCTGGAGCTTCTGCGGGCACAGGGCGCTCCGGCCCTGGCGCTCCGCCAGGCCGAAGCGGCGCCGCTCGGCGAGGCCGGCGAGATTCATGTGCTGGTCTGCGGCGACACCGGTTGCCGGGCCAACAAGTGCCTGCCCACCCGCCAGGCCCTCGAACAGTCCGTCGCCACGCACGGGCTGGCCGGACGGGTCAAAGTGGTCCAGGTCGGCTGCTTTGGCTTCTGCCGGGTCGGGCCGGTGGTGGTCGTCGAGCCCGGCGGCACCTTCTACTGCGAAGTCCGGCCCAAGGACGTGCCGGAAATCGTCCTGGAGCATATTATGGGCGGCCGCCCCGTGAAGCGGCTGCTTTACGCGCCCACGCCCAATGAGCGGGGCCAGTATGAGACCCGGCAGCACATCCCCTTCTATCAGAGACAGTACCGGTCCGTGCTCCGCAACTGCGGCTTGATCGATCCGGAAAACGTGGTCGAGGCGGTGGGCAGCGGCCGGTATTTCGCGTTGGCCAAAGCGCTGACGGAACTGACCCCGGACCAGGTGGTCGACGAACTCAAGCAGTCGGGCCTGCGGGGGCGCGGCGGCGCCGGCTTCCCGACCGGCAAGAAGTGGGAGATGGCAAAGGCCACGCCGGGCGACGTCAAGTACGTCATCTGCAACGCCGACGAAGGCGACCCCGGTGCCTTCATGGACCGGTCAGTACTGGAGGGCGACCCCCACGCCGTGCTGGAGGCCATGACCATCGCCGGTTACGCCATCGGGGCGCAGCAGGGATACATATACGTGCGGGCCGAGTACCCACTGGCCGTGCAGCGGCTCCAGCTGGCCATTGCGCAGGCGCGGAGCCTGGGGCTGCTGGGCAGCGACATTCTGGGCACCGGCTTCAGCTTCGACCTCGACATCCGCCTGGGCGCCGGCGCTTTCGTTTGCGGCGAGGAGACCGCCCTGATCGAATCGATCGAAGGCAAGCGGGGCCAGCCCCGGACCAAGCCCCCCTTCCCCTCCACGGCGGGCCTCTGGGACAAGCCGACGCTGAACAACAACGTGGAGACCTACGCCAACGTCGGCGACATTATCCTGAAGGGTGCGGACTGGTACCGGTCCGTGGGGACCGAAAAGTCCCCGGGCACCAAGGTTTTCGCGCTGGCCGGCCAGATTGTCAACACCGGGTTGGTGGAGGTGCCCATGGGCACTCCGCTCCGGGAAATCATTTTCGGCATGGGCGGCGGGGTTCCCAAAGGGAAAGCCTTCAAGGCGGCCCAGATCGGCGGCCCGTCCGGCGGCTGTATTCCCACCCACCTGCTGGACACGCCCGTGGAGTTTGACTCGCTGCCACCCCTGGGCGCCATGATGGGCTCCGGCGGCCTGATTGTGATGGACGAAACCAGCTGCATGGTCGACGTGGCCAAATACTTCCTGAAGTTCATTCAGGACGAGTCCTGCGGCAAGTGCCCGCCCTGCCGGATCGGCACCAAGCGGATGCTGGAGATCCTCGAGCGGATCACGCAAGGCAAGGGAACTCTGGCCGACATTGACGACCTGGAACGGCTCTCACGGGGCATCCGGGCGGGCTCGCTCTGCGGTCTGGGGAATTCGGCCCCGAACCCGGTGCTCTCGACACTCCGGTACTTCCGGGACGAATACGTTGCCCACGTTGTGGAGCACCGGTGCCCGGCGGGCCGCTGCACGGCCCTGACGGAATACCGGATCGACCCGTTGCGCTGCAAGGGCTGTGCCGTCTGCGCCCGCAACTGCCCGGTGGACGCGATTTCCGGCGAAGTCAAGTCGCCGTTCCATATCGACCCGGCGCTCTGCATCAAGTGCGGCGCCTGCTCCGACGTCTGCAAATTCGACGCGGTAATTCACTAGAGAGGGGTGGCTGCACATGATCAACCTGACCATCGACCGGCGCCCCGTCTCCGTGGAGCCCGGCACTACGGTGCTGGAAGCCGCCCGGACGCTCGGGGTACATATTCCGACGCTCTGCTTCCTGAAAGAGATTAACCAGATCGGCGCCTGCCGGATGTGCCTCGTGGAAGTCAAGGGGCTGCGGGGGCTTCAGACCTCCTGCACGCTCCCGTGCACGGAGGGCATGGCGGTGCTGACCAACACGGCGGCAGTCCGGGAGACCCGGGCGCTGACGCTGGAACTGCTGCTCTCCGACCACGACATGTCCTGCCCGACCTGCCTGCGGGCCGACAACTGCGAACTGCTCAAGCTGGCCCAGGGGGCCGGCGTGGCGGAAATCCACTTCCAGGGTGCCAAGCACACCGGCACCGTGGACTTCTCCTCCCCGTCGCTCTCCGTGAATCCGGCCAAGTGCATCCTCTGCCAGCGCTGCGTGGCGGTCTGCAAGGGCGTGCAAGGCGTGTCGGCCATCGGCCTTATCAACCGCGGCTTTGAGAGCCGCATCAGCCCCTTCTTCGAAGCCACCCTGGACGCCACGGCCTGCACCTTATGCGGGCAGTGCACCCTGGCCTGTCCGACCGGGGCGCTGACCGAGCATGACGACACCGCCGAAGTCTGGGCGGCCCTGCTAGACCCGACCAAGCACGTGGTGGTACAGACGGCCCCGGCCATCCGGGTCTCCATTGGCGAGTTGTTCGGCGAGAAGCCGGGGACCGTCTCCACGGGCCAGCTGGTAACAGGGCTGCGGCGGTTAGGCTTCGACCGGGTCTTCGACACGAACTTCACGGCCGACGTGACCATTATGGAAGAGGCGTCGGAACTGGTGGAGCGGCTCAAGACCGGCGGCCCCCTGCCGCTGATCACGTCGTGCAGCCCCGGCTGGGTCAAGTACGCCGAGCACTACTATCCCGAGATGCTCGCGCATCTCTCGACCTGCAAGTCGCCGCAGCAGATGTTCGGCGCCCTGGCCAAGACCTATTACGCCGCCAAAGCGGGAATCGACCCGGCCTCGATCGTTGTGGTGTCGATCATGCCGTGCACGGCCAAAAAGTTCGAGGCCGCCCGCCCGGAGATGAACGCCAGCGGCTACCGGGACGTGGACTACGTCCTGACGACCCGGGAACTGGGCCGGCAGCTGTTGCAGGCCGGCATCGACCTGACCGAACTGCCGGGTGCGGAATACGACGCCCCCCTGGGCATCTCCACCGGCGCCGGCGCCATTTTCGGCGTCACCGGCGGGGTGATGGAGGCGGCGGTCCGGACAGTCGCGACCTGGCTGGACGGCGCCGACCTGGCCCGGCTGGAATTCGTCGAAGTCCGGGGGCTGGAAGGCGTCCGGGAAGCGACGGTGACGATCGCGGGCACCGATTTCAAGCTGGCGGTGGCCACCGGCCTGGCGGGCGCCCGGCGGCTCCTGGACCGGATTGCCGCAGGCGAGGCGACGTATCACTTTGTCGAAATCATGGGCTGCCCGGGCGGTTGCATCGGCGGCGGCGGCCAGCCGATCCCGAAGGGCGGCTACGACAGCCTCCCGTCGCTGCGGCAGGCGCGCAGCAAGGCGATTTACAGCATCGACGAGGCGGCGGTGCTCCGGCGCTCTCACGAGAACCCGGGGGTGGCGGAGCTGTACCGGGAGTTCCTGGGCGAGCCGCTGGGCGAGCGGTCGCACCACTTGCTACATACGGCGTACACGGTCCGGACGCCGGCGGGCGTGCGGAGAGGATAACGCAAAGGCCGGGGACTTCCCCGGCCTTTGTGCATGCCCGCTGAAGAGGCTCCGCCCCCCGACACCGGAGGACGGGGCCACAGGCTTATACGGACTCCTTGAGTTCCTTGCCGGGCCGGAAGGCCGGCACTTTTCCGGCGGGAATCGCGATAGCGTCGCCAGTCTGGGGATTGCGGCCGGAACGGGCCGCACGGGTCCGAACTTCAAAAGTGCCGAAACCGACCAGGGCGACCTTGTCGCCGGCCTTCAGAGCCTCGGTAACGCTATCCACGAGCGCATTGATGACCTTTTCGACATCCTTCTTGGTCAGCCCCGACTCCTCGGCAACGCTGGCGACCAATTCCTGCTTATTCAAGTGATAATCCTCCCCTTGCAAGAGATATCCGGGTCTTGTGACCCATTCAACAAGCCATTATGGGAATCCTCTTCAGCCCTACATAGTTAAGGGATAAAGGGCGCTTTCACCGGCGTGAGCCGATCAACGACCTCATGGTAAAGGGCCAATATCGGATCCGTATCGATGGAATTCCCGTGATCGATGCTGTATTTTGCGCCGGCCCAGGCCGGCCCATTCGTCTCGACCCGTAAGTCCAATCCGGGCACTGAATCCTTGAACAGGTAATACAAGAACTCTTCCAACAGCGATGCGCCCGCTGCGGCGTGAGCCGCGTACCTGGCCTGATGGCGAAAGGCCACATAGGCGTTCAAGAGGGCCACTCGTGCGCAGGCCGTCGCGTCGTCGCACCCTTTGAGCGCCAGGTTCCGCTCCCGCCAGACCCGGTACTGCGCAAGCATCTCCCGGAGCAAACCTTGCTGCGCATCCCCGACGCCCTCGCCCGCGTTCAGTGCCTGCTCGATGTGCTGGCCGTGAACCAGCCGGCGTGCGTCGAAGGACTCCTTCCGGAAATCCCCGAGCAACTCGGCGTAGAATGGCTCGCCCGCCGGGGCGGTGACCGCAATCTGTTCCCGCCCGCAAGCGGTGGACTCCAGCCGGTCGAGCGCCTGCTTGCAGGACTGGGCGATCGCCCTGGCCAGCAGGGGGGGCACCGCATTCCCGACCTGGTTGTACTGGCACAGGTGCAAGTCGTCAAGCCGGCCCTCCCGCTTGAGCAGTTCCCGGCTCGGGGTGGTCTTCCGCCCCTGGAAGACGTAGGCGTCAGGAAACGACTGGATCCGGGCGCCCTCACGGACCGTGAGATTTCGGTGCAGATACGGGTGCAGGAAGTTGGCGTAGAAGGACGCCGCAATCGTATGGGCAGGCCGGTCGGGGTGCGGCCGCCGATTGTTCTGCTCGTACACCCGGGTAACCACGCCGGCGGTCCCCCGCTTCCGGGCCTGGTGTTCGTCCGGCACATCGGCTCCCGACTGCCCGAACCCCACGTGCTGAAAGCGTTCGATCAGACGCCGGCTGTGCTTCATGGGCTGGTGGTTGTGAACGCCGGTGGAGCCCTGGCGCATCAGCGCCTGGTAATCGTTCTGAGCCGGGTTCGTGTAGGCCATGAACGCCGGCTCGCAGCCCACGTCGACCAGCGGCAGGTCCGAAATGGCGTCCCAAAGCGTGACCCATGGGTTGCGCAAGGTCCGCTCTCCGTCCGAGGCCAGTTGCCGGTTCCGATGGGTGGGCGCGGGCACCAGTCCGGCGGGGTCGAGCCGTTTGGAACCGAAGACGAATACTCGCTCGCGGATCTGCGGAACGCCGTAGTCGGCGGCGTGCAGGACCTGGACGTGCACATGGTAGCCGATGTCCTCGAAGCACTGCCTGATGATGGCGATGACCGGCACGCCGGCCGCGGTCTTCGCCGTTAACAGCCCCTTCACGTTCTCCATGACAAAGATGTGGGGCTGTAACTGATGCACGAAGCGGACGTAATCAATGAAGAGACTGTTGCGGGGATCTTTTTCGTCCCGCCGCTCGCCGCTCACACTGAGTGAAAACCCCTGACAGGGCGGCCCGCCGATGATCACCTCGGGTTGAAAGCACAGGTGGCGTGCGATTTCGTCGTTGCCAAAGGCCCGGATGTCGCGTTCCCAGACCCGGGTGTTGGGGTGGTTCAACCGCAGCGTGTCGCAGGCCCAGGCGTCGACTTCCACCGCAGCGGCAACCGCAAAGCCGGCATCGTGAAAACCCTGGCTAAAGCCACCCGCTCCCGCAAACAAGTCAACTACTTTCAATTTCTCAGGCGACCCCCAGAACGAAGGCATTGTGTCGGCATCGTAGGACATTGTAGAACACGGATTCGGTACGGCGCGATGGCGTTCCTGTTTGGCCGATGCAACTTCACGCGCTTCCACCCGGATTCGGACTGATGCATGGCACGCGGGAAATGGCGTGGCAGAACGGCTTCGAGGCAGGTTCATTCCAAATCGCCCCGAATCTATTACAAGTATGTTTCGGTCGCCGGCGGTGCCATCCGGCTACAGATCGGAGGAAAGTTACAGCAATATGTTTCGCACGATACTTGGCTCATTTTCACCCCTACGCAGCAGCAACTTTCGGACTTACATTCTGGGCCAGTCCCTTTCACTCATAGGTACGTTCATGCAGGTCACCGGTCAGAGTTGGGTGGTCTGGCAGCTCAGTCACTCGGCCGGGGCTTTGGGCCTGGTTGCCATGCTCGGCAGCCTGCCCAGCCTGCTTCTCGCCCCCTGGGTCGGGTCCTGGGCCGACCGGCTGGACCGGCGGCGCCTCCTGACGGCTACGGCTCTGTCTTCGGCCATCCTGGCCTTTACGCTGGCCCTGATCACCTACACCGGGGTCGCGCAACTCTGGCACATATTCATTCTCGCAACGCTGCTCGGGATCGTTACGGCCCTGGATAATCCGGCTCAGAACGCCTTTCTCGGCGACCTGGGCGGCGTGACCGAACTGCATAAGTCCTACACGTTGAACGCGATCGGCATTCAGGTGGCCCGCATGGTCGGCCCGGCGATTGCCGGCTGGGTCATCGCCGCCATCGGCGTTTCCAGCACCTTCTGGCTCAACGGCCTCAGTTACGTGGCGGTCATCTACAGCCTGTACCGCGTGCAGGCCCACCAGGTACGTCAGAAACGGACGAGCAACCCGCTGCAGGAGTTTGGCGACGGCCTGGCCTTCATGAAAAAGCAGCCGCGCATCGCGGATCTGATCGCCTTTACCGGGATCATCGTTCTGCTTGGGTTTTCCAACACCCAGATCTTCCCGGCCTTTGTGACTTCCTCGCTCCACGGCGGTCCCCAGGCGCTGGGGATGCTGTTGAGTTCTTTCGGGGCCGGCGCGCTCGTCAGCGCCACGCTGCTGGTTCCCATGTGCCAACGCGTGAAGCGCATGGGCTGGATGCTCACGGCGGTACTGGTCTGGTCGGGCTTCTGGTTCTTCTCGCTCTCCATGTCGACATCGCTCGGGTTTGCCATGGTCAGCCTGTTCTTCGCAGCGTTTGGCCAGCCCGTCGCCATGACGACCGCCAAGGCGATGATCCAACTCCTGAGTCCAGCCACGATGTGGGGGCGGCTGCTCAGTGTTCAGATCATGGTCAGCACCGGGTTGGGGCCGTTTGCATCCCTGGGCACCGGCTACGGCGCCCAGTTCCTGGGCGCTCCGCTGGCCATCCGCGGCAACAGCATCCTGATTATTGTCTGCAGCCTCCTCCTGCTCTTCCTGCGTCCGGGCTTGAAGGGCTGGGAAATCTCGGTGGATAGCGCACGTGCTCCCCGATCTGTGCCGGCGGAACGATAGTCCTGGCGAAAAAGCGGCGGCTGCACCCGACCCTACGGGTAGCAGCCGCCCTTTCGTATCGGTGTAAAAGGTGCCCCTTGTCCCCGACTTATCACAACCTCATTGCTGGTATCGAACTATTGATATTCAATTCGCGCATATTTTCCTTCCTGTTCCGACAGCAATTTCCTGTTTGAATGGCACCCCGTCGGCAGGAGCATTGCCCCGACGGAGCGAAAGTCCGTAGAAATCCAATAGAATTCCGGGAGGATCTGCATGACCGAAATCGAGTTGACAAAGGCCATGGCAGAACGCATTTTGCCAATCGTATACGCCGCCGCCCGGAACCTCGTCATCATTTGCGGCAAAGGCGGCATCGTCCTCGCCGCCAGTTCCGGCGACCGCATCGGACAGGTCCACGAAGGCGCCGCCCGCATCCTCCGGGGCGAGGTCGACGAAATCGCCATCACCCAGGCCGATGTAGCCCGCCTGGCGGGCGCCCGCCGGCCCAGTTTCGCGTCCCTCATCCAGCACCGGGGCCAGCGCGTGGGTACCGTCGGCATTGCCGGCGACCCCGAAATGGTCTGCGGCACGGCCCGCCTGGCCGTAACGGTCGTGGAGATGGAAATGGAATCCCGGGAGCAGAAGGAGCGGATTCGCGGCGAGGTGTGGGCCGGTCTGGAGAACGCCTCCGCAGCCGCCGAGGAGATTCTGGCGGGCACCGAGCAGCACCGGGGATTGTCCGAACAGCTGGAGAAAGCCACGGCCGAGCTGCAGGAGCGGAGCCGGGCGGCATCGAAGGCCCTGACCCTGATCTCCGGCCTGGCCCAGCGGGCCAACCTGCTGGGGCTCAACGCGGCGGTCGAAGCGGCCCATGCCGGCCGGCAAGGGGCGGGCTTTGTCGTGGTGGCCGACGAAATTCGTAAGCTGGCCGACCGCACGCGGGCGTCGGCCGCCGAAATCGAAGCAACCCTGGCGGAGTGGCACAAGTCCTTCGCGTTCGTGGACAAAGCCGTGGCCGAAAGCGGTCAGGTGGCCCGGGAGCAGGCCGACGCCATCCGCTCGGTCACCATGGAAATTCAGCGCATTCAGGCCGGCGTCGCCACCTTGACGGAATAGGCGCGCTTCCCGTCAGGTAATTCCCCCCTCTTCTCACTCCCCGGGAGGAACCGCCGGGCCGCAGGTGAAGTCAAAGAAGGAGGAATCGCGACAGGAGTTGAGCCCATGGTCATGTCTCCCGAGTGAGCCGCTGCGCCGCTGCCATGATGATCTGTGTTTCCACCGCCTTCGCGGCCATGGCGCCGGGTACGGCCAGTGCGGAGACGTCCCCGGTCCCCCCGCGGCCCGCCGTAAAAGGCATCTACGTGAGCGCCAATACCGCGGGCAGTCTAACCCGTTTCGGGCAGATTCTGAACCTGCTGGATCGGACGGAACTGAACGCCGTTGTGGTCGATGTCAAAACCGACTGGGGCAATGTCACCTTTGCCACGGATGACCCGGTGGTCGGGGAAGTGGGTGCGGTCCAGCCTTACATCAAAGACATTGCCGGCTTCCTGGAAACGCTCAGGGTCCACCGGGTCTACCGGATTGCCCGGGTGGTCACCTTCAAGGATGTGCCCGCCTCCACCGCCCATCCGGACTGGGCCGTGGCGGACACCGGCGGCGGCCTCTGGCAGGACAGCAACGGCATGTCGTGGCTGGACCCGTACAACCACAAGGCGTGGGAGTACCTGGTCGGCGTGGCGTCGGCAGCGGCCCGGGCCGGGTTCGATGAGATTCAGTTCGACTACGTGCGCTTCCCGACCGATGGCGATCTGAGCACCATTCGCTACCCGGCCAAAGATGGACGGTCTGAGCAGCGGGTCATCGCCGATTTCCTGGCCTACGCCCGCCAGGAACTGCGTAAGGACGGCGTCCCGGTCAGCGCCGACGTCTTCGGTCTGGTCACCAGTTTCACCGACGACATGGGCATCGGCCAGCACCTGGAGGACATCGCCGCCGCCGTCGACTACGTCTCGCCGATGCTTTACCCCAGCCACTACACCCGGGGGAACCTCGGCATCGACAACCCGAACGCCTCACCGTACCAGACGGTGTTCCGCTCGTTGCGTGACGCACGCCGGCGGCTCGACAGCGCCGGTCTCACCAACCAGACGACCATGCGGCCCTGGCTGCAGGACTTCTCCATGGGCTACCCGTACGGGCCGGCCGAAGTGCGGGCCGAAATCCAGGCGACCGCTGACGCCGGCTACGACGGCTGGCTGCTCTGGAACGCCGCCAACGTGTACACGGACGATGCGCTGAAAGTCACGAGCCCGGGGATGGATGATCCGTTCGCCCTCGCTCCCGGCGAAGCCGGCCCGGACGTGTCCGTGGCGCTGAACCATCATCTGGTGACGGGTTTCGACCCGAGCGCCCATCCGTTTCTGGCGCGGACGACCGGCCGGACGCTGGTACCGCTCCGGGCGGTGGCAGAAGCGTTCGGTGCGCAGGTAGACTGGGACGATGCCACCCGGACGGCCACCGCCACCTGGAACGGCCGGCAGGTCCAGATTCCCCTGAACGGCCGGGAGGCCAAAGTCGCCGGCCAGACAACCCGCCTCGATCAGACGGCCGTCATCTGGCATGACCGGACGGTCGTACCGCTCCGGTTCCTGGCCGAGGCCTTCGGCGCCACCGTGACCTGGGACGGTGCGAACGGGCGGGTCGACGTAATTCTCGACGGCGCCACCTGCACCCCCGGGTATTGCCAGAACTGACGGCGACGGCCGGGCTCTAGCCAGAGCCCGGCCTTTTCGCGACTGACTCTGTCAGTCGCCGGAGCGGCCGGCAGACCGCGGCGCCAGTCGCCGGAGCGGCCGGCAGACTTTTGCGGAGCAAAAGGCGGGAGGCGACTGTATTTTTTGCGGAGCAAAAGGCGGGAGGCGACTATTTTCGCACCTATTTCACGCAGTCCGAACTATCATGCAACCGCGAAATATGTTACCCTAATCTGGAAGGTGTGACCTGACCCCCGGGCCGCACTGGTTTCCCACGAGCAGTCTGTCCATGTATGTGAATTCTTTCTCAAGGAGGGACTCCCTGTGGTCCACCAGTTGAAGGCGACTGGATCGGCCGTCAAGGGCAAGGTGGTGCTAACCGCCTTTGAACTTGGCAACTTCGTCCAGTTGCTGCTGGAACGTTACGACGTCTATGGGCCCGTGTCGAAGGGGAATCAGGCGGTCTTCGGCCGCGTCAGCGACCCGGCGGAACTCCGGTGGGACTATGTGACGACCTTACTGCCCCCGAAGAAGTTCTTTTACGCGCCGTTCGAGACGCTGTTCCACTTTCACCGGGAGCTTGGGATCACCGAACAGCAGGTTCTAAACGATCGGAAGCGGGTGCTGCTGGGCCTCCACCCCTGCGACGTGGCGGCCCTGAGCTTGCTGGACCGAGTGCTGGATGGCTGGGAGTACAGCGACGCGGAGTACCGGGACAAGCGGGATCAGACCCTGGTCATCGCGCTCAACTGTGCCAGCCCCGGGAAGTACTGCTTCTGTACCTCGTTCGGCACCGGGCCGGAGGCGACCCAGGGCTACGACCTGGTCCTGACGGAGCTGGAAGGCCGCTTCCTGGCAGAAGCCGGGACTGAGGCCGGCCGGGAGCTGCTGGGCAGCCTGGCCGCGCCTGCCGCCGGGCCGGCGGACCTCTGGGAGAAGGCGGCCCGGCTGAAAGAAGTGCGAGCGGCCATGACCCGGCGTCTGCCCACGGAACGGCTGCCGCGGGCGCTGAACGAGCAGTTTGACCACCCCGTCTGGGAGCAGGTGAAAGAGGATTGCCTCTCCTGCGGGGCGTGTACCGTGGTCTGTCCGACCTGCTATTGCTTTAACGTCTGGGACCGGCTGAACCTGGACCTGGCCACCGGCGAGCGCAAAATGGTCTGGGATTCCTGCCAGCTGGTCGACTTCGGGCGGGTGGCCCTGGACCACAACTTCCGGGGCGACCGGACGGCCCGGGTGAAACAGCGGGTCTACCACAAGCTCAGCTATTTCACCCAGCAGTACGGGGAGTTCGGCTGCGTGGGCTGCGGCCGCTGCGTGGATGCCTGCATCAAGCACATCGACCTGGTGGACATCGTGTCGCAGATTGGAGGGTAATCCATGCGCAAGGATTTTTTGCCGGCTCCGGCCCGCATTGAACGGATTGTGCGGCAGACCTACGACACGCATACTTACACGCTGGCCTTCGAAGACCTGGACTTGCGGCAGTCCTATGCGTTTGCTCCCGGCCAGTTCAACATGCTCAGCCTGTTCGGCATCGGCGAGGCGCCGCTGTCGATCAGTTCGTGGCACGGCCAGCCGGACACGTTCGACCACACGGTGCGGTCGGTCGGCACGGTGACCGACGCGATGACCCACCTGGGCGTTGGGGACCGCGTCTGGATCCGGGGGCCGTACGGCCACGGCTGGCCTGTGCCGGAACTCCAGGGCCGGAACATTTTGCTGGTGGCAGGCGGCATCGGCCTGGCCCCGCTGCGGCCGCTCATCGCGGAATTCGTCGCCCGGCCGGAGGCCTACGCCGGGCTGGAGATCTTATACGGGGCCCGCAAGACCGACGACCAGCTGTTCACGGCCGAATACGGTGTGTGGGCGGCGGCACCGGGTGCTGCCCTGCGGTTGGCGGTGGACCGGGGGACCCCCAGTTTCCCCGGCCGGGTCGGCCCGGTGACTGCACTGTTTGACGACATGACCAGCCGCCCCGAGAACACGGTGGTGGTGACCTGCGGCCCGGAGATTATGATGAAGTTCGTCGTGCGGGGCCTGCTGGCACGCGGTTTCACCCCGGAACAGATCTACGTCTCCCTGGAGCGCCGGATGGAGTGCGGTGTCGCCAAGTGCGGCCACTGCATGATCGGGCCGCTCTATGTCTGCAAAGATGGCCCGGTCTTCCGCTACACGGCGCTGTCCAACATCCTGGAGAAGATCCTGTAGGAGGTGTTGCCGATGAAGCCGAGAATCGCCGTCTACAAATTCAGCTCCTGCGCCGGCTGCCAACTGCAGATTCTGAACATTGAGGAGCACCTCCTGGAGATCGTCGGCGCCGTGGATCTGGCGCACTTCGTCATGGCGCGCCGCGACAAGGGCGCCGGCCCGTTTGACATCGGTTTTGTGGAGGGCGCCGTCACCTCCCCGGAGGAGGTCGCCAAGCTCAAAACGGCACGCAAGGAGTGCCGGGTGCTGGTGGCGCTGGGCACCTGTGCGGCTTTCGGCGGTATCCCGTCGGTGAAGAACTGGGTGCCGCAGCGGGAAGTGGAATCTCGGGTCTACCCGGACCCGTCGGTCATTCAATCGGTGCGGGCAACGCCGATCGACAACTACGTCAAAGTGGATGGATTTCTCCGGGGCTGCCCGATCGACAAGAACGAGTTTCTGGACCTGGTGAAAGGCGCCCTGATCGGCGCCAAGCCTTACCTGCGGGCTCATAGCATTTGCATGGAGTGCAAGCTGTCCGAGAATGTCTGCCTCTTCGAGGAACAAGGGCAGCTATGCATGGGATCGGTGACCGCCGCCGGGTGCGGATCGCTCTGCCCGTCGCTGGGGCGGGCCTGCCGGGGCTGCCGCGGCCCGGCCGATGACGCGAACGTGCCTGCCCTGGCCCAGGCCATGGCAGACCACGGCGCCGGGGCGGACGAGATTCGCCGGCGGTTCCGCCTGTTCGCCGGCGAGGCAGAGGTGTTTCAGAAAGGGGTGGCCGCGCTGTGACGAAGACCATCAAGGTCGAGTACATGGCCAGGGTCGAGGGCGAGGCTTCGCTGTCGCTTGACGTCGAGGGCGGCGAACTGAAGGGCCTGACCCTCGACATTTATGAGCCGCCCCGGTTTTTCCAGGGCTTCCTGGTGGGTCGCAAGTACGACGAGGTACCGGACATTGTGGCCCGCATCTGCGGCATCTGCCCGGCGGCACACGAATTAACGGCGATTCAAGCGCTGGAGACGGCCATGGGCGTTCAGGTCAGCCAGCAGGTGAAAGATCTGCGCCGGATGCTGGCACTGGCCCAGGATATCCAGAGCCACGCCCTGCACATCTACATGCTGGCGCTGCCCGATTTCCTGGGCTACGAGAGCGCCATCGCCATGGCCACCGACTACGGGGAGGCCGTGCAACGGGCCTTGCGGCTAAAGAAGCTGGGGAACGACTTCACGGAACTGATCGGCGGTCGGGCGGTCCACCCGGTCACGGCCGTGGTGGGCGGGTTCACCCACATCCCTGCACCGGCGGAACTGCACGCGATCGGCCAGCGGTTGGAGGCCGCCATGGATGACGCCATGGCTACGGCCGCGCTGGTAGGCAGTCTGACTTTACCGGACTTTGTCCGGGGCGGCATCGAGCATGTGGCGCTGCGCCATCCGGAACAGTATCCGGTCAACGAGGGCCGGATGATTTCGAACCTCGGCCTGGACATCGGTCCGGCCGAGTATCGGGCCCACATTCGGGAATGGCAGTTCCCGCCGTCGCATGCACTCTGGTCCACGATCATCGGGCGGAGTTGCTTCACGGTCGGGCCGCTGGCCCGGCTGAATCTGAACCTCGACCGGCTCTCGCCGAAGGCCCGGGAAGCGTTGGAATTGACGGGCCACCAGTTCCCGGACTACAACCCCTTCGCTTCCATCGTGGCACGGGCGGTGGAACTGGTGCAGTTCATCGATGACAGTCTGGCGCTCATCCGGCGGTACGAAGGCCGGCCGGAGGAGGTTGTCCACCAGGTGCGGGCCGGCACCGGTGCGGCCTTCAGCGAGGCGCCGCGGGGGATCCTCTATCACAGTTACACCGTGAACGCCCAGGGCATCGTGGAGGCGGCGGATATCGTCTCGCCGACGGCCCATAACGCGCACAGCATGGAGCACGACCTCCGGGAGTACGCCCCGACGATCCTGCACCTGCCGGAGCCGGAGATCGCACTGAAATGCGAAATGATGATTCGCAACTACGACCCGTGCTTCTCCTGCTCGGCCCACTTCCTGAAGCTGAAGCTGAATCGTTCCGGGTCATGACGGTGGTCGTGGGCTGCGGAAATCTATTCTGTGCGGACGACGGGGCGGGCGTGCTGGCGGTCCGCCAGGTGCCCGAAACGGAGGGCGTCAGGGTGATCGAGGCCGGCTGCCCGGGCCTGGGCCTGCTGGACTTGCTCGCCGGCGCCCGCCGGGCGGTCCTGGTGGACGCCGTGCTCAGCGGGGCGCCACCGGGCACGCTGCACCGGTTTGGCCCGGGGGCGCTGCCGGTGCGAGAGTCGCTGCCGCTCTCCCTGCACGGGGTCAACCTGATCGACGCCCTCGCACTGGGCCGGCTGGTGGCGCCGGAGACGATGCCCCCGGAGATCATCATCCTGGGGATTGAGATCGCGGACCGGACGCCGGGCGGCGGGTTGAGTCCGGCAGTGGCGGTCGCCCTGCCGCAACTGGTGGCGGGGATTCAGCGGGAACTGGAACAACCTCGCGGTCACGTAAGTCGTCACGCCCTGCGCTGACCGAGCGCCTCTCGTCGCTGCGGGCGGCTTATTACTGAAATGATTCTCGCCAGGACGGGCGCCCCTGCTCACAGGAAGGCGATGATTGTCGTCGCCGCATGGGCGCGTCCGTCCTGGCTGCGAATCTTTAACTCACCGCCCGATGCTCCTCGGGCGCCCGGCCAGCTTGGGCTAATGTGCCTTACCGGGTCTTCCGGTCGGACCGGGTCTCGCCGGCCGCCAGCACGGCGCCTTGGGTTTGGGCGTGGGGAGCGACCAGAGAGGCCCAACGCCGAGCCGGACCGGACCGCCTGCCATGAAGGCTGGGGGAGACGGTAAGTCCAAGCAAGCCCGATCGGGCGGGGGTCCGAGGGGCATCGGGGCGACAGTTAAAGATTCGCAGGCCGGGCCGCAGCGCCATTGCGACGACGACATTCTTCGCCTGCAAATGAGCAAGGGCGCCGGCCCGGCCTGCGAATCATTTCCAAAGTAAGCGCCCCGCAGCCCCGAAGCGGCTCCCACCCGAGCGGGCGTAACGAGGGCTAAACCCATGGCGGCCGCCACCCCTACCCCAACGCCAGGTCCACCGCCGCCCGAGCGTGGATGAGCGTCGTGTCGAAGAGCGGCACCGCCGCATCTGCCGGGTTGACCAGCAGCCCGATTTCCGTGCAGCCCAAAATGATGGCCCCGGCCCCCCGTTCGACCAACCGGCCCATGACCGCCCGGTAGGCCGCCCGCGACTCCGGGCGAATCTGACCGAGGCAAAGCTCCTGGTAGATCACAGCGTGAATCAGGTTTCGGTCTGACTCGTCCGGTGTGATCACGTTCAGGCCATAGCGCGTCGCCAGGCGGCCTTTGTAGAAGTCCTGCTCCATGGTGTACTTCGTGCCCAGCAGCCCGACGGTGGTCACGCCCTGCGCTACGATCGCCTGGCCGGTGGGGTCCGCAATGTGCACGAACGGCAGCCGGGTCCCGGCTGTGAGTTGATCCGCCAACTTGTGCATCGTGTTCGTGCACAGGAGCAGAAAGTCGGCGCCGCCCCGTTCTAACCGCCGGCCGGCATCCACCAACACGCCCGCCGCCTCATCCCAGCGGCCCTCATGCTGCATCGCCTCAATTTCGGCGAAATCAACGCTGTACATGAGGATGCGGGCTGAATGCAACCCGCCCAGACGCTCCTTCACCGCCTCGTTGATCAGCCGGTAATAGACGGCCGAAGACTCCCAACTCATGCCCCCGATAAGCCCGATTGTTTTCATGGATGGCTTCCTCCTGACCGGCAGACTTCCCCTGAGGACTTTCCGCACGATTGGCGAAAGTCCTGCCTCTGACCCAGGGTCCGTCCGAGCGGCCAGATGCCGAAATTCCACCCTGAACTGCGGGTACAGCCCGAGAGCGAAAGCCCCCGGGCTTTTCGTCGCGCATCCAGAGACGGTCGCCAGTTGCTTCCCGCCGTTCGGCGGTGGAACCGCAAGGTGCAGCGTCCGCAACATAGGGTGTCAGAGACTGGAGACGGTTCATCTCCGCATTGAGACCGTTTATCAGCAAAGGCGGGCGGAATGAACCACAAAGCGATTATATGTAATCACCAGATCACACAGAGAGAAAGGGGTCGGGGCGGGTGACCACAGAGATCCTTTCGCCGGCGGCGCTGGCGTTCGTCAGCCGGCTGCAGCGGGAGTTCGGGGCCAGGCGGGCCGCCTTGCTGGCAGCGCGTGCCGAGCGGCAGCAGTGGCTGGACACCGGGGGGGTGCCAGACTTTTTGCCCGAAACGCAGGCCATCCGGGAGGGCGAGTGGCGGGTGGCCCCGGTCGGCGCAGAACTGCAAGACCGGCGGGTGGAAATCACCGGGCCGGTGGAGCGGAAAATGATGATCAACGGGCTAAACTCGGGCGCCCGGGTCTTCATGGCCGACTTCGAGGACGCCAACGCCCCCACCTGGGAAAATGTAGTCCAGGGACAGGCAAATTTGATTGACGCCATCGAGCGGACGATTGAGTACCGGAGCCCGGACGGCAAGGCATACCGGCTGAACGCCGATGTGGCCGTGCTCTTCGTCCGGCCCCGGGGCTGGCACTTGACCGACAAGAACGTAAAGGTCGACGGCCAGCCGATCTCGGCCAGCCTCCTGGACTTCGGGCTCTATTTCTTCCACAACGCCCGGCGGCTGTTGGAGAAGGGCAGCGGGCCCTACTTCTACCTGCCGAAGCTGGAGAGCCACCTGGAGGCCCGGCTCTGGAACGACGTCTTCACCTACGCCGAGGAGACGCTGGAGATTCCGCGGGGGACCGTGAAGGCCACCGTGCTGATCGAGACCGTATTGGCCGCCTTTGAAATGGAAGAGATCCTCTATGAACTGCGGGAGCACTCGGCGGGGTTGAACGCCGGGCGATGGGACTATATCTTCTCGGTGATCAAGAAGTTCCGCAACCGACCGGACTTCATGCTGCCGGACCGGACGCAACTGACCATGACGGTGCCGTTCATGCGGGCGTACACCGAACTGCTGGTCAAAACCTGCCACCGGCGGGGCGCCCACGCCATCGGCGGCATGGCGGCCTTTATTCCCAGCCGGCGCGACGCCAAGGTCAACGAGGTCGCCCTGGCAAAAGTCCGGGAGGACAAGGTGCGGGAAGCCCGCGACGGCTTCGACGGCACCTGGGTGGCCCACCCCGATCTCGTACCGGTGGCAGCGGCGGTCTTCGACTCGGTCCTGGGCGACCGGCCGAACCAGGTGCAGCGGCTGCGCGAAGAGGTCTCCGTGACCGCCCGCGACCTGCTGGACGTGCGGGTTTATGCCGGAACGGTAACGGAGGCGGGACTCCGGACCAACATCAGCGTGGGGTTGCAGTATCTCGAATCCTGGCTGCGGGGCGTCGGGGCGGCCGCCATTAACAACCTGATGGAGGACGCGGCCACCGCCGAAATCTCCCGGTCGCAGGTCTGGCAGTGGCTCAAGCACGGGGCCCGGCTGGCGGACGACGGCCCGCAGGTGACCCAGGCGCTCGTTCGGCTGGTGGCCGACGAGGAGTTGGAGAAGATTCGGCTGGCCTTCGGCAACGAGGCTTTTGCCCGGAGCCGGTTCGAGGAGGCCCTGCGGCTATTTGAGCAGGTAGCTCAGGGGGAGCCGTTCTGCGAGTTCCTGACGGTGCCGGCTTACGAATTCATCGGGTAAAGGAGCGAGGGACATGAGCGGCGTAACGGAACGGATGGCCCGGGCGACGGACGAACTCGCCCGAGAATGGGCGGAGAGTCCCCGCTGGCAATCCATCGTGCGGAACTACACGGCGGCCGATGTGGCCCGGCTCCGGGGCTCGGTGGCGGTGGAGCACAGCGTGGCCCGGACCGGAGCGGAGCGGCTCTGGCAACTCCTGAACGAGGACGGCTTCGTGGGCGCCCTGGGCGCCGTCACCGGCAACCAGGCCGTCCAGATGGTCAAGGCCGGCTTGCAGGCGATTTACCTCAGCGGCTGGCAGGTGGCGGCAGATAATAATCTGGGCGAACAGACCTACCCGGACCAGTCGCTCTACCCGGCCAACAGCGTCCCGGCAGCGGTGCGGCGCATCAACAACGCCCTGCGCCGGGCCGATCAGATCGCCTGGGCGGAAGGCAAGGCCGACGTGGAATGGATGGCCCCCATCATCGCCGATGCCGAGGCCGGCTTCGGCGGTCCGCTCAACGCCTTCGAACTCATGAAAGCGATGATCGAAGCGGGCGCGGCGGGCGTCCACTTCGAAGACCAGCTATCCTCCGAGAAGAAGTGCGGGCACCTGGGCGGCAAGGTCCTGATTCCGACGTCGCAGCATATCCGGACGCTGACGGCGGCCCGGCTGGCGGCCGACGTGGCCGGCGTGCCTACCCTGGTGGTAGCCCGGACCGACGCCCACGCGGCGACGCTGCTGACCAGCGACATCGACCCCCGGGACGGGGAGTTCCTGACCGGCGAGCGGACGCCGGAGGGGTTCTTCAAAGTGCACAGCGGCATCAAGTCCGCCATCGCCCGGGGCCTGGCCTATGCGCCATACGCCGATGTGGTCTGGTGCGAGACCGCCTCGCCCGACCTGACGGAGGCCCGGGAGTTTGCGGAAGGTATTCACCGGGAGTTCCCGGGCAAACTGCTGGCCTACAACTGCTCCCCCTCCTTCAACTGGAAGCGCCACCTGGACGACGAAACCATCGCCCGGTTCCAGCAGGAGCTGGGGGCCATGGGCTACAAGTTCCAGTTCATCACGCTGGCGGGCTTCCACGCCATTAACGCCACCATGTTCGAACTGGCCCGGGGCTACCGGGAGGAGGGCATGACCGCCTACGTGCGGCTCCAGGAGCGGGAGTTCGAACTGGAGAAGGTAGGCTACACGGCCACACGGCATCAACGGGAAGTAGGCACCGGCTATTTCGACGAGGTCATGCAGGCGATTTCCGGCAAAAGCTCCTCGACGCTGGCCTACAAGGACTCGACGGAGGCGGCGCAGTTCGAGGTGGATATCAAGGTGTGAGCCCCTGGCGTCCAAATGTAGAAAGGCCCGCCCCCTGCGCAGGGGCGGGCCTTTCGGCTGTGCAGAACCGGGCAGGGAGGGTTCGTCAACCACGTAGCGAACTCTGAGGGACATATCGACGCCATCGTGACCCGTTGTGTAAGGAGGCTCTCTTCAAATGCTGCCAGTTGAAATCGTGGAAGCCGACCTCGCCCTGACGGCGCATCAGCAAGCCGTGCTGGAACTGATGGATGCCTATGCCATGGACCCGATGGGCGATGGCCACCCGCTTTCGGCCGAGGCCCGAGCGAAGCTGATCCCCGGACTCCGGCAGCACCCCACGCTGATCTTCCTGGCCTTCGTGAGCGGCCGGGCAATCGGCATCGCGGTCTGCTTCCGGGGGTTTTCGACGTTTGCGGCCCGCCCGCTGATCAACATCTCCGACCTGGATGTATTGCCCGCCTATCGCGGGCAGGGTATCGGTCGGCGGCTGCTGGAAGCGGTTGAGCGCAAAGGGCGGGAGACCGGATGCTGCAAGCTCACGCTGGATGTGCAGGAGAACAATCACCGCGCCAGGCAGGTCTACGGCGCACTGGGTTTTGCCCAGGCGGTGCACGTAGAGGCCGCCGGCGGTGCACTCTTTCTGTCGAAGCCGCTCTAGATCCAGGGCAAGAAGCGGCGGTTGACTGCACAATGAATGCACATAACGCGCACAATGAATGCCATTGACGCGCGCATAATCTGCGGTTGCCTGGACATCGCAGGGGTATCGGCCTGCAACTGCCTGTCTCTCTAGCCGCGTCACGGGGTAGCTCCCTGGGGTTTCAGTCTGCCGACAGCCTGAGAGTCAACGGTGAAGGATACATCAGCGGTGGGCCACGTGCTGTCCGTGTTGCTACCCGCCTCGGCAACGGTCAGGCTCCGGGCATGCGGTATGCCCGCGAGGCGTATGCCAGTAGTCGTACAGGCGCTGTCATCTCACTGCGCTACCAGGGCGGTTCAGGGGCGAAGGGCTGCACAACGAATGCACAACGAATGCGCTTTGTGTGCGCCTTGAATGCGCTTTGCGTGCGTCTTGAACACGCTTTGTGCGCGCCAATCCGGGTGCCGCTCCGGCCCATGCGTGCCTGTCTCGTCAAGGTCGCATGTTGCATAGGATATAGCGTCACATTTCTCGCTAATATCCCGCAAGAGAGGGCGAGCCACGATGTCATTCGTACACGCGGCAGTCCCCGTCGTGCCCGGGGAGTTCATCATGAAGTTCCGGGCCGGCGTCGACGCAGACCGGCAGGCAGCGCTCCAGGCCGACGTGGGCGTCGAGACGATTCGCCGACTGCCACTGGTCGACGCCTGGTTGGTCCGGGTCGTCAGCGCCACGCCGGATCAGGTCATGGCCCAGCTCCAAAACCATCCCCTGGTCACCTACGTTGAGCCCAACTATATCTGGCATCCGGTGCTGATTCCGAACGATCCCCTGTTTCCCATGCAGTGGGGGCTGCGCAACACCGGGCAGACCGTGGGCGGTTCTCCCGGCACCCCGGGCGTGGATATCGGCGCGACCGCGGCCTGGGATCTGAGCCTGGGCGACCCGAATCTGCTCGTGGCCGTGACTGACACGGGCATCGATATCAATCATCCGGACCTGGTGGCGAACATCTTCACCAATCCCGGAGAGATTGCCGGTAATGGCATCGACGATGACCAGAACGGCTTTATTGACGACGTGCATGGCTGGAACTTCTTTGATAATAACAACGTCGTGTTCACCGACCCCAACACTGACTTGCATGGCACCCATGTCGCCGGCACCATCGCGGCGATCATCAACAATGCCATGGGGGTGGCGGGTGTCGCCCCTCGGGTCAGGATTCTGCCGGCCAAATTCCTCGGGCCGAATGGCGGCAGCACCGCCGATGCGATCTCCGCCATCAACTACGCCCGGCTAATGGGGGCAAAGGTGATCAACGCCTCGTGGGGCGGGGGCGGGTTCAGTCAGGCGCTGCAGGATGCCATTGCCAACTCCGGTGCGCTGTTTGTGGCCGCCGCCGGGAACAACGGCACCAACAATGATACGCAGCCTTTCTATCCGGCCTCCTACAACCTGCCAAACTTGATCGCGGTTGCCGCGATCAACAACACCGGCGCGCTTGCCGGCTTTTCGAACTTCGGTCCGAACTCCGTGCACCTGGCCGGACCCGGAGTCAATATCGACAGCACCATTCCCACGGCTTTTAACCCGCCGTACGGCTTCCTGAGCGGCACCTCCATGGCGACGCCCCACGTCGCCGGCACCGGTGGCCTGCTCTTGAGCCGACAACCGGCCACTCAGCCTTCTGTGCTGAAAACCCTCCTGCAACAGACGGTCAAGCCACTTGCTTCCCTGGCAGGAAAGGTCGCGTCCGGTGGCCTGGTCAGCGCCGGGACGGCCGTGGTCAACCCCGCCTACGGCGTCGCCTGGGGCTCCCACAACACCCCGGACCGGATGAACCCGGGCCAGCTCGTCACCGTGTCCATCACCGTCACCAACACAGGCAGCATGACGTGGCCGGCGGGGGGCGCCAATCCGGTTCATCTCAGCTACCATTGGCGGGACGACAAGGGGAATGCGGTGATCTTCAACGGACGCCGAACCGTGCTTCCGTCCGATGTGGCACCCGGACAAACGGTCACGCTAAGCGCCGTGGTCGAGGCGCCGCCCAGCAGCGGAACCTTTGTCCTCCAGTGGGACATGGTCCAGGAGCTAATCACCTGGTTTGAATGGCAGGGCACGGCAGCGCTCTTCGTCAGCGTGCTGGTTCCCCCTCGCTACGCTGCCGACTGGATCACGGCTCAGACTCCGCCCAAGATCGCACGCGGGGCCACCACCACGGCGAGGGTGGTGGTGCGGAACCTGGGTTCGATCACCTGGCCGGCTGCCGGTGCGACCCCGGTGCATCTGTCCTATCACTGGGTCGATTCGGCCGGCCGCTCCGTTCTCTTCAATGGGCTGCGAACCGTTTTGCCGGCGGACGTGGCTCCGGGCCAAGCGGTCACCCTGACAGCGACACTGCAGGCGCCACCGGTGACGGGTACGATGACGCTCCAGTGGGACCTGGTACAGGAATCGATCACATGGTTTGTGTGGGTGGGGGTGGTGCCTCTGGCACAGACGGTGACCATTACCTGACAGTGGTGTGCACGCCGAGGAACCGGCCTCCTCGGCGTTGCTGCATTGGCTGCGGCCCTGGTCTGGCTGCTCTGGTAATTATTCACCGTCGGGGTTAATAGCGGGTGCCAGATAACCGGTTTCGACTGTAACATTCGCGGCCATGATTGACAGTATCCGACACGCCAGATTCGGAAATCACAGTTCGACTGGATCAGTATCGGCGTAATTCACCCTTGATCATGGAGCGTCTGGGGTTTATCTCAGATTTCTTGGCGTTACTTACTCATTGGTGGGCCGCTTCGATCTGGACGGCAAGGTTGCTGGTGTCGAATGCAGGCGAACAAAAAGCCGGGGAGCCCGTCACCCTTTGACAAAGGTTGCGGGCTCCCTCTGCTATGCTGATAGCGGAGTCGTCTGGCGGGCCAGTCCCCGAAAGGGGGCTGCTGGTGGATGAAGATCACGATTGAGCTGAACCAACTCACAACCATCCTGCTCATCGCGCTTCTCATTCGGCTGGTGCTTCCGCTATAACATAGCGGCGGCGTAACCCGGTCTAACCGGGGGCGTTGCCGTCATGGTTAGGGTGGGACGGCGACCGCGGGCTCCCGAGCATCCGCGGCTATGCGGATGCTCGTTTTCATTTTGGACACTTCCCCGGGAGTTTATACCTGCTGCGTTTGGCAGAGTTCCCTTTATCTGGTACAGCTGCACCGCTCGTCATCCTGACAGGACCTCGACCACGCTCGGAATAGCACAGTCCTTCCGGGTGGTTGTTCACCTCGACGGGTCTGGACCAATGGTTATGGGCCCGAGATCATGGCCTGCCCTGTTACCTGGGAATGGGAAGAGCCGCTCCCATAGACCGTGTGCAAACATCGGAGATCCATTCACCTGATCGCTGCCGGGTGGACCCGTGCACTTCTAGGTCCGAGGAGTGTGAAGCCTTGTCCGGCCGTTCTGGCGCCATTCTAGCCGAACCTCTTGTCTTCACCTGCCAACTCCGTGGGAATATGCTCTGGGCAAAAGGATCGGGTGTAAGCGTCAAATAACGCCCACCGTGCACGGTGGGCGTTATTTGACGCTTACGCTGAAATGATGTGTCCCTGAGCAACAATCGGGCCAGAAATTGCCGAAGACGCGAGCAAAAGGCGCTGAATATCGCATGAATAGCGATGTTCAGCGCCATCAGCCGCCGACCAGCGAGAGGAATTCCACAACCGTGGCCGTGTACCGCCCGCTCTCCTCATACCGAATCCAGTGACCACTGGCGGAGAAACGTTCGATTCGACCATGGGGAACATGCGCTTTGAAGGCGTCCACCTGCTTATCGCAGGTGATCGGATCGTGTTCCCCCTTCATGAGCAGGGCAGGCATGGCGAGGTCGCTCAACCGGGGAATGATCGACTGGTAGATGGTTCCTTCGGCGAGGATGAGAGCTCGGGTGCGCCCGGAGTTTGCCCAGACCTCAGTCGCCTGGGACACCATAAAGTCCAGACATCCCATCCCTCCCGGTCCGCCGTGCAAGTACAGGAGTGCGGAAGGATGTTCGTCGCCCATCACTTCTACGTGAAGCTGCTTTCCACGAATCTGCATTTGCATGGTGGTTGTTCCTTGCTGTGAAGTAGTATCCTCCGACGTCATCAGCCGATCCTTTCACTACTCCCGATCAGGTCGGTCGTACGGATAGGAAGCATGCCGCAGTCCGTACTCCAGGGCATCCACATCGGGCATGGAGCGCTCCCGGGCCACCTGAATGACCCGTTCCACGTCGTATGCCACCCGGCGAAGTTGCACCGCAATGCCACCCCGGCTGATGTCCACCACGGCGTAGCTCGCCCGATTGTCGCCGTCAAACGGGGCGCCCACGCTGCCCACGTTCACGACCACAAACCCATGAGCTTGACGGACGAAAGCATGGTGGACGTGCCCAAACAACACCAGGCGAGTCGCGTCGTTGGAGCGGAGCCGGCCCAGGTCATCCAGGGACGCCCAGGGCCAGATCGTCTCGCTCAGGGAGTCCGGTGCGGCGTGGAACAGTTCTACGGGCACGGCCTGCCACACCGCCCGGTGCGCCGTGGGCAGGTTGCCTAGCCAACTCTGGTCGGCGGCGGACAGGCGCTCACATTCGTACTCATACGCCCGCAACGCCAGTTCATGCTTATAGCTCTTGATTTGCCAATTCGCCCGAGACATGCGGGTAAACAGGTGGTCATAGTTACCGCGCACCGTAGCCGAGGGCGAAAGCGACCGCACCAGATCTACGCACTCCCCGGGCTGCGGTCCCCGCATGGTGATGTCCCCCAGGCAGACCACGGCGTCCGGTGCCTGGGTCCGCAGGTCCGCAATAACAGCTTCCAGCGCCACAGCGTTGGCATGGGTATCGGAAAAGGCCGCGATGCGCAAAATGGAGATCCTCCTGGTTTGCAGAACTGCTGAAGAATTCGCCGGTTGCGGTCAGACTCCTCCCCAACGGCCCGGCAACAGTGAAGCCGGCCATCTGCTGCTGTGCGCTGCGGCGGTGCCGGCCAGATCGCACCGGCCTTGACAGATGCGCCTGCTGGTCACGAGTGACGACCAAGCCTTCCGGTCCCCACTCGGGATATTGTCTTGTAACGCAGGGGTAACGCAGGGGTAACGCAGGGGCAGTGGAGCAAGCAAGTACATTCGGCGCGCAAAGGGCCTGGGGGCAAGGTTTTCCGGGATCGACTCCCTCGTGGGGGCTGGGGGTTGTCGAACTGCAGCCACAGCAACAGGGCACATTGGTATTCTGGGATTGCCGCCGGCAGGGATGGGTCCAAAGCCCAGAGTACCTCTGGCAGTAGCAAAAGGGGACAGTATACGAGGTGCGGGGGCAGTGCAGGGGTAGCACGGGGGTAGCACGGGGGTGGTGCGGGGGTGGTGCGGGGGTGGTGCGGGGGGAGTGCATCACAAAAAACCAGTGCCGCCCGCTGAGGAGGCACTGGTTTTGAGGGGATACGACAAACACCGAGGACTACCGTTCCACCGACGGCGCGCCCACCAGCGGTCCGTACAGGTCCGGCCGCCGGTCCCGGAGGTAATTCAGGCGGGACCGGGCCTCCCCCACCCGGGCCATGTCCAGCGTGGCCCCCAGGTGGCCGCCGGGCTCGTCGCCCAGACTCGATACCACCTTGCCAGTGGGGTCGATGATGCAGGAACGGCCGTAAAAGTGCTTCGGCTCAACTTCTTCAGCCATTTGCTCATCGCCCGCCTTGTTGGCCGCCACGACCCAGACCCCGCTCTCCATCGCCCGCACCTGCAGTTCGCGGATGAACGCCTCGAACCGGAAGCCCGACGAGGAGGCCGTCACGAAGACCACCTCGGCCCCCCTGAGCACCAGCGTCCGCCACGCCTCCGGGAACGACCGGTCGTAGCAGATCAGCACCCCCGCCGTCACCCCGCCCAGGTCGAACGTCGCCAGTTCCCCGCCCGGCTTGAAGTAATACTTTTCGTTCGTCCACGTGCCCGGGACCTCAATGAACGGGATGTGCGTCTTGCTGTATGTACCCAGGAGTTCCCCGGCCGGGGTGATCACGGCCGCAGTGTTATGGTGGTCCTGGCCCCGCCGCTCAAAGAGCGACGCGATCACGTATCCATCCGCCGCCCGGGCGATGCGCGCCAGCACTTCCGTGGTGGGGCCGGGAATCGGTTCGGCATACCGGCCGAAGAACTCCGGCCGCTCCAGCGTGCAAAAGTATGGCGTGCTCACCAGTTCCGGGAGCAGCAGCACCCGCGGCCGGCAGGCCCGAACGGCCGCCATGGCCGCCTCCTCCACCATCGCCATCTGCGCTGCGAAGTTGCCGGCATACGGGCCGGTCTGGACTGCAGCTACCGCCAGATTCATGCTGCACCTCCCCGCCGACATCATCAGCAGCCCGCCGTTGCCTACATCATAAGGAGCCCGCCGTTGACGTCCACCGACGCTCCCGTCATATAGGACGCTCCCGGGGAGGCCAGGAATACGACCGCCGCCGCGATCTCGTCCGGGCGGCCGAGCCGGCCCATGGGGATCGCCTTTGCCGTCGCCGCCAGCACCTCCGGTCCCGACGACTGGATGAACCCCGTGTCGGTGGTGCCGGGGCAGACGGCATTGACCGTAATGCCCTTTGCTGCAAACTCGCGGGCCAGGTGCCGGGTCAGGCCCAGCAGGCCGGCTTTGGAGGCGGTGTAATCCGCTCCCATCAGCACGCTGGTGGAGCGGCCCGCCAGCGATGCGATGTTAATGATACGGCCGCCCTGTCCTCGGGAGACCATGTGGGGCAGCGCCGCTTTCGCCATGAGGAACGGGCCTTTCAGGTTAATCGCCATCAGCTGATCCCACTGCGCCTCCGGAATATCCAGCGCCGACGCCGTGGGTCGGGCCCAGCCGGCGTTGTTCACCAGCACGTCGATGGCGCCCAACTCTGCCACCGTCTGGTCCACCGCCGCCTGCGCCTGTGCCGGGTCCGCCACCGAGGCCACCAGGACCGAGGCCCGGCGCCCCAGCGCCCGGATTTCTTCCGCCACCGCCTCCGCCGCCGGTCTGGCGATGTCCAGTACGGCCACGTCGGCCCCCGCCCCGGCCAGCGCCAGGGCGATGGCCCGGCCGATGCCAGCGCCGCCGCCCGTTACCAGCGCCACCTTGCCGTTCAGTTCCATGATGCTTAACCTCCGTTCGGCAGTAGCAGCACCTTGCCGGCGTCGCCACCCTTGGAAAGCGCAAAGCCCTTGTCGAAGTCGGCCAGGGGCAACCGGTGGGTCAGCACGGGCGACAGATCGGCCCGGCCGGAGCTCACCAGCTGGTCCAGCATGGTCCAGGTGCGCCACATATGCCGCCCGTGGACGCCCATGATCGTCGCTTCCTTGAAGACAATGTCCTTGGCCACGTTCAGCGGCACATCGCCGCCGGGCAGACCCAGCAGCACCACCCGCCCGCCCTTGCGCAGGTAGGCGAAGGAAGACCGGAGCCCCGCCCCGCTGCCGGAGGACTCGATAATTGCATCGACTCCCCGCCCGCCGGTGGCATCGAGAATGATCTTCGCCGCATCCGCCTCGGCCGGGTTGATCACCGTCGTCGCCCCGACCTTCTCCGCCAGAGCCAGCCGGCCCGGGGCGATGTCCAGGGCGAAGACCTTGGCCGCACCCAGGACCCGCGCAAAGAGCGCCGCAAAGAGGCCGATCGGGCCGGAACCCACCACGGCCACGTTGGCGCCGGCCACCGCGGCCCGTTCCACCCCGTGCAGCGCCACGCCGGCCGGCTCAAAGACCGACGCCTGCTCGAAGGAGATCGTGTCCGGCAGCCGCCAGGCCACCGCCGCCGGGACCACCGTGTACTGGGCAAAGCAGCCGTCGGTGTGGATGCCGAACAGCTTGAGATTCGCGCATATGTGCTGATCGCCGGTCAGACACTGGTAGCAAACACCGCAGGGAATGTGGGTCTCCACGGAAACGTGGTCCCCCGGCCGAAAGCCGGTCACCCCGGACCCGACCGCGACCACTTCGCCGCTGCACTCGTGGCCGATGGTGCCCGGGACTTTGATGTTGGCCCCCTGTGCCCAGGGGTTCCAATCGTAAATGTGAATGTCGGTGCCGCAAATGGCCGCCGCCATCACCTTGACCAGAATCTCGCCGGGGCCGGGCTTGGGCTGCTCAATCTCGCGCAGCGTGGCGCCGGGCCCGGCCTGGAGCTTCATGACCGCCTGCATCACCGCCACCCCCTACTTTTTCGGGCGGGGCAGGTGCACAAACCCGCCCACCAGCCCATGTACGGCTTCCATGATCGCCTCAGACATGGTCGGATGGGCATGGATCATGTGCGCCAGTTCATCGACGGTGCACTCCAGGTTGAGCGCCACGACCCCTTCGTGAATCAGGTCGCTGGCGTGGGCGCCAATGACATGCACGCCCAAGATCTCCCCGTACTCCTCTTCGGCGACGATCTTCACAAAGCCGTCCTTGTGGCCCGAAGCCAGCGCCTTGCCGATCGCGGAGAGCGGGAACTTCGCGGTGACGACCCGCTTGTCGGTGGCCCGAGCCGCCGCCTCCGTCAGGCCGATCGAAGCGATCTCCGGGTCGGTGAAAATGACGCCGGGCATGAGCCGCCCGTCGTACGGCCGGTGGCCCTGGCCCATGGCCGCCTCGGCCGCCACCAGCCCCTGGCTCGACGCCGCATGGGCCAGGGCCGAGCCGGTCACGTCGCCGATGGCGAAGACGCCGGGCGCCGTCGTCCGCAGATACTCGTCTACCTTCACCGCCCGCCCGTTCAGGGCGATGCCGTGCGCCGCCGCATCGATGCCGCCCAGCGACGGCCGCCGCCCGGTGGCGATCAGCACTTGCTCCGCCGGGAACTCCCGGACTTCGCCGGAGGGCAGTTCTGCCGCCACGACCAACCCCGGCTTGATCTCCTTGACTTTGACGCCGGTCTCGATGGCGATCTTCTTCCGCTTCAGCAGTTTGGCGGCCTCAGCCACCACTTCGCCGTCCTGCCCCGGCAGAATCGCCGGCAGCATCTCCAGCACGGTGACGGCCACGCCAAAGGCGCTCAGGTAGGAGGCGAACTCCATGCCAATAACGCCGCCGCCGATGATCACCATGGACGCCGGCAGCACTTCCAGCGACAGGGCCGAATCGCTGTTCAGGACGCCGGGCAGGTTTGAACCCGGTATGGGCGGCATCGCCGGCACGGAGCCAGTGGCAAGCACTATGGCCTTGGACTCCAGCACCTCCACCTTGCCGTCCGGTGCGGTAACCGACACCTTCCCGGGTCCGGCCAGGTTGCCCCGCCCGTTCTTCACTTCCACCCCGTTGGAGCTGAGCAGCCCGCCCACGCCGTTGCGGAGGGCCGAGACCACCTGCCGCTGGCGGGCGACCACCTTGGCGAAGTCCAGGGTGACACCGGAAACGTTAATGCCGAACTGCGCCGCCTCGCGAATCTCCGAATACCGCCGGGCAGATTCTAAAAGCGCCTTGGTCGGAATGCAGCCCCGGTTGAGGCAAGTGCCGCCGAGGGCACCCTCCTCCACCAGGGCTACACGACCGCCCAACTGGGCGGCCCGGATGGCACACACGTACCCGCCGGGACCGCCGCCGATGACGATCAAGTCAAACATGGGCCGTCAGGCCTCCTTATGTCTAGTGAGCCAGGTGCGGCAGCGTAAGCGAAAGCGCCGGCCACACGCTGATGATAATCAGTGCGACCACCGAGGCAATAATGAACGGGACCACGTACCTGATGATGTCCTTGAGCGGCACCTTGGCCAGGTTGGCCGCCACATAGAGGTTGACGCCCACCGGCGGCGTGAACAGGCCGATGGCGAGGTTAACCGACATGATGATGCCGAAGTGGACCAGGTCGATACCCATGGCACGGGCGACCGGGATAAAAATCGGCACGGTAATGTAGAAAATCGAAATGGCGTCCAGGAAACAGCCGGCGATCAGCAGGATGATGTTCACCGCCAGCAGGAAGAACCACTTGTTGGTCGAGAAGGCGATCAGCGCCTGGCTCGCCTTCATGGCGATGCCCTGGGACATGATCACGAAGGAGAAGAGGCCCGCAGCCGAGACCACGAACATGACGACCGCGGAGGAGATGCCGGCGTCCACGGTGATGTTCCAGATGTCCTTCACCTTGATGGTCTTGTAAATGAACAGGCCGACGATGACGCCGTAGACGACGACCACACCGGCCGCTTCTTCCGGCGTAAAGATGCCGCCGTAGATGCCGCCGAGGATGATGCCCGGCGCCATCAGGCCCCAGATGGCGTCCTTGAAGGCCACCCAGATCTCTTTGGCTGAGCCCCGCGGATCGCCCATGTGGCCGTGCTTCTTGCCGTACATGTAGGCGTAAACGCCCATCACGATGCCGAGCAGCAGGCCGGGAACGATACCGGCCAGGAACATGTCGCCGATGGAGACTTCGGCAAGAACGCCGTAAACAATGAACGCGATGGACGGCGGCACGATGATGGCAATGGAGCCGGCGCTGGCCATGATGCCGGCGGCGAAGTTCTTGTTATAACCCCGCTTGACCATGGCCGGAATCAGAATGGCGCCCAGGGCCGCCACGTCGGCCGGGCCGGAACCGGAGATACCGGCGAAAATGACGCCGACGACGACGGTCACCAGGGCCAGGCTGCCCCAGACCGGGCCGATGACCAGGCTGGAGAGCCGGATTAACCGGTCGGAAATGCCGCCGCGCTCCAGAATAATGCCGGCCAGCACGAACAGCGGAATCGAGAGGAGGCCGAACTTCTCCACGGAGGCGTACATCATCATGGCGGTCATCAGCAGGGGCTTGCCGGTAAGCAGGAGGGCAATCAGGGCCGAGGCGCCCAGACCAATTGCGATCGGCACGTCCAGGAAGAGCAGCACGAAGAAGGTGATGAACAGGATCAGTGCGATGGTGCCGGCGGTAATCACTGCTGGGTCACCTCCCCGCTCTGCTTGTGCCAGAGTTCGTCATAGGCCACTTCCAAAAGCCGGATGACGGTCAGCACCGCTGAGACCACGATCGCCGATCCGAACGGCCAGAGGGGCAGGCCCAGGGACGGCGTCTTCTGCAGCGACTGGTACTCCTTCATCACCATGAGCAGGCCGAACCAGCCGAGGGTGATCAGAAACCAAATCGAAACGGCCAGTTTCACGTGGGCCGCGGCTTTCTTGGCTTTGGGGGGCAGTGCGTCCGTCAGGATGGAAAGCCCCAGGTGGGACTTTTTCCGCGCGGCCAGCGGAATGCCCAGGAACGTGATCCAGACGAACATCAGAAGCATGACTTCCTGCGCCTGGCCGAACTGGATACCGATATCGATTTCACGGGTCACGATGCTGGCGAAGTTAATTAGCACGACGCACAGCACAGCCAAGGCCATGAGGCCTTCTTCCAAATATCGCAATGCGTTGAGAACTTTGCGCATGAACCTACCTCCTGCAAAAATGAGGTTTCGGTAGGACGACCGGAGGTAGCTACCCCGCTCCGCCCCGCTGGACTTAACGAACCGGAGAAGGGTACAACGGGGGTACCGTGGTGAACTCGCCACGGTACCCCCGCAGCGTTACGAAAGTTTACTTGGAAAGCGCCTGGAACTTGGCGAGCAGGTCGGCGCCGACGACGGGCTTGAACTCGTCGTACACGGGAGCGACAATAGCCTTGAACTTGGCCAGTTCATCGGCGGTCGGGGTGTAGATCTCCATGCCCTTGTCCGTCATGATCTTCACGTTGGAGACGTCCTTCTGCCGGTTGAGGTTGATCTGGAAGGCAGCGGCGTCCTTGGCGGCCTTGGTGATGACGTCCTTCAGCTCGGGCTCGAAGGAGTCGAAGTTGGCGGTGTTGATGCCGTAGATCAGGGCGTCGTAGGAGTAGTTCCAGACGGTCATATACTTCTGGACTTCA
>DASXVX010000054.1:0-37222 GCA_036504075.1 Symbiobacteriaceae bacterium | reverse complement strand
TGGAAGAGCTAATCACTCTGGCCTTGGACCAGTTTGCGTTCCTTCTTACGGACCTCTAACCACAATAGTCAGAACTTTCCGATCCATAACAACCCTTGCCCTTCACACTCCCAGGAAAGGACTTGCGGCACGATGTACTAGATCATGGATGCTATAACTCTCGGTCCGAAACCTCCACTGACCGAATCCCTGCATCTTTGCCACGTTCAGCGGCCCAGCGGTCGTCGGTCATCTCGGGGTCGGGGCTGGGTCTGGCCATCGCCCGGCCCATCGTAGACCTGCAGCCGGGAGCGGAGGAGATCTCAGGCAACCAGTATGCTGACCAGTACGGCTCCTCCGAGCAGCCAGCCGGTCGGTACCTGAAGCAGCCGCCCGGCCAGAACACCGGTGATGACGGCTGCGCCGAGCGCTTTGGGGGCGCCCTGTTCCAGCAGCATGTGCACCACCAGGAAGATGACCAGGGAGACGCCCAGCGGCGGCAGGCCGGACAGGCCTGCCTGAATCCGGGGGTGCCTGAGCAACGCTGCCGGGATCTGCTGAATCAGCCAGACGACGACCAGGCTGACCATCAGGAGGGCGACGGTGGCGACGACTGCACCAGGCAGGCCGCCCACCGCCATCCCGACCGCCGTGGTGAAGGCGGCCAACGGGCCGGGCGTGGACTGGCCCAGGGCGACCGCCGCCGCAAATTCCGGCTCGCCAATCTGTCCGGTCTGGACCAGCTCGCGCTCCAGTCCCGCCAGCAGAATCTGGGCGCCCCCGAAGGAGACGGCGGTCAGGGAGATGACCAGAAAGAAGAGCCGCAGCACCCCCTACACCCCCCGGTCCCGGACGGCCTTGACCGGCCGGGCGATCCCCCAGGCCAGGCTCCCGGTCACCAGCAGAAGCGGATGAACGCCCAGGAGGAGCAAGCCCGTGTCCACGGCCGCTGTCCACCTGGCCCGCCCGTCCTTCAGGTGGCGAACCCCCTGTGCGCCGGCAGCCAGGAGCAGTCCGATGGTGGCCCAGACGGTGCCCAGCAAGATGCTCTCCGTGCGGCTATGAATGAAGTCGATGCGGGCCAGCAGGGGCAGCGTACAGACCAGGACGAAGGAGGGCAGCATCAGTCCGATCTCCCCAGCGGCGGCGCCCGTTAAGCCGCCCACCCGAGCGGAGACCGCTCCCCACAAGTTGAGGAAAGTCGGACCCGGCAGGAAGGCGGCCAGGGCGTAGAGGCCATCCACCTCATCGCCGGTGAGCCACCCCCGCTCTTCCATCGCTTTCCGAATGATGGGATAGGCCTGGCCTCCGCCCCCGAATACAGTTGTCCCCAGCCACAGTCCCAGCTTGAAAAGTTGCCAGTGGATCTTGCCTTGCATCAACAACACCTCTGGCATCATGAAAACATGCCAGGGAGCGGGCCGGGAAATGCCGAAACCTGATAACCATATCAACAGGAAAAGGGGTTGCCCGATGCTCGACCTGCTGCAGACATTCTGCTCCGTCGCGGAAATCGGCAGCCTGAACAAGGCTACCGATGTGCTGCATCTGACCCAGCCGGCCATCACCCGCCAGATCAAGCTGCTGGAGCATCAGTTGGGCGTGGTGCTGCTGATTCGCAGCGCGCAGGGCGTCCGCCTCACCCCCGCCGGGGAGGCGGTCCTCAGGCATGCCCGCCAGGCGGTGGCCGCAGTGGCGGCCTGCCGAGGGGCGGCTGCCACCTTCGCTGCCGATGCGACGGAACGCCTCCGGATTGCTGCCGGCATGCACGTGGCCATGTACTGCCTGCCTGACCTGCTGGCGGAATATCAGCAGCGCTGGCCATCGGTCAAGGTCGACCTGCAGCCCAGCGTCAACCGGTATGCGGTCCAGCGTCTCCTCCAGTATGAGGCCGACGTTGCCTTGATCGCCTTTGCGGTGGCCGTCTCCGGCGTCCGGCAAATTCCGCTCTTCCCGGACCCGCTGGTGCTGGTCGCCCCGCCGGGGGCGGAGGCAGGGCCGGCGTCATTAGCCGAGCTGGAGGGCAGCACACTGCTGGTCCTGCCGCCGGGGTCGGTCCAGCGTCGTGAGATCGACGAGGTCCTGGAGCGGCACGCCCTCACTTGCACCCTGATCGAGCTCCCCGGGTCGGAATCGATCCGGATGGGCGTGAGGCTGGGGATGGGCTCGGCCATCATGCCCCGGTCCGTGGTGCGGGGGGAAGCCCGGCTGACGATCAGGCAACTGCGGGACTGGCCGGGGCCGGAGCGCCTGGTACGGGCCGTGGTCCGGGCGGAGGGGAGCGTGCCGGAGGCGGTGCGAAATCTGCTGGCGGTTGCGCGGTCTGGCCAAAGCGATTTTGACCCCGGGTCGACCCATTGTTGACTCCGGGTCGATCCATTGTTGACCCCGAGTCGACCCCGAGTCGACCCCGAGTCGACCCCGAGTCGATCCCGAGTCGATCCCGAGTCGATCCCGAGTCGACCCATTGTTGACCCCGAGTCGACCCATTGTTGATACCGGGTTGATCAATGGTGACCCCAGGGTCCCTGGATGGTCCGCCTCAGGTCGGGGCAAAGTCGCCCCCGGCTCGATGCCAGGTTACCCCTGGCCGTTCTTCTCCTGGTCCCACAGCTCCTGCAGCTTCTGATACGACTGCGGGAACTGCGGCGTGTAGCGCAGGAAGTTCGGAATCGGGTACCGGACCCCGCCTTTCGACGTGCCCTCCAGCCCTTCCACCAGGTCGGCGACCTTGGACCACGGAATGGTGAAGGCCATCTCATGGTCCTGGGTCTGGCCAAAAACCCGGTCGCCATAGCAGGGCAGAATCACCTGCGGCTGCCCGGTCCGGCTCGTGCGGATGACGATGTCGGCGCAGTCTGCCCGGCCCGTGGTGGTGGAGCTAATCGCCCCGCCGGTCTGCCAGAGGGCGGCCGCCGCCGCCCGCATCACCTGGGCCGAGTTGCCGTACACGAGCACCGTCTCCGGCTCAAAGTTGCAGCGGGCCAGGGGGGCGGCCACCACCAAGCCGGACTCCGCCGGCGTCAGCTTGGGAATCTCCTGCTCAGTCAGGGCGCCCTGGCCGCAGGCCTCCACATACATGCCGACCGCCAGATTGCCTTCGGTGTAGAACGGAACCTCCGGCCGGAAGCCGAAGGCCACCTGCGCGATCGGGCAGCACAGGTCCTCGTCGCCCATGCCCATGGTCCAGCCGTACCGCCGGGCCAGGGAGATGCCCTGGCAAATGGAGACCTGGATGGACAGGTCCCGCTTGGGCCGGCGGACTTTATCGGGCACAGGTTCTCCCGCCCGGAAGACCCGGATGGCCAGCGGAAATGTCTCCGTCCTGAGGTGTTGGTCCAGCAGGGCGGCAATGGCCTTCGGTTCCATCGGTTTTACCTCGCTCATATCGGTCCCTCCTTGTGTCAGGCATCCGCGTGTCAGGCATCCGCCAGCCGGTAGACGGGCATGAGCCGCTGCAAGGCCGCCAGCACGTCGCCGGCGAATGCCGGCCCGCGTGCCACCGCCGCGTCCCGGTCGACTGTAACGCCGGCCATGCAATCCGCTTCCCGCCGGTTCCGCAACCGTTCGGCGATGCGGCTGAAGTCCGCAGCGGTCATCTCACCGTGAGGAATTCCGTGCGGCTGCGTGTAATCCTCCAGCCAGCGGTAGTGCGCCGGCAAGGCGGCCTTGATGGCCTCCATTCGGTTGAGGAGGTTCGCCGCAAAGGCCGGACGGGCCGCCGCTTCATAAATAACGCCGGCCTGGATAAACACGTGGGTCTCCCAGAGGCCGACCTGGAAATGGGGCAGCATCTTGTAGCCCCGGGGATTGGCGCTCCAGGCGACCCACGTGTCGACCGGCGGGTTGACTTTCCGGCGGAGGTGCTTCGCTACAATGGGGTAGACCGGGTGACCGGTCAGGCTAGCGAGCGCCGGCGCCAGGGCGGCCCCCAGGGCCTCCAACTTGGGCCGCGGCCCGGCCTTTATGGCCGCCATCCGCCCTTCCAGGGTCGGTACGGCGAACGCCGCAAAATCCGCATCCACAAATCCTACGAACTCCTTCATGCCTGTCAGACCCCCTCGCCCGGAGAATTTCTACGAAAAAGTTTCAAAACCCTGCGGGACGCAGGAGGAACGACTGCGGTTGCCGAACTCCGGGAAAACTCGGATGCCGGCCTGTGACTTTCGTCACGCCTGGCGGCAGCCGGTTTTGCTAACATGGGCCACAAGACAAGCTTCTGAGGAGGATCCCTACCATGCGTATCGCCATCCCCGTCTCAGACGGTCAGGTTGCCAATCACCTGGGTATGGCCCAGAGTTTCCTTATCGCCGATGTGGAGGACGGTAAGGTGGTCCAAGAGGTCGAACTGCCGAACCCCGGTCACGGGCCCGGCGGCCCGCCGCCGATTTTCCTGGCCCGGCTGGGCGTCAAGCAGGTCGTCGCCTGGGGCATGCCCGAGCACGCCCAGGGCATGTTCACCAGCGCCGGCGTCCAGGTGCAAATGGGCGCGACCGGTGAGCCCAAGCAGGTGCTGCGGGACTTCCTTTGCGGGACCCTGAAGGTGACCGACGAAAAGCTAAACGGCGGCGGCGGGTGCGGCTGCGGCGACGAAGAAGAGGGTCACGACCACTAGCCTCAGCCTCCGGACCGGCGCGCTGGCGCCGGTCTCAGGCTGACAAACCCCGAGGTTGACAAATGGCGGTGCATTTGCTTATGCACCGCCATTTCTTATGTCGTTACATCAACGGACGGAGTCTTTCCTTCCATAGTTCATAAGTGGTAAAGTGTCATTAGGCGACGTGGCTCGGTCTGGATGGTCCTAGGCCGAGGGCAAACTTGAACCTGAGACATCGAATCAGGCTTCACGTTCCGTGAATATAACGGGAGGTGGCATCCTGTGACCACGAGGGCAAAACTTGCGCTCCTGCTTTTCACACCTGCTTCATGGCAATCCTCACGCTTGTCCTCTTTCCCACAGTCGACAGCGCCGCCCGGTCTCGCACCCTGCCGCTGATGACGGGGCTAATCGTACTCTTTCTGATTCCCGCCTTTCTTTACTGGCGTTTCGGCATCGAAGTTCCCTCCTGGGTCTATCTGCTCGGGAGCGTAGCAGCATTCGCTGTGCTGTGGACGCGGCGACGCCGGAATAGGCTTTGAGAGGTACATAACGCACGCCCAGCGCATAGCCTTGGGCAACCAGGGGCGACGTCTGTCTCCAGACTCACGAGAACGGCCGCATTGCCCATTCGCCGGGCTAGCAGCCGTTACTTGCCTCGGCTCAGATGGGAATTATCGCCAAACTGCATGGGGATTTACGTGACCTGGGTGCCATGTTGGAATAATGGGAGGCCGCATTTCGCTTCAGGAGGAACTATGCGGAAGAAGCACTGGTGCGAAAAGCTCGGTTTTCTGACAGCAATCACCGGTGGCATCATTTTCTTTGTTGGCGGACTTGGCCGTTTGGTAGACTGGCAATCGGAGGTGTGGGCTCTTGCTGTCCCGTTGGGACTAAGCGTTTTGCTCATAGGTTTTTTGCTCCTGAAGACAGGTGAGAACCTCCGGCGGTTCAACGAGAAGCTCACCACAAAGCAGATCCCTGACGACATTTGACAGTCACCGGACTGGGGGCGCATAGGTCACCGGAACCCGTTGCTGGACGGACAAGATGGACAGACTTGGGCCAACATCTTCCCGGAGTCGCCAAGGACGGCTGCCTGCTTCAACCGGTCGTTGTGCCTTCATCTACTTTTGCAGGCTGTTGCCTTCTTTGGCATGCAGAAACAGACTGAATGGCGCCGCCGACCTGGTTTTTGGGCCAACACTGCACAAAAATCGGGGGTTTCACCACCCTTCGTCCGTCTTTGCAGCCTCAGGCAAGGCTCATTCATGCAGAACCGGACAGTCGCCAGGCCCCTCGTTCTTCACGAGAAAGCCGAGGGCTTCTTCCCCGGCACGAAGACCGTGAGGTCGTTGACCGGAACACCGACGACTCAGACCTTTGACAGCACACTCCGGCCGAAGTCAGCAAACAGAGCCACGGCCCCCCACGCCCTGGTTCTGCATACCTATTCATCGCGAGCGATTTTGCCTTCAAGATGGGACCGGCGCATTTGCGCCGGCCTTTTCCTTTCACTGAACGGAACGCGCCCGACGGAACGCGCCTGACGGAACGGAAAGCGCCGGGCGAACGTGCCCGGCGCTGACTCGTTACAGATCGACCGTCTCCCGAAAACCCCATCCCCGTTCTCGTCGATCAGCTCGATGCGTTTTGGCGCGACCGAGCGCCTCATCCAGGCGGGGGCAACGACAATCGGAACACCACCTCCGGGGCCGGTTTGCCTGGATGTCGGTACCAGTCCGGGTTTCCGCTTCGCTGCTCAAGTTCCGCATTCCGGCCTTGTCAACCTTTCATCGTGGCCTGACCAGCAAGAACTTGGCGCGTCAGAGCCGGGGCGTTATCGCCCCGGCTCTGCACGATCTCTACCCGATATGGACGCCGCCGGACTGCAGGCCCACGCTACCGGCTGAAAGCCATCTCTTCCACGTACAACTCCGCCCGGACCCGACGAATGGACTCAGCGCCAGCCTCCAGCTTGTCCGGCGTCAGCTTGAAGATGCCGAGCCCCTGGAAGTCCAGCCGGAAAAGCACCTCTTTCAGGTCCGGACCCAGGAACTCCAGCGAACCCGTCTTCTCCTGATCCTGGCCGTTGTTGCCCTGGATCACAAAATCATCGAGCCAGGCATAGAGCGGGTCGGCAGAACTCTCTGCCACCGTGAACGCCAGGTTGGGAATCTCGAGTTTGGTGGGTTCCACCTCGAAGTCCCGCACCTCGCCGACCGGATTCTCCGCGACCTTCTGCTTTACGACGATGGCCTCAATCGAGTTGACCCGGCTGGTGGCATCATCGAGTCCGTCGATGCGGAGCCGGAAGTTGGCCGGCAGCCATTTTTTCTGGTCCCCCTTGGCACTGATGCCCGCCACCTTCCCCGTGGCGCTCACCCGCCGGGTATACTCGGGCGCAAACTTGATCGTCATTTTGGCGGCATCCTTGCTGGCGGCATCCAACGCCGGGAAACCGACCTCGGTGATCAAGGCATTGGTGAAGGCGGTGCGGGAGAGCACGTTGCCGTTATGTTCCGCCGTGATGATCGCACCGTTCTTGCGGGTCGCTTTGTGGTCGAACGAATCCTTGATCCACTGGTAGAACGCTGTGGACATGCCGGGGCCTACGGCAACGGTGATATCCTCGTACTTCACACCGGCGATATGCTTGCGGGCGATATGGTCCGGACCCAGTTTGTCCACGACCACATCCGAAGTGGCCCCTCCGCCTTCGGCGCTGTACAGCCAACCGGCGAAGACGCCGTCGAGCTCAAGACCATAGTTGGTGGGTACAGACCGCGGATTGGCGTTGGCCGCGAAGCCGGTGGCTTGCAGCGTCAAGGACAGCAAAAAGGCAACCAGCACGACACGAACGTATCGGCGCATCAAGCGTTCCCCCTACTTACACAGGTTGATCTTAGATATGAGTATATCTGATAGTTTAATTAGCTACAAGTAATGATTCCGAGACAAAAAGTGGTTCATCCTGGTCCGTGCCGCCATTAGCAGGCTTTCCAGCAGGATGTATCTCCTTCGCGCCGAAGTGCCTATACATATATCTTGTTACATGAATGGACTTTGGCCGAGGCAGAGCGGAGGGGCTGAGATGAAACGGCTCGTGTGTCTCCTGACCATCCTGCTCCTGGCGGGCTGCAGCACCGGGAAACCGAAAACGCCACCGCCGGTCGTCAGCCAGGCTTTTCCACCGTCGCGCACCCCGGCAGGGGAGCCGGCAGCAGAGCGGACGCCCCTGGACAAGGCGGCTGCAGCGGCGCTCCCGGCCGTGGAGTTTGGCGGCAACTTTCTGCGGATCCGTTTGTCGCCGTCGGCACTTTCCGGCTTCGAGCCCGAAACCGCTCTGTCGCCCGGCGGTCGCTGGCTGGCCTTTACTTACGACGTGCCGGCGGGCGGGGCGGATCAGCCCATGGTAGCCCTGGCGGCGCTGCCGCTGCCGCCTTCGTCCGGGCAACCGCGGGCACTGACCTGGTACCCGACCCCGGGCGCTTCGGCCCGGACCAGCCCGGGCCTCCGGCTCGCCGGCTGGCTCGATGAGCAGCAGGTGGTTTTGCTCCGGGCGGCGCCGGGCGCCATGGCGGCGCTGCGGGTGGAGGTCCTGAGCGTAGCTTCCGGCGCCGTGACCACCGGTGCCTGGTTCTCACTGGATGGTGACACCCACTACAACCTGTCCCGGGCGCTGGTCGGACTCACCGCAGACCGGAAGGCGCTCATGGTCAATACGGGCGACCTCTGGCGGGTCTCTCTGCCCGATGGCGTGCCGTCGCGGGTGAAAATGGGCCTGCCGAACCTCAAGTACAAAGGACCGGCGGCCACGTTCAGCCCCGACGGCTGGACGGCGCTGTATGGCGGCAACGGCAACGCTTTGCCGGTAATCCCGTACGCTACGATGGATTTGCGCAGTGGCGCCGAGACGGTGCTGCCGCCGGCATGGACGCACGTGGCCTGGGGGTCCGACGGTCGCTTTGCCGCACTGGAAAGCACGAAAGACCGCCCTGGTGATACCGTCGCCGGGACCGACGGTTCGGTGGACTTCTTCGCCACCGTGACCACTACCGGGCTGGAAGGCGGAGCGACGACCCGGTACCCGGCTCCCGCCGGGTGGCTGTTCGCCGACGTGTACTGGGCGGCGCCGGACCTGCTGCTGCTTGAGGCGGCCCGGCTGGCGCCGGACGCTGGTAATGCCCTCTCGCATAACCGCATCACGGATACGGCACTCATCGCCCAGCCGTTGGACGGGCGGCCGGCCCGGGTGCTCTGGGAGGCACCGGGGGCCGTTACGGGCAACGGCGGCTGGAGGGTGGCGGGCCGCTGGCTGATCACCAACGGCAGACAGATTCCGCTGGACGGCGGGCGGAACGTGGACCTGCCGGGGGACATCATGGGCGCCCCCTTCACCAGCGACCCGGCCCGGCTGATCGCCTGGAAGCAGGACGGGACCGTCATCCGCTTCGTAGCCGGCGGCCGGGAGGCAACGGATATCGGCCATACGAATGTCATCGCCCAGGCGGCGCCCAACCTCGGCGGACTGCTGGTCCGGGCACAGTTAACGCCGTCATGGGTGCTGCTGCACAGCCGCGGCGCCCTCGGTTCCGTCTGGCTGGAGGCGTTCCGCCTGCCTTAGGGTCGTTCCGCCTGCCTCAGGGCATTCCAGAGCAAATCGTGGTGTGAGTTGACCATTTGGGCGCGTTATGGCAAACTTAAGGATATATATCTATGTCCGAAATGGCTTCCCTATACTGCCCGAAGGGAGCGTGCGGTGTGCTATGAATCCTGAAGCGCTCTTCAGGGATCCGCTTACTGGCGCGTACTCCCGGGCGGCTCTGCAGGAACGGTTTCGCGAAGAATTGCAGAGGGCCTGGCGGTATAAGCTCAATGTGTCACTGATGCTGTTGGATCTCGACTACTTCAAAAGCATTAACGATGCCTTCGGACACACGCGCGGGGATCAGGTGCTGAGCGAATTTGTTCAGCGCCTGGGTTCCCTGGTGCGCGAAACCGACTTGCTGTTCCGGTATGGCGGCGACGAGTTTGTGCTGCTGCTGCCGCACACCACGAAGGCCCAGGCCGAGGCGCTCGCGGAGCGCCTGCTCGAAGGCGTCCGCAGCGAGCCTTTCGGGGAGAAGCCACAGATCGTCCTCTCGATGTCGATCGGCGTCGCCGCCTTCCCGGACGACGCCCAGACGCCGGAAGCGCTGTTCGAGAAGGCGGATATCCGGCACTATGCGGCCAAGCGCAGCGGACGCGGCCGGGTGGTGGCGGAAGACCCGGCCCGGACGGAAGCGCTGGACTTCAGCGAGCAGTCCCGGCTGGTGGAGCGGGAGCACGACTTCACGGCCCTGCAGCGCTTCCTCGACGGGCTGCCCGAGCAGCGGCGGGGGCTGTTGGTGATCTCCGGCGCGCGCGGATCCGGCCGGTCGACGTTCCTGGCGGACTCGGCCAAAGCGGCCCGACTCCGGGGCTTCGCCGTGCTCACGCTCCGGGGCACCGGGGCGCTTCGGGCCCGGGCTTACGGGGCGCTCACCGAGGCGCAGAAAAACTGGGCGGGACTCCCCGCACCGGCGGAAGGCCGGGGCAAGTTCATCAAGGCCCTGCGGGAACTCCTGGAGGCCAAGGAGCACGCCGGCCTGCTGATCACGGTGGACGACCTCGCGGAGCTGGACCAGGCCACGCTGGACCTCCTGCGGACACTGTTTGCCGCGCCGGACTTTCCGGTGCTGGGCCTGGCCTACGCCTCCGACCGGCAGCACTTCCGGCACTCTTTCCAGCTGGACGCCCCCTTGCAGGAGACGGTGCTCCTGGAGCCACTTTCCCGGGAAGGGGTGCACATCTGGCTCCGGAGCGTGCTGCAGTGGGAGCCGCCGGACGCCTTTGTGGCCTGGTTCTTCGGGGAGACCGCCGGGTACCCCGGATTCATGCGCCGGGGCATCACGCATCTGGTGGAAAAAAGCTTCCTGTCGAAAGATGATCAGGGCTGGAACCTGGAAGGCGCGTTTGCCGAAATCCGCCTGGCCGAGCGGCTGCAGGTGCACACCGAGGCGGCCCCCAACAACCTGCCGGCGCTCCCCACCAGCTTCGTGGGCCGGGAAGGGGAGATCCAGGAGGTCAAGCAGCTGATCGAAGAGCGGCGCATGGTGACGTTAATTGGTCCGGGCGGCGTCGGCAAGACCCGGCTGGCCATTCAGGCTGCCTCCGAACTGCTGGAGCAGTTCCCCGACGGCGTCTGGTTCGTCCCGCTGGCGGGGGTTACGTCGGCAGACTTCATCGTTTCTACGGTCGCCGGCGTCCTCCGCCTGGCGTTCCAACGTCAGGAGGATCCGACCCAGCAACTGCTGAACTTCCTCCGGGGCAAAATCATATTGCTAGTGATGGACAACTTTGAGCATCTCATCGAGGGGGCCCCGCTGGTCTCCGAAATGCTGCTCGCCTCGACCGGGGTCAAAGTGCTGGCCACCTCACGCGAGCGGCTCCACCTGCCGGAGGAGTGGCTGCTGGAGCTGGACGGCCTCGGGCTGCCGCAGGGCGAATCCGAGGCGGAGGCGCTGGATTCCGGCGCCGTCCAGTTGTTCGTGGAGCGGGCCCGGGGCGTGCAGCCCCGCTTCGTCCTGGCGGAAGCCGGGACGGCCACGGTCGCGCACATCTGCCGGCTCGCCCAGGGGATGCCGCTGGGCATCGAACTGGCGGCAGCCTGGGCCCGGGTGCTCTCCTGCGAAGAGATCGCCGTGGGCATCGAGGAGAACCTCGACTTTCTGGTGACGTCTCATCCGGAAATTCCCGACCGGCACCGGTCGCTCCGCGGCGCGTTCGAGTATTCCTGGGGGTTGTTGTCGGAGGAGGAGCGGCGGGTTTTCGCCCGGCTGTCCGTCTTCCGGGGCGGCTTCCGGCGTGATGCGGCCGAGCGGGTGGCCGGGGCGTCGCTGCTGCTGCTTTCTGCGCTCATGGACAAGTCGCTGCTCCGGCGGTCCACAAATATGCGCTACGAACTGCACGATCAGCTCCGACAGTACGCCGGCGAGAAGCTGACCGCCCACCCGGAGGAGTTGCGGGAGGTGCAGAACCGGCACTGCGAGTTTTACGCCGGCTTCCTCGCGCAGAAGGAGCCGTTGTTGAACGGCGACCGGCAGAAGCTGGGGCTGGAGCAAATCAGCGAGGAGATCGAAAACGTCCGGGCCGGCTGGACCTGGGCCGCGGACCACGCCAAGGAAGCCTTCATTCGGATGTGCATGGAATCTCTCTTCCGGTTCCACGAAATCCGGGCCCTGGTCCAGGAAGGCGCGGCCACGTTTGCCTGGGCGGCGGGGCGCCTGCGGGAGCAGGGGATCTTCAGCGACACGCTCGCCCACCTGCTCTCCCGCCAGGGCCGGCTGGCACGCCGGTTCGGCCAGTTCGAGACCTATAAAGATCTGGCCCGGGAGAGTCTGGAAATTGCCCGTCGCTGCGGCACCCCGGCGGAGATGCCGGTCTTCCTCAACTGCATGGCCGACGCCCACTATGCGCTCGGCGAGTATGCCGAGTCGCAGCACCTGTATGCGGAATCCCTGGCCTCCTGCCGGGAAAACCCGAGCGAGACCACGATCATGGAGGTCGCCCGCGCCACGAACAACCTGGGCCTGGTGGCGGATGCCATGGGCAACAAGGATGAGGCGAAGCGGTTTTTCGAAGAGGGGCTCGCCCGGTTCCGGGACCTCGGTAACCCATGGGGGACGGTCGTCGCGCTCACCAACCTGGGCGAGTTTGCCTGTGCCCGGGGCGAGTCTTTCGAAGCCCAGCAGTACTTCAAGGAAGCGCTGAAAGGCGCCATGGAACTGAAAGCCGTCTTCGTGGTGCTGGATCTGCTGACCGGGGTGGCAACGCTGCTGGCCCACGAGGAGAAGAAAGGCCAGGCGGTCCTGCTGCTGGGCTATGTGCTGGAGCACCCGTCCCTGGAGCGGGAGTACAAGGCCAAGGCGGAACTGCTGTTTGCCGAACTGGCGGCGGAGTTGCCGTCCGAAGCGATTGCCGCCGCCCGGTCCCGGGCCCGGACGGCCCGGCTGGAAGACGTGGTGGCCGAAGTGTTGAGCCAGGAGATGTAAGGGGAGCTGGGGGCGTTGCAGGTGAAGTACCTGGGGAAAACGGGCCTGAAGGTGACGGATCTGTGCCTGGGGACCATGGCTTTCGGCCGCTGGATCGACGAGCAGCGGTCGGCCGAAGTGCTGGATGCGGCCCTGGATTCCGGGATCAACTTTATCGACACGGCCGACATGTACGGGCGGGGCATGGACAACGGCGACTACGACCTCATGGGCGAGTCGGAGGCGATTCTCGGCAACCTGCTGGGCGAGCGGCGGCACAAGATCGTGCTCGCTACCAAAGTGCGCAACCGGGTGGGTTCGGAGCCGAACGCCGAAGGACTCTCCCGCCGGCATATCCTGGCGGGCGTCGAAGCGTCGCTCCGCCGCCTGAAGACGGATTACATCGACCTGTATCAATGCCACCGGTTCGACGACCAGACGCCGCTGGAGGAGACCATGCGGGCGTTGGACGACCTGGTGCGGCAGGGCAAGGTTCGTTACATTGGGTGCTCGAACTTCGCCGCCTGGCAAGTGGCCAAAGCCAACGGCATTGCCCGGCAGCACGGGCTGGCCGAGTTCGTCTCCGTCCAGCCGCAGTACTCGCTGCTGGCGCGTGAGATCGAACGGGAACTGGTCCCGTTCTGCCTCTCGGAAGGCGTCAGCATCATTCCTTACAGCCCCATCGCCCGCGGGCTGCTGGCCGGCAAGTACAAGGCCGGGGAGGCCATGCCCGAGGGCACCCGGGGGGCCGCCGGCGAGCCCCGGCTGTTCGCCCTCATGGTCGAGCGGAACTACCGGCTGGTGGAGCAGTTCCGGGCGCTCTGCAAGGGGTGGCGGCTGCCCATGGCACAGGTGGCCACCGCCTGGGTCATGGCGAATTCGGCGGTCACGTCGGCGATTATCGGCGCCAGCCGCCCCGACCATATCACCGATGCGGTGGCGGCCTCGGAGTTGAAATTGACGCCGGAGCAAATCAAGATTCTGAACGAAGTCTTCGCAAGCTAGAAAGCAAGCCCCGCCGATGTGGCGGGGCTTTTCGCTGCTTCCTACCAGTATTCGGGGCAGCGGCGGTTCTGGAACAGGTTGTTGTAGAAGGTGGCGACCAGCACCAGGAGAATGGCGCCGATCAGCACCGGTCGGAAGAGGAAAATCCAGCTTGCCTTGCTGGTGATGATGACGATCGGCACGCACGGGGGATGCAGGACCCGCAGGGCCACCATCGGTGGCCAGGCCGGTATGTACGTGGTCCGTGGGCGATCAGGCAAGGACCGATCAGCGTTTGCATGCGATTCCCTCCAGGTTCGTGGGCTCTTGGTTTCATCGTACCGCCGGCCACTGAACATTGAGGGTGAAAGGCTCTGAACGCGGGATGAACACAAGTTGAACCCCGGGGGTGGTCAAGCAATGTGCATCCATTCGCGCCAGCGCAGACTATGCAGGTGAAGCAATGTGCATCCATTCGCGCCAGCGCAGACTACGTAGGTGAAGCAATGTGCATCCATTCGCGCCAGCGCAGACTACGTGTGTAGAACAATGTGCATCGCATTGCGCTCGCGCAGACTACGAATGTCAAGCAATGTGCATCGCATTGCGCTCGCGCAGACTACGTATGTCAAGCAATGTGCATCGCATTGCGCTCGCGCAGACTACGTATGTCAAGCAATGTGCATCGCATTGCGCTCGCGCAGACTACGTATGTGAAGCTGAGTAGGTCCCGCCGAGCCTGCGGGAACTTCATCCGTCAAGCCGAGTGGGTCCGGTTCGGTGGCGTCAGTAAACACAACGGCTGCATAAAGCCGAAGCTTCGGCAGCCGCCACTCATTCTTGAGCCAGCAGCCCGGATTCGGTCTGGGGTAATTTTCAGTTGTCACGTTGCGTCGCATTTCTCTGGGTACCTGATGGAACGAGGGCTTCGGAGCCAGATAGGCACATCAAATTTCTGCGTTGCCTGCATGGAGATGCGGCCAAACTGCATAGCTGCGGAGGTGCAACTCGGGCAGAAACGGACGGGTTTCTGTGTTTCCCCTTCGTTATGTCGGCTGCTGCTTATGTCGCAAGTGTGACGGTTGAGCCCGTTGTTCCAGGCCCCATTAGCTCACCGCTGCAGTTGGCACGGAATACGGCCCGATTCTGCAAGAAATTATTAAAGGTACTGCAAATTAAGTTATTGAATGCGTGTAACAAACTGGGCCCCCGCGCGTTTATACAGGTGAATCCACTGCGAAAGGAGCGTGAAGATGAACCCCGCGCTTAGTCCCCCGCTCGACGACGAGGCTGGCCTGGTGGCCACGGCAAAAGCCGACCCCGCTGCATTCGGTCCGCTATATGAGCAGCATGTTCAACGGATCTACCAGTACATAAGATACCGCACCGGGTCGGCTGCCGAAGCCGAGGAACTGACCGCCCAGACCTTTGCTCGGGCCCTGGAGTACCTGCCCCGCTATAAGTACAGCGGTGCGCCGTTCATTATTTGGCTCTATCGGATTGCAACTAGCATCATGGTAGCGGAGTTTCGCCGACGCAAACCGGTGCCATTGTCAGACAGCCTGCCGACGCAAACGGATCTTTCTGAGCTGGAGACGGTCGAATTACGGGATTCGCTGCTGCGAGAGTTGTACCGCCTGCCCGAGCAGCAGCAGCAGGTGCTGGTGCTGGTGCTCCGTTTTGCTCAGGATCTCTCATACGACGAAATCGCCATGGTCATGGGACGTTCGTCCGGTGCTCTGCGCCAACTGGCCTACCGTGCGCTTCAGTCCCTGAGGGAAAGGATGGTACGCCGTGAAGCCTGAATTGGACAACCTTGAGATGAGTGTCGGTTCCCAACTGCGGCAGGCGTTGCCGCCGATTCCCCTGTCGCCGCAAGCCATTGAGCGCATGCGTCCACAGCCCCGCACCGCGAACAACTTGCGCTCCTTGTTCGGGCGCCGGGCAATCAAACGCCCATGGCCGAAGTGGGTGCTGGCGGGGTGCATGGCCGCTGTTGTGGCTACCACGGCCTTCCTGGGCCTGACTCCGGCAGGGCACGCCCTCGCGAGCGTGGTGGCCGCCAAGGTGACCTCACTTTGGACCGGAACGGTCGGCAACCTCCCGGCGGAGTTGGTCTGGGTGGAGGACTGGTCCCAAGTAAAGCAGGTCGATCAACCGGAGCGCGTCGAGACCGTGCAGGAAGCGGCTAAGAAGGCAGGCTTTCAGCCTGTGCAGGCCACCTTGGAGGAGGCCCGACTGATCAAGGTCGAGGTGACGGCGCTCTCGGCCTCCCTGGACGGGTCCAGGCGGGGTCGAGGCGTGTTGCTGAGATACGAGGTGAAGGGCCAAGAGTACGTCTTGATTACTTCAGTCACTTACCGCAAGCGGTACTGGACGTGGAGGCCCATTTCGCCGGCAAAGCTAATTGGCTGGACTGGCCACCCTACTGCCAACGTGCATACCGTCAAGATTGGGGAGACCGAGGGGCTGGCCTTCGAGGACATTCCGGAATTCATCAACGGCGGGAAGTGGGCCTCCGTGACCTGGCTACCCGCGGGCAACCAGCGGGTTGCGTCGGTGTTCGGCCCCGACCCAGTTGTGGTCGAGGCCTTGGCAAAATCCGCCCGCTAAGGTTACATGGAAAGCATCTTTCCCATGGGTGCAGCAAGCGGCTGAACCTGCCCGAGATGGCAGACCTTCAATCGCAAAGAGCCTGTATCCTCTAGTGCATGAGGATGCGGGCTCTCAGTGCCGGTGGGGAACCATTGCTCAAAGCAGGGCCTCAAGAAGGGGCGCCAGCCTCGGTAGATCCCTGTTTAATGTCGTCCACAGAACATCCAGGTCGACTTCCCAATAGTGATGGATCAAAACGTCCCGCATCCTTGCCATGTGGGACCAGGGAATTGCTTGGTGTTGCTCGCGAAAGACCGTGCTCACCTTTTTCGTGGCCTCACCGATGATCTCAAGTTGGCGCACCACAGCATCCTGAACGAGCGAATCTGCCATGAATTGGGCTTCTGACAGATGTGATGTATAGCTTCGAACTTTTTCGAGCGCTCTAAGGATATGTCGGACATAAACCAAGTCATCGTGAACTGACATAGATGACCTCCCGGGCGGCGAGTACGTCATCACGGAAGTACGGACTCAGCATTCCTTTCGTGACAAGGTCAACTTTGCGTCCCAGCACTGCGATAAGCCTATCCTGGATGTCCATCAGTTCGAAGAACCCGATGTGGACATGAGGCTCAAACTCAATGAGCACATCAACATCACTGTCAGGTCGAAAATCGTCACGAGTTACCGACCCGAAGAAGGATATCTCTCGAATCCCGAATGCTGTACACAGTTCACCCGCAGTGGTGGTATCCAGCGTGATCTGGGCCACAGCTCTGACCTCCTCTGCATGACGGGTTCAAGCTGTCAGATTGGTTAGCAGTGAATTTCGCCATCCATGGGGAGTTCCCCTTTTGTAACCTATCGCCCACGACCTGCTGGGATGCCCCGGGCCGGAGCCGCTGTCATCATACGATCAGGGGCGATCCCGCAATTGCGAGATCGCCCCCTTCTCGTCAGCGGTTCACGGCGGTACCCAGCCCGCACTCATCCCTCTCCGGGTTCGACGGCCGGCTCTGCCACCGGCAACTCCACCATTTCGGCATTTTCGCTCTCACTGCCGAAGTGCTGCTGCCACTGCGCCATGGAGATCAGCACATCCCTGGGCCGGGAGCCCTGGTGCGGCCCGATGAACCCCTTTTCCTCCATCATGTCGATCAGCCGGGCCGCTTTGCTGTAGTTGCACCGCAGCCGCCGCTGGAGAATGGAGCAGGATGCCTGTCCGTGTTCCATCACCACCCGGACTGCGTTCGGAAAAGCCGCTTCCACGGCCGAGACGGGCAGTGGATCATCGACCAGTCCGCCGGTGCGGCCGCCGCGCCGTTCATCGGCATCGACGGAGACCTCCTCGGCCGTAAAGGCCGGTTTCCCTTGGGCCTTGACGAAGCGCACCAGTTCATCGACCGACGCTTCGTCGATAAAGGCGCCCTGCGCCCGAATCGGCTTGGACAGGCCGCTGGCGTGGTAGAGCATATCGCCCCGGCCCAGGAGCCGCTCCGCGCCGGCGCTGTCCATGATGACCCGCGAATCGATCTGCGAGGAGACCGCAAAGGCGATGCGCGAAGGCACGTTCGCCTTGATCAGCCCCGTGATCACGTCCACCCGCGGCGACTGGGTGGCAACGACCAGATGCATGCCGCAGGCACGGGCCATCTGGGCGAGGCGGCAGATCGCGTCCTCGACGTCGGCCGGGGCGACCATCATCAGGTCGGCCAGTTCGTCGATGAAGATCACGATGAACGGCAGCGGCTTGCGAGGATGCTCCGGGTCGGGGCCTGGGTCGGCGGCCACCGCCTGGTTGTACTGTTGCACGTTCCGAACGCCCAGCGCCGCGAGCAGTTCGTACCGCGCCTCCATCTCCTTGACCGCACCTTTGAGGTAGCCGGCCGCCTTCTTCACGTCCGTGATGACCGGGGCGATCAGATGTGGGATGCCGTTGTAGGTGGATAGTTCGACCATTTTGGGATCGATCATCAGCATCTTCACTTCGTCGGGGCGGGCCTTGAAGAGCAGGGAGCAGATGATGGTGTTCATGCAGACCGACTTGCCGGATCCGGTGGAGCCGGCGATGAGCAGGTGGGGCATGCGTGCCAGGTCGCCGACGACCGGGTTTCCGGCGTTGTCCTTGCCGAACGCAACCGCCAGTTTCGAGGGACTCGTGCGGAACTGCGGCGACTCCAGCACCTCGCGGAGCGGGACCATGTGCCGCACCTTGTTGGGCACCTCAATGCCCACGGCGGATTTTCCGGGGATCGGGGCCTCAATGCGGATATCTTCCGCCGCCAGGGCGAGGGCCAGGTCGTCGACCAGGGACGTGAACTTGTTGACCCGCACGCCGGGACCGGGCTGCAGCTCGTAGCGGGTGACCGCCGGCCCGTAGGCGAAATCGATCACCGTGGCCTCGACGCCGAACGTCTTCAGGGTGTTCTCCAGAAGAATCGCCCGCTCCAGATGCTCGTCGTCGCTGCCGCCGGGATGTGCGGAAGGCACCGGAAGCAGGGCGACGGGGGGCATCTGGTAGCCGGGCCGGGCTGGATCGGAAGCAGCGACCGACGCCGGGGCAGGGGCAGGGGCGGGTGCCGCAACCGGGGTGGGAGCGTCGGTGCGGGAGACCACCGGCGCCTGAGGGGCCGGCATGTCTGCCGCCTTGGCCTCCTGCCGGGCAGGCGCCGGCAGAGGCGGGAGTTCGGGGAGCGGCGACGCCACCGGCAAGGCCTCGGGCAAGGGTGCCGGCTCGGCCACCGGCGCGGGAACGACTTGGCGAACGGGCGGCAGGGGGGCCGGCGCCGGCCGGAGTACAGTGGGCGGAGGCGCCGGCCGGAGTACAGTGGGCGGAGGCGCCGGCCGCGTGGAAACCGGTGGCTGGTCCAGGCGGGCTTTCACCGTGGGCTGCGGCTTGGTCCGGGCCAGCGTGTTGTAATCCTCGCTCGCCGCGTTTGGCCGATTCCGGGTCGGGTTCTCCTCCGGGTGCGGCGACCGGCTCCGCCGTGCGTCCCGGCCCTTCTGGCGGGGGCCGCCGGCGGGGTCCGGAACCTGCCGGTCGGCGGGCTTCCGTTTTCGCAGGTAGCGGTCGGCAACGAATGAAAGGCCCGTCGCGACTACCACTGCCGTTGTGGCCCCGAAGCCCGCCTTGCCCATGAACGCGAGCAGGGTCCATACCCCGGCTCCGGCGATCGCGATCACGGTACTCCTGCCGTGCTTGCGGCGCGGGGCAGTCGTCTTGCGGCGCGGGCGCTGTTGCTGGGCGTCTCGATCGATCAAGCGAAGGCCTCCTTGGGCTCGGCCACTCAACCAAAGGTCTCCGGTTCTAGCCATGAGTCTAACTAGCCAGGAGTCTTTAGAATACCATAGGGCGGCAAAAACGGGTATGTCCAGCTTGCGTTGGCAGCAACAGAACAGCCGAAAGGGTAGAGGGGCAACCCTCTACCCTTTGGCTTTACAGCGCTCCGGTCGTCAGGACGAAGGCGTTGGCTCCGGCATCCCAGTGGCCGCTGATGCCCAGGTAGTTAAAGACCGCCTCGGGCAGGTAAACCTTGCCGTCGAACCGAACCGGGGGCGCCACATCCAGGGGCTGGTGTTTGCCGGCGCCGTCGATCAGGTACGGCACGCCCATTTTCACATGGACCGTCCGGCCGGCCCGGCTGAGCATCAGCCAGCCATCCTGGTCGTCGGTCACCTGCATCGCCGTCGCCTCGGCCAGTTCCGGCAGGGGTGCGAGGAATTGGCCGTACTTTTCGACCACCGCCACCGTGGCCGGAATCGCCTGGCCGTCCACCTGCAGGCCGGCGTCCGGGGCGACCTTCACGGCGACCGCCCCCAGCATCCGCAGCAGCATGGTCACGGCTTCCGCCCGGGTCACCGGCCGGTCGGGCCGGAAGGTCTGGTCCTCGTAGCCCTTGATGATCCCCTCTGCGCCGGCGGTCATCACAAACCCGGCGTCCCGCTTGTTGACGGCGTCCTTGTCGGCAAACGGGAGCTGGTCCGGCGTCAGCATCAGCGCCCGGCGCTCCTGGGCCATGGCCCGGACCACCAGCATGGCGGTCTCCGCACGGGTGAGCGGTTCGTCGGGTTTGAGCACCCGGCCGTAGTCCTCGGGGTGCAGGAACCCGGCCTCAACCGCCGCTTCCAGGTAGCCCTGGGTCTCCACCCAGTGGTCCTGGACGTCGGTGAAGGCGGGGGCGGCGGACGTCCTGGTCGCCAGGCCCCGTGCCACCACCAGCATTTTGATGAACTCGGCGCGGGTGACGTGGCTGTTCGGCTTGAAGAGGCCGTCGGGGTAGCCGTCGACGAACCCGGCCCGCACGGCCTGCCGGACGCTTTCGGCGGCCCAGTGGTTGCTGATGTCGGACAGGCCGGCGGCACCGGCGCCGATGCGGAGCGGGAATGTTACCGCGGTGTTCGGTGCGCCGCTCTCGCTGTGCGCCGAGAAGGCCACGCTTACGGTGTAGCCGCCGGGGGCGACTTTGGCCGCCGCCGTGTCCCAGGCGAACCGCTCGCTGACCGAGGCGCCGGGGGCCAGCCGCAGCAGCTTGATTACCTGGATGCACATGGTGGGGCCTTTGCCCAAGTCGCTCTCCCGGGGCAGCGTCACGGGGCCGCCGGACGGGGACGTCACGGTCACCCGGAACGGCGTGTCGCAGGGCGTCGACAGCCAGTACTCGAGCGTTTCCGACCCGGTATTGGTGGCGGTCGCCTCAATCAGCGCAATCTGGCCGGCCGCATAGGCGGATTCCAGCGGGCGAGCCTCCAGGCGGAGGCCGTCCTGCACGGCGACCGTCGAAACGGGCGGCACCTGCACGACGCCGGGCGGGGCAGCCAGCGCCACGGCGCCGGAGCCACACGTGAGCGCGGCCGCGAGGCACAGGGCGATCAGACGTTTCGGCATAGCGCATCGCTCCTTTGATAAGCAGAATCGGGACCGCACCTTAGATCTTCGCATGATTTGACGAGTGTCGTGCGGGTCCGGTTCCTGCCAGATTGCGGCAGAACGCCCGTGGGCAGCGCACGCATAGATGGGCACCGTCAGGGAGACCCCAATAAGGAGAGTGACTTACAGAAAGCGGGGCGTTTCCGGCGTGCACAAAGGCCACTCGGCTAAACTAAGTGTTCCACAGTTGACGCTTCTGGCCCTGGGTTCCGCGGTGGGCGGTTCGTTCTTTTTATCTACCGCCGTCGGCCTGCGCACCACCGGCCCCGGCGTGCTGCTGGCCTTCGGCCTGGGCGGCTTCCTGGTCTACATTATTTTGATGGCGCTTTCGGAGATGACCACGGCCCACCCCTCGCACGGCTCCTTCCGGGAGTACGCCGAAATGGCTTTTGGCCCCATGGCTTCCTTTGTGGTGGGCTGGCTGTACTGGGCCGGGATGGTGCTGGCGCTGTCCAGCGAAGCGGTGGCCGTGGCGCTCTTTGCCCGCCTCTGGGCGCCCACGGTGCCGGTCTGGATCTTCAGCGGTATCGTGGTGGTGGGCGTCACCCTGGTCAACCTGCTGGATGTTTCGCTGTTCAGCCTTGTGGAATCGGTGATGGCCTCCGCCAAACTGCTGGCGATCGTCGCGTTCGTGCTGCTGATGTTGGCGGTCATAACCGGCCTGATGCCCGGACGGGCCCCGGTCGGGCTGGGGGCGGCACGGGGCGAGCCGCTGCTGCCGTCTGGGGTCGGTGGGCTGGCGGGCACCATGCTGACCGTGCTCTTTGCCTATGCCGGCTTCGAAGTGCTGGGGCTGGCGGCGCCGGAGGCGGTCGACCCGAAGCGGACCGTCCGGAAGGCCATTCTGCTGACGGTCATCAGCCTGGTGGTGCTCTACGTGGGCGCCATGGCGGTGATTCTGCCGGTTTTGCCGATCGGGAGCATCTCCCCGGAGGTGAGCCCCATGGTGACGGCGCTGCGGACGAACGGCTTTCACGGGCTGGCCGGGGTGCTGAACGTCGTCATCATGAGCGCATCCATCTCCACCATGCTGGCGGCCATGTACGCCCTCTCCCGGATGCTATACTCCCTGGCGGAGGAAGGGCAGGCGCCGGCCTTTCTTCGGGCGCTGACTCCCGTCGGTGCGCCCCGGCGGGCGCTGCTCTTCTCGGGCGGGGCGATGCTGGTGGGCGTCGTGCTGGCCTACCTGCTGCCGAAGCAGGTCTACCTGTTTCTCATCAGCGCCGGCGGCTTTTCGCTGATTTTCGCCTACGTGATGATCCTGGCCAGCCAGCTGGTCATCCGGCGGCGGGAGGGGTGCCGGCTGGCCGCCTGCCAGTTGCCGGGCTACCCGTACATCACCTGGCTGGGCATCATTCTCCTGGTGGCGGTCATCGCCGCCATGCCGCTGGTGCCGGGCCAGGGCGCCGGGCTGGCAGCCGGGCTGGGTTTGCTGGCGGTCATTGCCGCCGCCTACGCCCTGCGGACCCGCCGGCCGGCGGCCGGGCCTGGACCTGGGCCTGGGCCGGAGCCGGTGGACAAGCCCGCCGAACAGCGGGACGATCGGCTGTTGCTTCGGTAGGCCGGATGCTGCTTCAGCAGGTCTCGCAAATGCACGCCGGGGAGTTCTCCCCGGCGTGTAGCTTTACGGCAGCCCGGTCACCGCCGCCTCGAACAGGCGGACGTAGCCGCTCCCCGGCCGGGAGGCGTCGGGAAGTTCCCCGGCCAGCCGCTGGAGCCGCTCCCGGACCTGGGCCAACTCCGTGTAGTCCCGGCTGAGCAGCATGCGCTCAATGTCGCCCTGAATCAGGCCGGCCATCTCGGCCAGATGACCGCCCGGGTAGCCCCGGTAGGCCCGCGGGTTCGCCGTCATCCGCAGGTGCCCCAGCGTCACCATGTTGTCGAAAACCGTCTGCAATTTCCGGTCCGCCGACAGCAGTGCGCCCGGCGCAGGCGCAGACCCGGCGGCGGTTGCCTCGCCAAGGTCCAGGCCGGCGCCCGCGACCAGCCCCGCCACCGCTCTCGCCGACGCATCCGCCTGACCGGCGGCATCCACGGCCCGCTGGTAGTACAACCAACCCTGTACGGCGTTGGTCAGCAGCAGCACGCCGATGACGATCGCATTCAACCGATGGCTCATCTGCGCTCACCTTCCCCACACGCACCCCAGCATTTCCCTTTTGGACGTTTTCGGTCGCCCGCCGGTTTCGGCTCGTGATTTTCGAATGCGGTTAACCAGAATAGTTCGGGGGCGAAAGGGGTCTGGTCCCTATATGGCGTAAAGAGGATTTGGAGGGGGATGAGCGGATTGCCCTACACGATCTACATTGACGGCACCGGAAAGAAGGGCCCCTGGATGGGCCACCTTTTGTCGGAGCCCGGTTGCATCTGGTTAGCTTCCAGTCCCATCGCAGTCACCGCTTCGGCCCCGGATTCTATCGCCCGCTATTACGCCTGGCTGCGGACCCACGGCGAGGCAGATGTCCTGCCGGTAACCCCGGAGGAGGTCGAAGTGGACGTGGCCGAAATCCACGAAGTGGAAGGCTTCGGGCAGTCCGGCGCCCCCGTGGGCCTGTTCGAGCCGGACTCCGAGCCGGTAACGGACGCCGATATCGCCCGAGTCATTCGCCGTCTGATTTACGCCCGGGGGAACCTGCTGGAAGCGGTGGCCGAGCTGCCGTCCAGAGCCCTGGACTGGCAGCCGCCCAACGGGAAGCGCACGCTCCGGCAGAACCTGGAACATATTCGGGCCGCCCAGGGCTACTATCTGACCCGGGTCTACGGCTGGGATGCCGCCAACGAAATCCTGCCCGATCCCTGGCCGGATGAGACCATGGCGAGCTTCAACTGGGTGCTCAACCGGTCGGTCTGGGCCCTGCTGAACCTGCCGGAATCGCTCCGCTCGGGCATCTATCAAGCCGAAGGACCCGCCGAGGAATGGACCCCCCGCAAAATGCTCCGCCGGTTCGTGGAGCACGAAATGGAGCACCTGGGCGTCGTGCGCGTCACCATCGGAGTCTGGCGCCAGGCCCGGGAGGAGGTGCATTCATGATCGACCCCACCCAGGACCTGCCACAGGAACAGGCCGCCGACTATCAGACCTATACCGTCGCCGGCAGCCACCGGGAAATCGGTCACTGGCAGGGGGAGCGGTTCCCCGCGGTCGGCCCCGACCGGGATGACATGGACCCCGACCACTACGACTTCGCCCGGAAGTGCCTGGACCAGGTCGAGCGGTACTACCCCGGCCTCGTGGAGGAGGCCGAAGGGTACGCCGAGGCGGCCGACCAGCCGGTGGAAGACCTGCTCTGGCATTTCTGCCTGGACGCGGGCAAGCCCCCGGCCCATTGCAGCACGGTGGGCGTTCTGACCCCGGACGGCCCCGTGTTGGCCCGCAACTACGACTTCTTCTATTTTGAAGACCGACGGCACCTGGTCACCACCCACCCGGCGGGCGCCCTGTCGCACACCGGCATCTGGGAAGGGTTGATCGGGGGGCGTTTCGACGGCGTCAACGAGGCCGGCGTCTGGGTTTCGATACATGGCGGCGGCACCCGCCGTCCGGCGAAAGCGACCCCGGGCCTGGGCTTTCACCTGATCTGCCGGACCGCCCTGGAGCGCGCCCGGAGCGCCCGGGAGGCGGTCGACCTGATCGTCCGGCTGCCCCACATTGCCGGCTACAATTACTTCGTCGCCGACCGGGAAGCAATGTACGTGGTGGAAGCGCACCCCGAGCGGGTCCGGGTGCGGGAGCCGAAATCGGGGATTCTCGCCTGTACCAACCACCCGCTCCACCCGGAGATGCTGCCGTTGGCGCATACCGGCATCGCGGAGAACAGCCGGGGGCGGCTGGAGCGCTTGCTGGAAGGCGCCCGCCAGGCCCTCGCGGCGCCGGACCCGGCGGCGGTGCTGCAGGCGACCATGCGGGATCACACGGTCCCGGTCTGCGGGCACACCGACGGCCTGGCCACGTTCTGGTCGGCCGTGTGCATCCCCGGCCGGCACCACGTGGCCTACAGCCTGGGCGCCCCTTGCCGGAATGCGTACACGCCGGCCGTCTGGCCGGCGGTATAGCGAAGAGCCCGGCATAACTGCAGGGCTCTGACTGTTGACGAACACTTGCCAGTTTGGCGAGTCGCAACGAAGCCGCTCTGCTCCACCGGTCTCCCGGTCGGATCTGCAGGGCGGCTAAGGTAGCCTCTCATCATAACACTACAGTTTTGGTGATACACGAGCGTAGTCTTTCTCGATATTCTCTGTCATGATCGTAGTATCGCGCTTGAGTTTTCCGCCTCGCTGGGCCAGAGACCTTTGTAACTGGATCTCATATGAAGAGTTCACATCAGGCCTTGAAACTCGGCTAAGGACGATTCTGGCATGGACAATGCAGGAGCCCGTGCTACCGCCTAGTTGCGTCAACGTGGACGAGATCTGTTGAATAGCCTTTTTCAAGTCCTTGCCCTTCAATTCGATGAAGCAGACCGCATCCATGTCTGGTACATAAAGCGCATAGTCACATCTTTCGCCATCGCGAATCGCACAGCCATCGATGTGGCACCGGACGACCTTTCGCTCTTCGGGGTTTTCAGCGTGATACTTGCGCCCGTTCTCCGCAAAGGCGGCAATCCGCCGACAGTCATCGGACATGACCCAACCAGGATGATAGTACCAAGTCACTTGCTGGCCGCCTCCGACTCAAGTTCGAGCATGGCCTCAAAGTCAGCATTGATCAGGTCGGACGCAGAATCCACCAATTCGGTTTTCAACGCAGGTGAGTCTGTTGCCATCAGCGGCTCCACCGTTCCGTCATTCACGAAGTAGCCGCCTACGTCCGCTGTGTTCAGCCAGAGACTCCTGGGGATGATGCGTTCAAGCTTCTCTTGGCTGATTTTCCTGCTCAGGTCATGAGCGGAGATCAAGTTGTTGACGCAACTGAGAACGTAAGGTGAATGTGTGGTAAGCACGAAGTCACAGTCCAGGGTGTTGTAGACAAAGGCCACATACTCCAGCAACTGCTTCTGAGCGATCGGATAGAGATGCGCTTCGGGCTCTTCGACTACCACCAGGGAGCGCGATCGCTGAAGGACAAGCAGAAAAAGCGACAACAGAATCCAGACCGACTCCTGCTGGCCGGAGGAGGCGTAGTTGATTTTCGTGTAGACGTTATCGGAAATATAGAGCTTGCCCCCTTCCCGGTCGTACATGTACTCCCCTTTGAGGATCTTTCGGACATAGGACTGGGCTTCATTCACAGCCGCAAGGTCTACTTTTTCGGTGGACAATGCCAGTCGCTCCCGCACAATCTCCTGCATGGGCTTGTCGAAGAACGATTTGCTCTGATTCACCGCATCCACAAATTGATGCATGGGGAAATCAAAAAACTGGGGATGGATGTTCTGTATCTGATCCGCCAGGGTAGATAAAAGGGTGCGACCAGCCGGAACAAAGAAGAGTTCCTTCTCGTACGAGAAGATTGACCTGCACTCGTCGCGCACACGCGCGAGGACCGCTGCACGTTGTAGATCCGCCGCAACCTTCCCGACTGCGGAAAAGAAGTGCGGGTCTTGCTGGTTGGAAACGAGTTGGCCCTGGACACTCTTGACGAGTGACAGAATGCGCTTCCATGCCGGGGAAGAGAATCTCGGCGTTACGTATCTGTGCTCCGTCGGATCGAGTGCGATTTGCAGCGAACAGCCGTCCCCGTAGTCGTATGTAACCTTCACGTCAGCGGGCTGCCTGCTGGGTCCGAAGAACTCCACAAACCGGTGGCGCAGCAGTTTTGTCAATTCATGGTCCGGACGCCCTGCAACACCGTCTTGGGCGCAGTCCACTGCGTACTTCATGACCTCGTCCCTGACATGGAGGAAGAAGTACACCAGCTTGGCAATTGTGCTTTTTCCCGATGATTGAGGACCGATCAACACAAGAAAACGGTTGACGTCTATCGTCGCGTCCTTAACAGGCCCGAAATTGTGTATGGTCAATCTGTGCATTTCGTCCGATCTCCTCACCTTTGGAAGTGAAGGCCAGCCACCGTAGGAACGCTGATCTGCATCTGTACCCGGTCGTTGCGTGGTTGATGCCCATCCATTGGTAGTCTGGACCACTAGATCTATATGATACTCCACCCGTGGAAGCGACACTGATCCTGACAGACGGTCGTGCGTGTCCCAATTCGCCACGCACAATCCTACTATCCTGCTTGCAGGCGACAAGCGGAACTTAAGTAGCTGCTACTCAGATTGGCACACCAAGGGCGCCGACCGAAACCGTGCCGTTAATGATAGAATTGTTTGGGATGAATCTTGCCCCGGGGATCAGGGTGAGCCACCGGTCGGACAGAGATGGTTTCACGCCAAGGAGGGATACAGTGGCACGAAAGGACCTTGCCATTGTCATCATCTCGGTGCTGGGCGCCGTTCTGCTGACGATTGCCATCTGGAAAAAGCCCCGGCCCGCGCCGCCGGTACCGCCCCAAGCGGAAGGCGAGTCGCCGTTGACCACTGGAGAGCGGGTACTCGGTTGGCTGTCGTGGGCCCTGGCGCTGATGGGGATTGATCTGGCGCGCTACTCTCGCAACCCCACAGATGTGTATTTTGACCTCGGGGTCGTGGTCATCGCGGCCGTAATCGGTCTGAAGGCGTTTACGCGCAAGAGCAGAGTCCTGCTGGCAGTGACAGGTCTGATCCTTACCGCCGTGGCCGTATACGCCACCGATTTGCTTGATATCGAATCCCGGCGGTTGGTCGGATATGCTTACATGTCGCTTGGGCTGGTCGTGTATACCATCGGTTCCAGGGCGTGGATCAGCCAACACCTTCGAGGCGCAGTCGTGATCGGCCTATTTTCGGGTGTGTTCTGGGTGCAGGCCCAACCGGTCATGGCGGCGTTCTGGCTTGCTTACGCTCTCGTTCCGCTGGTGGTCTGGGTTGTCGCTCCCGCACTGATCCGGAGATTCAAGCGTACATAACCCGCGACGGGTGGGCCAAGGATCTCGCCGCCGGTCTCACCAAGTTCGAGTCCCTGGAGCGTCCCGACCGGGAGCGGCTGAAAGCGGCGTTCGTGGCCTCGGGAGCGGGCACCGGGGACCAACCCACCACCAGCCGGGGACCAACCCACCACAAGCCGGGGACCAGCCTACCACCAATCGGGGACCAGCCTGCCACAAGCCGGGGACCAAGCCACCACAAGCCGGGGACCAACCTACCACCAACCGGGGACCAAGCCACCACCAACCGGGGACCAACCCACCACAAGCCGGGGACCAACCCACCACCAACCGGGGACCAACCCACCACCAGCCGGGGACCAACCCACCACCAGCCGGGGACCAACCCACCACCAGCCGGGGACCAACCCACCACCAGCCGGGGACCAAGCCACCACAAAGCGGTCAGGCACCCGCTAATTCACAGCTCCCGCCAGAGGAAGTACCCGCCGAACAGCACCATCGCCCAGCCGAAGACCCGCTTCAGCCGCACGTCCCCCAGCTTCCGGGCCAGCTTCGACCCCAGCAGCGAGGCCGGAATGACGCCAATGGTCAGAAACAGCACCAGCTGCGGGTCCACGTGCCCCAGCCACCAGTGCAGCGCCGCCCCCGGAATCGAGAGGACGACCACCGTCGCCAGGGAGGTGGCTACCGCCTCCAGCATGGGCAGGTTGAGGAACATCAGGTACATGGGCACCAGCACCGGTCCGCCGCCGTTTGCCAGCACGCCGGCGAACAGGCCGGCTGGCAGGCCGATCAGAAACGCGATCAGATCCGCCGAAGTCGGTTTGATCGGAATCTCCGCCATGGCGACGCCACCGGCGGTCAGCGCCGACCGGAGCCCGATGCCAAGGAGGGCCGCACCGGTGATGATCATCAGCCAACTGGCCGGTATGTATTTCGTAAGCAGCGCACCGACGACGACCCCCGGTAACCCGCCCAGTATCGTAAACCCGGCGATCCGATAGCGGACCAGACCGCGCCGGTGGTATCCCACCAGCCCGGCGACAGCGGTCGGAATGGCCACCGGCAGCGGCGTCCCCAGGGCGTAGAGCGGGTGAACATCCGTCAGTACCCGCAGCAGTGGCGTGCTGACGCTGCTGCCCCCGAAACCGAACATGTCCCCAGCGTCCCCGAAATGAGCCCGATTACCAGGCTGACCAGCAGGTAATGAAGCCAGGCCGGCATGGGGCAGGACCTCCCTGTAGACTACGCGTTCGAATTCCGTCGCAGGCGGATTGCATACTGGTACCGGTCTCCCCGGTAAAGGGCGGCGGCATACTCCAGGGGCGCCCCGAAGTGGTCACGGGTCAGGCGCGCAATTGCCAGCCCCGGCGACCCCGGCGCCACGTTCAGCAGACGCGCCTCCTCGCCCGACACCAGCACCGCCTGCAAGTCCTGCTCGCCCTCCGTCGGGAAGAGTCCGGCCGCCTCCAGCAACTGGCAGATCGGCCGCTCCGCAATTCGCCCCGGGTCCAGTACCGCGGCCAGCCCCGGCGCGAAGTAGCTGTCGTCCAGAAACAGTGGCGCCCCGCCGGTTGAGACCAGCCTGCGAATATGGAGCACCGGCGAGCCCGGGTCCAGCCCCAGCGCCGCCGCTGCCGGCGAGGGTGCGCCCGTTACGTGATGCTCCAGGACGGCAATGGCCGGGTTCAGCCCGCGCACGGCCAGTTCTTCGGCAAAGCCGGTCAGGTAGGCCAGTGTCTGGGCGATGCGGGGCGGCGCCACAAACGTCCCCCGGCCTCGCTGCCGGTATACCCGCCCCTCCCGGACCAACGCTTCCAGCGCCTGCCGCACGGTCGTCCGGCTGATGCCGTACCCCTGAATGAGCGCGGCCTCGGTGGGCAGTGGCGCCTCCGGCGGATACGCGCCCGAGGCCATTTCCCGTTCCAGGGCCAGCTTTAATTGCAGATGCAGTGAAATGGGCGAATTGGGATTCAGCATATAGTTTCCCCCTCTCAGATTATAATGTCATGACAAAGTCTAGTCGCACAAGAGCGCGAAAATGCCCATCCGTGGCACGAATGGGCAGATGCTTGCACGCCGGACCCCGGGGCCTGCCGCCGAGGTCCGGGCATGGTCGGTCTATTCGTACCTGACTCGCAGCAATCCCGCCGTCATGAAAATCAACGCCAGGGCGCCCAGCACCACCATGGGAAGCGCCAGGCCCGCCCAGGACCCGCCCCGGAGCATCACTTCCCGGAAGCCCTCCATGGCCCAGGCCTGCGGGGTCAGGTAGCCGATCTTCTGCATGGTGGGGCTCATGTACTCCAGCGGCCAGTAGACGCCGCCCAGCATCGAGGTCGCGATGACCACCACCATGCCGATGGTCTTCTGCTGGTCAGCCGTTTTCACGATGCCCGCCAGGAAGAGTCCCAGGGCCGCCGAGCAGAGAATGAAGACCGACGCCATGCCGAACAGCGGGAGCAGCGGACCCCACTGGACGTTGAAGAACGCCATGGTCGCTGCCACCAGCACGGTGAATTGGAAGAGCCCGGTGATGAAGAAGCTGAGCAGGAAGCCGATCAGCACCTGGATCCGCGGCGTCGGGGTGGTGAGAATCCGGCCCCAGGTGCCATTCTCCCGCTCCGTGAGAATGGAACTGGACATGCTGAAAACCAACATCATCACGAACATGACCGTGAAGCCCAGCGCCGAGGTGGCCACGGTGTACCCGGTGTCGACTTGCGGCGTTTCGCGCTTCAGCCGCTGGTGGTTCACCGTGGCGCCGGCGGCCTGCCGGTCGGCGACGATGGTCGTGTAGGCAGCCGCCAACTTCGCTTCATCGGCGCTGTCGCCGGTCATCTGCCGGGCCAGCAGGTAGTCGCCGCTCGCGTGGGCCGTTGCCTTGCGGATCGTCTGGCCGGCGGAAAGTTGTGCGTTGGAACCCGGTAGGGTCACGATCTGCACTTCCGGCGCTGCCCCGCCGTTCAGCCCTTTCTGGTACCCGGCCGGGATGACGATGCCGACGTAAGCGCTCCGGTCGGAGACGGCCTTATCGAGCTGTGCGGCGTCGCTGACCGTGAGCCGCAGCGTCGGCTCCTGCCGCAGGGCTTCCACCAGCTTGCGCGCAGCGAACGTACCGTCCCCGTCTGCCACGGTGACCGGATAGACCTGCCCGTCGCCGCTGCTGCCGGTACTGCCGGAGCCGGCCACGAAGACACCGAAAATCAACGTGAGAATCAGCGGCATGAAGAACATCATCGCCAGGGCGCCTTTGGACTTGACCGTCATCTTGAACTGAATCCAGGAAATGGCCAGCGCTTGTCTCATGATGTCTGAGCCTCCTCTTGTTTTACCTCCTACCGTGCCGCCAGCCGCCAGGTGCCCAGCGCACCGAAGACGACGCCGATCGCTGCCAGAATGGCCACCGGGGTGACCAGGTGAGCCAGGCCACCGATGCCGGACATTTGGTCCAGGAAGCCCTGCAGCGCCCAGTAGTTCGGAATGAACCTGGCGATGAGCCGCAGGAAGGGCGGGAAGAGGGATATCGGGAACATGGCCCCGGAGAGCGCCGCAAAGATGTTGCCGACCACGCCGACCGCAGCGCCGGCGGCTTTGGCGTCGTTGAGCCAGCCCGCCGTAGCAGTGCCGATGCCGGAGACCGCCAGGGAGTATGCGCCGGCCAGGAGCAGTGCTTCGGCCGTAGGCCCCCAGTCCACGCCGTAGAGGAAACGTGTGCCCAGCATCAGGATCACGAACTGCACCACCACGATGATCACGCTGCCCAGGAGCTGACCGGCCAGGATGATCCCCTTGGCTGTGGGACTCATCAGCATCCGGCCGAGGGTGCCGTTCTGCCGTTCCTCGATGATGGTGGCGGCCCGGGCGATGGCGGTCATCAGCATGAACATCAGCGCCATGGCGGCGGCGTAGTACTGCATAGCCCCGACGTCCTTGGTGCGGGCGCCGGCCGTGGTCTCCACGACCTTGGGCAGCCCCTTGAGGGCGGCGTCACGGGCGTTCTGGTTCAGGGCGGCCGGCCCGGACTGACCCGGGGCCGGGTGCATGACCGCCAGCGCATCGGCGGTGACCGCTTCCGTGAAGTAGCCCACCACCTGGGCGACGATGTCGGCCTGCGAGGGGTTGCCGGCGTCGGAGAAAAGCTGAATGGTCGAGGCCTTGCCCGCCATGACATCGGCCGAGAAGGTGGGCGCCACGTAGATGACGGCGACCGCCTTGCGGTTGATGACCTGGTCTTTGGCCGCCGCCAGGTCGGTGGCGGTCTTCAGGTTCATGATCTTCTTTGCCTGGTCGCTCAGGAGCACCTCGTCTTGCAGGAGCTTGCCGAACTCGAAGGTCGGCAGTTGCTCCAGCACCGCCGCCGGGGTGCCCGGTGGCGCGACCGGCTTCGCCGGCGCATCGGCGTTGACCAGAATCACGTCGAACGGCTTGAACTCCGGGGTGTCCATCATGGGCTTCAGGGCGACGCCCAGAATGCCGATGAGAATCATGGGCATGGCCAGCAACATCAGCAGCGCCCGCGGGTCCCGGGCCATCCGCGTGAGGCCCCCGACCGCAATCAGCCAGACTTTTTTCACGTTCGTTGGCCTCCTTTAATCCCGCAGCGCCCGACCGGTCAGGTGAAGGAATACCGATTCCAGGTTGGGCTCCTGGACTTCGACGCCCAGCACTTTGCGGCCTTGGCTGTTGACCGCCGCCAGGAGCGCCGGCAGTTTGTCGGCCGCATCTTTCACCAGGGCGATGACCGCGTTGTCGTCGCAGTGAGACTGGGTGACGCCGGGCACAGCGGCCACGGCGGCGCAGACGGTGTCGTCCGGGTTCTGGACCTTCAGCCGCACCGTGGCCTCGCTGCCGATCAGCCGGCGGACGTCGTCCAGGGTGCCCTGGGCGATCAGCTTGCCGTGGTCGATGATCGCCAGCCGGTAGCAGAGGTACTCGACCTCTTCCATGTAGTGGCTGGTGTAAACGACCGTCATGCCTTCGCTGTTCAGCCGCTTCACCGTCTCCAGGATGTTGTTGCGGCTCTGCGGGTCGATGCCCACGGTGGGCTCATCCATGATCAGCAGTTCCGGCCGGTGCAGCAGGGAGGCGGCGATGTTGATGCGCCGCTTCATGCCGCCGGAGTAGGTGTCGATCCGCTCCTTCTGCCGGTCCCTCAGGCTGACGATCTCCAGCGCCTCGTCCACCCGGCGGGCCAGTTCCGCCCCGCCGAGGCTGTACATGGCGCCCCAGAAGTTCAGGTTCTCCCGGGCAGAGAGGGTGGGGTAGAGGGCGATGTCCTGCGGCACGACGCCCATTTTCGCCTTGGCGGCGGTCGGGTGCTCCCGGACGTTCACGCCGGCCACGTAGATCTCGCCGGCGTTCGGCTGCAGCAGCCCGCAGATCATGGAGATCGTCGTGGATTTGCCGGCCCCGTTCGGACCCAGCAGACCGAACGACTCGCCTTTTTCCACCTCAAAACTGACGTCGCGGACGGCAACGTTCTCGCCGAATTTCTTGACCAGGTTCTGCACCCTCAGCATCGTGTCGCACCTTCCTCATCGCGGTCTTCGAGTCTGAGCCTCTGAAGCTGATCTAGGCGCGATTACGGCCCGGCACATGTGTCGGGCCGCATCACTTTCCGGTTTATTCGTATGCCAAAAGTCATGGGGGTCTAGGTGGACTGGGTCACCTCGTCCGGCACATCCACCAGTTCGGCCAGCCCTTCCGCCAGCGCGTCCGCAAGCACCAGGGTGTCCGCACACGCTAGTTCGGCGCTGTCAGACACCAGGGGGGCTGCCTCGGCAATCATGGGCGGCACCGGGTTCCCGTACGGGCGAATGAAGAAGACTGCCGTCAGCGCCACCGCACAGGCCACGGCGCCGAGGCCGGTCAGCAGCGCCTGGAACCCCTGCCACCAGGCGAGGATCGCCATGGTGGACCCAAAGCAAACGACCCGCTGCGTCTTCGTAGGCACCGGCAGTTTTGCCGCCCGCCAGGCCCGCTCCAACACTTCGGGCAGCAAGGCGGCCGAGGCCAGGACTTTCACTTCTTCCAATGTCAAGGCCGATCGCCCTCCATGAAACTCGTTGGTTATAAAATCGACTTACCTGTTAATTCGTTAATCGTTATCCAAGTTCCTGCTTACTCTGCCAATCCGTGACGAACTGCCCAGAGTGCCGTCTGGGTTCGGTCCCGCAACCTCAGCTTCTCCATGATACTACTCACATGCTCCCGCTCGGTCAATTCGGCCAGTTCGGCGGGCGGGAGCAGCGGGGCCTGACGGGTCAGCGAAGCGACAACTTTGGCGGCGATGGGCGGCGGCATGATGACCCTGCCGGACTGCGCCTTGCGGACGGCGCTGGCAATCTCTTCGGCCGGCTCGTCTTTGGTCAGGTAGCCGGCGGCACCTTCGCGCAGCGCCTCCAGTACCAGTGCGTCGTCATCAAACGTCGTAAGAATCAGCACTTTCATCAGGGCCTCCCGGCCATCGCCGGCCTCGCCCACCACGGTCAGGTCCGGCTCCAGGGAAAGCAGGGTCCGCATCCCGTTCCGCATGAGCCGCTGATCGTCCACCAGGAGCACGCTGATCATCCGATCGCCTCCTCATTGCCCGGCACTGCGTTACCTGCTCGTTTGCACGGAAAGTCCCCTGGTTTCGGACCTTTGTGCATTGACGAGAAGCTTTCCTGCGATCATGGTCCATACGGACTCAGGTCTATTCGGGCACCAAAGGGAAACGAATGGGAGTTCCCGAATAGGTGAAAGCGGAGGTGTGATCGCGCTTGATTCGACCGCTTGTGACCAGGGCCGTGCGTGGCATCAGCCACCCCAATACGGACCTGGATGCTCAAACGTTTCTCATGCGGGTGCGCCGGCTCCGGCAGGAGTCGGCTGGGGGCGCGCCCCTGCCTGTCGCCTACCGGCCCCAGGTCACGGGCGCCGAACTGGACGACCCGACGGTGCTCATCTGGGATATCGGCCGGTCGCACGACCCCCTGCGGGGTAATTTCGACCACCATCAAGACCATACGCTCGGGGCCACCCCGATCATATTACGGCAGGCGCTGGGTGAAGAGCCGAACGCACTGGACCGCTACGTGGACCTGGGGGACCGGGGCTACTTCTTCAAACATCCCCAGCCGCACCCGGTGCTCGAGACCCTGCACGGGGTGGCGGCGGGCATCAACCTCGTGTACGGCGACGATGGCGTTCGTCAACCGCATTACCAGGCGCTGCTGGAGTGGGTGGAGGATTCCGGCGTCGACCCCTTCGGCCGGTTTACCGAGCAGGTGCTGCCGCACCAGTTCCACCCGTTCCTGGAAGCCCGCCGCTTCGAAGAACGGCAGGCCCGGGCCGCGGCGCGGTGCGCCCGCTGGTTCGACACCCGGCTGGGCAGGGTGGCATACATTGCCACGGACAAAGCCTCGGTCATGCGGGTGCTGTACGACAAGGGCGCCGTGCTGGTGATTCTCCACGAGCCGCAGGGCCGGATGTCCGGCTGGAGCCGGTGCTGTCCCAGGTATACCCTGGGCGCCAATCCGGCCCGCATCGCCATTCCCGAGCAACTGGACCTGCGGCCGCTTTTCGTAACGCTCTCGGGCATGGAACCCTCGGGCAACCCCTGGGGCGGGCAGGCCGGCGTAGGCGGTTCGCCGCGGGAAGACGGCGGCTCGGGGCTGACCGCCGAGCAGGTGATGCAGGCGGTCCGATCGTACATGGCTTAGTGCTTGTGGTTCATAACACAAAGGCTTAGAATAAGTTCATCGTGACCACGTTTTCCCGACTGGAGGGTGAAGCGATGTCCCTGGCCGCCGATTTGATGCCCAAAGCGCTACGGCCGATTTACGAAAAAGTGCTCGGGGACCAGCGGCTGTCCGCCGCGGATGGCATAGCACTGCTGGAAACCAACGATCTGTTCGCCCTGGGCGCCATCGCCGACGAGGCCCGCCGGCGGCGGGTGGGCGATTACGTGTACTTTAACAACAACGCCCACATCAACTACTCCAACGTTTGCGCCCTCCATAACGTCTGCAAGTTTTGCGCCTTCGGTAAGGAGAACGGGGTGGACCCGGAAGGCTACACCTATACGATCGAGCAAATGGTCGAAAAGGCCAAAGCATACGCCCGCCTGGGCGTGACGGAGTTTCACATGGTGGGCGGCCTCCATCCCGACATGCCGTTCGCCTATTACACCGACTTTATCGCCGCCATCAAAGCGGCGGTGCCCCAGGCGCATCTCAAGTGTTTTACGGCCGTAGAGATCGATTTCTTCACCAAAAAGTTCCGGATGACGGCCGAAGAGGTGCTGCTGCGGCTCAAGGAAGCCGGGCACGGCTCGCTGACCGGCGGCGGCGCCGAAATGTTCCACCCGGAAGTGCACAATGTGATCTGCAAGGGGAAGATGCCGGGCAGCCGGTATCTGGAGATTCACCGGACGGCCCACAAGCTGGGCATCCGGACCACCTGCACCATGCTCTACGGCCATATCGAAAAGCCGTATCACGTGGTGGACCATATGCTGAAAATCCGGGAGCTGCAAGATGAGACCGGCGGCGAGACGGCGTTCATTCCGCTGGCCTTTCACCCGACGAATACGGAAATGGCTGATCTGCCCGGACCCACCGGGTTCCATGACCTGAAGATCATCGCCGTGGCCCGGCTGCTGTTGGACAACGTGCATGCGATCAAGTCGTACTGGATCATGGCGTCGCCCCGCATCGCCCAGCTTTCGCTCAGCTTCGGTGCGAACGACGTGGACGGCACGGTGCGGGAGGAGAAGATCTACCACTTCGCCGGCGCCTCCACGCCGATGCTGCAGGAGCAGAACGACCTGCTGGGACTGATTCGCCAGGCGGGGCGCGTGCCGGCGGAGCGGGATACGGTTTATAACGTGCTGCGGGTTTACGACTCGGTGAGTGCGTAGGTCAGGTATTCCGTGGAGATTTTATATGGCCGCAGATGACGCAGATTTCGCAGATATTAAATCCAAACGCGGATGACGGGGTCGTCTGCCCCGGAAATAAAAATATTAGGCTCTGTTCGTGAGAACGGGTGCTCCCGTAGACAGCTAAACCGCCGGACGCTCACCAAAGACTGAACATGCACTCGCCAGCATCTGCCGAGCAGCCGGTACTTGACTCATCTTCCGAGCCTGGTCCAGGTAAATGAAC
>DASXVX010000053.1:0-43631 GCA_036504075.1 Symbiobacteriaceae bacterium | reverse complement strand
CACGGCCAGTAGCGCTATTTCGCTACCCCATAGCGGTATAATTTTGACTTTTTGGCGCTTGTTTCCAGAAAGTTAGGGTCAACCGGTGCCTCATTCGAAGGAAATTATCAGTGGGTGACGCCGGGAGCAGTGGTAATATCTTTCGAAACGCCCGAAAGGAGGCCAACTTGCGGTCCGGGCGGGCCAAAAACTGGGTATACCCCCTCCCCGGTTGGCTCATGGTGAAATCCGCGGCCGTTTGGGTGTTCGTCTTGCATCACCTGGAGCAACGTGGCCACAGGTGGCGCCAGCAGGTCAGCGGAACGTACGGATTACCGCCGGACCCGGACCGGCCAGGGCGTCCTCTGCGACCTGGCGCAGCCCGGGCGGCAGTTCAGCAGGCGCCACCCAGCGATATTCAGTATGCTCGTGGGAGAGCCGGATCGACCCGCCGGCCAGGTGGCACCGGAAGGCCGCCACGTAGGCGGCGACATCGGCGTGGTAGTACATGCCGATGTACCAGGCAATCGTCACCGGCAGGCCCAGTTCCTCCAGGCACTCCCGAAGCACAGCTTCATCCAAGTTCTCGCCCCGGTCGACGCCGCCACCGGGCAACGTCCAGACGTCGCCCACGTAGCGGGAATGCAAGACCAGGACCCGGCCCCCCGCGTCGATAATCACGGCGGAGGCGGCCAGTTTGCGCGGGTTTAGTTTCATGACGATGTCGTAAACGATGTGGACCACGGTAAGCAAGGCCTTGCGAACGTTCATGGGCTCAAATCCTCCCTGTTTGGGGGGTGGTGGACCGCACTAGTCGGCGGCGTCCATCAGCACATGGGCGGCGTCACCGTCTACCTCCAGGCGCCGGCAGTCCCGGACGGTGTCCAGCAGACCGGGGATGTTGACCACAGCAGGGATGCCATACTCGCGGGCCACAATGGCCCCGTGGGACAGATAGCCGCCGACCTCCATGACGATGGCCGACGCCCGCAGGAACAGTGGCGTCCAGCCAGGGTCGGTGGAAGGTGCCACCAAGACTTCGCCTGTTTGCAGCAAGTGTCCTTCGGCGGGATGCCGGATGATGCGGGCCGCCCCGCTGGCCCGACCGGGGGCCACGCCCACACCGGTGAGCCGGACCGCACCGGGCCGGGCCGGGCGCTCTCCCGGGCTGCACCGGGCAGGACGGCCTCGACCGCCGCCTTCTCCAGCACGGTCGGGTGCCCTTCGGCGTCGACGATCAGCACGTCCGGCGGGGTCTCGGCCCGCCAGGCGTCATCCTTCGCCTTCCGGTCGGCCACCGGCGTCCGGGCCTGCGAGCGCTTCCTGCAGGGCCGGCAGCCGCCCGGCGGCACGGGAAAGCCGTACCGGTGCAGACGGCCGAGGTTCGGGCCCTTCCCGCCGGCGACGCCCGCACCGGCCGCAGCCGCCTGTTCCCAGTTGATGACCCAGTCTCCGCCCATATATAGCTGCCTCCTCTGCGAATGTCGCTACCGCGTCTCCCGGGGAAGCGGTCCCGCCCCGATGCCGTCCAGCAGGTCGTCCACCGCCAGGCGCATCATCTCGGCCAGGTCGAACGGCCGGCCCCGGCCCCGGTGCTTCCAGGCTGCGAGGTAGGCCAAAAAGAGCCCCTCCAGTTCCAGGGACAATAACATGGACGGCCGGTCCGTCCGCACGTCACCCGCCGCCTGACCGGCCTCGATGATCCGGATGAGCGCCTGGCTGACGCCGCTGGCCCCATATGCATCGGACCGCCCCCGCCGCAGTTGCTCCAGGCCCCAAATCCAGGCGGGCTCCGGATTCGCCACGACCCAGGTGACGATCTCGTCAAAGAGCCGCTGCAGCCGATCACGGGTGGCGGGGTGTGCGGCGATCAGCGCCTCGACCCGGGTGACCATCTCCGCCTGCGCCTGGGCCACGCCGGCCAGCGCCAGGTCCTCCTTGGTCTTGAAGTAGTTGTAAAAAGTGCCCTTGGCCACGCCGGCAGCCGTGGTAATCTCGTCGACCGAAGTCGCCTCGAAGCCGTTCGCCGCGATCAACTTCAGACCGGTGTGGACAAGCGTGGCACCGATTGCTGTCAAGCGTCCCGGTCCTGTGCGGTCCATGCCGGGTCGCTATCCGATCGATTCGAATCCGGAAAAGGATAACGCCGCCTGAAAGATGTACAATTTGATGGGGTGATTCATTTGCCGTACGCACTGACCTTCGCAGAAGCGCTGTCCGCCGGCCCCGCACGGGTAGGCGGGAAGGGCTGGAACACCGGCCGGTTGGCCCGATTCGGTTTCCGCGTTCCCCGCGGATGCGTGGTAGCGGTCGAAGCTTACTGGGACTTCCTCGCTGAGAACGGGTTCATGCCCGAAGTCGAGGCCCTGGCCGTCCTTCAAGCAGAGGAGGCCGCCGACCCGGCCGCTGCCACCCGGCTGGCCGAGCTCCAGGAGCGGATTCTGGCCGGATCGCTGCCGTCCGGGCTGATACCGGAAATCCGAGCCGCCCTGGGCGTGGCGGGGGTGGACAAGGCGGTGGGCCTGGCCGTTCGCTCGTCGGCGACGGCGGAGGACTCGGCGGCGGCATCTTTCGCCGGCATTCACAAGTCGTTTCTCAATGTAATCGGCGACGACCGGCTGGCGGATGCGATCCGGGGCTGCTATGCCTCCCTCTGGACACCCACCGCCGTGGCCTACCGCCGGAAAATGGGGCTGACGGACCGCCAGGTGGGCGGCGCGCTCGTCGTTCAGGAACTGCTCCAGTCGCTGTACGCCGGCGTCGCCTTCTCGGCCGACCCGGTCACCGGGCGGCGGGACCGGGTGGTCGTCAACGCCGGCTTCGGGCTGGGCGAGTCGGTCGTCTCCGGCTCGGTGGAGGCCGACGAATACCATTTGCACATCGACCATACGGGCCCGGTCAAGCTGGTGGGCGGGCGGATTGGCTTCAAGCACCAGGCCGTGCGGCCGGGCTACGACGGGGGCACGGTGACCGAAGCCCTGGGCTATGCCGACCGGAGCGAGCCGGTGCTGGAAAAGCCGCAGCTTGAGGAGCTGACCCGGGTCGTCCGGCGCATCCAGGACACGCTCGGGGACGGCGTTCAGCCGCAGGACGTGGAGTGGTGCCACGACGGCTTCTACCTCTGGGTGACCCAGGCCCGGCCGATCACCGCGTTGCCTGAGGCGACGTTCCCGGAGTTGGCCGGCCAGGCGACGATCTGGTCCAACGCCAACCTGAAAGACGCCATGCCCGGCGTGCAGTCGCCCCTGGGCTGGTGGTTCAACTCGCTCACCGTGGAAGTGCTGCTCCGGCAGATCTTCTGGCGGGCGGGCTACGAGTTCCCGGAGGGGCTGACCTGGAGCCGCCAGAATGAAGGGCGGGCGTACATGAACCTCTCGGCCGTCCAGTGGGCGGCTTACGATGCGTTTGGCTGGAAGCCCGCGGAGACCAACCGGGCGCTGGGCGGCCATCAACCGGAGATTCAGGTGCCGCCGCCGGCGCCGGCCTGGACCCGGCTGGGGCAGCTTCGCTTCCGCCGCCTCGCCAAAATGGGCGGGGTGTTGCGCCGGGCGGCCCGGAACGCGAACGCGTCCTTCCGGAAAGTCTTCGACTGGTGCCGGGAGTTCGAGAGCCATCCGTTCAGCGACCGGTTCCACGAGCTGGAGTTTCTGCACCGCCTCTGGGCGGTGGAGCGGCAGCGGCGGGAATTCCTGCCCGAAACGATGATTCACAACGTGGGCGGCCTCTGGTCGGCCCGGCTGGCGGAATTGCTGGAGCGAAAGCTGCCGGGCCGGGGGCAGTCGCTGACGTCGGCGCTGCTCGCAGGCACCGAGGGCATCACCAGCGCCGAACAGGGCTACCGGCTGGTAGCTGTGGCCGGGCAGGCGCTCCAGGAGCCGCTGGCCAAGAAGTACTTCACCGCCGAGCCCTTTTCGGCGGAATCCTTCCGGGACGTGCTGCGGGGCACGAAGACCCTGAAGCTGCTGGAGGAGTTCCTCCAGGAGTTCGGCCACCGCGGCGTCTACGAAATGGAGATCATGAACCCGCGCTGGTCGGAGGACCCGACGTTCGTGCTGCAAACGGTCTGCAGCTACGTGCAGGACGGGCTCCCGGAGACGGATCCGGCGGCAGTCGCCCGGGCCAAGCGACACGCAGCGGAGGCTGATGTAGCGGCGGCCCTGCGGTTCGCCCCGACCTACCCGCTTTACCGGTTCCTGCTAGGGAAAGCCCGGGAGGCCATGCGGCTGCGGGAAGGGGCCAAGTCGGCGCTGGTGCGTCTGGTGCAGCCGGCCCGATTGTCGGCCCTGGCGATCGGTCGACGGCTCACGGCCAAAGGCATTCTGCAGCGGCCGGACGAGGTCTTTTTCCTGACGGGCGACGAGATTGCCTCGCTGCTCGCGGTGCAGTGGGACGGCAAGGGACTCGGTACGATATTGGCGCATCGACGGGAGCGGCGGCGGGCGATGGAGGCCGAGGCCGCGCCGGATGTGATTCTGGGCGACCGGGCGGTCGTCAACCGGCGGCCCGGGCTGGAACCGGCGGGCTTGCAGCGGGTCGCACCGGGTGCGGCGGACGGTCCCGGCGTGACCGGCCCCGGGCGGTCGGCCGACCGGGCGGCGGGCATGCTCCAGGGCGTGGCCGTCTCCAGCGGCAAGGCGAGCGGGCCGGCCCGGCTGATTCGGCATCCCGCCGAGGGCACGGCTTTGCGGCGGGGCGAAGTGCTGGTGGCGCCGTCCACGGACCCGGCCTGGACGCCGCTGTTCCTGCGGGCGTCGGCGGTGGTCATGGAGGTCGGCGGGTACCTTTCGCACGGGGCCATCGTCGCCCGAGAGTATGGCATTCCGGCGGTGGTCAACGTGGCGGATGCCATGACGGCCTTCCGGGACGGTCAGGTGCTCCGGGTGGACGGCGACAGCGGTATCGTGGGTCCTGAGCTCAAATGAGCACGCTCGCCGAAACCCTGGCGACCCACTACGGCCTCACCGCTGTGGAAATCACCCCGGTGCCAGGCGGGTACATCCACCAGGTCTGGCGGGCCGGCGACCATGTCGTGAAAGTCTACCGCGGCGCCGAGTGGACGCCCGCCACCATCGCACCCACGCTGGCAATCCAGACGCACGCTGCCGCCGCCGGCCACCCGGTGCCCGAGGTCCGGCGGACGCTGAAAGGCGACTGGCTCGCCCCCTCGCCCGAAGGGTGGATGGCAGTATCGGCGTTTGCCCCCGGCGCACACCTGCGGGCCGGGGAGGCTACAGAGACAGCGGCCGGGCAGATCGGGGCGGCCCTGGGCCGTCTGCACCGGACGCTGGCCGTTCTGCCGGCCGGCCCGTCGGCCATCCCGGAGAACGGGCTGATTCAGGAGCGGGCGGAAAGCCTGCTGGCGGCGGCCCGGGGCCGGGCGACGCCGCACCCGTCGAACGGAACGGCCCGGGCGGGCGGGCTAAACGAGGTGGACGGGCCAGACGAGACGGACAACCTGGCCATGGCAGCGGCCGCTTTCCGGCTGGAGGCCATCGGCCGGGCACCCATCGACCCTGGCGCGTACGCAGGCGAGGTTTTTCAGGTCGTCCACGGCGATTACTACCCCGGCAACCTGCTCTTCCACCCGGACGGCCGGGTCTCGGCGATTCTGGACTGGGACTTCGCCGGCCCCCGGTGGCGGGGGCTGGAAGTGGCCCGGGCCCTGGTGGAGACGGCGCTGATGCCCGACGGCGGGCTCGACCGGGGGCGGGCCATCGCCTTTTTGCAAGGCTACACCGCCGAGCAGCCGCTCACGCTCGCCGAGCGGCAGCATATGTTCCGGCTCTGGTACGACTACCTGCTGGCCAGCCTCTACCCCTTGCCCCTCCGGTACCAGCCCGGAGCCGTGCTGCCCAACGGCTGGCAGGGACTGGCCCGCCGGCGGCACGGCATGCTCATGCTGCTGCATGCCCACATGGACTCGCTCACGGCGTTGGCAGTCACAATAATTTCGTAATTTACTCTTGTCGCCGGATCATCCTCGCTATATACTATACCTAGTATTACGAGGGTGGTGAAATCGATGGCGATCAACAAGGAATTGCTCAAGGGCTGCATCGAGCCGCTGATTCTCGCCGTGCTGCACGACGGGGATGCCTATGGCTACCTGCTGGCCAGGGAAGTGGCACAAAAGGGCGGCGAGACTTTCGCATTGAAAGACGGCACGCTCTACCCGGCGCTCAAACGACTGGAACAGGACGGGTTGGTGGAGAGCTACTGGGGCGAAGGCGAAGGCGGGCGCCGCCGGTACTACCGGCTGATGGAGCCGGGCCGGGCGGCGCACCGCCTCTGGCTGGAAGAATGGAAGCACTTCGTGCAGTCCATGAATTCCGTCCTGGGGGTGCCGTCATGATAGACCGGATTGAAGGGTATCTGGCAACGTTGCTGTCGGTGGCCGAACTCCCCGCAGACGGCGATAAGGCGGAGGAACTGCGGGCACACCTGACCGACGCAGTGGCAGCCTACCGGCAGGAAGGGCTCTCCCCGGCTGAAGCCACCGAGCGGGCGCTGGCCGCCTTTGGCGATGCGGAGACCGCCGGCCGGCAACTCCGGGAAGTGACCTCCCTGCCCGTCACCCGGCGGGACTGGGTGCTAACGGCCGCCTTGACGCTGGGGATCACGCTTTCTGCGTTGGCCCTCTCCGGCCGTTTCCCAGCCTCTTCGCATCCCCTCGTCGCTAACGTGTGGATGTCGCTCGTGATCCTGGCAACCGGCTGGTTGGCAGCCACCCTGAGCCAGCCCCTGCTCGCCTTCCTGGCGCCGATGACGGCTAACTTCCTTGTGTGGATGATCAACATGGTTTCTTTCTGGCACACGAATCAGCCTGCTCTTAACGCCTCCCATCTATGGAGGGCGATTACCTCCCCTTCTGTCAATCTCCGGTCCGCGGGATTCATTTTGGCCTTCCTCGCGACCAGTCTCATCGTCGCCGGTCTGCGGCGGAAGCTCGTCCTCACGCCTGACCGATTCGTGGCGTTCATCGCCCAGTTACTCCCTTTTGTCTGCCTCTTTTCCGGGCAAATCGTTCTGGTGCCGGTCATCGGTGTGGCTACTGTCACCTGGGTCTATGGCCGGAAGCGTTCGACGTTCGTGGAACGCCACGCCGTTCAGGGCGCGGCGGTGAGTTTGGGGCTGCTCGCCCTGCTTTACCTGGCCGGGCAAGTCTTCGCAAACTCCTATCAAATCGGCGTTGAGTTCCTGTACCCGGCGGCTGTTGGCTGGGCCCTCCTCCGGGTGGTGTTGACGCCGGTGGTCCTGTACGCCCCTCTCTCGGCCCTCTCCGGCCACGATTTTCGCTATCCGTTCGCCCGCCTTCTGTCCCGGAAACGGCGCCTGCTCCCCCTCCGGTAGCGCCGAATTATGTCACCCCGGCCCTGCGCAGGCATAGAATGACGCCGGAGGTGCTGCTTCACTATGCCACGGCGATTGACGGCCCGGTCGGTAGATGCCATTGCTCGGCACGCCGCGGAGGAGCTTCGGATGGGAGCCCCCCTCGAACATGCGTTACGGGAAGCCGCGCTCATGGGCGCCCTGTTAGGCTCCGGCCTCACGGAGCGGGAGGCCATCCGGACCTTCGAAGTCCGGGAACCCCAGTGGCTGACCATGGGGCCGTGGGAGGCACGCGAGGCCCGTGAGATGGGCTTCCATGTCGGCATCCGCGGCATCGCCGGCGGACAGCCCTACGGAATGACCACGCCGTACGGAAAGACCGCACAGGTTGGGCGGACCGTCGCCCCGTTCGGCAAGGCGGCCCACCTGGGAACGGTGGCCCCGTACGGCTGGGAGACCGCAATGCCCTACGCGACCATGCCGGTTACCACCGGCGCCACTTACCAGCCGACCACAGTCGTGCTCTACTAGAGAAAATTGCCCGGGGCGCCCGCACACCGCGGCGCCCCCGCCGTTTTTCGCACACCCGCTTTGAAATCGCCTATTGACAGGCCGTTTGCTGGCTGGTAGTATTCACAACAATATTATGTTCCGCCTTCGGGCGGAGACAGGGAATGCGCCTCAGGGTTCCGCGGTGGTCTTTAACCACCGGACAGCGACCGAGCGGCGCAAGCAGCAGCGAGACGTCAAACCGCTGCCGCACACCGTGGGTATAAAACACCCCAGCGGAAAGTCCCACCGACACCAGGTCGGGGGCACTGTCGGCTGGATTTTTGTTTACCTTTTTGGAACGACAGGCGAAGATGGGGCCAGTAGGGATCTGCCGGGGCGGGCTGTAGAGAGCCGGGGGTTGGTGAAACCCGGTGCCGCCGGCAAACGCCGAAACTCACCCCGGAGCCGCGCTCCTGAACCCCCGCCGACCGGCGGGACTCAGGGAGAGCCGGAGAGGCCGTTATCCTCCAGGGCGCCGTTTACGGGCGTCCGCAAAGGCCGGGATTCCCCGGCAAAGTAGGGTGGTACCGCGAGTGAAAAGCTCGCCCCTATCGCACAAGGCCTGCGTGGCTGTGCGGTAGGGGCGATTTTTTATCGAAACGACTTTCGACTTTTCTCAGGAGGAGGTTGCCCGCATGTCCAAGCGCATTTACATTTTCGACACGACCCTGCGCGATGGTGAACAGGCCCCGGGTTTCAGCATGACTTCGGATGAGAAGCTTCAGGTGGGGCTTCAGCTTGCCCGCCTGGGCGTGGACGTGATTGAAGCCGGCTTCCCCGCCTCCTCGCCCGGCGACTTCGCCTCCGTGCAGCAGATCGCCCGTGAAGTGCGCGGCCCCATTATCGCCGGCCTCGCCCGCTGCAATAAGAACGACATCGAGGCCGCGGGGAACGCCGTTCGCGATGCCCAGCGGCCCCGGATTCACACCTTCATCTCCACCTCGCCGGTGCATATGGAGAAAAAGCTCCGCAAGAAGCCCGAAGAGGTGATCCAGATCACCCGGGAGATGGTGGCCTTCGCCAAATCCTTCGGCGTGGAGGTCGAATTCTCCGCCGAGGACGCCACCCGCTCCGACTGGGCCTACCTGGCGCAGATCTTCAGCGTCGCGGCCGAGGCGGGTGCGACCGTGCTGAACGTGCCGGACACCGTGGGCTACACCACGCCCAAGGAGATGTACGACCTGTTCACCTATCTCCGTGAACACGTGCAGTCCCCTCATCCCATCCAGTTCTCCTGCCACAACCACGACGACCTGGGCATGGCCACTGCCAACACCCTGGCGGCGATCGAGGCCGGCGTCACGCAGGTCGAGGGCACCATCAACGGCATCGGCGAGCGGGCCGGCAACGTGGCCATCGAAGAGGTGGTCATGGCGCTCAATACCCGTGCCGACCACTACGGCTACCATACCGGGATCAATTCCCGTGAGCTTTACCGTTCCTCCAAGCTGCTTCAGACCATTACCGGCGTTGCAGTCCAGCCCAACAAGGCCATCGTCGGCGCCAACGCCTTCTCCCACGAGTCCGGCATCCACCAGGACGGCATGCTCAAAGACAAGACCACCTACGAGATCATGCAGCCGGAAACGGTCGGCGTGCCTGAATCCTCCCTGGTGCTGGGCAAGCATTCCGGCCGCAACGCTTTCCGGACGCAGCTCCAAAAGCTCGGCTACGTGATGTCGGACGCCGAACTGGACCGGGCCTTCGCCCGCTTCAAGGAACTGGCCGACAAGAAGAAGTACATCGCCGATCAGGACCTCGAAGCGATCGCCAGTGAGCAGTCGCAGCACGCCGAGGCTGATCCGATCGAGTTGGTCTCCTTCCAGGTGGTCTCCGGGTCGGGCACCATTCCCTCGGCCGCCGTGCAGGTGCGGCACCGGGGCGAGGATGCGCTCAAGCAGGAAAGCGCCACCGGCGACGGCCCCGTGGAAGCGCTCTTCCAGGCCGTGGACCGGGCGGCCGGCTTCCAGGGCACGCTGATGCATTATCAGCTCAAGGCCGTGACCGGCGGCCAGGACGCCCTGGGCGAGGTCGTGGTCCGGGTGAAGTCCGCCAACGGCTTCCAGGCCACCGGCCGGGGCACCAGCACCGACGTGCTGGAAGCGTCGATCCGGGCCTACGTGGCCGCAGTCAACAAGCTCATGGCGGGCCGTGGGGCCGCCATCGTCGATGAAGAAGCGCTGGGGAGGGCACTGTAGTGATGACACCGCGTACGATGTTCGAAAAGGTCTGGGACAGCCACGTTGTCCTCCAGGAGCCGGGCCAGCCGGCCGTGATTTATATCGATCTGCACCTCGTCCACGAGGTCACGTCGCCCCAGGCCTTCGACGGCCTGCGGCTGGCGGGCCGCAAGGTCCGGCGGACGGACCTGACCATCGCCGTTCCCGACCACAACGTGCCGACCTGGAGCCGGGACCTGCCGATCACCGATGAGATCGCCCGGACCCAGATCGAAACGCTGGACCACAACTGTGCCGAGTTCGGGGTCACGCTGTACGGCCTGGACAGCCCCAACCACGGCGTCGTCCACATTATCGGGCCGCAGCTGGGCTACACGCAGCCGGGCATGACCATCGTCTGCGGCGACTCCCACACCGCCACCCACGGGGCGTTCGGCTCGCTCGCCTTCGGCATCGGCACGTCGGAAGTGGAGCACGTGCTGGCGACGCAGACCCTGCTCCAGCACAAGCCGAAGACCATGGAGGTCCGGGTGAACGGCACGCTGCCGGCGGGCGTGACGGCCAAAGACATCATTCTGGCGGTCATTGGGCGCATCGGGACGGCGGGCGCCACCGGCTACTGCATCGAGTACACCGGCGAGGCGATTCGCAGCCTCTCCATGGAAGGCCGCATGACGGTCAGCAACATGTCGATCGAGGCCGGCGCCCGGGCGGGCCTGATCGCCCCGGACGAGACGACCTTCGCCTACCTGAAAGGCCGGGAGTTTGCGCCCAAGGGCGATCTCTGGGAGCAGGCCGTGGCAGACTGGAAGCAGTTGGCCACCGATCCCGGCGCCACGTACGACCGGGTCGAAATCTTCGCGGCGGCCGATATCGTCCCGCAGGTCACCTGGGGCACCAACCCCGGCATGGTGGCGCCGGTCACCGACCGGGTGCCCGATCCGGCGACGATGGCCGACGTGACGGCCCGGGCGGGTGTCGAGCGGGCCCTGGAATACATGGGGCTGAAGGCGAACACGCCGATCACCGGAGTGAACATCGACCGGGTCTTCATCGGCTCCTGCACGAACGGGCGCATCGAGGACCTGCGGGCCGCCGCCGCCGTGATCCAGGGCAAGCAGGTGGCGCCGACCGTGTACGCCATGGTCGTGCCCGGCTCGTACCAGGTGAAAATCCAGGCCGAGGCCGAAGGACTCGACCAGATTTTCAAGGCGGCCGGCTTCGACTGGCGGGAGCCGGGCTGCTCCATGTGCCTGGGCATGAACCCGGACATTCTGAAGCCGGGCGAGCGCTGTGCTTCCACATCGAACCGGAACTTTGAGGGCCGGCAGGGCAAGGGTGGCCGGACGCATCTCGTCAGCCCGGCGATGGCGGCGGCGGCAGCGGTGGCCGGCCACTTCGTCGACGTGCGGAACTGGAAGTAAGGGGGAAGACAGGACATGCAGGGATTTTCGCAGCACACGGGCCTGGTCGCCCCCATGAACCGTGAGAACGTGGACACCGACCAGATCATGCCGAAGCAGTTCCTCAAGCGCATCGAGCGCACCGGTTACGGCCCGTTCGCCTTCTTCGACTGGCGCTACCTGCCGGACGGGGCGCCGAACCCGGAGTTCGAACTGAACCGCCCGCAGTACCAGGGCGCGACCGTCCTGGTGACGGGCCAGAACTTCGGCTGCGGGTCGAGCCGGGAGCATGCGCCGTGGGGCCTGGCCGAACTCGGCTTCAAGGTGCTGATTGCGCCGTCGTTTGCCGACATCTTCTATAACAACTGCTTCAAGAACTTCATGCTGCCGGTGGTGCTGCCGGCGGAGCAGGTGGCGAAGGTCATGCGGCGGGCGGAGTCCACGCCGGGGTATAAGCTCACGGTGGACGTGGCGGCCCAGACCATATCGGACGGCGACGGGTTCAGCGTGGCGTTCGAGGTGGACGCGTTTCGGAAGCACTGCCTGGTGAACGGGTTGGATGATATTGGGCTGACTTTGCAGCGGGCTTCGGTGATTGCTGCCTACGAGGGTACTCGCCCGGCCTATCGGGGGGCTTAGTCTGGTAGGATGGACCGCCGGAAAGGGGAGCGCCTCCTCCTCCCGGAGACTTCGTTAAGGGGCAGTAGGCCTCTGGTGGGTGCGCCAATTTCGGAACCGCTGTTGGGGTATGCGCTTGGTGCTACGCACCGCGCAAATTGGCTGCCTGCACGTGGGCCAACTGCCCCTAACCTGCGTCTCCTAGTCGTTCGGGGGCACCCCCCCTTCCCGGCTTTGCTTCCTACTACCTGGCAGATGCTTTCCTTTGGACGCAGCGTCAGGCTACTTCTTTTTTTGAGGGGGAAACTTTGCATGTACCGCATTGCCGTTTTGCCTGGCGATGGGATTGGGCCGGAGGTCGTCGCTGAGGCCGTCAAGGTCTTGCGGGCCGTCGAGCGTCGTCACGGCCTGGCGTTCGAGCTGAAAGACGGGCTGGTGGGCGGGACGGCTTACGACCGGACTGGGCATCCGCTGCCGCCGGAGACCGTGGATCTAGCCCGCTCGTCGGATGCAATCCTGTTCGGCGCCGTGGGTGGCGACCAGTGGGACAGGCTGCCGCTGGAACTACGGCCGGAGGCCGCCATTCTCGGGCTGCGCAAGCAGTTCAACCTGTACGCCAACCTGCGGCCTTGCAAGACGCACAAGGCGCTGCTCCATCGCTCGCCTCTGAAGGCCGAAATCCTCGGGGATGGCGTAGATATGCTGATCGTCCGGGAGCTGATCGGCGGCCTCTACTTCGGGCAGCCCAAGGGGCAGCAAGTGTACAACGGAGTGGAGCGTACGGTCGACACCCTGGCCTACACCGACGCCGAGATCGAGCAGGTCGTGCGGCTGGGCTTTGAGTTGGCCCGCAAGCGGAGCAAGAAGCTCTGCTCGGTGGACAAGGCCAACGTGCTGGCGACCGGCCGGCGCTGGCGGGAAATCGCCACCCGGCTGGGGGCGGAGTACCCGGACGTGGAACTCTCGCATCTGTACGTGGACAACGCCGCCATGCAGTTGATCCGCGGCCCGCGCTACTTCGATGTGGTCGTCACCGAGAATACTTTCGGCGACATCATCACAGACGAGGCGGCCATGGTGCCCGGCTCCATCGGCATGCTGCCCTCGGCTTCCATCGGCATCGGCGGGCTGGCCCTGTATGAGCCGATTCACGGCTCGGCGCCGGACATCGCCGGCCAGGGCAAGGCGAACCCGCTGGCGACGATTCTCTGCGTGGCCATGATGCTCCGCACCTCCTTCGGACAGGAAGAGGCGGCAGCGAGTGTCGAGGCGGCGGTGGAGAGCGTGCTGAACGCCGGGTACCGGACGGGGGACCTGGCCGAGCCGGGCTGCACCACGGTCGGGACCGCCGCCATGGGCGACCTGGTGGCGGCAGCCATTTAGCGTGCATATGAAATTTGGCCCCTCCCGGCTGGGAAGGGGCCTGTTTATCGTCCCTGGTTCGACCACCGATTGAATATTAAGCATAGCGGTCCCAATAGCCGGAGTCATTTACAACTGTTGCATACACTAGGGACAAGGAAATCGGAAGCAGGCTGTTGAAGGTCCACTATATCCTGCTTGTGACTGCTCTGAAATGCTGTTTTCCTGAGGGGGGAGCGCTAATGACTGATTCATCATTCTACGCCGCCGACCTTTCCGTGCACCAGTTGATGGGCATGATGGACGACGGAGGCCTGGTAATACCTTCCTTTCAACGGGGGTATGTATGGACGTCAGACATGGCCTCAGGGTTTATTGTCTCATTATTGACGGGGTTCCCTGTTAGCCAGATTTACCTCATGGAGGACACTCAGTCTGTCTTGCACGTTCTTGATGGAAGTCAAAGACTGAGAGCACTAAGATACTTTCGCGCAGGCAAGCATGCCAATGGCCTGGCGTTCGCACTTCATGGCGTCGATGACGAATACGAGGGGAAGACCTACGCATCACTCAGCCACGAACAACGCTTGATGCTCGAACATACCGTTTTCCATGCCATCGTTGTTAAACAAGAGCATCCAGACGAATGGGGCCTCGCCCTTACCATCTATGAGCGACTGAACGTTACTGGCTTGAGGCTACATCGCCAGGACATCCGGGCCGCCCGTCATCCGGGGGGCTTTGTTCAACTGCTTCGTGAACTCAGTGAGGACGAGGCCTGGCTGGCCCTGGTATCCCACTCTGACGGCCCTGAGTACGAAGAATTGATACTTCGGTTTTTCGCGCTACTATACGAGGGCGACCATTACAGAAAGCCCATGACTCGGTTTCTTGACACATTCCTGGAAATGAACAAGGATCTCCGCGTGATTTCGTCCCAGGAACTTTCAATACTGTTTAGATCGACCACAAAGCTGATCGACCAACACATTGGGTCCAAGGCGTTTCGCCCCAAAAAGTCCTTCAACATCGCCATTTACGACGCGGTAATGATTGGTGTCGGAGCCAGGCTGCGGAGCGGCCCTGTTGTTGGTGGTCACACCGACTTCAAGGTGGCTTACCAGACCCTTATCGACACCCCAGAGTTTAACCAACTTGCGCAGGCGCCTACCTCCGACGAGAGTGCCCTGGTACGTAGACTGAACCTGGCCAAATTTCTGTTCGGTGCTGTCCAATGAATACGTTTTCGGTTTGGCAGGACTACCAAAGGGTAGATGCCCTCGTGCAACGTGTATCGTCCGCAGCCCAGGGTTCTCCAAGCCCCGAATTTCAAGCGGATTTAACGTACTACATATGTATTGTGACCTCAGGTTTTCTCGAAAGATCCTTGCGCTCCATTTTCTACGAATACGCCCGGAAAAGGGCGAGGCCGTTCGTAGCTAACTACGTTGAAGACCACCTTAAGCTCTTCCGCAATCCCGACCTGGAACGGATATTTCAGCTACTAGGTGCTTTCAATCCGGATTGGCGGTCAAAGTTGGAAGCGCAGACCAAGGGCCAGATACAGATTGCGATAAACAGCGTCGTTGGACAACGACATCGGATTGCTCATGGGGAATCAGTGTCGCTAAACCTTGGAAGTATGTTGGGCTACTACAAGAGCATAGTCAAATTCGTGAGGATCGTTGACGATCTGGTTTCCGAGACTGGGGAACCAACAGCCATTTAGCTACAACCGATTAGCCAAGTAGTATGGCGCGTGTTTCACGCGGGTAATGGCGCCTGCTGCTCCGGTAAACGAAAACGGGGGCACTCCTGCGAGTGTCCTCGTTGCATTTTCTTGAGAAAGGGCTCAGGCCAGCCCCACCCGGGCCAGCGCCTCGGCCACCGCGCTCTCCGGTCCGGCTTCTGTCACGTAGGTGGCCGCCCGCTTCAGTTCCTGCGGCGCATGGGCGACGGCAAAGCTGGTCCCGGCCCAGGAAATCATGGAGAGGTCGTTCATGCCATCCCCGATGGCCATGACCTCTTCCTGCCGGACCCCCAGGGCCTCGGCCACCCGCTGCAGCCCTTCGCCCTTGGAGACGCCCCGGCTGATTACCTCCAGAAACTCCGGCACCGAGGTCATCGCATCCACGGCATTGCCGAACCGCGCCCGCACTTCCGCTTCGATGGTGCGAATCACCGCCGGCTCATGAATGATCAGCATTTTGGTCGCCGGCGCGTTCAACCACCGGGAGAGTGGCCCGACTGCGTGAGCCTCCACCCGGGCGGTGGCAATGTAGGCTTCGGTGAGGGGGTGCATGCGCTCCACGTAGAGTTTGTCGCCCACGTAGGCCTGCACGTAGTAGCCCCGCTCCTCGCAGAACGCGGCTACTTTCCGGCCCATTTCCGGCTCCACGCCCTTGTGGAAAATCTCCCGGCCGGACGGGTATTCCGTCACCATGGCGCCGTTGTAAGCGACCAGCGGCATGTCCTCCAGCCCAAGCGTCCGGGCGTATGGCACAGCCGACTGGAACATGCGCCCTGTGACAATGGCAAAACGGACCCCCCGGGCCCGGGCCGCCTTCACGGCAGCCTGGGTGCGGGGGGAAATCTCCAGGTTACGGCCAACCAGAGTTCCATCTACATCGACACCAACCAGCTTAATCATCTTTGTCCTCGTTAAATATGGCATTCAGAATGGCGCTCAGGATCGCGTAAATGACCGACGCCAGAACGGCGTTCAGGAAGCCACCGACGTTGAATCCTGTCACCAACTGTGAAGTGAACAGCAGCATCAGGGCATTGATCACCAGCGTGAACAGGCCAAAAGTCAGGCAGGTAATCGGCAGCGTCAGCAACTTCAGCAGCGGGCCCACCGTCAGGTTCAGCAGCGACAAGATCGCTACGGCGATGACCGCCGCCCCGAACCCTTCCACCCGGAACCCGGGCAGTATGCCCAGCCTCTGGGCCAGGTAGGATATCCCGAACAATGCCAGTGCGTTGAGGAGCCAGCGAACCAGCAGGCGCACTTAAATCAGCCTCCCGAGGCCTATTACTTCTCCACCCGCGGAGTCTTTCCTCTATTCATCCAGCCAGACCTCGATGCGGTTGCCGTTCTCCTCCGCTTCAAAGACCTTGCCCGGAGCGCCTTTTTCGATGGCCTCGAGCATGGCCCGCCCGTCGAGCGACTGATTCCGGCTACCCAGGCTGAAGCTGAAGACCCCGCCGAGTCCCAGGACCCAGCGGGCCACGCCCAGGTTGACGCTGAAGGACTTCGGCCGGCCGCCGTCCCAGATTTGCACCCGCACCTGCCGTTTTGCCGCCCGGGCCGCATTCGGCTCCTTCGGCCGGGAGGGCTGTTCCAGGGCGTCCAGCAACTTCGCCGCCTGGTCCGGGGTGACTTTGCCCTCCCGGACCATTTGCAGGATTTGAAGCCGGTCGTCGGTCATGCCTTGGCCTCCTCTTCGTCCAGGGCCTTCAGGATCTCTTCCGCCTGGTCGGGCGTCAGCTTCCCGGCCTGGACCATGTCCAACACCCGCTTGACGTGCTCGCTGCCGGCCAGAGCGGCGTCGGCGCGAATGGTCTGCATGAGCGGCGTCTCGGGCTGCACGGGGGGTCGGGCGGGCACCGGCGGGCGGGCGGGAATCACGGGCCTCGCCGGCACGCCGGCAGGGGGCCGCATCGCTCCACCGGCGGGCCGGCCCGGCTCCAGGCGAACGCTGCCGCTTCCCGCCTCAATCCGGACCATGGCGCCGCCGCCGTTGAGCACGGCCTCCAGTTCGCCCCGGTCCTGGCTCCGCACTTGCAGCGGCAGGCCCTCGAACTTGACCCGGCCCGAATGCGTTTCTACGTTGAACTCCACGCCGGCATCCGGCGGCACGGTGACGGTGACGTTCCCCGAGGAGGTCGTCAGCTCGTAGCTGCCGCCGGGGTGAACGGTCTCCAGTTCCACCGTCACGTTGCCGGACCCGGTCTCCAGTTCCAGGTCGACCACGCCCACCTGATCCACTACAATATTGCCCCCGCCGGTTTCAACGGCTAACCGCTGCCCCCGGATTCCGGCGGCCTTCACGTTACCGCTACCCGTCTCCAGTTCGGCCTCGCCGGCGATGTCCGCCACGGTGACGTCGCCCGAGCCGGTCTCGGCCTTCAGCCTGCCCGTCACCCCGCGGGCCGTAACGTTGCCGGAACCGACCTCCACGTCTACATCGCCGCCGGCCTCTTCCAGCCGGACGTCGCCCGACCCGGTCTCGATCTCCGCGGCGGCTCGGGTTCGGGTGATCTCCACATTGCCCGACCCGGCTTCCACGAAGCACGCCGTGGCAAAGGGCACCTCAAGGTCCAGATCGATGGCCGGCGCCGGCAGCGGCAAAACGCCAAACAGCGCCCGCTGATGGCCTACGGTGACGTAGACGGCATCGCCGTCCTGCCGGATGGCCAGCCGCTCCTGGAGATCCCAATCCGAACGGGCGGAAGCCTTCACCGTGATTTTCGTCTCCCCGGTGCCCACCACCCGGACCCGGCCTCTGGCCTGCGAAACATGTAGCGCACCGGTACCCGTGATTTCATATGTCTCCGTCCGTACGTACATCCCACTTTGCCTCCTGCGCTGATCTTAGGAGACGGAGATGGAGCCCATGCCGGTCCGGGCCTTGATCGTCACCGGGGTCGTGGTCTGGCCGAAGTTCTGGCTGAAGGCGACGACCCGCTTGTGCCCCATGGCGCGGTTGTCCTGCTCGTAGACCAGGTTCGGCAGCGAGACGTCCAGGCCGCCCATGGCGCTGGTGGCCTCGATCCGGAAACCCGCCGCGGCCGGGAGGCGGCTGGTGTCGACCCGGATCGAACCGTTGCCGGTCGACAGCCGCAAGTCTTGCGGCTGCGCGCCGCCAGTCCGGATTTCCAGCGAACCGTTGCCCGTGCCGGCCTCCAGGTCAGCCACTTCGAGTTCCACTTCCACGGCGCCGTTGCCGGACTGAAGCCGGAGCGCGTCGGCCCGGCCGCCCCGACAGGTGACCCGGCCGTTGCCGGTGGTAATCTGGCCGTCGCGCAGCGGCATGTTGATCACTTCGATATGGCCATTGCCGGTCCGGGTCTCCAGGCGATAGGTCCGGTCCCGAGGCACCAGGAGCGACACATGTACGGCGACGTCGAACACGTCGGACCGGCGGGCTTCGAGCTCGAAGCAGGTACCGTCGGCCTTTACGCTGTAGGCGTCCTGGGCGCGGTTCCGGGCGTCTTCCTCGCTGCTGCCCCGGGCTTTCACCAGCACGGTGGCTTTGTAGCCGGGCTCGTCCCAGGTCTGGATATCGACCCGGCCGTTGCCGGTGGCAATGCGCAGGGGAATTTCGCCTTCGGTGAAGTCGCCGGTCAACTCGGTGGGGAACTCGTAACGATGGCCGAACGCATCCCCGAAGACCGATGAGGCCCGGTCAATCACTTCGTCGATGAAGGAGGAGAGACCGGAACCAAACCCGGCGCCGAAGCCGGCCCCAAACCCGGAGCCGAAGTTCGGACCGGGGGGCGGCGGCGGCGAAGAGTAGGTCCGGCGGGCGCCCGGGCCGGGACCCCCACCAGGGGTGCCGGCGGGGCGTGTGCCGGTGGTGCCGGGGGCGGCGCCGGGAGCGGGCGAGCCAGACTCGGCGACCGGGTCCGATCCGGCGTATTCGCCGAAGCCCGGTGCCTCCTGGTCGGCAGGGGCGATCGCTTTCAGCAGCTCAACCGCATCGTTGACCGAAATCTTCTTCTCGGCGACCATTTGCAGGATCATGACCCGTTCGTCCTGAGTCATGGCGACGCCCTCCCCTAGTAATGAATCCGAATGTCGCCGGTCTTCACCATGGCCCCGATGAAGCCGGCGCCGTCGCCGACCCGACCCTTGAGGAACGTGCCAACGCTGTCCGCCGCATCGCCGGACGCCACCGATACGCTGCCCACGGTGCAGGCGATTTCATAGCGGAACCCGGCCCCCGCCGGCACGGTCACGTCGACGTCGCCCACTTTCGTGTCCAATTCCCAGGAGCCGATTTTGCTCCCGGCGGCCACGCGCAGGTCGCCGACCTTGTTGTGCAGCTTCAGGTGCGTGCCGTGGGGCACGCGAATCTCGTAGTCGACGCGGGTGTCCTTGGCAATCAGGAAGCCCACGCCCACCACGTTGGGCCTGGTAATCTCCAGTTCCACGGCGGAACCCCGGCGGACCAGTTCCACCTTGGTGGCGACCGCCCGCGCTTCGGCGTCCTGCTTGTCTTCGCCCCAGACCGTCTTCTTCACCTCGACTTCGATGACGGTGCCGTCATAGAAGGCAACGGTCACGTCGCCCACGCGGTTCTCCACACAGAGCCGGTCGCCCGGTTCGGCCGGAATCGACATTTGCTCGCGCTGCTCGACCGTTTCCCGGTCGATGCTGACGCCCATTTTGATGATGTTCGGAATGGGGTGAGCGCTGTGGCGTGCCAGCCGCTCCTCCATGCGCTCCGCTGCCCGACCGGCGTGCTCGGCGGCCTTGCGGGTCGCCCGCTCGGCAGCCCGTTCGGCCCGCTGCTGGGCGTCCTGCGCCCGCTCCACGGCCCGCTCGGCGGCCCGGCGCATTTTCTCCTCGATTTTGTGCTGGAAGTCCCGACGCGACTGCTCGTTCAGCCGCCGGTCCAGCGAAATCTCCAGGGACCGCATGGTCTCGTCCAGCGCCCGCAGCGATTCCGAGACCGCCCGCTCGATCGTGTCGCCCAGAGTCGCCCCGAATGGCCGCCCGGAGCCGGCGTCCGGGTTGCTGCGCATCCCCTCGGCGGCAGCGTTCTGGGCCGTCTGCTCGGTTTCATCGATCGCCTGCAGCAGCTTTTCGGCCTCTTCCGGCGTGACCTTGCCTTCGGCCACCATCTGCAGGATCATTTTGCGTTCTTCACTCATGCTTGCCACCGCCTCAGATATTCTTCAGCTGCTTGACAGCCTCTTCGCTGGTCAGTTCGCCCCGGTTCACGGCGTCCAGCACTTCCTTGCGCCGAGCCTGCTTGGATTGGGTGATTTCGTCGGCTGCCCCGGCATCCACCCGGTAGCCCAGGGCCTCCAGCACGGCTTCCAGCCGGCCGCGGACGGTGGGGTAGGAGATGCCCAGTTCCCGCTCGACTTCCTTGATGTTGCCCCGGCACTTCAGGAAGACCTCCACGAAGTCCAGGTGCTCCTTGGGCAACCGGGAGAGCCGGCTCACTTCAAACGTCCCCTCGATGGCCGTGTCACAGTGGGTACAACGCAGGCGGGTGACCACCATTTCCTCGTTGCACACGGGACACCGGCCAGGCATGCGCCGCTTCTGCATATTCGTCACCTCTCCGCCGGCAACTACAGCCGGCATTCGATTTCTTAATCCGGACCTTGATTTCTTTAAGGGGGTCCCTTCAATTTGCATATTAGCCGCGTGGCAGCGGCAAAGTCAAGCGGGTTCTCTTAAAAAAATTAAGGTCACCCTTTGATTTTATTAATACCTCACCTTAATTCATCGGGTGGTGGCATCTCCGAGGCCCGAACGGTCGTCTTATTTACGAAGGGGCGATGGACGTGCAACGAGCGATGACGGTGCTGGTGATGATGACATGGGCGGCGGTCCTGCTGGGCGGGGCGTTCCGGCCCCAGGGGCCTGGGCCGGGCGCCGCCGCGCAGCCCCGGCCGGGCTACCGGGCGCCGGCGCTGACCCTGGTGGACCTGCAGGGGCAGCCGGTTTCCCTGGAGGCCTACCGGGGGCGGGCGGTCTTCCTCAATTTCTGGGCCTCCTGGTGCCCGCCTTGCCGCCTGGAAATGCCGGAAATCGAACGGCTGGCCGCGAGTTTACCGGAAGGTACAGCGGTGCTGACGGTGAACGCCACCACCCGGGAGTCCGGTGGGCCGGCGACGGTGGCGGCCTTCCTGCGGTCCACGGGGTATACATTCCCGGTGGCGCTGGACCAGGCCGGCCAGGCGGAGGCCGCCTACGGAGTCGTATCGTTTCCCACCAGCCTGTTCATCAGCCCGGACGGCGTGGTTACGGCCCGCGTAAACGGCCCGCTCACCGGCGGCGCCATGGCCGGCTACCTCAAAGCGGCACGGAGGTGAGCGGAGCATGAACTTTTTGCCGGACGTGATTCAGCTGGGGTCCTTCCCCATCGACATTCGCACGCTCATGGGACTCCTGGGGCTGGTGCTGGCCTACCTGGTGGCCGGCCTTCTCCCGGGGGGTCTTTCCCCGGCTGGGGCGCGGGAGGGCGCTCAGGACCTGGTGCTCGACCTGGCCATCGGCGGCATTCTGGGCGCCAAACTGTTGGACGTGGCCCTGAACCCGGCCGGCTACCTGGCCAACCCGCTGGCGCTGCTGGTCTTCCCGTTCGGCCCGCTGGCGTTGCCGGCCGGGCTGGTGGGCGGCGCGGTCGCCGTCGCCCGCAGCCTCTGGCGCCGGCCGGACCGCCTCGCCGTGCTGGATGCCACCGCCGTCCCGCTGGCGCTCGGCCTGGCTCTGGACGCCCTTGGCTTCCGCGGCCCCGGCGCCGGCGCGTTTGCGTCGCTGCTTGGGGTGGCGGCCCTGGCCGCCCTGACCACAGTCCGGCTGGTGCTTCCGCCGGGCCACCGGGCAGCCTTCACGACCGTGCTAGTGGCCTGCGCCCTGGCGCTGGCCGACATCGCCCGGCCGGGGGTGAGCCTCGTCGGCGGCGTCAGCGGGCTGCAACTGGCCGCAGCCCTGGCGGGTACCTGCGCCTGGCTCTGGACCCGGCGGAAATCAACCTGACAGACAGCGCCCACCCGGTTAGCGGGTGGGCGCTGGTGTTTAGGAACAGCTTAAGCAGCTTGCAGGAGAATACCTGGACAGTATTGAATAGTCAGTCACACCGGTAATGGTCGGACAGGGGGTACTGGTATGGGCGGATTTCTTGTGAATCTGTTTGTGCGCGCCGCTGACCAACCTGTCGTAGCTGAAGCAGTCAGGCAAGTCCTGTCGAGTTACCACGTCGGTTCTCACCTGGAGTTCATCCCCGGCGATGACCTGGCGCCCGCAATCCTGATTTCGCCCAGCATCAATGGCTGGGTAGGTGTTTACGATTCAATCATGGAATCGCAGTCGGAAGAACTCTGCATCGGCGTGGCACGGGCGCTGTCGGAACGCCTGGAGACTACGGCCCTCTGCTTTCTGGTGCATGGCGGTTCGATTCTGATGTATTGGCTGGCCGTGTACGGAGAGGTTGCCGACCAGTTCAACTCCATGCCGGATTACTTCGGCGCCGACCTGGATGAAATGGAGCTGGCGCTCCTCCGGGGCAACCCCCGGATTCTGGCCGAGGCGTGCGGCAGGCCGGAAGCCCGGGATCTGCTGGCGCGGGTGCTGGTCGAACCCGGCCGGAGCGCGTTCGAGTTGATCGACGACTTGGCGGCCCCACTGGGGATTGAAAACGCCGCCTGGGGTTTTAACAGCCTCATGGAGGCCGACACCGCCAACGAGCTTATCACCCGCTGGGCCGAGTTCCTGACCGTGACGGTCGGCGATTTGAAGGTATCATAGCCATCGATCTTAAGGCACCCAGCTCTCCGGGTGCCTTTTCGCGCTCAGACCCCACCGGCCGCGATGATCGCCCGGAGGCCGGACCGGAAGTGGCCGGCGCCGCCGTTGGCCGGATGCCGCACGGCGGCACAGGGGACGCCCAGGGTGGTCAGGGCTTCCGAGGCCTTCTGCCCGACGGCTACGACCCGGGCGTCCGGGCAGAGCCGCAGCATCCGCTGCAGGAAACCGGCCCCGATGCTCAGTTCGTCGCGGGAGGGCGTCCGGTTGGTGAGCGGACCCCGGTCCGGGTGGTAAGGGTGGAAGGGGAACGTGTTCCACAGGATGAAGTCCGTGGGCGCAACACCCGCCTCATGCATGGCGCTCCAGACGACGGTGGCGGTCGGCTCGTTGAACCCCGGCGGCTTCAGTCCCGGCCGGCTGGTGCGCACCGGCGTGCCGGCGGGGAGCACCCAGCCGGGATCGAGGCCGGGCCGGTGGCCCAGGAGAATCCGCTCGGACGTCATGGCGATACCGGAAAAGCGCCCGCCCTGGAACCCGATGGCCTCGGCCACCAGCAGCCAGCGGGCGCCGGGAATGCGCGGCGCCAGGTATTGGGCCAGTTGGTCGGCCCGAATGGCGGGCGCCTCCGGCCCGATGTCGTAAGCCGGGTCCGTGTCCCGCCAGGGGTTGAAGACCCCGGGGCCGGACGGGTATGCACGCAAATCAGCCAGCAGGGCTGCAAGGGTGGCCATGGCGCTCATCCTCCTGACCAGAATTTTCGCCTGGCGGGCGTGAATCCCTCCCGCCCGGGGGGCAGCCAGTGTTGTATAATACACACCTGAAGCATCTCCACGGAACGCCACTCGGAAGGATGAACCCCGCGTGTTGCTCTACCTCGTGCGCCACGGCCAGTCAGAAAGCCAACTGGCCGGCGACGACATTCCGGACGGCAGTCTGACGCCCCTGGGGCTCGCCCAGGCCGAAGCAGCGGCAGACTACCTGGCCGGCCAGTCCATCGACCTGCTCATCTCCAGTCCTTTCCGACGCGCCCTGCAAACCGCCGATGCGCTCCGCCGCCGGACCGGCACCCCGGTAGAGGTCTGGCGGAACCTGTCAGAGCTCCGGGGGGTGCAGTACCCACTCCACCGGTTCATGAGCCGGACCGCGGTCGGCGAAGTCTGCCCCGGAGCCAGCTGCGAGGACGATTACCCAGACGACGGCTTCGACCACGGGCTCGAATCCCGAGAGGCGATTCACGAGCGGTCGCTGGCCGTGCAGGGCCGGCTGCGCAGCCGCTTCGGGGGGACCGAGCTGAAAGTCGCCGTCTTCGCCCACTGGGTGTTCAACAGCATCTTCCTGACCGACCTCATCGGCCGGCCGTTCGGGCCGGGGTTCGCGTTCGAACTCGCGAACGCTTCTGTTTGCCGGGTCCGCATCACCGAAGACCAGGTCCGGCTGCTCTCAGCCAACGAGATCTGCCACCTGCCCGAAGTGACCTATTGAAAGACGCCCGGGCACTGGATGCCCGGGCGTTTGCGTTTACCGCAGCAAGGCCACCATCAGTTGTGCGATCACGATTTTGCTGATCATCGCGAACGGGTAGACCGTGGCGTACCCCAGGTTGGGCAGTTCGTCGTGACTCTGCTCCAGGGCGAAGCCCAGGGTGGCGGCTTGGGTCTGCAGGCCCGCCACCAGGCCCAGCAGCAGGCCCATGGGGATTTTCAGCAGCCGGTAGCCGACCCAGAGGGCCAGCAGCCCTACGGTGCAGGTAATGACGGCCCCGGCGCCCAGCATGGCCAACCCCTGCCCGCCGGACAGGGTCCGGTAAAAGTCGTAGCCGGACCGGGTGCCCACCCCGGCCAGAAAGAGCACCATGCCCACCTGCCGAAGAATCAGGTTGGCGCTGTACGGCGGGCTCCAGACCACCGTGCCCGTCCGCTCCACTGCGCCCAGGAGCAGGGCCACAATCAGCGGCCCGCCGGCCATGCCCAGCCGCAGGGTGATGCCGCCGGGCAGAGGGAACGGCACGAGTCCCAGCAGCATGCCCAGCGCGAGGCCGAGGCTGAAGCTCAGAATATCGATTTCGCTCAGGGCCTTGTAGGAATCGCCAAAGTAGTGACTGACCGCGTCCAGGTTGTCGCGCCGGGTCAGCACGCGCACCCGGTCGCCCAGTTCCAGGACGGTGTCGCCATGGGGCAGCCATTCCACGTCGCCGCGGCGCACCCGGGTGATGATTGCGTCCTGCTGGCGGGGCAGGCTCAGGTCCCGGAGGCGCAGACCCACCACCTGCGGGTTCGAGACGAAAATGCGCCGGTAGTCCCACTGGCGGCGATCCATGGAAATATCGTCGTCGCCCAGTTCGCCCAGGTAGGCCGCCACCTTCTCCAGTTCCGCCACCGGGCCGACGGCGCTGACCAGGTCGCCGGGGGCGAAGCGCGTGTGCTCCCGCACCAGCCCCACCTTCCCGCCGTGCTGGATGCGGCCGAACAGCACGTTCCAGCCGCGCCGCCGGACCAGGTCCCGGACGGTCGTCTCCCCCGCCGCGGGCCGGGTGATGCGAATGGACCGGCTCTCCAGATGCTCGCCCGTGGCAGTGGTCTCGTGGAAGCGGCTGGCCTCGGCCTGATAGTCGACCCGCCAGAATCGCGTGGCCAGGGTAATCATCAGCATCATGCCCAGCACGCTCGCCGGATAGGCCAGCGAATAGCCGACCACCGGGTCCGTGAGCGCCAGGCCTGTGGCCCCCGAATGCTTCAGGTACTCAACCACCCCGGCCAGCGCGGGCGTGCTGGTCAGGCTGCCGGTGAAGAGGCCCGCCGTCTGCTCCGGACGCAGGTCGATCACAAAGTGAAAACCCACGGCCATGGCGCCGGCCACACCGATCATGACCAGCGCAAACAGGTTGTCCCGCAAGCCCCGGCCCCGCAGAGACGCAAAGAAGCCGGGCCCGCTGGCCAGCCCAATCGTATATACGAACAGCACCAGGCCCAACGACTGAACGACCTCGGGCACCCGCAGGTCGGGGCTGATCGCGCCGAACGCCAGGCCCACGAACAGCACGGCGGCCACCCCAAGGCTGCTGCCACGGATTTTGATGCGCCCCAGGGGGTAGCCAATGGCGGCCACCAGGAACAGGAGCAGAAGCGGATTGTCGCGAAGCAAGGCTACCATGATGTCGCTCCCTTCCAGCGTCGTCATAGTATTCCCGGCTGGGCGGGGTGGATAGGGGAACCCCGGCACATTCGCCGGGGTTCCCGTCTGTTATTGCAGCACCACGAACTCATAACCCGCCTCCCGGACTCGCTTGATCAGGTCGGGCAGCGCCTCAGCCGTGTGCTTCTTCGTGTCATGCATGAGGATAATCGAACCCTTGTAGAGTTGCTTCATGACGGAATCCACCACCAGCTGCGGATCCTTCCAGCCCCGGGCGTCCAGGCCGTCCCAGTCCAGAGAGCCGTTGGTCCAGTTGATGATTTCCAGCTGGTATTCATCGGCCACCGCTGCGACATCCTTATTAAAGGCGCCGTATGGCGGGCGAATGTACTTGGGCTTCCGGCCGGTCACTTTGTCGATCAGGCTGACCAGGGGTTCGATTTCGGGCCGCATCTGGGCCGGCGTCAGTTTGGTCAGGTTCGGGTGGTTCATGGTATGCACGCCCAAAGTGTGCCCTTCCTTGAACTCCCGCGCCACCAGTTCCGGGTACTTCAGGGCATAACCGGTGATGAAGAACAAGGCCTTCACGTGGTTCTCGGCCAACACATCCAGAATCTTGGCCGTACCTGCGCCGGGGCCGTCGTCGAAGGTGAGCATGGCCACTTTCCGGCCCTGTGCGGCCGGGTCGTCGGAGACCAGCGGGTAGCCGGGGGCCTTCTGCCGCCAATGCACGACCGGCACGGGCGGGCCTTCCGGCGTGGCCGGCGTAGGCGCAACGGTCTGCGGCTGGGAATCGCTCGCTTCGGCGGCCGGCACGGGCGGATGCGCCGGGGCCGTGGCAGTCGTCTCGGGTGCGGGCGCCACATCGCTCGCCGGCACGGTCACCGGGTCGTGTACATCGTAATCCGGAACGGGAACGCTCGCCGCGGTCTCGGCAGGGGCGGACACCATGGCGACGATATGATGCACGGCCGCGCCGGCCTGCGGCAACGCGGGCGACAGCGTACTGAACAAGAACAGGACCGCGATAACCACCGGAATGTGCGCCCGTCTCATGATGTAAACCCCTTCTGCGCGAGCCTGTCGAAGCGCACGGAGCGATGCATAGTTGTTAGCATAAAGTAACAACCAGGATATTACTATGGCGCGGAATGGTCTGTGAGAGGCAAGAACGGGTCATTTGCGGGGGATGGCCGTGGCGTCCAGGGCGGCCATTCGTTCGGCATCCACGACTCCCAGCCGCCATACGGAGATGCCGGCCAGGTCGTACCGCTTCGCCAGCCCCACCTTTTGCGGAATGGTCGCCGCGGTCTCGGAAGCGCCGTCCGGACCCAGCAGCAGCCCCAGCAGCAGCTTATGACGCTGGTCGTTCCCGACGGCCTGCAGGGCCATGCGAATCGCTTCGTCTACCCGGTCCATGGGCTCCGGCTTGCCGTCCTGCAGGTAGTCGTGGGCCATGATCTGCAGCGCATCGACCTTGGCGGCCAACGCCAAGTAATTATAGCCGCGATAAGCGCCGTTCAGCGGATGTACGGAAACGATGACTTCCTTACCGACGGCATGCAAGGTTTGCGCCACGCGTGCCACCAGCCCGATGAACCCCTGCTGAACCATCGTCAAGTCGGTGCCGGTCTCATTCAGACCGAGGCCCTCCAGGTCCAGCACCACACCGTCAAACCCCTTGCTGCTCACCGCCGCCGCCACGTTCCCGGCCACCTGGTCCCTCAGGGCGTCGTTTTTCACCAGAGCCGTCAACTTGTCGTCCTTGTCGGTGCGGTGGACCATGAGGTACCGCTTCGTTCCGGCCTGCCTGGCGTCCGCCAGCAACTGCTCGCCGCTGATGTTGCCGGCGGGCTCCGGCCACTTGTACTCGCCGGAGGCCAGGTCCACCTGGCCGTCAGCCGTGAGGGTAGCCCAGCCGTAGGCGGCACCGCTGAAGTGCGACACGTAATCCCGCTCGGCGAAGCTGCCCAGGGCGTAGAAGGCCAGCGTCCGCATCGCCCGGGGCGGCGAGAACACGAGGGCGTTCCGGCCCACCGGGTCCCAGTCCACTTTGGCCTGGAACGCCGTGCTGAAGGCCCTGAGCGGCACCAGCGTCCGGTCGCTGACAATCATGGGCGGTACGTCCAGCGCCACCGGGGCACCGTCCACCAGCATGATCCGGTCGTCAATGACCAGGCGCACTTCGTGACCCGGCCCGGAAGCGTCAATCGACCGGGTTTCCTGATGCCAGGTGACCGTGATGCCCAACGCCTCAGCGATGGCCCGGAACGGCACCAGGGTCCGGCCGTCCACAATGGTCGGTGGAACGGGGAATGCCAGGGGGTAGTCGTCCAGCAGAATGCCGGGCGGTCGCAGAGTCTCGGCCGCCTGGGCAGCCCCCGGAGCCAAACCCAGGAGTATTCCAAACGCTAATAAGCACGCGAACAGTTTACGCACGACTTGCATAACCTCCCGACGCTGATATCCGGTTCAGCTAAACTCTATAACGTAAAATCGACGGCACGGGGTATGGGCTCCCGCACATATTTCGCTCTGGGAAACGCGCAAAGCCGGCGGGCGGAAAACCCGGCCAGACCTCTGCACCCGCCGGCGCGGGGTGTAGAGGTCTGGCTTGATGCAAGTCTTCAGCTCTTGGTTTGACCGCCCAGGTGCTCCTGCACCCGTTCGGCCATTTCCCGGCTCATGCCGGCCACTTCCGCGAGTTGCTCGACAGTGGCCTCCCGAATGCGCTTTAGCGAGCCGAACTCCTTGAGCAGCGCCTTCTTCCGTTTCGGCCCGATGCCCGGCACGTCGTCGAGCCGGGAATGGGTGGCCGCCTTGCGATGCAACTTCCGGTGGTAGGTAATGGCGAAGCGGTGCGCCTCATCCCGCACCCGCTGGAGCAAGAAGAGGCCCTGCGAGCCGCGCGGCAGGCGAATCCAGTCCTCCCGGCCTTCCTGGCAGAGCAGTTCTTCCTCCTTGGCCAGGCCAAAAGTCGGAATCCAGTCGACACCCAGCCCGCGCATGGCTTCCCGGGCGTAGGCCAACTGACCCTTGCCGCCGTCGATGATCAGCAGGTCGGGGAAATGGGCAAACTTGGGGCCGTCCGTTTTGGGACCGTCCGTTTTGGGACCGTCCGTTTTGGGGCCGTACGGCGCGCCGGCCTCCGCCACCAGGAGTTCCCCGAGGGCGTCCGACTCCGAGGGTTCCCCGAGGGCGTCCGGCGCTGGGAGTTGTTCCCGCTCCAGGAGCCCCCGTTTGAAACGGCGGGTCACCGCTTCCTTCATGTTCTCGAAGTCGTTGTTCTGGTCGACTTTCATTTTGAACCGCCGGTACTCGTCGGTGGCGGGCTTGCCACCTTCGAAGACAACCATGGAGGCCACGACCTCCGCCCCCTGCGTGTGGGAGATGTCGAAGCACTCAATCCGGTACGGCAACTCCGCCAGACCCAGACCGGCCTGCAGCTCGGCCATGGCGCCCTCCGTGGCTGCCAGTTCGTGCTCCCGGTGCTTGGACCGTTCGGTCATGCCCTCTTCGGCGTTCTTGGCCACCATCTCCACCAGTTCCCGCTTTTCGCCCCGGACCGGCCGCTTCAGCGTGACCTTGTTGCCCCGCTTCTGCGTCAGCCACTCCTCCAGCACGGCGGCATCCGGCATCTCTTCGGGAACCAGGATCTCTTTGGGCACGAACGCGGTCTGGTTGTAGTGCTGCTCGACGAAGGCCGACAGAATTTCGGCGCCGGAGAGTTCCTCGGCCCCGGTCATAATAAACTGGTCCCGCCCGATCAACTCGCCCCGACGCACGAAGAACACCTGGACGCAGGCTTCGTCGCGGCTCCGGACGTAGGCGATGGCGTCCAGGTCGATCATCTCGTGGGTGACCATTTTCTGCTTCTCGCGGACCTTCTGCACCGCGAGTAACTGGTCCCGCACTTCGGCTGCCCGTTCAAACTCCAGGTTTTCGGCGGCCTCCTCCATGCGGGCCTTGAGCCGCCGGAGCACTTCGTCGCTGCGGCCTTCCAGGAAGTCCGCCAAGTCCTTGCAGGCCTGGGCATACTCCTCCTGCTTGTCGAAGTCCGGCAGGCACGGTCCCAGGCACCGGCCGATGTGGAGTTGCAGACAGGCCCTGGGGTGCTTCGCCGGGTCGTTGCAGGTGCGCAGGGGGAACAGCCGGCGCGCCAGCTTCATGGTGTCCCACATGGGCTGGGTGCTCGTGAACGGCCCAAAATAGCGGGAGCCGTCCTTGCGCATTGACCGGGACACCAGCAGGCGCGGCCACTGGTCGCCCATAGTCAACCGCAGGTACGGGTAGTGCTTGTCATCCCGTAAGCGGATGTTGTACTTGGGTTTGTGCTTTTTGATGAGGTTGGACTCCAGGATCAGCGCCTCAACCTCGCTGTCGGTCACAATATGCTCAACGGAGGCAATCTGCCCGACCATGGAGAGCACTTTGGCCGTCAGATTGCGAGAAGACTGGAAGTACTGCCGGACCCGGTTTTTCAGGTTTCGGGCCTTGCCGACATAAATAATCCGGCCGTCAGCGTCGCGATAGACGTAACAGCCAGGTTGGTCGGGAAGCAGTTTCAGTTGCGCCTCCAGGTCCATTCGCCGTCACCTCGGGACCTATTGTACCATAGTCCCACTTGAAAGACGGGTGGTTGTCCGCCCTGGCGTTCCCGTGAATCAGTTCGGCACACTTATGTTAGCGAAGCCCGTGGCGACAGGGGCCGTTTCATGGATGGGCGGTTGGTCTGCCTGTTGGCGGATCAGTTCACGCCGGTACTTCATGTAGGCGCGGGCGGAAAGATCGCGCTCATCCACCGGATTCACGTAAGGTGCGGGCTGCCCCTGCGTGGTTAACTGGTCGGCCCGCTGACCGACCGGCAGCAGCATCAGTCCGAAAATTCCGGCCGCGGCCACCAAAGCCAAGCCGGACGCGCTCTGGAACCGGCGGACCAGGTTTGGGCGCTGGTCGGCTGCCGCCAGTTCGGCATCCAGTCGCTGGCTGATGTTGCGCCACATGTCCTCCGGGACCCTGACGGATGCAGCCTCCCGGCGCAGCTCGTCCCGAACGGCATAATCAGCAGTCTGCACGGTTGTCCCTCCCTCAGGCGTCACACGGGGTTGCTGGTCAGGCGGGCGTATGAGAGCGCCATCAGGTCAGGACGGCCCATTTGCCGGACCATGCTGTGGCGGAGCAATTCACGCGCCCTGTGCAACCGGGACTTGACCGTGCCGGGCGGACAACCGATCATCAGGGCGATTTCTGTATCCGAAAACTCGTGGAAGTACTTGAGTACCACGACCGTGCGGTGGACCGGGTCCAACTGACCGATGGCCCGGCGCAGCAACTGGCGCTCCTCGCCCTCCAGAACGGCCTCTTCGGGCTGCCACTCGTGGCCTGCGCCGGGAGAATTATGGGGTTGTGCCGCGTCCGGAAACGGCGCCAGATCTTCCTTCACCTTGCGGCGACGAAACATCGTAATCGATTCATTAACGGCAATCCGATACAGCCAGGACTTGAAACTGGACCGGAATTGAAATTTCCCGATGGAACGAAAGACCTTCAGGAAGGTCTCCTGGACGACATCTTGAGCTACGCTCGCGTCGCGTGCTACCAGGAAGGAGAATCGGAACACGTCGTCCCGGTAGAGCTGAAACAGCGCTTCAAACGCCGCCCGGTCACCGGACTGGCACCGTTCGATCAGATCGCATTCCGCTTCCGGACTCAAGGCGGGTTGTAGCTCGGCCATCACAGTCACCTCCCTCGCTGGTCGGAAATCCAATCGTGCACGAAACTCCTCAACGTCAAATGATACTATACCACGCCTCAACTTTGAACAAAAGATGCCACTGAAGGGCGGCTCCAGGTCGCTATTTGAGGTAGTCCCGGTACTCCGGGACGCCCTGTTTCCACTCGTACACGTAAATCCAGGAGGAAAGGTTCTCACCGGTGCCGTCGAACGTGACCTGGGAGGACCAGCCTGAGAACCCGTTGGTCTCCCGTACCAGCCGTTTCAGCTCCTGGCGGGGCGGCAGCTTGCCCGGGTAGACTTCACCGTAGCGGAGGAGCGCCGAGAGAATGACGCCGGCCGCATCGTAGCCGTAGGCGCCATAGCGGGTCGGCTTGCCCACCGAGCGCTCGAAGTACCGCTTGAACGGTTCAGACGGTTCGGCGGTCAGACGGGTGAAGTAAATACCGCGGTCGCCGACCTTATTCATCCGTTCGAAGCGGGGGTCGAGAAGCGCCTGCCCGCCCAGAATGGGCATGAAGAACCCGTCCTGCCGGAGTTGCTGGGCCAGGCGCAGTACCGCTTCGCTCCCGCCGGCGTAATATACAGCATCGGCCTTGGCATCGGTAATGAGCTTCTTGACTTCGGCGTAATCCCAGTTCCCCGGCAGCTTGTATGTGCCCGCCACCGGCAGGGCGATAATCTGGGCAGCCTGCTTGAAGTTGAACAACTGTCGGGCCGCCTCCGGAGAGCCATCGTCCACAATGAAGACGGCCTTGGACTTCAGCCGCTCCTTTGCGAACTTGGCCGCCGCCTGCTCCTGCCGCCAGGCGCTGGCCACCAGGCGGTTGAAGTGGGACCACCCGTGGGTCGTAAGGTCTTCGAGGCCGGCGGTGGGCGAGACCATCACCAGCCCGCCGGGCTCCAGCGCCCGGGCGATGGCCGCGGTGGTCTGGCCTTCCAGGCTCCCCACCACGCCGATGACCTTGGGGTCGTAGACCGCCGTCGCGGCGGCATCGCGGCCTCGTTCCGGGGTGGACTGGTCGTCGTAAGTTTTCAGGCTCACCGTATAACCGGCCGCCAGCAGGGCCGGCTCCATGTCCTTGAGCGCCAGATTCACGCCTGCCGCAAGGTCGGCGCCTTCGACGCCATACGCGCCGGAGAACGGCAGAATCGCGGCCAGCGATACCGGCACGGTTTGGGCCGCCGGGCCCGCCGTGCAGGACGGGGCCTTCAAGGCCGCCCACTGGCGGAACAGCCCCGCCACGTCGTCCACCGGAATGGCGTACGCCACTGGCGAAGACGATGCGGCCGTCACGACGCCGATCACTTTCCCGGAGGCTTTATCGACCAGAGGCCCGCCGCTGGTGCCTTCCCGCACGGCCGCACCGTCGAATTGGACCAGGTTGGCGTAGTAATGGCCGTCTTCCGTCGTCTGGCTGACGCCGGTCCGAGAGAGCGTCGCGTCCAGCGTGACCGCGTTGCCGGCGCCCTTGGGGCTGCCCAGGACGAACAACGGGTCCTTCGGCTTTACGCGGGCGAGGGAGCCCAGTTCCAGGTGACCCGGCCAGGAAGCGAGCGTCGGCACGCTCAACAGGGCGATGTCCAGGTTCCGGTCCCGCCCTACAACGGTCCCCATGTGCGCGCGGCCGTCGTCATCGAACACGGTGGTGCAGGTGGCCCCCTCCACCACGTGTGCGACCGTCACCACATGGCCCGCACCGTCCATGAGGAAGCCGGAGCCAGTACGGTTGCCCTGGTTGCCCCGGACGTTAATGGCCACCACCGAGCGCAGGTACCCGGACGCGGCCGGGTCGACCGCCGGGGGCGCCTGGGCGGGAACCGCAGTGGTCACCACCGCGGCCGGGACCGCGGCCGGCCAATGCCCAGCCTGGTAGCGAAACCCGCCCAGTGCCGCCGTGCTAAACGCAAACAATAATACCAGCACAAACAACCACACCGCAACACGCCGGACCGACCGCTCCTGGCGGCGGGACGGCGTCGATGGGTCGTCTTGCGCCAGCGGTGTGCCACAGTGATCGCAATAACGTGCCGCGGTCGAAATGATCGCGCCGCAAAATGGGCATGCGGGCCGAGCAGACACGGTGACTCTCTCCTTACGCCGAGTGCGCCTAGCGCCCGAGGACCTCCACAGGAGTTTCGCACTTGCTTCCCGAACTTCCCGTGGAGTAATCATATCTATACAGTACAGTATACCCATAAAATTGCCCCGGGGGGTTAGCCTTTGCTTAAAAATCCATCTGCATACCAGAATCGCTATGGGGCTGTCGCTAAGGTTGTGGGCGTCATTGCCGCCTTTATCGCCGCCATGGAGGGGACCGGGCTGGCGAGCCACGCCCTGCATCTTGCGCCCATGTACGCCGCCATCGCCGGTCAGGTTGCCATTCTGCTGGTGGCGCTGCTGTTCGCCCTGCTCGACGGCGAGGGGTTCCGGTCCATCGGGCTGGCCGGGGCCTGGAAAGCATATGATGCCGGAGTAATCCCCGGCATCATTGTCGTTCAGTTTGTCGGCAGTATCCTGGCCGTCTTTGTGATGATGGGCGCGGGCTTGGATGTCACGGGGAAGGGCAGTGCCGCCTGGGCTCTGCTGCGCTCCTTCGCTCCATACAGCCCCCGGACGTTTCTGCTGCTCGCACTGGTGCTGGCCGCCCTGGCCGGCATTGGCGAGGAGATTCTGTTCCGCGGGTATCTGATTACCCGGTTGGAAAAGCTGGGGCTGCCGGGGTGGGCTTGCATCCTGGCCAGCGCCTTCATATTCGGGCTGGCCCACTGGCCGGGCTACGGCTTCTGGATGTCGATCAGCAAGGCGGTCTTCTTTGGCATTCCCACCGGCGTTTTCTTCTGGCACCGGCGGAGCCTGGGCCCGGTCATGGTCGCCCACGTGCTCATGGACTACATGGCGTTCGTATTGGTCTTTATCGTGGGCAGGCTGGGCCCGCCGCCGGGACTGTAAGCCGCTTCGGCCTCGGCGGCGATCTCGTGGATCGCCTGGTGCCGCTGCAGGAACCGCTGAAGGAACTGGCCCGTATAGCTGGCCGGCACCTGGCAAACCGTTTCCGGCGTGCCTTCGGCGATGATCTCGCCGCCCCGGTTGCCGCCTTCCGGCCCCAGGTCGATGATCCAGTCGGCCTGCTTGATCACATCGAGGTTGTGTTCGATCACTAGCACGGTATCGCCGTTTTCGACCAGCCGCTGAAGCACTTCCAGCAGCTTATGCACGTCGGCGACGTGCAAACCGGTGGTCGGCTCGTCCAAGATGTAAATCGTTTTGCCCTTATTCCGCCGGGACAGTTCCGTCGCCAGTTTCACCCGCTGCGCTTCGCCGCCGGAAAGCTGGGTGGCGGGCTGCCCGAGTTTGATATAGCCAAGGCCCACGTCCTGCAGGGTTTGCATCTTCCGATAGATGCGCGGGATGGGCCGGAAGAACTCCACCGCCTCATCCACGGTCAGGCCGAGAATCTGGGCGATGTTCTTGCCCTTGTAGTGGACCTCCAGCGTCTCCCGGTTGTAGCGGGCGCCCTTGCAGACTTCGCAGGGCACGTAGACGTCCGGCAGGAAGTGCATTTCGATTTTAATGATGCCATCGCCCTTGCAGGCCTCGCAGCGCCCGCCCCGGACGTTGAACGAGAACCGGCCCTGCTTGTAGCCCCGCATCTTCGCTTCCGGCGTCTGGGACATGAGGTCCCGGATCAGATCGAAGACACCGGTGTATGTGGCGGGGTTCGAGCGGGGCGTCCGCCCGATGGGCGACTGGTCGACGTCGATGACCTTTTCGAGGTGCTCAAGCCCCTCGACGGCGTCGTGGGCGCCGGGCCGCTGGCGGGCGCCGTTCAGATCGCTGGACAGCCGCTTGAAGAGAATCTCGTTGATCAGCGTCGACTTACCGGAACCCGAAACGCCGGTGACGCAGGTGAAAGTCCCCAGCGGCACCTTGAGCGTCACGTTCTTCAGGTTGTTTTCGCGGGCGCCCTTTACGGTGAGCCATTTGCCGTTCGGCTTGCGCCGCACGAGCGGCACAGGGATCTCCTTGCGGCCCGAGAGGTAGGCGCCGGTTTCGGAGGTCGGGTTGCGGAGGATCTCCGCCAGCGGCCCGCTGCTGATGATCTCGCCGCCGTGCTCGCCCGCGCCGGGCCCGATGTCCACGATCCAGTCGGCGTGCCGCATGGTATCCTCGTCGTGTTCGACGACGATCAGCGTGTTGCCCAGGTCGCGGAGCTTGAGCAGCGTGCCGATCAGCCGCTCGTTGTCCCGCTGATGCAGGCCGATCGACGGCTCGTCGAGAATGTACAGCACGCCGACCAGGTGCGAGCCGATCTGCGTGGCCAGCCGGATGCGCTGGGCCTCGCCGCCCGAGAGCGTGCCGGCGGCGCGGCTGAGCGTCAGGTAGTCCAGGCCGACGTTCACCAGGAAGCCCAGCCGCTCGCTGATCTCCTTGAGAATCTGCCTGCCGATCATCCGCTCCCGGTCAGTCAGCTCCAGGCGGTTCAGGAACTCCTGGGCGTGAAGCACGTCCATGGCTGTCAGCTGCGAAATGGAGATTCCGCCGATTTTGACCGCGAGGGACTCCGGCTTCAGCCGGGCGCCGCCGCAAGCCGGGCACGGCTTGGTGGTCATGAACTCCTCGATGGACTCCCGGACGTAGTCGCTGGAGGACTCCTTGTAGTTCCGGTCCAGCGTCTTGACGGCCCCTTCGTAAACCACCTCGTACCACTTAGTCTGGCCGTACATGTTCTCGTACTTGAAGCGGACCTTGCCTTCCGGCCAGCCGAAGAGCAGGTAGTCCACGAACTTCGGGTCCTGCTCGTCCAGCGGCTTGGCCTTGTCGATGCCCAGCTGGTCGCAGAGCGAGTAGACCATGCCCAGAAAGTACTGCTGGGTCGAATTGGCCCAGGGGATCAGCGCCCCGTCCTCAATGGACTTGCGCCGGTCGACCAGCAGGTCGGGGTCGATCTCGATGTTGTGGCCGAGACCGGTACAGGCCGGGCAGGCGCCGAACGGACTGTTGAAGGAGAAGATGCGGGGCTGCGGCTCATCGATGGACGTGCCACAGTCCGGGCAGGCGAAGTTCTGGCTGAACAGCAGTTCGTCGCCGCCTGCCACGTCGACGGTGACGATGCCGCCGGTCAGCTTGGTGGCCGTTTCCAGGGAGTCGGCCAGCCGCTTCTGAATCTCCGGCTTGACGACCAGGCGGTCGACGACCACCTCAATGGTGTGCTTCTTTTTCTTGTCCAGCGCGGGCGGTTCGGTGGTCACGTCCATGACCTCGCCGTTGACCCGCATGCGGACATAGCCGCCCTTGCGGATATCCTCGAAGACCTTCTCATGCTCGCCCTTGCGGCCGCGGACCAACGGTGCGAGCACCTGTATCCGAGTGCCCTCCGGCATCGTCAATATGGTGTCGACCATTTGTTCGACGGTTTGCTGGCTGATCGGCTTGCCGCAGGTGGGGCAGTGCGGCCGCCCGATGCGCGCAAAGAGCAGGCGCAGGTAGTCGTAAATCTCCGTCACGGTACCCACGGTGGACCGGGGATTGCGGGACGTGGTCTTCTGGTCGATCGAGATCGCGGGCGAGAGTCCCTCTATATAGTCAACGTCCGGTTTGTCCATTTGGCCGAGGAACTGACGGGCATAGGCGGAGAGCGACTCCACGTACCGCCGCTGACCTTCGGCGTAGATGGTCTCGAAGGCAAGCGAAGACTTGCCCGAGCCGGAGACGCCTGTAAAGACGATGAACTTGTCCCTGGGCAGTTCCAGGTCCACGTTCTTGAGGTTGTGCTCACGGGCGCCCTTCACGACGATTTTATCTTTCGCCATTCATGTGGACCTCCTACTTGGTATCCGAGCAATGGGTTCCGAGCAATGGTCTCTGCGTTGTCCGTGCAATGATAGCACACTGTGTCTCGCAATGCTGACGACGAAATTGTACCATTCCCGAACGTGTGTTTGCAAGCTTCGTTCATCCTGACCAGGCGCCGCGGTTATGGTACACTTGAGTAGCATTCACGTTTATAATCGAGGAGACAAGTGTGCGCCGTGGCTTATTTTCAGGAGCATTACCGGCTTTGGCTGGCTTTCCCCAGGAGCATAAAGCTGTTCTACTTCAGCGATATCTTCTTTGCACTGTCACAGGCGCTCTGGTCCACGGTGTTTAACCTGCACCTGCTGGAGGTCGGGTTTACAGCGGAACACATCGGCGTGCTGCAGTCAGTCAGCGCCCTGGTAATGGCCCTGATCGCCATTCCAGTGGGGTTGGTGAGCGATCGATGGGGACCCCGGCGGTTCTATATATTTGGCTCCTTGCTCTTCGGCGTGCCGTTCCTCGTGATGCCCTGGCTGCGGTCGTTCCCGCTCCTGGTTGGCGTTTACGTGCTGCAGGTCTGCCTGAATACGTTTATGATGGTGAGCGAATCGGCCCTGCTCGCCGGCGAAGTCGGCTCCGAGCAACGCACGTTCGTCTTCAGCTTCATGGTGATGAACTTTTTCATCTGGAACACCCTGGGCGTCAAACTGGCAGGCTCCCTGTCCACCTGGTTGCCCGCGGGCGCGTTGAGCCACTACCAGTGGCCACTGGTGCTGGCCGGGGTCACCGGCATCATCTCCGGAGTCATTCGGGCACGCCTGCCGTTTCGGCGGACCGTGCCGACGGGCCGGGGCCTCAACTTGCGTCCGAGCCGGACGACCCTGCTCATCGGCCTCATCAGCCTCATGAGCGGCGGCGTCTTCATCGTCATGCAGAACTTCAACAACGTGGTGCTGGCGGAGCGATTCCACATGGGTGCGGCCACCATCGCCACCGTGCTTACCGTGGCCGGCGTTCTCAGCTGGTTCGGCTCCATGTTCGTGCCGTGGACGAGCCGCCGGTTCGGGAATGTCCGGGCCTGGGTCGGCGTCGTGGCGCTGCAGGGCGTGTCGTTGATTTACATGGGCTTTGCGGGCGTGGCGGCTTGGTTCCTGCCCGGCTTCATGATTCGTTCGGTGCTCGTCAGCATGCAGAACACACTGTTTACGGCGTTTACCATGGATATTACCCCGGAAGCGGAACGTTCCACAGCCAGCAGTCTGGCCACGGTCGGCCGCAACCTGGGTGCTGCTGCAGCGGCAAGCGCGTACGGCACCGCCATCGCGGCGGGCCACTACCCGCTGCCCTTTGGACTGGCCGGCTTGGGAGCCATTGTTTCGGCTCTGCTGGCTCAACTGTTCTTCGGCAGGCGTCGGTCTGAACCGACAGCCGCCGGGGCATGATAACCTTGGGAGGTATCGTTCTGACTGAACTGGTTCAAGTGATTGATAACCGGGGACGAACCCTGACACCTTGCCGGCGCAAAGTCGCCGAAAAGGAAGTCCGCCTGAATCGGGCGAAATGGGTCGGCCCAAACAAAATCCGGCTTCGCTTTGATCCGTTTGCTTACCGTTATATCCGACTGAAAGTCCTCGTGCGGGACGGCTACACCTGCTATTGGTGCGCCGGCCCCGGCGACACTATGGATCACATTATCCCGTGGTCCAAGGGTGGCCGCACCACCATGGACAACTGTATCTGCGCGTGCCAGGAATGCAACGGGCAGCGTGGCGACATGCCCGCGACCGAGTTCGCCCGGCTGAGAGGCGTGGTGCCGCCCAGTCCCAGCGGCCGCCCGCTGGCGAGTCCGGCCCCACGGCTGGCCGGCGCAGTGGCTCCGCTGCTTACCGCCAGGGGGTTTGCCCTGGAGGACTTGCTGGACCCGTATGTGCAGCCGTTGAGCCGCCGGTTCTTCTATTGATGCCGGATGCAGAAAACCCCGCAGCCCAAAAGAGCTGCGGGGTTTTTCGTGCTCTGGAGCGAGACTCATAACCGGGGGATCATCGATGCAATCAGGGCGCCGAAAATGATGACCAGAATCAACCCGAGGCCCATCCAGATAGCGCTAATCCAGATGCCCGCCACTGCGAAGCCCTTGCCGCCCATGCTGCCGTTGGAGTTCTTCACCTGGCTGTTGGCGATAATGGAAATAACGAGAGCGGCGGGAGCAGCAAAAATCACGAGGAAGTTGATGATGGGGATAATAATCCCGACGACTGAACCGATGGCCAGCCAGAATCCGATCAGCGCCAGGGTGGAGTTCGGCGCCTGGGCGGGCTGCTGCCCGTACTGAGGCGGATTCTGCTGGTTCTGCGGGGGCTGTGGCGGATACTGTTGGTTCTGAGGGGACTGCGGCAGTTGAGGCGGCTGAGATGGATAGGTCACGATCGACACCTCCCATTCCTACGTGCCGTCTCTTTTCGTTCTGCTAATTAACTATTCCTTCAGCATTTACATAGCATTCTGTTTCGGCGCAGGAAGTTACGGCCCCGGCGCCCGCCGTCCGTGGATGACGTCCAGCCAGAGTTTCACGACCCCCTGCACGTCGGTCGACTGCGTGAACAGTGTGTGCGGCTGGTTGACGTATGCCACCGAGATGACCCGGCCGATATATGTCCGGGCACGGGCCGGGTCCTTGCTGTAGCCCAGGTCGGCGCTGTAAAGCGGCACCACCTCATCGCCGTCCACGTAGGACTCGGTCTTCTCCATCAGGCCGAGCCCGTCCCGGCGCTCGGTGTACCCCGCCGACGTGGAGCGCCCCTTGCCGGCCATCACAAACTGCATCACGCCGTGATCGCTGCCATCCAGCAACCTGGCCAGGTAAGACGGCGCCCGCATGGCCAGCGACCGGTTGTGCGGCGCCAGCCCCAGCTCGACGCTCTCTTGGAAGGTAAGCGCATGACCTTCGCGGGTGATGTATCCGCCGGGATACCAGTCAAAGTAGCCCCGTCCCGGTGCGAGACTGTAAACAGCGGGGTAGTTCTGGGCCAGCACCTGCAAGTCCCGGGGCGCCAAGGCCGACCACTTGGTGCCGGACACCTTCAGGCCCATGTCCCAGCCGTACTCCAGGGCCCGGTAGGCCAGCGGCGCCCCGAGCCAGGGGGTCGCCAACGCGATGAGCGCCTTCACCTTGGGTCCCCCGCCCTTGACGATGTAGTCGCGCGTGACGAGTCCGCCCAGCGAGTGACCGATCAGCACGACCTGCCCGGCGCCGGTCTCGGCCAGCGTCCGGTCCACCAGCCGGCCGAGGGCGTCAGCGGCCCGGGTCGGGTTTTGCCGCCAGTCGTACGGGAACACCCGCAGATCTTTCCCTTCCACGTACCCCTGGTCCCGGAGCGAAGCGATAATGCCGCTGTAAGCATCCGTGAGGCCGCGGCGCATGACGTCGCCGGTCTGCACCCGGTACGCCGGCTGGAACGGTGTCAGTCCGTCGGCGCCCAGCCGGAGCGGCATCAGCCAATTCAGATGGAACAGGTTAATAATCGGCAGCTGGCTTTGTACGAGCCGCCAGGTATTGATCCAGACCAGTTCGGACCCGTTGTACAGCTCGGTCCCGGCGATGCCCGGAACAAAAATCACCGGATAGCGGGCAGGCGGGCCCGGTTCAGTGGCGGCGTCAGTGCGGGCGGGGACCCAGGCCAGAATGACTGCGGCGAAGACCAGGAGAACGACCAGGCGCTGCAATTTTCGCATCGAATTCCCCCCAAATTTTAGGGCGAGCTCCTAATATGAGCTATGTATATCATATATCTGACAATATCACATCACAACAGACAAAATAACCCAGAGCCGAACGGATTGGGTGGACCACGCGAAACCGGGGCGTCTCCGCAATGGAGACGCCCCGGTCGGGTTTCAAGGCACTATGTACGCCGGTGCTTTTCGTCCTGACGGTTCGTGATCACCCATACGACCCGGATTGTCACGGGTCAGCTACTTCACCAGCGGTTCCGCCAGCGCCAGCACGTCGTCCGGCGAACCCAGCGCCAGCGCCTCCCGGGCCACCGCCTGAGCCCGGTGGTAAGGCGTCCGGCGGATTAGCCGCCGCACGGCCGGCAGGAGCGGCGTAGACATGGATAGTTCGTCAACGCCCAGCCCCAGCAGCAGCAAGGCGCCCACCTGTTGGCCCGCCAGTTCGCCGCAAACGCCCACCCACTTGTTTCTCCCGTGAGCCGCCCGGACGACCATGTCGATCAGCCGGAGCACGGCGGGATGGTACGGCTGGTATAGCGAGGTCAATTCCGGATTACCCCGGTCTACCGCGAGCGCATACTGGGTGAGGTCATTCGTGCCAATGCTGAAGAAATCCACCTCGGCGGCCAGGTGCTCGGCAATGAGCGCCGCCGACGGAATCTCCACCATAATGCCGACCTCGGGGTTCCCGTAGGGCACGCCCCTGGCCTCCAGAGTCAGGCGGGCCTCTTCCAGCGCGGCCTTCGCCCGGCGAAGTTCGTCCAGGTTTGCGACCATGGGGAACATGAGCGCCGGCCGGCCGTGCACGCCCGCCCGCAAAATGGCCCGCAGTTGGGTCTGGAACAGTTCAGGCCGCCGGAAGCAAAGCCGCAGGGCCCGGACACCCAGGAACGGGTTCTCTTCCTTGGGGATGCCCAGGTAGGGCACGTTCTTGTCGCCGCCAATGTCCAGGGTTCGGATAATGACCCGACCGCCGTGCGCGTGCTCCAGGGCATGCCGGTAAGCCCAGTACTGCTCGTCTTCGTCCGGCGCCGACTGGTGCCCCATGAACAGGAACTCGCTGCGCAGGAGGCCTATGCCCTCGGCGCCCAGTTCCACCGCCAGCGGCACATCCGCCGGGGAGCCCCCGTTGGCGGCCAGCTCCACCCGCCGGCCGTCGGGCGTCTCGGCGGGCAGGTGCGCTTCGGTCAGGTCCACTTCCCGCTGGGCATGACCCTGCTGCGACCGCTCCTCGAACTGGGCCACCGTCTCGGGCGAAGGGTTCAGAATCACCACGCCGGCCTTGCCATCCAGGGCCACCGGCCCGCCGTCCTTTGCGGCAGCCAGCAGGCCCGGCGTGGCCACAACCGCCGGAATGCCCCAGGAGCGGGCGAGAATGCAGGTATGCGATGTCGGCCCGCCTTGCTCCGTGGCGATGCCCAGCAACAGGGACCGCTCGACGCCTATGGTATCCGTAGGCGCCAGGTCCCGAGCCAGCACGATACAAGGCCGGTCGAGTTTCAGGCCTACGGCGGCGCCGGAGAGCGCGGCCAGAAGCCGCCGGCCCACGTCGCGTACGTCGGCGGCACGTTCCCGGAGGTAGGCGTCATCCAACGCCGCCAGCATGGATGCGAACTGCTCGATGGCCTCCGAGACCGCAGCGCCGGCCGACTTGCCTGCATCGATGCTCATATGTACAAGCGATTCCAGCTCTGGGTCCGATAGCATTAGCCGATGCGCTTCCACAATTTCGCGCGCTTCGTGACCCGCGGATTCGACCAATCGGTCAAAATCTCTCGCAACGGTCGCCATGGCGTCCGCCAGGCGCGACCGTTCCTCTTCCGGCGTACCCGCAAGCCGGACCGGGCCTTCTACCTCGCCGTGGTAGACCAGGGCCGGACCAATGGTGACGCCGGCTGCCGCACCCATACCCCGCAAAATCGCCTCACTCACCAAAACCACCTTCAATCAAGGCGCGCAGGGCCTCCATGGCTTCGGTCTCCTGGGGGCCGGCGCAACGGACGCTGATTGTAGTGCCAGGCGTCACGCCCAGCGACAGGACCGACAGCAAGCTTCGGGCGTTGACGGTGCGGGGGCCGTTGGTCACCAGGACTTCCGTGCCGGGGAACTTCTGGATCAGTTGCACGAACAGCGAAGCCGGGCGGGCATGGAGTCCGGATGGGTTGGTAACCGTGAACGGGCGCTCGATCATGACAGGTAACACTCCTTTGCGGGGCAGGGCGCGGCGAGGGAGAGCGACCCTGACTCCCCCGAGTATAAACATTTCGGCGGATGGGGGTCAAGTTGCCACCTCTACCTGACTACCCCCCGTAAAACC
>DASXVX010000052.1:0-289389 GCA_036504075.1 Symbiobacteriaceae bacterium | reverse complement strand
TTCCCTTGACCTTGGTCAAGAACGATCCGGCAAGTTCAGCTGACATTGGCCAACACCTCGGCGACGTTTTTCAGGCTGCCTGCGCAGCCCGTCTGCTACCTAGTCGCCGTTGGAGCACCTTTTTCCTCGAACAGAGCCTTTAGTTATATTTCCGAAAAGCTTTTTGCCCCGCCTGATCGTTGTTTCGGCACGTCAGGTCGGGGGAAGGTGTCATACGCTTTACACGTCCTTGTATCTTCGGTGTATACACGGAATGGGGGAGCATGCCTTGCTGACCCCTGGGGTGTAAGTTATGGCGAGTCTCTGGCCTTTGGCCGGGGGCTCTGTTTTTGATTTTGGGAGTTAATAGAAGAACAAGAGCCAGGCTCTGTTCAGAGACTGGCCCTTACTCAGTATTCGGGATCCGCCGTGCATAAAAGGTAACCCTGTAGTGCGAGGAGGGTGACCAAGTGGGCAGAAGGCTTGTGTTCATGTTCTCGGGCCAGGGCTCCCAGTACTACCACATGGGAGTCGAGTTGTTCTCAAAAGACGCGGTGTTCCGCCGCTGGATGCTGAAGCTGGACGATCTGGCTCAGGAGATTAACGGCCAGTCGATCTTGAGGATCCTCTACGACGAGAATCGACGCAAGAGCGACAGCTTTGACCGCCTTCTCTTCACTCACCCGGCCGTCTTTATGGTTGAGTATGCCCTTGCCCAATTGTTCTTGGAGCATGGTATCGAGCCTGCTTATGTACTAGGTGCAAGCCTTGGCGAGTTTACGGCGGCTGCTGTAGCTGGGGTCATGGCCCTCCCCGAGATCATGGCATGCGTCATCCGCCAGGCGGAGATCGTGGAGTCCCAGTGTGAAGATGGCGGAATGCTGGCGATTGTCCATAGTTTGGACCTGTATGATCGAAGTCCCCTGCTCCGTGAAAACAGTGAACTCGCAGCTGAAAACTACCAGACCCACTTCGTGGTTTCCGGCTACCGGACCCCACTGCTGATGATCAGGGACGAACTGAAGGCCAGAGGCATTTTGCATGAGTTGCTCCCAATACGGTACGGCTTCCATTCGGTCGCCATTGAACCTGCCGCGGAGGCTTACCTGAGTTTTCTCTCCAGGAGAACGTACGGACGGTCGAGCATTCCCCTGATGACCTGTTCCGAGGGGATCATGGCGGAGCGGCTGTCCCCTACCCACTTCTGGGACGCCACGAGGAAGCCCATTCGGTTCCAGAAGGCCCTGGAAGGGTTGCGGGTGATAGAGGACGTGAGCTACATCGACATGGGTCCCACGGGGACGCTGGCCGCCTTTATCAGGAACAGCATGCCCAAGGAGTCTCCGGCTCATGCCTATGCGGCAATGTCGCCGTTCTCCTCCAACCTGGTCAGTGTAAGGACGGCCATGGCGCCACTCCAAAAATCATACATGGGGTAAGGAGCGGATAGAGAAGTTATGCAGGCGTTCGTTTTTCCAGGTCAAGGATCACAGTACAGGGGCATGGGTGCTGACCTTTTTGACAACTTTCCTGAACTGACGGCCAAGGCCGACGAAATCCTTGGCTATTCCATCAAGGAGTTGTGCTTGCAGGACCCGCGCGAGCAACTGACCCAAACGCAGTTTACCCAACTGGCCTTATTCGTGGTGAACGCGCTGACCTACCATAGCACTGTGAAACAGTCCGGCAGAAAACCTGACTTTGTCGCCGGCCATAGTCTGGGGGAGTACGACGCCTTGCTGGCTGCCGAAGCCTTCGACTTTGCGTCCGGCTTGCAGCTCGTCAAGAAACGGGGCGAGTTGATGAGTCAGATGGCCGACGGTGGGATGGCAGCTGTCATTGGGTTGGACAGGGAAGGCGTCAATCGGGTTCTGGCCGCAAACGGTCTCGACACACTGGATATTGCGAACTACAACTCTCCCACGCAGACGACCGTGTCTGGCCCCAAAGCAGACATCGAGCGTGCACAGCCGTTCTTTGATGCAGCCGGCGTTCGGAAGTACCTGGTGCTGAATGTGAGCGGCGCTTTCCACTCCAGGCTCATGACCAAGGCGGCCGGTGATTTCGCCAAGTACCTAGAGCAGTTTGAGTTCCGGCCCCTGACGATCCCGGTAATCTCTAACGTTCACGCTCGTCCCTACTATCCGGGCGAAGTCAAGGAGAACCTCGTCAAGCAGCTTACCTCCCCGGTCAGATGGGTGGAGTCGGTTACGTATTTGCTTGACCAGGGTGTCGAGCAGATTGACGAGATCGGCCCCGGGGAGGTTCTCAAGGGCCTGGTCAAGACGATCAGAGACCGGTACCAGCCACGTACGTCTCCGATCGTGGTCCAGTCCGAAAACAGGGCTGCCAGCAACGCCGCTGCCGCCACAGCGGCCGGCTCCAGTCCCGCGGCGACCCTGGAAAGGCCGCTGACAAGTGTCACGAAGGCCGATCGGGCTGAGCCGTTCGCCGCATCCCTTACCGCTGAATTCCTTGGTGATCCGGCCTTCAGGCGGGACTACAACATCAAGTACGCCTATGTCACCGGTGGCATGTACCATGGGATCGCGTCGAAGGACATGGTGGTCAAGGTCGGCAAGGCCGGCCTGATGGGGTTCTTCGGCACGGGCGGCCTGAGGCCCGGCGCCGTTGAAGAGGCGATCCGGCAGATTCAGGGTGAGCTGAACCACGGGGAAGCTTATGGGGTCAACCTGATTTCGGATCTGATCGATCCCCAGACCGAAGAAGAGATAGTCGCTTTGCTGCTCAAGTACAAGGTCCGGAATCTGGAAGCCGGCGCCTTTATGAGTATCACTCCCGCCCTGGTGCGCTTCCGGCTCCAGGGATTGCGGCGGTCGGCTACCAACCAGGTGGAGTCCACAAGCAGGATCATCGCGAAAGTTTCCCGGCCAGAAGTGGCCCAGGCGTTCCTCAGCCCCGCCCCTGAGCGGATTGTGGAGAAATTGCTCGCAGAGGGCAAGGTAACGCAGGAGCAGGCTGCCCTGGCCAGGTCGTTCCCCATGGCCGATGATCTGGTGGCAGAGGCGGACTCTGCCGGATATACGGACCACGGGGTGGCGTTCGCCCTGTACCCCTCCATCGTTCAGATACGTGACGAGATGATGAAGAAGTTCGGCTATCGCCGTAAGGTCCGGGTTGGGGCGGCCGGCGGCCTTGGCACACCAGCGGCGCTAGCAGCTGCGTTCCTCATGGGTGCCGATTTTGTCCTCACTGGATCGGTCAACCAGTGTACGGTGGAGGCAGGCACGAGCTCTGCGGTGAAAGATCTGCTGCAAGACATGGATATCCAGGACACGGAGTACGCTCCGGCTGGATCGATGCTGGAACTGGGGGCGAAGGTTCAGGTACTGCGCAAAGGTGTCCTGTTCCCGGCCAGAGCCAAGAAGCTGTATGACCTCTACCAGCAGTACAACTCCCTTGACGAGATCGAAGAGACGGTTCGCAAACGGCTGGAGGAAAGGTATTTTCGGCGCACACTGGAGCAGGTGTACAGTGAGGTGAAGGCTCACTACTCCACCCGCGAAATTAGCAAGGCGGAGCAGAACCCGAAGCACAAGATGGCACTTGTCTTCAAGTGGTACTTTGCACAGGCCACTGATTTTGCTCTGTCCGGAAATGTGGAGCGAAAGGTAGACTACCAGGTGCACTGCGGCCCCGCCCTGGGGGCCTTTAACCGGTGGGTCAGGGGAACGAAGCTGGAAGACTGGCGAAACCGGCATGTCGACGACATCGCCGGTCGGCTGATGGTGGGAGCCGCTGAGTTCCTGAGCCGGCGTTGCCGGGAACTGGCCGGGTCCGACCCCGCCTGACAACCCAAGCGGACAGAGGCGATGCCCACACTGCCAACGGTGTGGGCATCGCCTCTTACGGGAGGAGATTGATCGTGAACGCAGCGCCTCCGGCGACTCTGACAACTCGGTTCCTGGGCCAGTGCGATTCTAGCCCACTGTCCGTCCACCTATCACTCTGTGATCTCACGGGAGCCGACTGGCTGAATCTTCGGCGGCATTTGCATCCGGTGGAACGGTCGTACTTTGATGGGCTGAAGAGCGAGAGGAGACGACAGAGCTATCTGGCAGGCAGGTTCGCTGCCAAGCAGGCCCTGGCTGCTGCCGGTGGTCTGCCGACTCTTGCAGAAATCTTGATCGGGTCTGGTGTCTTTTGGCAGCCCGTCGTCGAATGCGAAGGGTTGAAGAACATGCAAGTCAGTATCAGTCATTGTGATGACGTCGGGATAGCCATTGCTTTTCCAGAACGGTACCCGATGGGCATCGACATCGAGTCGATCAACCCAGAGAAGTGCGACGTGCTTCAGGCGCAGGTGACCGCCGGCGAACGGGAGCAGTTGCATCTGGTCGCCCTATCGGAAGAAGAAGGGCTGACCGTACTTTGGACCGCAAAAGAGGCCCTGTCCAAGGTCTTGCGGACCGGGTTCACGGTTGCACTGGAAGCTCTGGAAGTCAGTAAGGTTATGGAGGGACCAGAGTATCTCTCGTGCCATTACAAGTTGTTCCCTCTCTACCGATGCATTACGTTCATCGTATCCAGCTACGTGATTGCCGTGGCTCTCCCCAAGAATGTCGACTTTACGGTGGACTGGGCGGACCTGAAACTTTCGATCAGAGTGCTGCTGAGTGGCTAGACCGTTTAACAAAGAGGGTATTCAGGTTGTCGGGGACATATCGAGTCGAGCGGTTGCGGCTTGAGTCGTGGCGGTTCATCAACTACGTATATCTCATCATCGATGAAAACACCCGCCATGCAGCCATTGTGGATCCTGCATGGAACCTCGCCGCCATAACCAGTCGTTTGCGGGAGTTGGATGTTGACCTGAAAGCGATTCTGCTCACACATTCCCACTACGATCATGTGAACCTGGTGGAGCAGCTCGTCAGCCGATTCAACATAAACGTGTACATTTCCCTGGAAGAGGCCAACTACTACAGGTTCCACAGCCGGAACCTGGTTGCGGTGCGGGACCGGGAGGTTCTGGATTTAGCAGGGACCAGGATAACCTGCTTGCTGACTCCGGGCCATACGTATGGGGGCATCTGCTATTCGTTGCCCGACGCTCTGTTCTCCGGCGATACGGTCTTCATCGAGGGATGCGGGGTGTGTGACCTCGATGGAGGGTGCCCTGAGAAAATGTACGAGAGCATCCAAACCATTAAGAGATCTGTTTCGCCAGATGCCAGGGTCTACCCGGGGCACTCCTTCGGCAAGCCACCCGGGGAGCTCTTTAGCCGCGTCATGCGAGAGAACATTTATTTCCAGATTACCAGGAAGGACCACTTTGTCGCCTTCCGCACCCGAAAGAACCAACCCGACCCACTCAATTTTCGTTGATTCTGCGGGTAGCGGCATATCAACTCTTTCATCGTATGGGAGGTTTTCTAAGTGACGAAGGACCAGATTTTCGAGGTTATCAAGAAAAACGTGTTGTATGTTCTGCCCGATCTCCCTGCGGAGGCGATCAGGGTGGAAGAGAGCCTCAAGGACTTGGGCGCCAATTCGGTCGACCGGATGGATATCGTTATGGAGTCGATGGAAGCACTTCAGCTTAAGATCCCGCTCACCCACCTAGCTCAGGTCAAGAACATTCAGGGACTGGTCGACTTGTTCTACGAGGCATGCCACGTAAGGGTGTAGATGGCGCATGAACACACGGGTTGTGGTGACAGGCGTCGGTGTTGTCAGCTCCGTCGGAACGAATGCGGACAAGTTCACCCAGGCACTGAGAGATGGCAAGAGCGGCATCGGGTTTCTCCAAAACGCTCAGAACAGCGCCGTCCCCGTCCGTATTGGGGCCGAAATCCGCAGTTTTCAGTTCGAAGCCCTACTTCAATCGCTTCCGTCCCTCCCGCCCGAAGTTGTTGCGAAGGCTAGGCAATGTGCCCGACGGGCTCCGTTTTCCGTTCAGTGTTCGGTACTTTCGGCTCTGGAAGCATGGGCCCGAGCTGAGTTGCACGATCGGAGGCCCGTGCCTGAGCGCATCGGCGTGATTGTTGCGGGGAGTAACATTGGCCAGAACTACCAGTACACGCTGAATGCGAAGTTTCAACAAGCACCTGAATACCTGACGCCCAGCTATGCACTCCACGTTTTTGACACCGACCACGTTGCAACCATCAGTGAGGTTCTGAGCGTGCGCGGTGAGGGGTTCACCGTTGGTGGCGCTTCGGCTAGCGGTAACGTAGGGATTATCAAGGGGTACCAGCTGCTGCAGGCAGATGTCGTGGATGTATGCCTTGTAGTGGGCGCCGTCGCTGACCTGTCCCCCATGGAACTGCAGGCATTCTACAATATTGGTGCGACCGGCGGCAGAGCGTTTGACTCTGAGCCGGAAAAGGCTTGCCGGCCGTTTGACACCCAACACGAGGGCTTCATTTACGGCCAGGCAAGCGCATGCCTCGTTCTGGAGGCGGCGGGTTTCGCCCAAAGACGGGAGGCCCCGATCCTTGCCGAGTTACTCGGGGGTGCGATCGTGTTGGACGGAAACCGCTCGTCGGATCCCAACGAGGAGGGAGAAGCCAGAGCGATGCAGAAGGCCCTGCAAAAAGCGGGTGAGGCTGCTGAAGCGGTCGATTACATCAATGCCCATGGCACATCGACCCCTGCGGGAGATATTGCCGAGTTGAGGGCAATCCGGCGCGTCTTCCAGGAGCATACAGCGCGTATCTGGATCAATTCCACCAAGGGACTGGTTGGGCATTGCCTGTACTCGGCTGGGGTGGTTGAGGCTGCCGCCACAATCGTGCAACTGTGTGAGGGTTTTGTGCATCCCAACGCCAACCTCCAGGAGCCCTGTGACACGGGCTTCCGGTTTGCCGGATTAAGTGCTTGTCCTGCCGGGTCCCGAATTGCCTTGAGCAACTCCTTTGGTTTTGGGGGCATTAACACCAGTATTGTACTGGCAAGGGGAGTAACACATGAGTAGTACCGCTGTCGGTATTGAGGCACTCAACTTTTACGGTGGGCCCTGTTTTATCCCGGTTCGAACGATCTTTGAAGAGCGAGGGCTGGACTTCAGCCGCTTTGACAACTTGCTCATGGAGCAGAAAGCGGTCGGGCTGCCCTGTGAAGACGCGGTCACCAACGGGGTAAATGCCGCACTGCCGATCATCAGTGGACTCTCCGAGGAGGAGAAGAACCGAATTGAACTGGTAGTCACGTCCACCGAGTCTGGCCTGGACTTCGGGAAGTCCCTTAGCACTTACATCCACGATTATCTTGGACTGAGCCGCAACTGCCGGTTGTTTGAAGTGAAGCAGGCTTGTTACGGCGGGACGGCGGCCCTTCACTTGGCCAGCTGGTATATCGCTTCGCAGGCTTCCCCCGGCGCGAAGGCGTTAGTCATTGCCACTGACGTTGCACGCGCAGCCGCCAAGCAGACGTACGCAGAACCTTCCCAGGCTGTGGGCGCGATTGCCATGCTGGTTGGGGAAAACCCCAAAATCATGGAACTGGACTTTGGTGCCAGCGGTCAATATAGCTACGAAGTAATGGATACCTGCCGGCCGCTGCCCGAGATTGAAACGGGAAGTCCGGACCTGTCCCTGTTGGCCTACCTGGACTGCCTGGAGAACAGCTTCCGTGCGTACGCAGAGCGGGTTGAGGGTGTCGATTTCGTTGAGACATTCGACTACCTCGTCTTCCACACACCCTTCGCGGGGATGGTCAAGGGCGCTCACCGTAAAATGATGCGGGAGATCGCCCGCTGCAGCCCGGCCAAGATCGAAGAGGATTTCCAGCGGCGGGTCGGGCCTTCCCTCCACTACTGTGTCCAGGTCGGTAACGTCTATTCTGCGACGGTCTATCTTGCCTTGTGCGGCCTGATCGACACGGTGGAAATCTCCGGCGTGAAGCGGCTGGGGCTTTTCTCTTATGGGTCCGGCTGTTCCTCCGAGTTCTACAGCGGCACCATCACGCCGCACGCCCGGGGGTACCTGCGGAAAATGCAGATCCAGGAGCAACTCGACCGCCGTTATCAGTTGAACATGGAAGAGTACGATCGCATTCTCGATCTCAATATGGAATGGATCTTTGGGATTCGCGACAAGGTCGTTGACTTCTCCGCTTTCTCGAAAATGTACAAGCTTTATTTCGAGGGGCGCGGCCTCCTGGTACTGAAGCAGGTGAACGATTTCCACCGAGAGTATATGTGGAGCTGACACTATGTACTACGAAACTTTGCTGGTGCGGAAAGGTGACGCGAGGATCACCATTACCTTGAACCTGCTCGCCAAGCGTAACAGCATTAGCAATCGCCTGATCAAGGAGTTAAACGAGGTGCTGGACCAGGCAGAGCGGGATGCTTCTTGTCGCATGGTGATTTTGGAGGGACAGAAGGGCGTTTTCTGCACCGGCATGGACTTTGAAGAGGTGGTCTCCGGAGACAAAGGTGCCGGCGGCTCCGGGCTCACCTACCGGTACATGGAGACACTCCGGCGGCTCTCGTTGATTCCGAAGGTAGTGATCGCCCGGGTTGAGGGACAGGTGATGGCCGGGGGCGTTGGCCTGGCAGCAGCAAGCGATTTGGTGGTAGCGAGCCCGGAATCGCAGTTCAGCCTGTCGGAAGCTTTATGGGGATTGTTGCCGTCCATGGTGATTCCCTACTTGATCAGGCGGGTAGGGTTTCAACAGGCTTACAGTATGACTCTGACCACCTTGCCTGTCTCGGCGCGAGAGGCCCTGGCAGTTCACCTGGTCGATGACGTCAGTGAGAATCTGGACGAGAGCATCCAGCGGCTTAGTTCCAGGCTGGTCAGACTTGAAGAGCACACGATTGCTAACATGAAGCGGTATTTCAGACGAATGTGGATGATCACAGAAGAGATGGAACAAGCGGCAGCGGCGGAAACCACCAGACTGGTGGCCAGCCCCGTGGTGCAGCAAAACATCGCTAATTACGTCAACCACAAGTTGTTCCCTTGGGAGACCAGGAAGAACTCGTAAAGGGAGAACTGAGATGGCGATCATTCGAGTACACCAGGTTACGAAGGAATATGAGTTAGGGAAGACCAAGGTCCAGGCGCTGCGAGGGATCGATTTAGGCGTTGAGAAGGGCGAGTTCACGACAGTCGCCGGCGCCTCAGGCAGTGGCAAATCCACTCTACTCAACCTGATTGGCTGTCTTGACTATCCGACCACCGGTGAAATTTGGGTCGGTGATGTAAAAGTCAACGCCATGAGTGAGAGCCAGCTTAACCATTTTAGGTTGGAGAAGATCGGATTTATCTTCCAGTCCTTTAACTTGATCCCGGTGCTCAACGTGTATGAAAATGTGGAACTGCCCTTGCTGATCATGAAGCACGTCTCCACCTCGGAGCGGCAGAAGCGAGTCAAGCACTTTATCGAGGCGGTCGGCCTGGGCGACTATGCGCGGCGTAAGCCGGACGAGCTCTCTGGCGGCCAAAGACAGAGAGTTGCAGTGGCCCGCGCTCTTGTGACACAACCAGAGATTGTCCTGGCGGACGAACCCACTGCAAACCTGGATTCCAAGACGGGCGTTGAGGTCATTGACCTCATGCACGACATTTGTAGGAAGGAGTCGACTACGTTCCTGTTCTCGACCCACGACCCCAAGTTGGTGCAGAGAGCGGATCGGGTCATCCGTCTGGAAGATGGACTCGTGAATCGGGAGGAGAACACATGAGGGCGCTTTCTCTCGCTTTCAAAAATATCAGGGCGAACCCATCGCGCTCATTTGCGCTGGGGTCCTTTGTTCTGATTTCCAGTGTAATCTTCGTGTTGTTCAACTCGTTTGTCTTCACAATCACCGGAAACATGAATGATGCCCTGGTGAACGCGCTCAGCGGTGACATTCAGATTCGTCCGGCGGCTTCGAAGGAGACGGATATGCTCTCCATGAAGCAAGGCTGGAGCGGTTTGCCACCCTTTACTGAACATCATACCGGGGCCGTAATGGACGCTCTTGGGAAGGAAGAAGGCGTTCAGGTAATCAAGAGAGTCCGCCAGAGTGTTCTGCTGACCACCAATGCCGGGCAGGAAGCGGCCCTGGTGATCGGGCTGGACCCGAACAGCGCGATTTACCAGAAAGCGCTCATGTTGAGTGAAGGCCGGTACCTTGATCCCGGCAAGTCAAACGAGATCGTGATTTCCAAGGGACAGGCTAAGAAGCTGAAGGTTGGTCCGGGCGACACGGTCGAGGTGATGGTCGCCCTGGAAGGGCAGGTGCCCAAAACCAGGAAGCTGCAGGTGGTGGGCATTGGGGAACTCAAGGTCTTCAACATGTTCGGGATCTTCTTTGCTTACACCGATCTGGGTTCGGTCCAGAACCTGATGGGTTACAAGGCCGATGAGGTCACCGACGTGATCGCATACCTTCCCCAGGCAGACGCGGCAACGTTTGCTGATCGGGTCAGGGTAAGTCTGGGTGAAACAACCAGCGGACCTCGGGACTTTGAGGTGACGACTCGCGACAGCATGGGCGGCTTCATTATGGGCGGCATTAACCTGTACTCGGCCCTGTTGTACGGGTTCATTGCGATCCTGCTGCTTATTGTGGGTCTGCTTATCATGAACCTGGTCTACATGATCGGGATTGAGCGGCGCCGTGAGATCGGTACGCTGCGGGCTCTCGGCTTCAGCCGGGGCCTGATTGTGGTACTGTTCGTCAGTGAGATCACGTTTATCGCAACGGTTTTCAGCGCCATTGGGGTGTTGGCCGGAGGCGTGGTTGTCAAAACGCTGTCTACCATCAGCATCAAACCGGCGGCGCCGCTGGACTTCGTCATGGGGAAGGAGTTCTACATGCAGTTCAACTGGTGGCAGGTTCTCTCTCCCCTGGTGGTAATCTCGGTGTTTACGCTGTTCGCTTCACTCCTGCCGTCTTACCAGGCAGCCTCTTTGCGTCCCGTTGAGTTGATGGCCGAAAAGTAATTGCGAGGGGACAGAACGCAATGCGATCGATTTTCCGGATTGCTTTTCGCAGTGTCATCCTGCAAAAGAAGCGCTCTCTGGTCATCGGGTTCGCTGTCATGTTGTCAGCGCTGTTGCTGTTGACCAGTGACTCGATCATGAACGGTGTGGAGCAGCAGGTGCTGAAGGGCTACCTGAACCTTCAGGCCGGCCATGTTGCCGTGGTCTGGAAGGACATGAAGGAAGTCAACAATATGGAGACCGGCAGGTTCCTGCAGCTGCTAAAGTCATTCCGTCCTGAGGACGATCGCGCCAATAAGAAGGCCATCGACCGGCTGCAGGCGTTCCTGGCCCAACGGGCCGATCAGGTGGGTGCCTTCTACCCGACCGTACGGAGGTTTGTGCAGTTTGAGGTGGGTGAGAAGACCGGACAGATCATGGTCTATGGTCTGACCGAGCCCGGTAAGCAGTTCCTGGCAGATTCCCGCACGATTCTTCTGGACACTGGGGAGTGGCAGCTCGACCAGCGGCGTACCGTTGTAATCAGCCGGGAGATGGCGGATGATAACGACCTGAAGATCGGGGACACGATTGCCCTGGAGGCTACACCCCTGAATGGGACGCGGCGATCGGTGGACTTCGTCGTCAAGGGGATTTACGCCAACGGGGCCGGCTATGACAACATGTATGGCTTTGTCTCGCAGCAGGATGCCGCTGAGCTGCTTGGCTACGGGAGTGGCTATTTCGACGCAGCCAGAATCTACCTGAAGGATGAGTCAACTGCCGAGGCCTTTGCCAAAGAGTTGGACGAGTTCTTGACCGCGGAAAGCCCTGTGCTTAGGGCCGAGTCGTATGAGCAGGCGTCTGCTTTCTATATGACCACGCCCAAGAACATCAAATTCTTCTTCAACGTGTTCGAGGTGTTTCTGCTGTGCATCATCGCGATTGGCCTGCGGTCCACGATTGGGATCAACCTGTTCCAGCGCATGCGGGAGTTTGGTACAATCCGGGCCCTTGGCTTCAGCAAGGTACAGAATTACATGCTGATCATGCTCGAACTGTGGGTCCTCTCGATGATCTCCCTGCTGGTTGCCCTCGGGATCGCGGGTGCATTTACGGCTTACTTTGGCCGTAAGGGCGTTTACGTCGGCCCGGGCCCGGTCAGCTATGCCCTGGGCGGCGAGAGTTTCTACCCGCAAATGAAGGTCCTCGATATCGTGTTGGTACTCGTGATCATCATGGCCTTCTGCATCATCTCGACGCTGGGCCCTGGCCTGCGCATGGTTCACCAGCGGATTACGGACATGCTGCTCAACCGGCAGCGCAAAATCTCGTTGACAGGCCTGTTGCTGAAGAATGCGTTTTCCACCCGGAGGTAGCGTAACTCATGAACAAGGCTTTCGACAGCAGAGGCGGACGGGCGAAGCGCCATGAAAAAGACATCGCTATTGTCGGAGTGTCTTGCCGATTACCGGGTGCGAGGAACTATGAAGAGTTTTGGCAGAATCTGGTGAGGGGGGTCGTCTCCGTCCAGGAGGTCCATGCGGATCGCTGGAGCAACGAGGAGTACTACTCTCCTGACATCAGCGCTCCGAACAAGAGCGTCAGCAAATGGTGCGCTGCGGTGGATCAGGTCGACCAGTTTGACCCTGGGTTTTTCCAGATCTCGCCACGGGAAGCGAACAGCATGGACCCTCAGCAGCGGCTCCTGCTCGAGGAGACTTGGCACTGCATTGAGGATTCCGGGATTCCGCTCTGGTCACTCCAGCAGAAGACTACAGGTGTCTACATGGGCGTCCTGACCGTAGATTATCGGCAGGACGCCCTTTCTTCATCCATTCAAACAGACAACTACGCGTGTCTGGGCACTTTCGAGAGCATCATCGCAAACCGCGTTTCCCACCTGATGGACTTGAAAGGTCCCAGTATCGCTGTAAATGCTGCCTGTGCCTCGTCGGCCGTTGCCATCCACATGGCCAAGCAGGCGTTGCTGCTGGGTGAGTGCGATTATGCGCTTGTGGGCGGCGTCAACTTAAACCTGCATCCGTGGAAGTATATCGGTCTCTCCAAGTCCAGGATGCTCAGTTCTGACGGGCAGTGCAAGCCGTTTGACATTAACGCCAACGGCTACGTTCCTGGTGACGGTGTGGGCGTTCTATTGCTCCAGAGGGCGACGGACGCCATGCTTACCAACAACCATATTTACGGACTCATCAAGGGCTCTTCTGTGAGCCATTCGGGAAAGACGCTCTCCATTTCAGCTCCGCGGGGGGCGGCGTGGAAGGCCGTGTTCCTGGCAGCCTACGAGGATGCCGAGGTCAGTCCCGCGACTGTCAGCTACGTGGAAGCAGGCGGATCGGGCACCGCCCTTGGCGACCCGGTCGAGATTGAATCGCTAGCACGGGCCTTCCAGCCTTTCACGCGGGAACCTCACGCATTGCACGTCGGTTCCCTCAAGCCCAATATCGGGCACCTGGAGGCGGCTTCGGGCGTGACTGCCGTTATCAAGGTCCTCATGATGATGCGGAACCGGCAAATCGCACCTACCCTACTCAACGAGCGCTCGGTCAATCCAATGATTGACTTCGCCAAAACGCCCGTTTCCGTTGCTACGCGCCTGACGGAATGGACGAACGGGGGAACCGGGCCGCTGCGGGCGGGCGTGAACTCGTTTGGGTTCGGAGGGGTGAACTGTCATCTGGTCCTGGAGGAGTATGTTCCGTCGGCGAAGATCGCGCCGACGGGGCTAGACCATGTGTTTACTCTCTCTGCGAAGACCCAGGAAGCGCTAAACCGGATTATCGCTGACTGGGTGGCTTTCTCCACGTCCGAGTCGTTTTTGCATACGGACGTGTCCGACCTCTGCAAGACCCTGGCGGTCGGCCGGGAAGCATTCCCCTTCCGGTGTGGAACAGTTGTCCGGAACCATCAGGACATCATTCCGTTCCTGAAGGAAGCGGCGGGGAGAAGGGAGATCCCGGCGGGGAGCGTCTCATTCGCGCTCAAGATCGGGGATCTGGTCTGGCGGGATGCGTCTCAGTTTGACAATTTGGCGGAGCTTTATCCAATTATCGATCATAAGTGGAAGCTGGTCGTGGAACTGGCAGCGGAAGCTGTCGGTTCTGAGGCGTTAACGGGCATTGGGGAGATGGCCTGGCGAGAGGCCGATCGGCCACTTTATTCGTTCCTGCTGACCTATGTATACATTTCGGCTCTGATGGATCTGGGGCTCTCGCCCCGTCAGGTCGCTGGTGAAAAGGCGGGACTTTGGGTCAGTCTCGCGGTTAGTCAGATGGTGCAATTTGAGGATGCGGTGGCTGTTTTGGCCGGGAAGAAGACGTTGAGTCAGGTGACCTTCCGCCGGCCGGCTCTTCCTTATGTCGATTGCACATCCGGAATCACCGTGCTGCCCTGCCGTTTTCATGAGGACTATCTCCCGCTCCTTATGAAGGAGTTCGACACCGACACGCTGCGCCAGCAGTATCTGGAGAAGGTCCGGATCCTGCGTGAGAAGCAGCCGACGTTTTCGAAGTTTATGAACGAATGGCAGCTTGCGGCAGGAAAGGCCAGCTCGGTGGCCGGTGCGTTGGACGATCATGAGGTCCTGTTCTGGATCGCAGCATTGGACTCGCTCCGCCGGCTGCACAAGAAGTGGGACCTCGGGGACATTGCGTGCTCTGAAGGGGTCCGCGAACTGCTCGACCTGCTGGAGGATAACGTGGTATCCAGGCAGGACGTGGCATCCCTGCTGCTTGACGGATCCGCTGACAAGGCGGCGGTGGCGGCGATGCTGAACGAGCGGTGGCAGCAAGTGGATCTCACCAAGCCGTATACCCTGCTGCGAAGCCTTGGGGAATCGATTACGGAAGTGGAGGACCTGCCGCGGTGGGTCAGGATGCTCCTGGAAGTAGGCGGCAATAACATCGGCACCGGCAATGAGGTATGGTTTGAGTTTCAGGCCGTTTCGCCGAACCCCGAGACTGACTTCCGGCAGACTGTTCTTCAGCTATGGCTCCACGGCGCCTCAGTGGACTGGGCCCGGTTATATCCGGAAACCACCTTCTCCAAGGTGAGCCTTCCCGGCTATTCCTTTGAGCGGAAGTCCTTCTGGCTGCCGATTAACCGGGGGCAGGTGACGCCTGTGGCCATGAACCCTCTGCGTAAGGCACCACGCCGGACTGAGCAAGCGACCGCGCAGCAGCCCCACCAGGTGGCAGCGATCCGGGAGAAGCTGAGGCGGATCCTGGCTGGCCTGACTGCGCTAAATGCGGCGGACATTGACGCCGACACAAGCCTTCGGGAGTTCAACCTGGACTCGGTCTTGTTGATGGAATTTTCGGATCAGATTAACCGTGTTTTCCGGACCGATATCAGCCCGCCGATTCTGTTTGAGCAGCCGACGCTCAGTCGCCTCGCAGAATATGTAGCCAGTTGTCCGACGGCGGAAGGTATGCCGGAAGTCACGGCCGAGGTGACGCCCGGGGTAGGGGCGCCGGAATCGTCGGAGGAGGTCGCCTTGCTGGAGGACCAGCTTTTGGAGTTGCTGGCAGGTGTGCTGTCGGTGGACAGGCAAGACCTGGACGGCGCCACTGACTTCCCTGAGTTCGGGCTAAAGCCGGCCTCCCTGGCGGAGTTCACGAACCGGATTTGCCACCGGCTGGGTGTGGAGATCGACTCGGCCCAACTGCTCCAGTGTGGGAGTCTGCGAAGTGTCGCACGGTATCTGCATGCTCATCGCCCCGCTCGGACGGAGGGCCTGTCTCGGGCCCCCGGAGCCACTGTGCGGGCAACTGTTGTACCTCCTGGCGTACCTGAGCGTGTCCAGGGGCCACGCAGTGTGGCGATCATCGGCATGAGCGGGCGGTACCCCGGCTGCCGGCATGTGCGCGAACTGTGGAAGAACCTGCTGGCCAACAAGGACCTGATTACGGAGATTCCGTCTGATCGGTGGGATTGGCGCCAGCACGACGGCGACCCTCTGGGGGACGAAGAGAAGACGAACATCCGGTGGGGCGGCTTCATGGACGACATCCGCAGGTTCGATGCGGAGTTTTTCCGGATCTCCCGGCGTGAGGCCGAGCTGATGGACCCGCAGCAACGCCTGACCATCGAGGAAGCGTGGCGGGCGATTGAGGACGCTGGTTACAAGCCGTCGTCCCTGTCCGGCTCCAAGACGGGTGTGTTTGTAGGCGCCTTTAACGACGACTACAACACGCTGCTGATCGAAAACCATGCCCGAGCGGAACTTTATACGTCGACGGGAACTTCTTTCTCCATTATTCCGAACCGAATTTCATACCTGTTAAACTTGCACGGCCTGAGTATGGCCATCGATACGGCCTGCTCCGGCGCCCTGATGGCTGTTCACCAGGCCGTACGGGCGATTCAGAACGGTGATTGCACCACGGCGTTGGCCGGGGGCGTCAGCTTGATCGCATCTCCCCGCAAGTATTTTGCGTACAGCAACGCCGGTATGCTGGGTGAGGACGGCCGCTGCAAGACGTTCGATGCCGGGGCCAACGGGTACGTCCGAGCCGAGGGCGTCGGAATGGTCTTCCTCAAGCCGTTGGAACAGGCCATTGCCGACGGGGACCATATTTACGCGGTAATCCGGGGGAGTGCCGTCAACCACGGCGGGTTCGCCAACACACTTACAGCTCCGAACCCGGATGCACAGGCTGAGCTTGTGGTCAGCGCCTATTCGGAGGCGGATATCGACCCGGAAACGGTGGGGTTCATTGAGACGCACGGCACGGGAACCAAACTTGGTGATCCCATTGAGATCAACGGGCTGAAGAAGGCGTTTGCGGAGTTGTACACGCGCAGGGGAAAGCAGCAGACAAAGTCGGGCTACTGCGGATTGGGCGCGATCAAGACCAACATGGGCCATCTTGAGCCGGCTGCCGGGATCGCTGGATTGACCAAGCTGCTGCTATGCCTGAAGCATCGGCAACTGCCTGGAAACGTTCATACTAAGGCAATCAACCCGTATATTCAGTTGCAGGGCAGCCCCTTTTACCTTGTATCTGCCAATACGGAGTGGGTGGCTCCCCGGGATGAGAGCGGGCGTCCTCTGCCGCGCCGAGGCAGCGTGAGCGCCTTTGGCTACGGGGGTGCGAATGCCCATGTAGTTCTCGAGGAGTATAGCCAGAGCCGGAGTTCGGTCACCGACCGTGAAGGGCGCCCCCACGTCTTCGTCCTGTCGGCGCGGAATCGGGAGCGCCTGCTGGTTTACGCGGCGGAGTTACAACAATTCCTGACCGAAGAGGCCGGTGCGCTGCCGTTTGGTGCTGTCGCCTATACGCTTCAGACCGGACGTGAGGAAATGGAAGAGCGACTCGCCATCGTTGCCGAGTCGTACGCCGAACTGGTCGACGCTCTTTCCCGGTTCTGCTCCGGGAAGGGCAGCCGCCACACGTATGTGGGACGGGTTCAGTCAGCGGGGGTCGGTGGCAATGCCCCCGACGCAGGGGATTTGCAGCGGTTGGCCCGGCAATGGGTGGAAGGTGCGGCCGTTGACTGGCGCTCATTGCACAGCCCTGCGCCTGAGCGGGTTTCGCTTCCGACCTATCCGTTCGGTGGCGAACAGTACTGGCTGGCCGAGGTGCCTGCAGCTGCCGCTCCTCAGGGTGGGTCGGGCGCGGTCTCGTTCTTTACGCCCCATTGGACCCGGGCGTCCCTGCCTGCCGCCCGGGATTCCGGCCTTCAGGCCAGCTGCATTCTGTTGCTTGATCTGGGCAGAGGTGACAGCTCTGCGCTGAGTGAGCGGCTGGCGGCCCTTGCCGGCAGCCGGGTGGTTTCGGTCGGTCCGGGGGCACAGTTCGCCCGGGTTGCCCGGCAGATCTATGAAGTAGTTCCGGACAACCCGGATGATTTCGTTCGGTTGCTTGGTGAGCTTGAGCGTGAGGAGTTGGCGCCACAGTCTGTAGTCGTCAGGTGGCAGCCGACCGACGGGGAAAAGTCGGCCGTGAACCGGGACGCCGGCGTGGCGCTGTCCGCCGTGCTTGCCCTGGCGATGGCTGTGCAGTCGACGCTGCGATCCGGGAGCGTGAAGGAGTTCCTGGTCCTGGCAGAGACGGCCGGGCCGGACGCAGAGCCTTTGTTTGAGAGTGTGGCTGGTTTCTTCCGGTCTATGGGCAATAGCATGTTTGATACGCGGTTCTCCCTGGTACAGGTACCCAGGAATTCCCCGGCGGACCTGGCTCAGCGCATTGCGGATGAGGTGAGCGCCGGCATACCAGGGCAGGCGATGGAAGTCTGGTACGGCGGGAGCGCCAGATCGATCAGGCGGGTCAGGCCCGCCGTGATGCATGCTGATGCCACCGGGAGGCTGCTCAGGTCACGGGGTGTCTACCTGATTACCGGGGGAGCCGGGGAACTCGGGTTTGCGTTCGCCCGATACCTCGCCTCCACCTACCAGGCCAGGCTGATCCTCCTGGGCCGGTCTCCGCTGGACGGCAAGCGGCAGGAGCGGGTGCAGGCGCTGACCCGCCTAGGCGCCGAGGTCCTGTACATACAGGCCGACGTCAGCGACCGTAAGGCAATGCGGGACGTCATGGCTCAGGTCAAGCAGCGGTTTGGCGCCCTGAATGGTGTCATTCACGCGGCCGGGACCTTCGGAGACGCACAAGGTGCGATGCCAGATCTTCCTTCGTTCGTCGAACACCTGAGACCCAAGGTCCACGGCACCGGCGTGCTCGATGAGGTGACCAGGGACGAAGCCCTGGATTTCTTTGCCGCGTTCTCCTCGATCTCGTCCCTTCTGGGCGACTTCGGCCAGGGCTGCTACGCAACGGGAAACCGCTTCCTCGACAGCTTCGTGCACTGGCGCGAGTCGCTTCGACAGAAGGGACGGCGGCATGGTCGCACATTTGCGATCAATTGGCCGTTGTGGCGGGAAGGTGGCATGCACCTGGCGGGGGATGCCGAGTCTCTCTATTTGCAGTCGTCGGGTCAAGTTTACCTTGAGACTGCAGACGGACTGTCCGCCTTTGAAACGATTCTCCAAAGCGAACACACGCAGGTGATTGTGATGGCGGGTGACCCCCTGAGGATCGGTCGGTTGTTCGAGATGGACTCCAGCGAAGTGGGTTCCGTGGTGTCGGAACGCCCTCACCAGAAAGAGCCTGCTGGGTCGAGCAGTCGGGCACTCGGCCAGAGCATTGAGTCGGACGTGAGGCGGATTGCTGCCGAGCTCGTCAAGACGGCGCCGGAGCAGATCAGCGAGACGAGCGTGCTGGGGAACTACGGGTTTGATTCGATCCTGCTCAAGCGTTTCGCCCGGAAACTGAGCGAACTTTACCAGATTCAGGTCTCTCCCAACGTGTTCTTCGCCGCCAGCACCATCCGGCAGCTCGCTTCCTACTTGCAAGAGAGCTTCCCGCAGGTGATAAAGAGTTACTACAGCGCCGATGACCGCAGCAGTTTGCACCCGGGAGAAGCACTCCCCACGCCGTCGGCGGAGGCCCCAAAGCAGGCCGTCGGCCCAGTGACCACGGGCCGGGAGCCGGTGGCCATTGTCGGAGCGTTTGGCCTGTTCCCGGGATCGAAGGACCTCGAGGAGTTCTGGGAAAACATCAGCACCAATAAGGATCTGATCACGGAAGTACCGCCCGAGCGGTGGGACTGGCGCCGGTTCTACGGAAATCCGGCGGAAGACAAGACCAGGATCAGATCCAAGTGGGGCGGCTTTATTGAGGATGTCGACAAGTTCGACGCACCGTTCTTTGCGATTTCGCCGCGTGAAGCCGAGTTGATGGATCCGCAGCAGCGCAAATTCCTGGAAGTGGTGTGGAAGACCCTTGAGGATGCGGGCTACAAGCCGTCGCAGTTGTCAGGGCGAACTCTCGGCGTGTTTGCCGGGGTCCAGTTCCACGACTACCAGGACCTGATGGCCAGCATGGAGGTCTTCCCAGCGCAAATGCTGACGGGGACGGCCCACGCCATGCTGAGCAACCGCGTCTCGTTCCTGCTCAATGCCCGGGGCCCCAGTGAAGTGGTTGACACGGCCTGCTCGGGCAGCCTGCTGGCTGTGCATCGTGCTGTAAAGGCGATTCAGGGTGGGGAGTGCGAACTGGCGATTGCCGGTGGTGTCAGCCTGGCCCTTGCCCCGTTCTCCATGGTTTCGGCCGGGCAGATGGGGATTCTGTCGCCCGACGGAAAGTGCAAGACCTTTGACCAGAGTGCTAACGGCTATGTCAAGGGGGAGGGGGCAGGAGCGATTCTGCTCAAGCCGCTGAGCCAGGCGCTGGCTGACCATGATCACATTTATGGTGTAATTCGGGGGAGCGCAGTGAATCACGGGGGTAGGGCCAACTCCCTGACGGCGCCAAACTTCGAAGCCCAGGCGGAGCTTCTGCTCAAGGCATGGGAAGATGCGCAGATTGACCCCGGCACCCTGACGTACATTGAGGCGCACGGAACCGGCACCGAATTGGGTGACCCGGTTGAGGTCGAGGGTATCAAGCGGGCGTTTGCCCGCTGGTCAGAGAAGCACGACCGTCCGGTGGCGGACACCGCCCATTGCGGCCTCGGCACCGTGAAGACCAACATTGGCCATTTGGAGCCTGCTGCCGGCATTGCCGGGCTGATCAAGGTGCTCGTGGCCATGCGGCATGGCGAGCTGCCGGGGCTTTCCCACTTCACCAAGCTCAACCCCTACATAGAGTTCGGGACCACGCCGCTGTACGTGGTGGATCGGAAGCGGCCCTGGGAGCGGCTGAAGGATGGTCAGGGACAGGTCATTCCACGGCGGGCCGGCGTAAGCTCCTTCGGCTTTGGCGGAGCTAACGCCCACGTAGTGGTCGAGGAACACATCGCGGCACAGGTAAGCCTCCAACGGGGGGATACCTGTGTCGCTGTGCTTTCCGCTCATACGGAAGAACGGCTGAAGGTGTATGCACAGGACCTAGCCGACTTCCTTGCCCGGTCCGAAGCGGCAGACCGACCCCTGTGCCTGGAGGACGTGGCCTACACCCTGCAAGTCGGCAGGGTGGCGTTTGACGAGCGCCTCGCCATTGTCGCCGGCACGGTCACGGAACTGCGTGAATCACTCCTGAGTTTCTGCAGCGGACAGACCGGGAGGGACCACCGAATCATGCGGGGGAACGCCAGAGCCGGTCGCGCCAACATAGCGCTCCTGGCCGATGATCCGCAGTTCCTGCAGAGCCTGGCTGCCCAGCGCAAACTGGACAAGCTGGCGCAGGTATGGGTTTCCGGGCTGGACGTGGACTGGAGCCTGATGTACGGGCGAGAGCTTCCCCATCGCATTTCGGTGCCCACCTACCCGTTTGAGAAGACACGGTTCTGGTTCGACGGCTACATGCAGAAGTCCAGGGCAACTGGTAAGGCCGGCCCTGCGGTCGAACAGACTCAGCCCATGGCGACGGTGGCTGCTGCGTCCAACGCCGGTCAGCTCGAGGAGTACACGGGTAACGAGGTCGTTCTGCAGCTGATCGACGATCAGATTGCCCTGATCACGATGCAGGATCGTGAGCACAGGAACATGCACACGGACGAGATTCTGCGCGGGTTGGCTGCAAAGTTCGCCCAGGTCAACCGGAACGACAAGCTAAAGGCGGTCATCCTGACCGGGTATGACAACGTGTTTAGCATGGGCGGCACAGACTCAATTCTGCAGAAAATCTCCTGCAATCAGGAGAAGTGCTCAGACTTCCGCTTTGTGTACAGTGGGCTGGCCGAGTGCAACGTGCCGGTGATTGCCGCGATTCAGGGCCATGCGATGGGCGGGGGTCTGGTACTCGGTCTGTTCGCGGACATCGTGGTGATGGCGCTTGAGGGGGTTTACAGCGCGAACTTCACGCAGTACGGGTTTACCCCCGGGGTTGGCTCCACGTTTATTCTGAAAGAGAAACTGGGCAGCAACCTGGCCAACGAGATGATGTTTACCGCCAAGTCGTTTGAGGGGGCCGATCTGCGGGACCGGGGCGCCTCGATGCTGTTCCGGCCCCAGGCCGAGGTTATGGGCGAGGCAGTCGCGATTGCCAGAATGCTGGCCAAGAAACCCCGTCCGACGCTCCAGGTACTGAAGCAGGAACTGGCCGGGCGCATGCTTCAGCAACTGCCCAAGATCATCGAGAGCGAAGTTGGTATGCACGAGAGAACGTTTGCTCAGGTGAACGTCGATCCCTTAATCCGGCACTACATCCGCACCTCCATTGCGGAGCGGGAGGCCACGGAGAAGGGGAAGCTGGCGCTGAAGCCGGCCGATGCGGGTCAGCCTTCCGCAGCGGCCCCGTCCACGGTCGAGCCCCGGCGGCTGGTGCTCAAGACTACCAGTGCGCCGGCCAGTGCGCTCAGGGAGCCGGCCAGTACGCCGGTTGAGTCCAAGCCTGCTCGCGGGACGCCCACGCAGTCCTTCCATGACTCGCGCATCGACATGAAGCGCGAGGTCGCTGCTGCTGGGGTGGCCCGGAGCTTTTCCACCCAGGACGAGGAACGCGTCCGGGGGCAGATCATCGCTTCGCTGAGCGACGTGCTCCACACGGATGGTTTGAGGATCGACCCCAATGCGGCGTTCCGGGAACTTGGCCTGGACTCCATTAACGGAGTGGAGCTGGTGCGGGACCTGAACAGGGTGTTCAAGGTCAATTTGGAGGCGGTCGCCCTCTATGACTACTCCACCGTGACCAGCCTGGCCCGCTTTATCCTGAGCCAGTTGCCGCAGAACATGCCTGCCGAGGCCTCCGGCGCGCCGGACACGACCCAGGAGGACCGGGTTGTCGCCTTACTGCAACGCCTTCAGAACAACGAGCTGAACATAGACGAAGTTGAGCAGATGCTGGGGGAGACAGTATGAGTGGAGTGGTAGACCGCAGGACGCTGCTCCAGATGATCCGCGAGAAGCGCATCAGTCCTGAGGAAGGATTCAAGCTCCTTCAGCAGCTGTGGGTTTCCCCAGAACGCCCGGAGAGCAGACCTGTTGAGCAGGCAGTGGAACCGGAGCCGCCACGGCCGCACGGTCCGTCTTCTGACACGAAGGCCGTGCCGACCGATATCGCGGTGATCGGCATGGCGGGCCGGTTCCCCGGTGCGCAGAATCTGGACGAGTACTGGCGGAACCTGGTGGGCGGCGTCGACAGCGTAGTGGAAGTGCCGGAATCCCGGTGGAAGATGTCCGAGTTCTACGATCCGGACATCAAGGCACCCAACAAGAGCTACTGCAAGTGGAGCGGGCTGCTGTCAGGTATTGACGAGTTTGACCCGCTCTTCTTTGGAATCACGCCCAAGGAAGCCGAACTGATGGACCCGCAGCAGCGCCTGTTCCTGGAAGAGGCGTGGAAGGCCCTGGAGAGCGTCGGGTACTCACCGGAAGAGCTGTCCGGCCGAAAGTGCGGTGTGTTTGTCGGAGTTGGCAGCGGCGACTATCGGAATGTGGTTCGGTCCAGCGGGGCCACCCTGGACAGCCACTTCCTGCTGGGCTCCGCGAACTCGATTCTGTCAGCCCGCATCTCGTATTTCCTTAATCTGACCGGGCCCAACATTGCGGTCGACACCGCATGTTCCTCGTCATTGGTGGCGATCCACCAGGGGTGTCAGAGCATCGTCAGCGGTGAGAGCGACATGGTGTTGGCCGGCGGCGTCTGCACCTTCTCAACGCCCGAAATGCACATCACCACGAGCAAGGGTGGCATGCTTTCCCGGAGCGGCCGGTGCAAGACGTTCGATCAGGACGCCGACGGCTTTGTGCCGAGCGAGGGAGTGGGTGTCGTCGTGCTCAAGCCCCTGGCCCGGGCGCTGGAGGATGGCGACACCATCTACGGCGTGATCAAGGGCTGGGGAATCAACCAGGACGGCAAAACGAACGGGTTGACCGCACCGTCCGCCAATTCCCAGACCGGGTTGGTGACGGAGGTCTATGACCGGTACAACGTCAATCCGGCCGACATTACCTATGTGGAGGCCCATGGCACCGGGACGAAGCTGGGCGATCCCATTGAAGTCTCGGCGCTGACCAGAGCCTTCCGGCAGCACACCGGTAAGCGGCAGTTCTGCGCCATCGGTTCGGTCAAGTCGAACATCGGGCATGCGCTCGCCGCTGCAGGGGTCGCCAGTCTGATCAAGGTGCTGCTGTGCCTCCACCACCGGAAGCTGGTCCCCTCCGTGCACTACAAGCGCGCCAACGAGCATATCGACTTCGACAACAGCCCGTTCTACGTGAACACCGAGGCCCGGGACTGGACCCCTGAGGGGGATAAGCCCCGGCTGGCTGCCGTCAGCGCGTTCGGCCTGAGCGGGAGCAACTGTCACCTCGTAGTCGGGGGGGCGCCGGTCAGACACCGGCTCTCGGCACCGAGGTCGCCACAGTCCCTCGTGCCGCTCTCGGCCAGGACGGAAGAGGCCCTGGAACAGCGGATCGCAGACCTGGGCGCGTGGCTGGAAGCTGCCGGCTCCGCCTACTCGCTAGAGGATATTGCCTACACATTATCCGTCGGCCGGGCTCATTTCCCCTTTCGTTGCGCCATGGTTGTGACGGACCTGGAAGACCTGAATCGCACGGTGAGACAGCTCCTGCGTAAGGAACCCGTCGCCAACGTGTACAGGACCGGTGGTCAGGGAGTTGCTCCCGGTGTGTCCGCTTCGAGGGACGCCAGGCTTTCGGATCTGGCTGAGCGGTACATACGGGGCGAGGCATTGCGGTGGAAGGAACTGCTGCCCCCCATGCAGTACCGCCGGATTCCCCTGCCGACCTATCCGTTCGCGCGGACCCGCCTCTGGCTGTCCGGCGGTGAGAGCTGTGCCAACGGCAAGGGAATGCCTGTCAGGAAGCTTCACCCGCTCGTCCACGAGAACCGGTCGACCTTCCGAGAGCAGAAGTTCGCCACGGAGTTGCTGGGAAGCGAGTTCTTCCTGACTGACCATGTGGTGCGCGGCGCGAAGATGGCTCCGGGAGCGAGTTTGGTTGAAATGGCACGGGCAGCGGCGGAACTGGCCGCTGAACGGAAAGTAGCCAAGTTGAAATCGGTGGTCTGGATGCGGCCTGTGGTGATGTGCGAGCATCCGCTGCAGATCCAGATCAGCCTGACCCCGAACGACCCCGACGGTGCCGGTTTTCAGATCGCCTCAGGGTCCAGTGCCGGGCTGATCAAGCATTGCCGCGGGAAGGTCACCTTTTCAGGGGAGACGGAGACCGCTTACCCCGAAGAACGAATCGACCTGGAGGCGGTCAGACAGCGCTGCCAGGTACGCCTGGCCGGCTCAGAGTGTTACCAGGTGTATCGGTCGCTCGGAGTCGAGTACGGCCCGGCGTTCCAGTGCCTGGAGGACGTGTATAGCGGTGAGGATGAGGCGCTGGCTTCCATTCGGCTGCCGGTCGCCCTGCACCGAGAAGACGCCGGGTTCGTGCTTCACCCCACAATCCTGGACGGGGCTCTGCAGACCGTGCTGGGGGTCCGGCGCATTGCGCTGGGCGACTCCGCTGTCACGTACGTGCCATATGCCATAGGCGAACTGGAGCTTCGCGGCACGTTGCCGGAGAAGTGCTATGCGCACGTCACACTGGTTGGCGATCCCAGGGCCGGCAAGGGGCACACGTTCAATATCAGGCTGACAGACGAAGCCGGCCGAGTGCTGGTCGGTGTGAACGGGTACGCAATCCGGCCCTACGCCATATTGCCCGCAGCGGATACGACGGCCCCGTCCATGCCTGAGGATGTCCTGTACTTCCGAAGTGGCTGGACAGTCGGCGGCAATGTGGCTGAGCTGGCGTTTCCTCACCGGAGTGGGTCCATGCTGGTCTGTGGGGCAGGGCAACCGCTGACCCTGGTAGGCCAGAGGTTGGCCGGTGCGGGATTCAACCTGCAGGTTGTCCAGCCCGGCGAGGCGTATCGGCAGGTGGACGGCCGCTCCTTCACGGTTCGCCCGAACCGACCGGACGATTATACCCAGTTGCTTCAGACGCTCCGGCAGGCCGGTCAGCTCCCCGAGACCGTTCTGCTCCTTGCGGACACTTTCGTCGGGTCAGGCGGTGGGGAGGCCTCCGAATCGGCATTGTTGCCTCTCATGTACCTGACACAGGCGCTCATGCAGGAAAAGTTGAAGAAGGTAGACCTGCTGTACGTTTACGAGACCGCCGCTGGAAGGACCGTTCCGCAGCATGCGGCGGTGGCCGGATTTGCCAGGGCACTGAAAGTCGAAAACCCGAGCTTCCTGTGCAAGGTGGTGCAGGTCACTGCTACGCCGGGGCAGACAGTACCTGCTCAGATCGCTTCGGCGGTCGTCGGCGAGCTGGCAGCAGGGTTTGACGCGCTGGAGGTGCGCCATGAGGGCAATCAGCGGTACCTGAAAGTCTTCTCCGAGTATCGCCCCGTCGCACCCGGTGCGGGACATGCTATGTCGCTCCGGCACAGGGGCGTTTACCTGCTCACGGGCGGTGCCGGCGGCCTGGGCCTGATCTTTGCCAGATACTTGGCGCAGCAGGTGGATGCCCGGTTGGTCCTGGTGGGGCGGTCGGCCTTGTCCGGCGAGAAGCTGCTCCAGATTCGTGAACTTGAGGAGCATGGGGCGGAGGTCGTCTATCTCACGGCGGATATGTCCGACCTGCAGCAGGTACAGCGGGTGATTCACGAGACCAAGGCCCGGTTTGGTGCACTCAACGGCATTATTCACAGCGCCGGTGTTGTACGGGATTCCTTCCTTATGCACAAGACCGCTGACGAGGTGAAAGCGGTCCTGGCGCCCAAGGTGTCCGCCTGTCTGGCGCTTGACCAGGCCACCAAGGATGAGCCGCTGGACTTCTTCATGCTGTTCTCGGCGATGGCGTCCGTTGTGGGCAACGTCGGACAGTGCGACTATGCCTACGCCAACAGCTTCCTGGATCACTTCGCTGAGCTTCGCGAGCAACGGCGGCAGGACGGCGAGCGCCGTGGTAAGACGGTGGCGGTTAACTGGCCGCTCTGGAAAGAGGGCGGCATGCGCGTGACCGACGAGACCGCCCGCTGGCTGAAGAACCGGCTTGGGATGGCGCCCCTGGACACCAGCCATGGGATTGATGCCTTCATGTGTGCCCTGGGAGCGGATGCCCCGCACCTGGCGGTGGTGCAGGGAGAACCGGACAAAATTCGCCTGGCTATCCTGGCTAAGGCCAAGGGCAGCGGTGAAGAGGCCGGGCCTGCCGGTGCAGATGACACGGTGCTGTACCGGGAGATCGAGCGCCACCTGCAGGCGATCTTCGCCAAGGCGACGGGGCTTTCTGTCAGCGCGCTGAAGGCAGACCAGCCCTTTGATTCGTTTGGCATAGACTCCATCCTCACTGTCAGCATCAACAGCGAACTGGAGGACCAGTACGGAGAGCTTTCCAAGACGCTGCTGTTCGAGTACCGCACGATCCGTGACCTAGCAGCCTACTTCGTGGCCCATCACAAGGATAAGGTCGCCCACCGGCATCGCCAGGTCCAGCCCGCGGTGCAGGACCAGCCCGCCGTACTGCAGGCCGACCGTCTGGAGGCCCCGGAGGCCCGCAGCCGCGACATTGCGATCATCGGGTTGAGCGGTCGATACCCAAAGGCGGGTACCCTGGAGCAGTTCTGGGAGAATCTCAAGAACGGGCTGGACTGCATTACGGAGGTTCCCGGCGACCGCTGGGATCACTCGGAATACTATGACCCCGACAAGGACCGGGCCGGTAAGTCCTACACCAAGTGGGGCGGTTTCATCGACGACGTGAGCATGTTCGACCCGCTGCTGTTTAGCATCGCGCCCCGGGAAGCCGAACTGATGGACCCGCAGGAGCGACTCTTCCTCGAGGTTGCCTGGCAGGCCTTCGAAGACGCCGGGTATGCCCGCAGTGAGCTGTCGCAGCAGAAGGTCGGCGTGTTTGTCGGCGTGATGTACGAGCACTACCAACTCTGGGCGTTGCAGGAGCAAATGAAGGGGAATCCGATCAGCATCGGTTCGACACCGGCTGCCATCGCCAACCGCGTCTCCTACTGCTTCAACCTCACCGGGCCCAGCCTGGCGCTCGATACGATGTGTTCGTCGTCCCTGACCAGCATTCATCTGGCCTGCGAGAGCATCCGGAGGGGCGAGTCGGACATGGCTCTGGCCGGCGGCGTGAACCTGACCATTCACCCCAGCAAGTACCTGATTCTGAGCCAGGGGAAGTTCGCTGCCACCGACGGACGGTGCCGCAGCTTTGGCGCAGGTGGCGACGGGTACGTGCCGGGCGAGGGTGTCGGGGCGGTGCTGCTCAAACCCCTGGACAAGGCCGTGGCCGACGGGAACCAGATTTACGGGGTTATCAAGGGTAGTGCCATTAACCATGGCGGAAGGACGAACGGGTACACGGTTCCCAATCCGAACGCCCAGGGTGATGTGATTACCGGCGCCCTGAAGCAAGCGGGTGTGGCTCCCGAGACCATCAGCTATGTAGAGGCCCACGGGACGGGCACCTCGCTTGGCGATCCCATTGAGGTGCGCGGATTGGTCAGAGCGTTCGGACCCGCCGGGAAGGGCGGGCAGCGCTGTGCGCTCGGGGCGGTAAAGTCCAATATCGGCCACCTGGAAGCGGCCGCAGGGATTGCCGGTGTGACGAAGGTCCTGCTGCAGATGAGGCACAGGACACTCGTGCCCTCCATCCACGCGGACACGCTGAACCCGAACATTCGCTTTGAGGACTCGCCGTTCTATGTGCAGTGCCAGCTCAGCGAGTGGCGCAAGCCGGTGGTCGTTGAGAATGGTCAGACCAAGACCTATCCCCGGCGTGCCGGAATCAGCGCCTTCGGTGCCGGCGGCGCCAATGCCCACCTGATTCTTGAGGAGTTTGAACCGCCGGCGGCCCCCGCAGCACGACGGGAAGGCGGGCGGCAGGTCATGGTCCTGTCTGCCAGGACAGAAGAGCGGCTGAAGGAATACGCTGCCACATTGGGTGACTTCATGCAGCGCACCTGCCTACCCGGTGACCGGCTGGACGACGGTGAACTACTGCGCCTGACCCAGAACGAGGCAGCCGGAATTCTGGCGTGCCTGATCAACGTGGATGTTGAGCATATCGATGCGAAGGAGAACTTTGCTGACTACGACATGGATGCCATGACCCTTGCAAACTTTGCGGCCAGGGTCAGTGAACGGTTCAGCATTCCAGTCACCGCTGCGGCGGTGTCGCAGTACCCGACCATTCATGCCCTGGCGGCCCATCTCCTGAGTACCTACGGAACCGTCTTGCAGGGCTGCATCGGCAGCGCGGAGGGCGGTGCTGCCATGCTGTCACTGGCGGACATTGCCTATACCCTGCAGGTTGGGCGCGAACCGATGCCGTGCCGCTTGGCGGTGCTGGCGTCGAGCATCTCCGAGGTGGTGGAGAGGCTGTCGGCCTTCAGCGAAGGCAGAGTGACCGGCGACACGTTTACTGGGAACGGCGCTCCGGTGAACCCGGCAGAGGGCGAAGGGGATCCTGCTGACTTGGCCCGCCAGGCCGTGCAGGCCGGCGATCTGGCCCGGTTGGCGGAACTGTGGGTGTCCGGGTGCGAGGTGAACTGGCGCTCGCTGCACACCGGGAGGAAGACGAGACGGGTCTCCCTACCGACCTACCCGTTTGCCCGCAAGCGGTATTGGCTGCGCAGCCATCAGGAGCCCGTGGCTCCGGCAGCGGTTCCCAAGGTGTCGGCCCCAGTCGACGCCCCGGCGTACCAGGGGGATGAGGTAGACCTCCAGATCATCGATGGGAACGTGGCGCTGCTCACCATGCAGGACCGGCAGAACCGGAACATGTTCTCGGAGCAACTGATCGCAGGCCTGGAGGCTCGGTTCGCCCAGGTTCGCCGGAATCCGGACATCAAGGTGATCGTCCTGACCGGGTACGACAACGTCTTCTGCATGGGCGGTACCCAGCAGCAACTGGTCGATATCTCCGACAGGAAGAGCAGTTTCACCGACGTCCCCTTCCTGTACAGAGGGCTCCTGGAAACAGAGATTCCGGTTGTTTCGGCTATTCAGGGACATGCCTCCGGCGGAGGCCTGCTGTTCGGACTCTATGGGGATATCATCCTCATGTCCGAAGAAAGCGTGTACAGCGCGGTCTTCATGAAGTATGGGTTCACCCCAGGCATGGGCGCCACGTTTGTGCTCAAGGAGAAGCTGGGCAACAATCTGGCCACCGAGATGATGTTCACCGCCCGGACTTACATGGGCGAAGAGCTGAAGGGCCGGGGTTCCTCCATTGTGTTCCGAAAGCGGGCCGAGGTACTTCTCGAAGCACTCTCGATTGCCAGGATGCTGGCTGAGAAGCCGATTCATTCCCTGAGGGTCCTGAAGCGGGAGCTGGCAGGGCGGATTCTTGAGCAACTGCCCCGGTATATCGAGCGGGAAGCATCCATGCATCTGGAGACGTTCTCCCATCCCGAAGTGAAGCATCGGATTGAGCGCTACTTCGCGGGCGGGCAGAAGCCCACCGTAACGGTGCCCAAGCCCGAGGCGGCGGGTGGGAAGAGCCGCCTGGCCTTACGCTCCGCCGGTGCGCAGGCAGCGCCACCCGAGCAGCCTCCAGTCGCCACTGTTTCGCTGAGCGTGGATAGGGAGCAGATTCGGGCCGGGATTGCTACGATCGTGTGCCGGATTCTGCACTTGACCGACGGTGACATCAGGACGGGAGCGAGCTTCCGTGAACTGGGCGCCGATTCGATCAGCGGGATTGAGATGGTCCGCCACATTAACAAGGAGTTCCGCCTCGAGCTGGAGGCAGCCGTCCTGTATGACTTCCCCACCCTGGACAGCTTGACGGACCACGTGTTTGCGCACGTGAGGAAGGCTGGCGGCAGTGAACCGGTAAGAGTTGCGAGTACGACCGCCCCGGAACGGCGGGGGCAGGAGGATGTCCAGCTCCAGATCAAGCGGATCGTCGGCCGCATTCTTCACATTGAATCGGATGAACTGAACCTGAGTGCTACCTTCCAGGACCTTGGTGCTGACTCGATCAGCGGTGTGGAGATTGTGCGCGACGTGAACCGGACATTTGGGATCAACTTGGACGCGGTTGCCCTGTACGATCATCCGAACATCGATGCGCTGGCCGCCCACGTGTACGCGCATGCTCTGGTGGTTGAACTGCCTACCGGTGCGAGCGGTGAGACCCCCGTGGTTCAGCCCGGAAAGCGGAAGCTGATCGGGCTGGATGTAAAGGAGTACGCCCAGTACAAGGACCGGGTCGAGGCTGGGCGCGAGCCGGCCGAGTTGGACACCGGGGTGAACTTTCAGGACCTGGGCGCCGACTCGATCAGCGGCGTGGAGATTGTCAGGGACATCAACCGTGCGGCTGCCACCCTGGAAGAGGCGCCTCCCCCCAAGCAAAAGCTGATTGGGCTGGACGTGAAGGAATACGCCCAGTACCGAGACCGGGTCGAAGTCGGCCCGAAGCCGCTCCAAATCTTTGCCAAGCCGCCGGACGGGTCGGACGGGGGCGAGAACCGCCACCAGGAGCCGGACCGTGCTCCCCTGAAGCGGGTGCTGAAGCCACTGGCACCAAAGCAACCCGCCGAGTTAGGCAAGCCTGTGGAAGTGGTGAAGCCTGTGGAGGTGGCGAGGCCGGACATCCCCGAGGGTGTCGCGATTATCGGCATGGCCGGGAGGTTCCCCGGTGCCAGGAGCGTCCAAGAGTTCTGGCACAATTTACGGAACGGTGTAGACAGCGTTACCCGAGTGCCGGGCGAGCGCTGGGACGCGGATGCATACTACGATGCCACGCCCAGAACGCCGGGAAAGACGTATTGCCCGGTTGGAGGCTTCCTCGCTGACGTCGACCAGTTCGATCCGCTGTTCTTCAACATCTCCCCGGTGGAGGCCGAGTCGATGGATCCGCAGCAGCGGCTCTTCCTGGAGGAAGCCTGGAACGCGCTGGAGGATGCCGGCTACTCGTCTGAGTCCCTGTCCAACGTTTGCTGCGGTGTCTTCGTCGGAGCGGCCCAGAGTGACTACGCCCGCAAACTGAGTGCCACCGGTGCTGAAACCAGCGCGGACGCCTTTACGGGCCTGTCGCCTGCGATCCTGGCTGCTCGCATTTCCTACCTGCTGAACCTGAAGGGGCCCAGCATTGCGATGGACACGGCCTGTTCATCCTCCCTGGTGGCAATCCACCATGCGTGTCTCAGTATCCGGGCAGGGGATTGCGACATGGCTCTGGCCGGCGGGGTGCGGCTGCTGCTTACCCCTGAGCTCCACATTCAGACCAGCCAGATGATGATGCTCTCCCCGACCGGAAGCTGCAAGACCTTTGACCAGGATGCGGACGGCACGGCCATTAGCGAAGGCGTCGGGGTCGTGGTCCTCAAGCCGCTGGCCGCAGCGCTTCGTGATCGGGATCATATCTACGGTGTGATCCGGGGCTCGGGTGTCAACCAGGACGGCAAGACCAACGGGATCACCGCTCCCAGTGCACAGTCGCAGACGCAGTTGGAACTGGGCGTCTACCGGCGTTCAGGCATCGATCCGAGCCGGATCTCTTATGTGGAAGCGCACGGAACGGGCACGAAGCTGGGCGACCCGATCGAGGTCAAGGCGTTGCGTGATGCGTTTGAGGCCTACACCCAGAAGAAGCAGTACTGCGCCATCGGGTCCGTGAAGACGAATATCGGGCATGCGACCATGGCCGCCGGCGTTGCCGGCGTGATCAAGGTTTTGCTTGCCCTGAAGCACAAGCAGATTCCGCCCTCGCTCCACTTCCGCACCCCGAATGAGCACATTCACTTCGAGCGGACGCCATTCTACGTCAGCGACAAGCTGATCCCCTGGGAGCCGGCACCCGGCGCCCGGCGGCTGGCGGCCGTCAGCGCGTTCGGCTTCAGCGGTACGAACTGCCACCTGGTAATTGAGGAAGCGCCCGAGTCCCCACAGTAGCGAAGGAACCCGGCAAGCACGAACGGTTCATGGGCGCCATTCCTGAGGGAGCGGCGCCCATGAACCGTTGATGCGTTGGCAGACCGACCATTGGGAGGGTGTAGAACCAGATGCACCAAAAAGAGCGGCATTACTTCATTCCCATTTCCGCCAGGACAGAGAGTGCGTTGAGCAAGCGCGTTTGGCAGCTCGCTGACTGGCTGAACGAAGAAGGCACGCCACGTTCGTTGGGCGACATTGCCTACACCCTGCTGGTCGGGAGAACACACTTCCCGGTTCGCTTGGCGCTCGTAGTGCAGAACGTCGAAGAGCTTACGGCCAAACTGCGGGAGGCGTCACCGACCACCGGTCAGACCTGTTCCCGGGACCAGGCGGACCGGCTGCTGACGGAGTTGGCCGCCAGCCGTGACAAGACTACGGGCGCCTACCGGGACAACCTGACGGCGCTGGCCGGAGCCTATCAATCCGGTCTGCAGCTGGGCTGGGCGCGCCTGTACCAGAACGATCAATTCCGGCGGGTTTCCCTGCCGAGCTATCCGTATGACAGGGATCGGTACTGGGTCAAAGAGCAGGGATCGACGGAACAGCGTCCCTCCGAGGGGTTGCACCCCCTGCTGGACAGCAACGGATCGACCTTGGAGGAACAGTGCTTTTACAAGCGACTCAGTGGCGATGAGTTCTACCTGCGCGACCATGTGGTAGGCACCGACAAGGTGCTGCCTGGCGTTGCCCACCTGGAAATGGCCAGGGCCGCCGGCAACATAGCCAGCAGAGAGAACCGGGTCCGGAAGATCACGGACGTCGTTTGGACGCTGCCAGTGAAGCTTGCACCGGGCGATGACCATGTCGACGTGAAGATCAGTCTCTACCCGCTGGGTCCGGAGAACGATCAGGTTGACTACAGGGTCACGAGCATCGGGGCGAGCGGTGTACAGACGGTTCACAGCCAGGGGAAGCTTATCTACGGAGAAGCTGAATCTGGGTCTGCCGGACCTGTCCTGGACCTCGCCCAGATACGGAGCCGGTGTTTGACTCGGCTCGACGGACCGGAGGCGGTTCGCAAGTTCCAGGAGCGTGGCCTGACGCTGGGACCAAGCTTTCAGACGATCCGGCACCTGTATTGCAGCAAAAACGAGGCGCTTGCGCGCCTTGAACTCCCAGCCGGCATCAAGGGGATGCCGGCTGGTTTTGTCCTTCACCCGTCCCTGTTGGACGGGGCGCTGGAAGCCGTGATCGGGCTTATTGACGAGTCCGAAACCGGTCTGTCGCTTCCTTACGCGGTGGGCGAGATCGAGATCCTGCAACCCCTGCCCGAAAAGTGCTACGCCTACGCGACGGGCGCCGCGTCTGCCGGTCAGGCCGACAAGCGTTTCGATGTCGTGATCGTGGACGATGAAGGGCGGCTGCTGGTACGAGTAAAGGGTTTCGGCCTGAAGGTACTGGCGGAGGCGGACTTGCAGGGGGCGCGCCTGGCCGGGGATATGGTCTATGCCCGTGTTCGCTGGGAGGAAGCGCCGACCGCCACGGTATCAGCCCCGGCCACGGGTGACCTCGTGCTCTTTGACACCGACCTCCGGCTATCCGAAGCGCTCCGTCAGACCCGCTCCGGCGTCCGCCCCGTGGTGGTGAAGCCCGGAGACCGGTTCCGGGCGCATTCGGACGATCTTTTCGAAATCAACCCCCGCCATGAGGATGACTACCGGAAGCTGCTCCAGGCGTTCCAGACGCGTGGCATTCGGCCTCGGAACGTTGCACACCTGTGGTCACGGCAGGGTTGCGCCTGCGAAGGGGCCGACCTGGCAGCTCAGTTGGAGTGGGGCTTCTATTCCTCCCTTTCCCTGGTGCGGAGCCTGGTGGAATCCCGACTGGAGGCTGTGCGGCTGCTCCATATTCACCCGGGGCACCCGGGGCCTTGCCGGCTGCCACACGCGGCCATGGGTGGATTCACCAGGACGGTATACCAGGAGAACCAGCACTGGTTGTGCAGGACCGTGGAAGCGCCGACCTCGCTGTCGGCCCAGGCGATAGCCGATTTGATTCTCCGTGAACTGGACACATTCGATGATCAGGCGGAGATCCGCTATGTTGAGGGTCGCCGGCTGATAAAGCGGATTGAGGAATTCCGGCCGGAGGGTGCCGATAGTCGTCTGCCGGTCAAGGACGGCGGGGTCTACTTGATCACCGGCGGGACCGGCGGCATCGGCCTTTCGCTGGCCCGGCATATCGCCCGGTCCGTCAGGGCGACGTTGGTCCTGACAGGTCGTACTGAGCCCGGTCCCGAGAAGCAGGCCGTGCTGGACGAAATCCGGGCCCTGGGTTCGGAAGTCGCATTCATGCGCAGCGATGTGGCCCGGGAGTCCGAGGTGGCCGGTCTGGTTGCCGGAATCAAAACACGCTTCCATCAGATCAACGGCGTTTTCCAACTTGCGGGTGTGACCCGGGATGCGCTGATTGCCAAGAAGACGGTCGAGACGGCTAGAGAGGTAATCGCGCCCAAGGTATTCGGCACGGCCAACCTGGACCTGGCGACGCAGAATGAGGATCTGGACTTCTTCGTCATGTTCTCGTCGGTGGCGGCGGTGGCGGGGAACGTCGGACAGTGTGACTACGCTTTTGCTAACAGTTTCCTGGACGAGTTTGCGCAGCAGCGTGAGCTGCTGCGGAGCAAGGGAGAGCGCAGAGGCAGGACCGTTTCCGTCAACTGGGGGCTCTGGGACGAAGGTGGCATTCGGGTAAATGAGGCGACGCGGTCATTCTTCCTGAACACCTTCGGTATGCGGCCCCTGGATACGGAGCAGGGGATGGAGGCGCTCCGGCTGGCTCTCGGCTCCGGTGAACCACAGGTCGTGGTTGCCAGGGGGGAACGTGCCAGGCTGAAGCGGACGCTTGGAATTCCGGAGGCTGCACCGGCTCAGTCGGCCGAGATTGCCGGGACTAATCGGCCAGTGCTGGCCGGGGCCGTCTCGGAAAGTCTCGCTCAGATCGTCAGTGAAATCCTCCGGGTCAAGACCAAGGATATCTCCCCGACCAAAGAGATGAGCGAGTATGGATTCAACTCCATCTCGCTCACTGACTTCGTAGACAAGGTCAACGTCAAGTACGGCCTGAGGCTGACGCCTGCCGTGTTCTTCGAGCATTCGAACCTGAAGTCGTTCGCCGACTTCCTCCTGACGAACCACCAGGGCGCACTGGAGAAGGTCCTGGCGGTTGCCGAGCCGGCGCCGGAATCCGCTCCGACTGCCACACCTGCCCTGACTGCTCTGACTGCCCCGAGCGCGCCGCAGCAGTCCGGGCTGTTCCACCCCAGCCAGTCGCCGACGGCGGGACCGGTACCGGCGGCCGCGGAGCCGGTCGCCCAGCCGGCCGCGCCGGCGTCGGCCCAGGCCCGAGCCGATGAGCCGATCGCGATCATTGGCATGAGCGGCGTATTCCCGCTGTCGGATGATCTGGACGAGTTTTGGAGCAATCAGGTCGAGGAGCGCAGCCTGATCAGCGAAGTGCCCGCCGACCGGTGGGACTGGAAGGCCTGCTACGGTGAATCCGGCCATGAGCCCAACAAGACCTGGGCGAAATGGGGCGGGTTCATGCGCGAGGTCGACAAGTTCGACAGCCGGTTCTTTGGCGTTTCGCCCCGTGAGGCGGAGCTGATGGATCCCCAGCAACGGATCTTCCTGCAGACGGTCTGGAAGACCATTGAGGATGCAGGCTACCGGCCCGGTGCCCTGTCCGGCACCCGGACCGGCCTCTTTGCAGGCGTAGCCACCATGGACTACTACGATCTGCTCAAAGAAAACGGCGTGCCCATCGAGGCCCATGCTTCGACGGGCCTGTCCCATTGCATTTTGGTGAACCGGATTTCCTACTGGTTCAATTTCCGGGGTCCGAGCGAACCCATTGACACTGCCTGTTCCAGTTCTCTGATCGCCATTCACAGGGCGGTTGAATCGATTCGAAACGGTGACTGTGACCTGGCGATTGCTGGTGGCATCAACGTAATGGTCAGCCCCATGCTGTTCATCGCGTTCAGCAAGGCCGGCATGCTGAGCCGGGACGGCACCTGCAAAACGTTTGATAAGCGGGCCAATGGCTATGTGCGTGGCGAGGGTTCCGGGGCGATCTTCCTGAAGCCGCTAAGTAAGGCCGTCCAGGACGGGGATCACATCTACGCAGTGATCAAGGGGAGCTCGGTCAATCACGGCGGCCACGCCAATACGCTGACCACACCTAACCCCAACGCTCAGGAGGAGTTGCTCGTCCGGGTCTACGAGAAGGCCGGGTTCGATCCCAGCACGGTAGGCTACATTGAGGCGCACGGGACCGGAACCAGCCTTGGCGACCCCGTTGAGGTGAACGGGCTCCGGAAGGCCTTTGACAAGCTGTACAGGCAATGGGGCCTTACGGACGTGAAACGGGTCCACTGCGGTCTGGGGTCGGTCAAGACGAACATCGGCCACCTTGAGGCGGCTGCCGGGATTGCCGGTGTGATCAGGGTGATTCTGTCCATGCAGCACAAGCTACTGCCCGGTAATGCTCAGTTCCAGGAACTCAACCCGTACATTCAGCTTGACGGGAGCCCGTTCTATATTGTGGAGCGGACCCAGCCATGGGTGCCGATTCTGGATGAGCACGGACGCGAGCTGCCACGGCGGGCAGGCGTAAGCTCCTTCGGGTTCGGCGGTGCGAACGCGCATGTCGTCCTGGAAGAGTACGTGCCAACCGTGGCGGAACAGCCGACTGCCTGCGGCCCGCAATTGCTGGTCTTGTCCGCACGGACCAGGGAGCGGCTGAACGAGTTTGCAGCCAACCTGGCCAGGTTCCTGAAGCGGATGCTGGCCGGTGAGGCTCGGGATGAGCTTCGGCAAGAATTGGCGGAAATGCTGGCCCTGTTGCTCGGCATCCATCCGCAGGATATCGGACCGACCGACGATTTCGAGGAATATGGTCTGGACGCAGGAACGCAAGCACAACTGGCGCAGCTCCTCAGCGAACGGTACCACTGCGAGATCGACGGGCTGGTATTCCGGGAATGCACCAATCTGGAGCAACTGGCGGCGTATCTCTCGCGCCAACTTGGCGGAGATGCGCACCGGCTGTCCGCAGGCGATGGCCCGAGCCTGGCCGACGTGGCATATACGCTGCAGATCGGTCGGGAAGCCATGGAGGAACGCCTGGCCCTGGTCGTCAGCAGCGCCCGGGAGGCGATTGGGAAGCTGGAGGCGTTTGGCCGCGGAGACGAGCAGATCACCCAACTCTGTACCGCAAACGCGACGAAGGAAGCGGCTCCCGGTGCGCGGGCGGAAGAACAGGTCATCGGCGGAGCCTTGACGGAGCTGGCGCAGCTCTGGGTACACGGCGGCGAGGTCGATTGGAATCAACTGCATCAGCCGCCGTTGCCCCACCGGATCTCGTTGCCCACATATCCGTTTGAAAAGAAGCGGCACTGGTTCCGGGCGGGTAAGCAGGAGCAGCCGGCGCCACAGATCCCCGCGCCGCCCCTGTCCCGACCGGAAGCCTTGAAGCCCAGACCACAATCACAGCCACTGAAATCTCCCCAGACCGACCTGGACAAGCAGGCCCTGGCCTACGCGGGGGATGAGGTGACCCTGGAGATCATCGACGGCAGCATCGCTCTGGTGACCATGCGGGACGCGAAGAACCGGAACATGTTCTCGGACGCCATGATCGCCGGCCTCATGTCGCGGTTCGCCACCATGAAGCAGAACGAGAATATCAAGGCCATTATTGTGACTGGTTACGACAACGTGTTCTGCATGGGTGGCACACAAGCGCAATTGCTTGGTATCGCGGACAACCGGAACCAGTTTACCGACATTCCATTCCTGTACCAGGGCCTGTTGGAGGCCGGCGTTCCAGTGATCGCAGCCATTCAGGGACACGCCTCGGGCGGAGGCCTGTTGTTCGGGCTTTATGCCGACATCATCGTCATGTCCGAGGAGAGCATCTACAGCGCTGTTTTCACCAAGTATGGCTTTACCCCCGGCATGGGTGCTACCTGGATTCTGAAGGAGAAGCTGGGCGGCAATCTGGCCACAGAGATGATGTATACCGCCGGGTCCTTCACCGGCGAGGAATTGAAGCAACGCTGCGCTTCGGTGCTATTCCGGCAGCGGAATCAGGTTGTGACGGAGGCCCTGGCCATCGCCCGAACGCTGGCGGACAAGCCCGTGCACACGCTCAGGGTGCTGAAACGGGAACTCTCGCGGCGGGTGTTGGACCACCTCTCCGAGGTCATCGAGCAGGAAGCACGGATGCATGGCGAGACATTCTCCCATCCGGAAGTTCGCAAGCGCATTGAGTACTTCTTTGCCCGCGGGGCTCAGCCGGCGGAGCCGATGGCCCCGGTGGCGGCCGCGAGCGCAGCCGAGGTGCGGACCCCGGGGCGGATCGCGTTGAAAGCCAAGGACGCGCTTGGGCCGACCAGCTACTCAGCTCCTGAGGTGCAGGATTCGGGCGATCCTGTCGACCAGATTTTGCGCAAGTTGGAGGCCGGAGAGATCACACCGGAACAGGCGTTACAACTCAGGCAGGAATTGTGGGGGAAGGCAGCACTATGAACGAGCTGGAGGTCTATCAAAGACTGGCCCGCGGCGAGATCTCCCGAGCAGAAGCGCAGGCGTCTCTTGTTGGTCTGCTGAAGGGAAGCGCCCACCCACCCGCCTTGACCGACCGCCCTCTGCTCAGGCCGCAAGCGGCTTCAGGACCCCAGGCGGGAGCTGAAGAAGCGGTGGGGGACCGCCTGGTGGCGGTGATCTGCGATTGCCTGCATCTTGCCGAAGGTGACCTGGAGGCCGGCGCCAGCTTCAAGGACTTGGGCGTTGATTCCATCAACGGCGTCGAGATCATTCGGGCGATTAACACTGCGTTCGGCCTGAGTCTGGATGCCGTGGTGCTTTACGAATATGCCACGGTGGAGCAACTTGCCGCCTTTGTCGCGAGTAAGACCGGGCGGACGATCATGCAGTCGGCCAGCTTGGAGAAAGCACATCCGGACAGCGTCGAGAAGGCGCCCCCGGCCCCTCCCGTCAGGCGCACTTCAGAGTCCGGCGTGCGGACCGAGGTGGTCCGCATTCTGGGCGATATGCTGCATGTTCCGGCCGACGAGTTCGATGAAGATGCCAGTTTCAAGGACCTGGGCATTGACTCCATAAACGGGGTTGAGATTGTTCGGGCACTGAACACGGCATTCGGCCTGAATATGGATGCAGTGATTCTATATGAATGCCCCAACGCCGGCCTGCTGGCGCAGCGGATTGGAGGACTGCGCCAGCAGTTCGGGAGGGCGCCTGCTGCCACCAGCGAGGTTCCCGAGAGCAATGCGCCCGAACTACCTGCGCTATCACGCAGCAAGCTGGCGCTGAAGACCAAGAGCCTGCCGCCCGCGGTGGCCGAGCCGTCAAGGGCCGTGGCCGCCCCCATTCCAGACCCCCGGCCCGTAGCCGCCCCCATTCCAGACCCCCGGCCCGTAGCGCCGCCCCGCCTGCAAATCGCCGACGAAGCGATTGCGATCATCGGTATGTCGGGGCGTTTCCCGGGCGCAAACAATATGGCGGAGTTCTGGCGAAACCTCGAGAGCGGTACGGGCAGCGTCACGGAAATCCCCGCAGACCGCTGGGATGTGGACGCGTACTACGATCCGGACCCCCGGACGCCTAACAAGACCTCCTGCCGGTTTGGTGGGTTCGTCTCGGATGTCGACAAGTTTGAACCGCTCTTCTTCAACATTACGCCCATGGAAGCGGAGATCATGGACCCGCAGCAGCGGCTCTTTCTGGAGGAGTCGTGGAAGGCCCTGGAGGATGCCGGCTACTCAGACAAAGCCGTTTCTAACAGCCGGTACGGCGTCTTCGTGGGCGCCACCCACGGGGACTACCGGAAGGTGCTGGCCCAGGCTGGGCTGGAGAACTCCGCCTATGCGTTTACAGGGCTGAATCCCTTCATTCTCTCCGGGCGTGTGTCGTACGTCCTTAACCTGACCGGACCGAACATGACGCTGGACACGGCGTGCTCCTCCTCGTTGGTGGCCATTCATCAGGCCTGCCAGAGCATTCGCGGCGGAGAGTGTGACATGGCCCTGGCCGGCGGGGTCCGGCTCATTCTGGCTCCCGACCTGCACATTCAGAGCAGCAAGATCGACTTGCTCTCCGCCAGTGGCCAATGCAAAGCATTCGACCAGGAGGCCGATGGCCTGGTGCTTGGCGAGGGTGTCGGCGTGGTTGTCCTCAAGCCGCTGCGCAAGGCTCTGGAGGATCGTGACCATATCTATGGGGTGATTCGGGGATCGGCCGTCAATCAGGACGGTAGGTCCAACGGGATCACGGCTCCCAGCGTGCAAGCGCAGGTCAGCCTGGAGCTGGACGTATATAAGCGTTTCGGAATCAACCCCGAGCGCATCAGTTACGTGGAGGCAAACGGCACGGGGACCCGGCTGGGCGATTCGGTCGAAATGAAGGCGCTCCGGGAGTCCTTTGGCGCTTATACGGACCGCAGGCAGTTTTGCGCCATCGGTTCTGTGAAGACCAATATCGGCCACACGACCATGGCTTCCGGGGTGGCCGGGGTAATGAAAGTCCTGCTGGCGCTCAAGCATCGGAAGTTGCCGCCCACGCTTCACTTCAGCGTCCCTAACCAGCTCGTTCCGTTTAAGGACAGCCAGTTCTACGTGAACACCACCCTACAACCGTGGGCGGAACGGAACGGTGCTCCCCGAATGGCCGCCGTCAGCTCGTTCGGGCTCAGCGGAACCAACTGTCACGTCGTGATCGAGGAGGCGCCGGCCCTGCCCGCCAGGCCGGGCAGGGCGCCCCGCACTTACAGTCTCATCCCGGTTTCTGCCAAGACCCCGGCGGCGTTAGACCAGAAGCTGCGGGACCTGGCTGCCTGGTTGGACGCCGGTGGCGAGTCTGAGCACATCGGGGACATGGCCCACACCATGGCCACGGGGCGGAGCCACTTCCCGGTCCGGTGCGCGCTTGTGGTCCGGGACGGGGCTCACCTCCGTCGGACCATCCAGGATGTTCTGGAGAAGCGGGAATCCGGCCATTACATGCTGGGAGGCGCCAAAGGGGAGCGGAGCAAGTCTGACCCCGCCTTTCGGGAACTGGCCCGGCGCATGATGGCCGAGTTGATGGAAGGACAGCACGACGAGGCTGAGTACATGGAGAAGCACGTTGTGCTGGCTGATCTGTACGTAAAGGGCTACGAACTGGACTGGGAGCGGCTTTACTCCAGAGCGGCCCATGACCGGATCTCCATGCCCACCTACCCGTTTGCCCGAGACCGGTACTGGGTTTCCGCCTCACAGCAAGGAGCGGAGCTTGGTGACAGCCCGGCTGCCCGGCTGCATCCCCTCGTTCATGCCAATACCTCCAACTTGCGGGAGCAGCGGTTCACTTCGCACTTCACGGGTGACGAGTTCTACCTGTCTGACCACAAGGTAGACGGGAACAAAGTCCTGCCGGGCGTGGCCTTCCTGGAAATGGCGCGGGCTGCCGGAACGTTGGCGGCCGAGCAGAAGGCGGTTGGGCTGAGGAATTTCCTGTGGGCGGCCCCGGTGTTGGCTGGTCAGGAAGTGAACGTGGCGGTTGTTCCGACCAAGGGCTCCCTGCAGGTCGAGGTGTACAGCGGGCAGCAGGACCAGCGGCTGGTTCACGCCCACGGGACGCTGGTGCTTGCCGGAAACGAGTCCCTGTCGAGCCAGCCGAGAGTCAACCTGGCCGTCATCCGGGAGCAGTGCCCCGGGGAGGTCAGCGGTAAGCAGTACTACGCACGCTTCACCGGCGATGGCCTGTACTTTGGAGAGGGCTTCCGTTCGATTCAGCGGCTGCGCCAGGGCAGACAGCAGGCGTTGGCCGAACTGTCGCTGCCGCCGGCCTTGAAAGGATCCTTCTCGCAGTTTGTCCTGCACCCGTCCATGCTGGACGGGGCCGTTGAAACGGTGGTCGCACTGGTGAGCACACAGGATCCGGAGGCCATATACATGCCGTTTGCGCTGGGCGATCTCAAACTGCTCGGCCCCGTTCCGGAGCGGTGCTACGCCTATGCCGCAGCCCGGGATACCAATTCGGGGCCTGCCGACCTGCAAAAGTTCGACCTGCAGTTGATCGGCGAAGACGGTCAGGTGCTCGTGGCCATGCTGGAGTTCTCGGTGCGTCGTGTCGGCAGCAAGGCACGTGGAGCCGAGAGCTCCCGGGACCAGACGGTGCTCGGTCTCCTTCGGCGGTTGAGCGCCGGCGAACTGAAGACCACCGATGTTGAACAGTATTTGGGAGTGAAGAGCAATGGGTAAGGAAACCGGCCTGTCCGAAATCCTGCGGAAAATCGAAACAGGCGCGATAACGCCGGAGGAAAGCCTGGACCTGGTCACCCACATGCTCGAAACTGCCAATCAGCCGGAGCCGGTCAGATCTGGCGATGCGTCGGACGCACTTTCCCGGGCCGAGAGCCTGCTGAAGTCCGTCTTGTCTGCCCAGACCAAGATCCCGGCTGGAGAGATTCGGTCTGACGAGCCGTTTGAGAACTACGGAATCGACTCCATGATGATTCTGGAACTGAACCGGCGGCTCGAAAAGGTGTTCGGAGAGCTTTCCAAGACGCTCTTCTTTGAGTATCGGAATATTGCCCAGTTGGCCGCGCACTTCGCTGAGCATCACGCAGAGAAACTGTTGAACGATGCCGGCCAAGAGAGCGGCGTGCTGTCCGTATCAGACAGGCCCCGCTTCCTGGCGGCTTTCCCTGAGGGCGAGGCAACTACCCCTCAGGCGGTGGTCTGCGATGATATCGCCGTGATTGGCGTCAGCGGACGGTATCCAATGGCGTCGAATCTTCAGGAATTCTGGCAGAACCTGACGCAGGGTAAGGACTGCATTTCGGAGATTCCGTCCGATAGGTGGGACTTCAGGCAGTATTACGATCCCGACCAGACCAAGCGGGACAGAGCTTACGCCAAATGGGGCGGATTTATTGATGACGTGGATAAGTTTGATCCGCTCTTCTTCAATATGTCCCCCCGGGAGGCAGAGACGGTTGATCCGCAGGAACGGCTGTTCCTGCAGACGGCGTATCACACCTTCGAGGATGCCGGTTACACCCGTGCCCGGCTTGATCGGGCCCGCGTCGGTGTTTTCGTCGGCGTGATGTACGGCCAGTATCAGATTTACGGGACGGAAATCGACGAGCAGGCCTTTGCGCCCACCTCGTCCTACGCGTCCATCGCCAATCGGGCATCATTCTTCTTTAACTTACAGGGACCCAGCATGGCGCTCGACAGCATGTGCTCGTCGTCGCTGACGGCGCTTCACGTGGCGTGCGAGAGCCTTCGCCACGGAGAGAGCGACATGGCACTGGCGGGTGGGGTGAACCTCTCCCTGCACCCGCTGAAATACCTGATTCTGAGCCAGCAGCGCTTTGCCGCTACGGATGGGAGATGCCGCGCCTTCGGTGAGGGCGGAGACGGGTACGTCCCCGGCGAAGGGGTCGGCGCCGTCCTCCTGAAACCGCTGCGGAAGGCGCTGGCTGACGGGGACCAGATCTATGCGGTGATCAAGGCCACGGCGATCAACCACGGGGGGAAGACCCACGGTTACTCGGTGCCCAACCCGAACGCCCAGGCACAGGTGATCACCGAAGCGCTGGAAAAGAGCAGCATCAATCCTAGGACGATCAGCTATATCGAGGCCCACGGCACGGGTACTTCGCTGGGGGACCCCATCGAGATCACCGGGCTGACGAGGGCATTCGGCGAGTTTACCCAGGACCGCCAGTTTTGCGCCATTGGCGCCGTGAAGTCGAACATCGGGCACCTGGAGGCTTCGGCCGGCATCGCCAGCCTGACGAAAGTGCTGCTGCAACTGCGCCACAAGCAGTTGGTGCCCTCGCTTCATTCCGAAAAGCTAAACCCCCACATTTCGTTCCAGAAGTCCCCGTTCTATGTCCAGCAGAGGCTCAGCCCATGGATGTCTTCGGCCGAGGGCGGTAAGGTCTTGCCGCGGCGGGCCGGAGTCAGCGCCTTCGGTGCAGGCGGAACCAACGTTCATGTCGTGCTGGAGGAGTTTGTTCCTCAGCAGCCTGCGGGTCAGGACCGGAACCGGGAGTGCGTCATTGCGCTTTCGGCCCAGAACCATGAACGCCTGGTGGAACTGGTCAAGGAACTGAAAGAGTATCTGGCACGGGGGCTCTCCACGGAGGGAAGTCAGATCAGCCAGGCCAGCCTCAGCGACATCGCCTATACGCTGCAGGTCGGGCGGGAGGCCATGAGCACCCGTATGGCGCTGGTTGCATCCGACAAGCAGGAACTTCTGGAGCAGTTGACGCGGATTGCACAAGGGCAATCCGGTTCGGACACCTGCTTCTACGGGCAGGACGATGCCGGTCAGGCAACTCTGGGCCAGCAGGCGGGTCCGATTGAAGAAATGGGGCCCACGGAGATCGCCCGCTGGTGGTCAAGCGGCGCGGCCATCGACTGGGAAGCGTTGTACAAGGACGGAAAGCCCGCGCACCTCTCGCTGCCCGGGTACCCATTTGCAAAAGAGCGTTGCTGGGTGCAGACCAGGTCGAACGCGGCCCAGGCTGGCAAGGGCGCGGGCCGGGTGACTCCGCTGCACCCGCTGATCGATGCCAACGAGTCGACGTGGGGCAATCCGGTATTCCGCAAGACCCTGACCCGCGAGATGTTCGTCATGAAAGATCACATCGTGTCAGGCCAGTGCTTGTTGCCCGGGTCAGCTTACCTGGAAATCGCCCGGGCTGCCGGAAGCCTGGCAGGCGGGAACGGGGTCAAGCGGATCACGGATGTGGTCTGGGCCAGGCCGGCCGTTCTGGAAGGGCCGGAGAAAGAGATTTGGATCGGGCTGCACCGCGACAGCGATGCGGTCCGTTATGAAGTCTTCGGGGTGGCAGAAGGACAGAAAGTCGTCTACTGCACCGGACGGTATTTCGAACATCCGGAAGGGGAGGAACGGCAGTCGCCGGCGGCCACGAGCCTGGACCTGGAGGCGATCCGTCAGCGTTGCACGACCGTGTGGGCCACGGCCGACATATACGACCGCTTCCGGCAGATCGGGTTCCAGTACGGACCTGGTTTTCAGGTAATGGAGGAGCTGCGCTGCGGGGAGTGGGAGGGGCTGGCTACCCTCCGCTTGCCGGATCATCTGAAGGATGCGTTCCCCGAGTATGGCCTCCATCCGACTATGATGGACGGGGCGTTCCGGGCTGCTCTGGGCATCGGCGGCATGCTGTTCGCCGAGCCGACGGTTCTGCGGGTGCCCTTTGTCCTGGGTGAACTGGAGATCTGCGGGTCGCTTACGGAGGTGTGCCACGCCTATGCTGTGATTCCGCCGGAGCACCGGCGGAGCGATTCCGGGTTTATGCAGTGCGATATTACCCTGATCAATGACCGGGGCGAAGAAGTGGCCCGCCTGAAGGGGTTTGCCGCCCGGCCGGTGCGGGAGTCGGAGGCGCATGCTTCGCAAGAATTGCTCTACTACCGGCCGGTCTGGGCTGCGACCCCGATTGGGGTCCCGGAGGGTGGGCGCCTTGATGAGGCAACGGCACTCCTCCTGTTTGATGACCAGCCGGAACTGACGGCGGCGTTGGGGATGAAGGGCATCCGGCCGGTCCAGGTCAGGACGGGGCCGGAGTTTCGGCAGCACGCGACGCACCTGTTCACCATCAATCCGGGTCGCACGGCCGATTACGAGAGTCTCCTGGACGCTGTGCGCCGTCAGGGTGCCCGCTCGTTCCAGGTCATCCACGCCTGGAACCTGTCTGAGGGCGGCGAAGCTAGCGACCAGGTAGACGCTGCGCTTCGTTGCGGCTGTGATTCGATGCTTTGCCTCGTGCAGGCGGCCGCCAAGCTTGATCTGGAAACCAAGACTCGCTGTGTGTTTGCGTTCCGGGGGAACGCCGGGGTTACGGCGGCCATCCATGCAGCCTTGTCCGGGTTCGCCCGCTCCTTGCTGATGGTCAACCATCTGTTTGAGTTGCTGACCGTTGCAGTCGATACTCGTACACTCTCGCCGGACCGGCTCGCGCGGATCCTGCTGGCTGAGCTGACCGCCCCCGGCAACCTCCATGGTCAGGAGGTGCGCTACCAGGTCGATCAGCGGCAAGTCAGGCAAGTGGAACCGGTCGGGATTGAGAACCTGTTTACCCGGGAGTTGCCCTTCAGGACTCGGGGCGCGTATTTGATTACCGGCGGTGCCGGTGGACTGGGCATAGTGGTGGCTCGATACCTGGCAAAGTCGTACCAGGCCCGCATGGTTCTTACCGGCCGCTCTGCCCTCGATGCCGAAAAGCAGGCGCGCCTGGACGAACTAAAACGGCTGGGCGCCGAGGTTTTCTACCTGCAGGCCGACGTGACCGACAACGCGGCGGTTCAAGGCGTCGTCCGGTTCATGAAAGAGCAGTTTGGCGGGGTGCAGGGTGTGTTCCATGCAGCCGGGGTCCTGAGCGCCACTGACATCACGCAGGCCGATCCGGCCTCGTTCCGCAAGGTGCTGGCTCCGAAGGTGCTGGGAACGCTTAATTTGGACGAGGCGACGCAGGCGGAACCGCTGGACTTTTTTGTCCTCTTCTCGTCCGTTTCGGCGCTGGTTGGAGATTTCGGCGGGTGCAGCTATGCCACGGCCAACGCCTTCCTGGACAGCTACGCTACGTTCAAAGAGCAACTGGCCCGGGAGGGAAAGCGGCCCGGCCGGACGATCTCCATCAACTGGCCCATGTGGGCGACAGGCGGAATGGGGCTTCCGGAGAACGAGGCCGCGGTCTACTCCACCCATACAGGCATGCGGGCATTGAGCACCGAGCCCGGACTCACCGCTTTGGTCAGTGCGCTCCGTACGGACCTGGCTCAGCTTGTCGTCACTTCCGGAGACGCCGACAAGATCAACAAAGTCCTGAAAGTGAAGGGGAGCATGGCTCACCAGGATGCGGGGAGCGATACGCCGTCGGCGCCCGCAGCCGGGGAGCATGCCCAGGACCCGGACTTTGAGAAGACCTTGCTGCGACAGACGGAAACTTATCTCAAGCGGATTGTGGCAGAGACGGCCAAGGTGCCGCCGGCGAAACTCGACGCGCAGACCGACCTGGAGAAGTACGGCATCGACTCGGTCATGATCATGGAGATCAGCCGCCGGCTGGAACAGGATCTGGGGGCTGTGCCCAAGACCATATTCTTTGAGTACAAGAACCTGAGCGGGCTGGCGGTGTATCTGATGGAGCGTTTCCGGGCCAGGCTGGTGGCCAACTTGAAGCTGAATCAGCCGGCGGAGCCCCGCCGGGCGGAAGCACCCTGGCCCGTGGTTCAGCCGGAACGCCACCAGGTGATGGTTGTGCCGCCGGGGCCGCAGGCGCTGGAACATATGGATGATGTGGCCATTGTCGGGGTGAGCGGACGTTACCCCATGGCTCCGGACCTAGCTCGGTTCTGGGAGAACCTCAGGAGCGGGAAGGACTGCATTACGGAGATTCCGGCTGCCAGGTGGGACCACTCGAAGTACTTCGACCCGCGGCGCGGCAAGAAGGGGAAGAGTTACAGCAAGTGGGGCGGGTTTATCGACGATGTCGATAAGTTCGACCCACTTTTCTTTAACATATCGCCTCGTGAAGCCGCCCTGATCGACCCACAGGAGCGCCTGTTCATGCAGACCGTCTGGCAGGCGGTGGAGGACGCCGGCTACGCAAAGGCGAGTCTCAGGAACGCCCGGGTCGGCGTGTTTGTGGGCGCGATGTATTCGCATTACCAATTGCACGGCCTTCAGGAGAACTTGCGGGGGAACGGCTATGCCACCAGCTCGTTCTTCTCGTCCATCGCCAACCGAGTCTCCTACTTCATGGACTTCAAGGGTCCCAGCCTGGCGCTTGATACGGCATGTTCCTCGTCGCTTGAAGCGTTGCGCCTTGCGTATGAGCATATTCGAAGCGGCAGCTGTGAACTGGCGATTGCAGGTGGCGTAAACCTGACCCTGCATCCCAGCAAGTACCTGTTCCTCTGCCAGGGGAACTTCCTCTCCACCGACGGCCGGTGCCACAGTTTTGGCTCCGGTGGCGACGGATACGTTCCCGGCGAAGGCGTCGGGGCTGTGCTGCTGAAGCCGCTGAAGAAGGCGATTGCTGACGGGGATCACATTTACGCGGTGATCAAGGGGATTGCCGTGAACCACGGCGGGAGGACCAATGGGTTCTCCGTTCCCAGCCCGGCTGCACAGGCGGACCTGATCGCCGAGACCCTGGAGCAGGCTGGCGTCCACCCGCGGACGGTCAGCTTCATCGAGGCGCACGGCACGGGCACAGCACTGGGTGACCCAATTGAGATTGCGGGGCTGACAAAGGCCTTTGAAAAGTTCACCGCCGACTGGCAGTTCTGCGCCATCGGCTCGGCCAAGTCCAACATCGGCCATTTGGAGTCGGCCGCAGGCGTCGCGGGGCTTACCAAGATCCTGCTGCAGATGCAGCACAAGCAGCTTGTGCCGTCCCTCCATTCGGCGACGCTCAATCCCAACATCACCCTTGAGGAGACCCCGTTCTACGTCCAGCAGGATCTGGCGGAATGGAAGCGTCCGGTGGTGGTGGAAAACGGCATGGAAAAGGTCTACCCGCGCCGAGCCGGCCTGAGCGGCTTTGGTGCCGGTGGCACCAATGTGCACGTCAGCCTGGAGGAGTACGAGGATCTGTCCGCCACTGTCAGCGGCGTAGGCCCCCCGCAGCTCGTCGTGCTGTCTGCGCAGACGGAAGCGGCGCTGAAAGAAAAGGCCCGGCAACTGTGTGATCATCTGGCCGGTCACGGTGAAAGCTGCTCTCTTGCCGATGTCGCCTACACCCTCCAGGTCGGCCGTGAGCCGATGGGGGAGCGGTTGGCCATGATCGCCGCCAATGCCGAGGAACTCCGGCAGAGGCTGGAACAGTTCCTGGCGGGGAATGAGGCCGAGACCGGCTGGAGGCGGGGGAATGAGCAGCAGGCTGTGTTCACCGAGACCGACAGCGAGGAAGAGGAGTATGTCCGGGCCATTCTGCGCAAGGGCAACCTGGAAAAAATCGCCCGGCTCTGGGTAAACGGGACCCCGGTCGATTGGACCCTGCTGCATGGCGGAGAGCGGCGCCGTCGGGTGTCGCTGCCCGGGTACCCATTTGCCCGGGAGCGGTGCTGGGTCTCTGCTCCCTCGCCGGCAGCGGACAACGGATACACACCCGTCGAGGCTTCTCGGTTGCACCCTCTGCTTGACGCCAACGAATCGACCCTGAAGGAACAGACCTTCACCAAGGTACTGAGCGAAGCAGACTTTGTCATACGGGCGCACGTGGTTGCAGGGCAACCCGTGCTTCCCGGAGTGGCCTACCTGGAGATGGTCCGGGTGGCGGGCGAACTGTCCGGCCTGGCCCCGGTGAACACGCTGGCAGACGTGGTATGGCAGACGCCGGTGGTCGTCGAACGGGGCGAGAAGACGGTTCACGTTGGTCTATATCCGGCAGAGGACGGAGCTACGTATCAGGTATACAGCTTGAACGGGGCGGACCGGGTGGTCCACTCCCGCGGGAAGATCGTCGGCCAGGGCGTCTCGGTCGGGCCGGAGCGGGTCGACTACCAGTCGATCCTCGGCCGCTGCCGGGTGCAAGTGAGCCGGAATGAGATCTACCGGAACTTCAGGGAGGCCGGTTTTGACTACGGCCCTGAGTTCCAGGTGACCGATGAGCTCCATATCGGCAACCGGGAAGCGATCTCCCGACTGACTCTGCCTGCCTCCCTTTCTGGTCAGTTCACCCAGTTTGGTCTGCATCCGTCGCTGCTGGACGGGGCCCTGCGCACGGTTGCCGGGCTGATGAGCCGCGAGCGGTCGCTGGCCAGCAAGACCTTTGTGCCATTCTCGCTCGGGCGTCTGGAGATGTTCCGGCCCTTGCCAGAGCGGTGCTATGCCTACGCCGTGTTCAACCAGGACGGCGAGGCGGGTACGCTGCGGTTCAACCTGACGATTTTGGACGAGCAAGGGGAAGTTGCCGTCAGGCTGACGGACTTCAGTGCCAGGGAGTTCAAGGGATCGAGTCAGGACGTGCTCTACTACCAATCCGTCTGGGCGCCGTCCTCGGCCATCGGCCATGCCGAAATTCCCACCGGAACGATTCTCGTATTGGATGAAGACCCGGAGCGGTTTGCCAGGTTGGAGGCGGCGTGGCAGGGCGCTGCCGGGCTGAAGCTGATTCTGGCCACCCCGGGGGCGGTTTTCCGCAAGCTGGGTGATGGGCAGTACATGATCAATCCGACCAGCCCGGAAGACTACCGGAAACTGATCCAGGACCTGGACCGAACCGGCCGGAGCCTGAACTCGATCCTTCACCTCTGGAACCTCCGGGCGGAGACCAGCGTGGGGGATCAGACCAGTCGCCTCGACGCCGTTCTTGACCAGGGGCTCTATTCGCTCCTGTACCTCTTCCAGGCGGTCTCCGCCTGCCAGTGGTCCCATCGGGTCCGGTGTATCCTGGCATTTACGGGAAACGGGCAGCCTGTCGTCCCCTGGTACGGCCTGGCGGCCGGTTTCGGGCGCTCCGTGACCACGGTAAACCACCGATTTGAACTGATCACACTCCAGGTTGATCAGCCGGTCGGCGGTGCGGGGCAGATTGCTTCCATGTTGGCGGCCGAGCTTGCGGTCCGTGAGAACAGCAACGGGACGGAAATCCGCTACACCGGCGAGGGCCGGGCGGTGCGGGAGCTTCGCCCCGTCGGGAGGGCGGCCGGAAACCCGGCTGCCGATCTTCCGCTCAAGAGCGGCGGCGTCTACCTGATCTCCGGCGGTGCGGGTGGGCTGGGCATGATTCTGGCCCGCCACCTTGCACAGCGGTACCAGGCACGGCTGATACTGATGGGCCGCTCGGCCCCGGATGAGGCGAGGCAGAACCTGCTCCAGGAGCTGCGAAACCTGGGAGGGGAGGCCAATTACCTCCAGGCAGACGTCACGAAGTTGGGTGAAGTCACCGCCGCCGTGGTAACTGCCAGACGGCTGCATGATCGCATCGATGGCGTGATTCACTGCGCCGGCGTGATCGGAGAGATTCCTGTGACCGCCGTCTCCCGATCCGAATTTGAGGAAATTCTCGGGCCGAAAGTTCGCGGGACGGTTCACCTGGACCTGGCCACCCAGGGGGAGAACCTGGACTTCTTTGCCATGTTCTCTTCCGTCGCAGCACTGCTCGGCGACTTTGGCGCTTGCAGCTATGCCTCGGGCAACAGCTTCATGGACCAGTATGCGGCGTACCGGGAGCACCTGCGTCGACAAGGGTGCCGGTCCGGCAGAACGCTGTCGATCAACTGGCCGCTCTGGAACGAGGGCGGTATGAAGCTGCGCGGGCAGGAGTCCGGGCTGTATTTCGACTACTCGGGGATGAAGGCCCTGAGTGTGGAAGCCGGCCTCGCTGCATGGACGGACGCATGGCGTACCGGGCTTGAGCAGGTGATCGTAGCGACTGGCGACCGTGAGAAGATCGAGCGGATGCTCCGGGTGCGCGGGGAGAGTATCGCTCCGGACACTGCGGTGCAGGAACCTGTCGAGACGATCGCACCTGAGGCCGCCGGGGCCGGCGGGAATCAAGTCCTGGTTCAGCAGGCGGAACGCTACTTGAAGGAGATTCTGGCGCAGACCATCAACCTGCCGGTTGAACGGATTCGCGCCCGTACCGAACTGGGCCAGTATGGTGTGGACTCGGTCATGATCATGGAGATCAACAGCCGGCTGGATCAGGACTTCAAGCACTTGCCCAAAACGCTCATGTTCGAGTACAACACCCTGGAAAGACTGGCCGGGTATTTTGCTGCCAACCATGCTGAACGCCTGCAGGCGTTGTTCGGACCTGCGGCGCCCGCATCAGAGCCGCAGCGGTCGGAACCGCGGCGTCCCGAGGCCCTCGGCGAGGCACCGGCAAGAGCAGTGGTGGCGGAGACCACCACGTCCAGCCGGTTTGTGGTGTCCCGGCCTGAGCCCGCACATCCCCTTGCACTGCCCGAACCCGCAGCACCTGTCGCTCGCAGGGAAGAGGATATCGCCGTGGTCGGCTTGGCCGGGCGCTACCCCATGGCCGGCGACATGGAGCAGTTCTGGGAGAACCTGAAGCACGGCGTCAACTGCATTTCAGAGGTTCCCGGGGATCGCTGGGGGCACGAGGAGCACTATGACGCCGAAAAGGGCAAGAAGGGGAAGGCATACAGCAAGTGGGGCGGCTTCATCAGCGATGTCGATAAGTTCGATCCGCTCCTGTTCAACATCTCCCCGATGGAAGCCGAGACCATGGACCCGCAGGAACGGCTCTTCCTGGAGATGGCCTGGTCGGCCTTTGAGGACGGGGGAATCACCCGCAAAGAGGTAAACGATGCCGACCACCGGGTCGGCGTCTTCGTAGGCGTCATGAACTGCAACTACGAGTGGCTGGGCGCCGTGGCGCAGGCCAACGGCGTTGACACCAATGCGCACTCGGCCTACTGGTCCATCGCAAACCGGGTCTCCTTCTTCTTCAATTTCCAGGGGCCCAGCCTCGCCGTCGACTCCGCATGCTCCTCCTCACTGACGGCCATTCATCTGGCCTGCGAAAGCATCAAGCGCGGGGAGTGCGGGATTGCGCTGGCCGGCGGCGTCAACCTGATCCTGCACCCCGCTCACTATGTCCGGTATTCCATGATGAACATGATCTCCGGGAACTACCAGTGCCGCAGCTTCGGGCGGGATGCCGATGGGTTCGTGCCCGGCGAAGGCGTGGGAGCGGTTGTACTAAAGCCGCTGTCCCAGGCGGTCAAGGACGGGAACCACATTTACGGCGTGATCAAGGGTTCGGCCATTAACTCGGGCGGCAGAACCAACGGGTACACGGTGCCCAACCCCAATGCCCAGGCAAGCCTGATCGTGGACGCGCTGAAGAAGGCGGAGATCGACCCCAGGACCATCAGCTACCTGGAGGCCCACGGGACTGGCACCATTCTGGGCGACCCCATCGAGGTCGCCGGTCTGACCAGGGCCTACGGCGAGTTCACCCGGGACAAGCAGTACTGCGCGATTGGGTCGGCCAAGTCGAACATCGGGCATACCGAGGCGGCTGCGGGTGTGGCCGGTCTGGCCAAGGTACTCCTGCAAATGAAGCATCGGGAGTTGGCCCCCTCGTTGCACGCCGACGAACTGAACCCCAACATCGACTTTGTCGATTCGCCCTTCTACGTGCAGCGGCGCCTGACCGAGTGGACGCAGCCGGTGCTCCTGGAAAACGGCAAGAGCAAGACCTACCCCAGGCGGGCGGGAATCAGTTCGTTTGGTGCGGGCGGTGCCAACGCCCATGTGATCGTCGAAGAGTATCAACCGGAAACGGTCAGGAGCGCGGAGGCGGCCAGGGTCTCACGGGCGCCGCAGGTGGTCGTCCTCTCGGCCCGAACCGAGGAAAAGCTCAAGGAATACGCAAGCCGGGTTGCGGCCCGCGTGCGGACGTTCCTGGCTTCCGGGCAGGAGGAGAGGGCCGGCGGGCGAGCCTGGCTGACCCGACTGACCGAAGAGCTGGTCTCCGTGGCTGCCGAAGCGGTGGGTGCCAGACCGGAAGAGTTCGACGTGCTTGGCAACCCCGATGAATTCGGGTTCAACCCGATGATCTGGGCCGGATTCACGGAACGGCTCAATCAGCGGTACAACCTCGGCACTACCGCTGCAGCCCTGTCTGCGTTCCCTTCACTGGATGCCATGGCCCGCTACCTGCTGGCCGAGTATCGCGACAGCTTCGCCACCCGCTACGCCGACCAGCCTGTTGAGGGGCCGAGGCAGCCCGGCTTGTGGAACGTCGCCTACACCCTGCAGGTGGGTCGTCCGCCCATGAAGTACCGGCTGGCCCTTGTTGCCACGACCATGGAGGAGCTGGCGGAGAAGCTCCGTCGCTACTACCAGGGTGACACCGATGTTGAGCTGCTGTTCACCGGCGTGATCAAGACCCTGGTGCCAGACGTGGACCAGGAGGCCGTAGACAAGGCCCTGGGCGCAGGGAATCATGCGGCGATCGCGCGGTTCTGGGCAGCCGGTGCCGAGATCGATTGGAGCCGGCTGCACGAAGGTCACGAGCCGGTGCGAGCGGCCTTGCCCCCCTATCCGTTTGAGCGCCAGCGTTATTGGATCCCGACCGGCGGCGGAACGCCTGGCACAGGTGCCCGGAAGGCGGCCGCCAGGCTTCACCCGCTTGTCGACCAGAACGTCTCCACCTTCAAGGAGCAGAGATTTAGCAAGCAGTTGGAGAGCGGAGCGTCCTTCATGCTGCAGAACAGCGTGGCGGGCGTCAGCATGCTGCCTGCCGCCGCCTTCCTTGAAATGGCCAGGGTGGCCGGAGAAGCGGCTGCGGAGCGTACGGTGACCCGGATTCAAAACGTGGTCTGGGCGGATCCGATCCTGGTTGACCGGTACCCGAAAGACCTGCAGATCAGCCTGTATCCGGTGGAGGACTCAACGGCCTGGTTTGAAGTCAGTTCAGATGCCCGCACGATTCATGGGCAGGGCCAGATTTGCCTGGGTGCGCGTTCTGCACAGGGCAAGGCTGACCAGGTTGATCTGGCGGCCCTGCGCCAGCGGTGCAGTGACCCGGGCGTGAAGACCAGGCTGCAGAATATTCTTCAGCGGAGCGAATGGGAGAACAAGTGGAGCCGCAAAGCGGTTCGTGAAATCCACGCCGGGCAGATCGAATGCCTTGCCAAACTGGAGCTGCCCGGTGTAAGCGGCGGGCAACACGACTACGTGCACGACTCCACGCTTCTGACCGCTGCCTGTCAGGTAGCAGGAGCCTGGCTGCAAGCAGTCACACCGGGTGCCGGCTGGAGCATCCCTGTCTCGCTTCGCGAGTTTGCCCTGATGGCGCCGCTGCCTGACCAGGTCTACACCTATCTGACCGGAAAGACCGGCGATTCCACCCTCACCCTGCATCTGTTGAGCGAAAACGGCCAGATTCTTGCCACTCTGACGGATCTGGAACTGCAACCCTGGTCCATCGCTGTGGACTACCCGCACCCGGAACCCCAGGCGAATCTTACCTGATGGAAGGTTGGCCAACGGAGGCCTGCATGTTGCTCACGCTGACCAACGAGCGAAGGGGATGCTCTTCATGACGAAAGATGGCGGTTCATCAACTAACGCCAGTCAGTCCCAGACCTCCGAACTCATGTACTACACGGGCACATGGGTCGCGTCGGAACCGGCAGCAGCTTCTGCTGCTGCCGGGAATGTACTCGTGTTTGGCGGAACACCGGAGACCTGGGAGATGCTGCGGAACCGTCTTGCCGGGGGGGCTGATGGCGGGAGACTGATCATTGTCCAGCCAGGCTCCTGCTTCCGGGAAGTGGGGGAAGGCGTTTACGAGATCAACCCCGTCGAACCCGGTGACTATGCGGCGTGTTTGAAGTCACTGCGTGAGAAGAACATGGTCCCCGACCGGGTGTTGCATCTGTGGGCCTTGCCGACGAGCGCGGACGACACCAATGCGCCTTCCCTGGAGGAACTGGGGGGCCCGGCCTGCACCGAAGCTGGCTGGGCAGAGCAGTTTCTGCGGCGGGGCATCCACTCGGTCTTTCACCTGATCAAGGCGTTTGCCCAGGCGAAGATCAAGTCGCTCGTCCGGTTCGTCACCGTATACGAGCGGGAGTTGTCGCTGCCCAATCCCTTCCTGGAAGCGCTGGCGGGGTACTGCAGGTCCATCAGCCTCGTCATGCCCGGGCTCACCTTTTCGACTGTGGAGGTTCAAGGTGAATCGGCCCGTCCCCAGGCGATCGCCCGGGTGGCCCTTGCCGAGGTGACCTCTCCGGGTTCGGGGGCGCATGCCGAAGTGCGGTACGATGAACGCGGCCAGCGCCTGATCCGAAAGACGCGGGAACTGCGCCTTGACCAGGAGGGGCCGGTCCCGTTCCGGCAGGGCGGCACGTATCTGATCACCGGTGGGGCGGGCGGTCTGGGTCAGATCTTTGCCCGTTACCTCTCCGAGCAGTATCGCGCGAACCTGGTGCTGGTCGGCCGATCCGAACTGGACAGGGCCAGAGCCGAGAAGATTGAGGAGATCCGCCGGCTCGGCGGCGAGGTGCTGTACCTCCGGGGGGACACCACCAGCCTGGAGGATATGGACGGTGTCGTGCAGGCCGTGAACCAACGGTTCGGCCCGTTGCATGGTGTCGTTCACGCCGCGGGCAGTGCCGGTGAGAAAATGATTCTGCAGAAGGACCAGGCTCTGTTCGATGCCACGCTGAGTCCGAAAATCCAGGGGACAATTGCCCTGGACGTGGCAACCCGGGCAGAGCCGCTGGACTTCTTTGTCATGTTCTCGTCCATGACGTCGTTCCTGGGCGACTTCGGTCAGTGCGACTACGCCATCGGCAACCGGTTCCTCGACACCTATGCGGAGGTCAGAGAGCGGTTGCGTGAGCAGGGGCTCCGCAACGGCAAAACGGTGGGGCTTAACTGGCCGTTGTGGCGCGACGGTGGCATGCACCTGAGCCGGGACGGCGAGGCGCTTTACCTGCGCTCTTCCGGGATTGCCTACCTCGAGATCGAGGATGGAATCACGGCGCTCCCAGCGATCCTGAGCGGTGCATATACCCGGGTGCTGGTTGTACGCGGAGACCGCACCCGCGTCCGGCGCCACCTGGAGACGATCGGTGAGACGAAAGAGCCGGCGGTCGCTGACACGAAGCCGGCAGCCGCGGCTCCGGCTCCGGTCCCGGTCCAGCCTGTGGCCGGCCGAGCGCCGGTTTCGTCGGTGCAGCCGCCGGCACGACCTTCCAACCTGCCGGTGGAAACCCTGGTTGAACAAAGCCTGCAGCGAATGGCTGCCGCCATCATCATGCTCAACCCGGCTGATTTGGAGGTAGACGCCAACTTTGGTGAGTACGGGTTTGACTCCAACGGTCTGAAAGCCCTGGCCAAGCAAATCGGGGACACCTATTCGATCGAGTTGTCCCCCCATATCTTTTTCTCCCACAGCACCGTGCGCGGGCTGGCGGGTCATATGCTGGAGGAGTTTGGTGATCAGGTCCGGAGCCATTACCGCCAGCCTGGCGCCTCGACGGCCCCCCCTCAGCCGGCGCCCGTTGCGGCGCCTTCGCCGAGGGGGAGGCAGCTTGAGCCGCTGGTAGACAAGCTGCGGGGCCACAACCGGTTCGGCGGCGGGAAGCCGGCCCGGGAACGCGAGTCGGTGGCCATAATCGGCCTGGCCGGCATCTTCCCGAATGCACCCGACGTGGACCAGTTCTGGCGGGCTCTGGAATCCCGGAGGCACCTGATTCGGGAGGTACCGGCCGATCGTTGGGACTGGCGGCAGTACTACGGCGAGACCTCGACCGAAGCGGCGAAGCACAAGTCCAAGTGGGGCGGGTTCATCGACGATGCCGACAAGTTCGACGCTCCGTTTTTCAACATTTCCCGCCGCGAAGCAGAACTGATGGATCCGCAACAGCGGCTCCTGCTCCAGACCGCCTGGAAGACCTTCGAGGACGCCGGGTACAAGGTCTCGGAGCTGTCAGGCCGGCGAATCGGCGTTTATATGGGCTTTCAGTTCAACGACTACCAGCAGATGCTGTACGCTCGGCTCGGTGTCAGCCGGCCGCAAATTGCTACGGGCAATTCCAGCGCCGTTCTGGCCAACCGCATCTCCTACCTGTTCAACTTCCGGGGGCCCAGCGAGGCCATCGATACGGCATGCTCCAGCAGCCTCATTACGGTCCACCGTGCCGTGCAGTCGGTACAAAGCGGCGAGAGCGAAATGGCCATCGCCGGCGGCGTCAGCCTGATGCTCTCTCCGCAGACGTTCCTGGCTGTCAGTCTCCTCGGGGTCATGGCGCCCGACGGCAAGTGCAAAACCTTCGATGAGCGGGCCAACGGGTACGTACGCAGCGAGGGCGTCGGTACCGTCCTCCTAAAGCCCCTTGGCAAGGCAATTGCCGACGGCGACCATATTTACGGGGTGATTCGGGCCTCGGCCGAAGGCCACGGCGGGCGGGCCAACTCCCTGACCGCCCCGAATGCGGAAGCGCAGGCCGAACTGCTGATTCAGGCATACGAGCAGGCGGACTTTGACCCCACGACCATCACCTACATCGAGGCGCACGGCACCGGCACTGAGTTGGGCGACCCGATCGAGATCGACGGCCTGAAGCGGGTGTTCAAGGAGTTGTACCAGCGGAAGAACAAGCCGTGGCCTCCGGCCGAACGCCACTGCGGCATCGGCTCTGTGAAGACCAACACCGGCCACCTGGAGCCGGCTGCCGGTATTGTCGGGTTGACCAAGGTGCTGCTTGCGATCAAGCATCAGCGCCTGCCGGGTACGGTTCATTTCACGAAGCTGAATCCCTACATCAACCTGGACGACTCCCCGCTGTTTATTGTCGAGGAGACCAAGCGTTGGGAGCGGCTACGGGCGGATGACGGCAGTGAACTGCCGCTGCGCACCGGCGTCAGCTCCTTCGGGTTCGGCGGGAGCTACGCCCACCTGGCGATTGAAGAGTACCTGTCCCCTGCCCGACAGCTTGAAGCCGCCGGGCCGTCGGTGGTGGTCCTGTCCGCGAAGAACAAGGACCGACTCCGGAAATATGCCGATAACCTTGCCGAGTATCTGAAACAGCATGGCGACATGTATCTGCCGGACGTAGCTTATACGCTGCAAACCGGTCGTGAGGAGATGGAGGAGAGGCTGGCGATTGTCGCCTCCGACCCCGCCGAGCTGGCGGAGGTTTTGTCCGACTACGCGGCGGAAAGGGAGATCACCGGGCGGGGGCATACGGGTCACGTGAAGAAGGGCCAGGATGCCGTCGGCCTGCTGGTCGATGGTGCCGAAGGCCAGCAGTTCATCAGCGCCATTCTCCGTGACGGCAAGCTGGAGAAGGTTGCACAGCTCTGGGTGGCCGGCGTCGCCGTCGACTGGAACTTGCTGTACCCAGGTCAGCGCCCCTGGAAGGTGACGTTGCCGACCTATCCGTTTGCCCGGGAGTCCTACTGGATTCCGGACGACGGGGAGGTAGCGCAGGTCGCTCCGGCGGTCGTGGCCGCCGCACCGGTCGCTCCGGTCGCAAAGCCCGTCGTGAAAAAGGCACCGCCGCCACAATCGCAGGTTCCGGTGGAGACCCTTGTGGAGGACGAGGTCCGGAAGATCGCAGCGGCGATCCTCAAGATCGATGCGGCTCAGATGGATGTCCAGGGCAACCTGGGCGATTACGGATTCGACTCCATCTCCCTCAAGGAGTTTGCGGACGAACTTGGCAAGGCGTTTTCGATCGAAGTGCTGCCGACCATTTTCTTCGCCCACGGCAACGTGAGCAGTCTGGCGGAGTACCTGCTGCACGAGTTCGGCGACACGATAAAAAGCCGCTACGCCGTGTCAGAACTGGCCCGGGACGCGGAGGCCGAAGAGGAGGAGGCCGGCCTTGCAGCGGAAGAGCCTGCTACTACTGCAGAGCCGGTTTACGCAACCGCACCGCAGGGAGTACAGGCCCCGACAGGAAACGAGCCGGTCGCGATCATTGGCATCAACGGCACCTTCCCGGGCTCCGCATCCGCCGAAGAACTCTGGGGCCACTTGGAAAACGGACAGGACCTGATCAGCGAAATCCCACCCGATCGGTGGGACTGGCGAGAGTACTTCGGTGACTACACCACGGGGAAGGACAAATCCAACTCAAAATGGGGCGGATTTATTCAGGACGTCGACAAGTTCGACGCCCAGTTCTTCAACATCTCGCCCCTGGAAGCCGAGATGATGGATCCGCAGCAGCGGCTCTTCCTCCAGACGGTCTGGAAGACCATCGAGAACGCCGGGTACCGGCCGTCGGAGCTGTCGGGGCGCCAGGTCGGAGTGTATGCGGGCGTGCAGTTCAGCGACTACGAAGACCTGCTGCGGGAAGTGGGCGAAACGCTGCCGCAAATGAGCACCGGCGTGGCCCATTCCGTGGTCAGTAACCGGGTTTCCTACCTGCTGAACCTGAAGGGTCCCAGCGAGTCGATCGATACCGCCTGTTCGAGCAGCCTGATTGCCATTCACCACGCCGTACGAGCCCTTCGCAGCGGCGAGTGCGAACTGGCGGTCGCTGGCGGTGTCAGCCTGATGCTGTCCGTGCGTTCGTACCTGGGGGCGGCCAAGCTGGGTGTGCTCTCGCCGGACGGGCGTTGCAAGACTTTCGACAAGGGCGCCAACGGCTATGTCAAGGGGGAAGGCGTGGGGGCGGTGCTCCTGAAGCCGTTCAGCCGGGCCATTGAGGACGGTGACCACATTTACGCGGTGATCAGGGGAACGGCCCAGGGGCATGGCGGCAAGGCACACTCGCTGACCGCCCCCAACCCGGAGGCTCAGGCGCGGTTGCTGGTGCGGGCCTACGACGATGCGGGCATCGATCCGACCACGGTCTCTTACATCGAGGCGCACGGCACGGGTACCGAACTGGGCGATCCGCTGGAGACCGAAGGGCTGAAGACCGCCTTCCGGGACCTGTACGAGAAGCACGGCAAGGCCTGGCCGCCCAGAGAACCCCACTGCGGCGTTGGCTCGATCAAGACGAACATCGGGCACCTGGAGCCGGCCGCCGGCATTGCCGGTGTGACCAAGTTGGTCATGGCCCTGCAGAATGGGAAGCTGCCGGCAACCCTGCATCTGCGGGAGATGAATCCGTACATCGACTTGAAGGATTCACCCTTCTACATTGTCCGCTCGACGCAGCCCTGGCACCGGCTGAAGGATGAGCAGGGAAACCCGATTCCCCGGCGGGCCGGCGTCAGCTCCTTCGGGTTTGGCGGGGCCTATGCCCACGTAGTGCTGGAAGAGTACGAGGGCTCCTCCGGCCACACCGACTCTCCGGACACGGAAGCGCCGCAGCTCGTTCTGCTTTCGGCCAGGACAGCGGACAGTTTGCGGGTGTATGCCCGGGAACTGCTCGACTGCCTGGATGACGCGCCAGCGGGCGAGGAAGAGGCCCTGCAGTGGCGTTACCAGGAGAACCTGCGGGCCATGACCGCCGAGATTCTCAAGGTGGACCCCGCACAGATCGATTTGACCGAACCGTTTGGCGAGTATGGTCTGGGCCCGCTGGAAGCCGCCCACCTGCTCGAACGAATCAAGGACCACTATCAGCTTGATGTGGCTGCATCCGCTTTCTCCGACGTTGACTCCATAGAAACGTATGCCCGCCGCCTGTTGGGGCAGCAGGGCAGCCAGCCACAGCAGTCCGCACGCCGTTGCGGCAGCGGCCGTGGGTTCAGGCTGTCCGACATCGCCTATACACTGCAGGTCGGGCGAGAGCCCATGGAACACCGTCTGGCCGTGGTGGTATTCAGCAAGGATGAGTTGCTGGAGAAGCTGAAGGCACACCTCAGCGGGAAGTCTGTGGCCGACCTGTTTACGGGAATCACCGAAGTGCTTCCGGGCCGCTCAGGTCAGAATGTCGAAAAACGGCGTCCCCGGCCTGCCGCTGCCGGTAGCCTGTCGGACACGGCCCGGGCCTGGGTGGCCGGCGAAGAGATCGACTTCACGCCTCTGCACACCGGGTTCCGGCGTACCCGGTTGCCGCTCCCCACCTATCCGTTTGCCCGGACCCGCCACTGGGTCCCGAAGAGCGCAACTGCTCACACCCAGCCGGAGACGCAGCAGGGCTCCAAGCTTCACCCGCTCCTGCATGTCAACGTATCGACACTCCGTGAACAGAAGTTCATTTTGCGTCTGACAGGAACCGAGTTCTTCCTGCGGGACCACGTCGTGGGCGGCCGGATGGTGCTGCCAGGCGTGGCGATGCTGGAGATGGCCAGGGCTGCCGGCGAGATTTCGACCGAGGGGCCCGTCCGACAGATCCGCAACATCGTCTGGACCCGTCCCGTCGCCGTTACAGGTGACCAGGCTGCAACCGGCGGCTCACCCGTGTACGTTAGCCTGTCGCCGGATGAGGAGAAGGTCAGCTTCGAAGTTTTCCGCGACGAGAACGGACAGCGGACCCGGCATGCCATGGGCGAGATCCTGTGGGCCGACGCCGCACAGCCGATGGCCGAGAGTCGCATTCCCGTCAGCGAGATTCGCAGCCGGTGTGGCCGTTCGACCAGCGGCCCGGAGTGCTATGCATTCTTCGCCGGTACTGGTCTGCAGTATGGTCCTGGCTTCCAGGCGATCAAGTTCTTGTACCACAGCGAGACGGAGGCACTGGCGCGCCTGGAGCTGCCTGCTCACCTGCAGGCGCAGTCTTCCCAGTTCGTTCTGCATCCCACGCTGGTTGATGGCGCCCTGCAGACCGTAGTCGGCCTGCTGACCGGCGCCGACCCCGGGAGCGGGCGGACCTTCGTGCCGTTCTCCATCGGCCGGCTGGACCTGGTCGGACCCCTGCCCGGGACCTGCTATGCGTATGCAAGGTCCACCAACGCAATCAACGCGGATGTGGCACGGTTCGACATTCTTGTGACCGACGAATCCGGACTGACCCTGCTGGCCATTCACGACTTTTCTGTAAGGGCACTGCCGCACTCGGAGGCAACAGCTTCGGCCGGGAAGAGCCCGGACCTGGCGGAGCTGCTGCTCAAACTCGAACGGGGAGAGCTGGATGCGGACGAAGCGGAAATTGCACTGGGAGGCCTTTACGCAGATGACTAAGCCGACGAGGAAAGAGATCTTCCAGATGGTTGAAACGGGCCAGATTACCTCCCAGGAAGGCCTCAAGCTGTTGTCGGCGCTCCAGGCCGGGGCTACCGCCGCTGCCGCCGGTTCCGACCACAAGTCGGAGTCGGCGGTAAGCCGCTCCGCGGAATCAGCGGCGGACCCCGGCCGGCTCCGGGACCAACTGGAAGAGTACCTTCGGGGCATTATCGCCGCCGAAACAAAAACGGCGCCGTCAGCCATTCTGCCCAACCTGCCCTTTGAAAAGTACGGCATCGATTCTGTACTGGTGGTCAACCTGAACCGCAGGCTGGAAGCCGCTTTCGGGCAACTCTCCAAGACCCTGTTCTTCGAGTACCAGACCCTGCGGGATGTCGGGGCGTACTTCCTGCAAAACCACATGGAGCAGGTGCAGCGGATTGTCGGCGCTCCTGCCGCAGCCGAGATGCCAGCCCCGGCTCCCGCCGAGGCTCGGGCACAACGTCCGGCGGCTGAGCCCTCCGGCTTTCCTTCCCGACGTTTCGCAAAGCCCAGGCGGGAGTCCGCGGCCACGGTGGAGAGGCAGGCAGCGCCTGCCACCGCCGTTCAGCAGGGCGACATCGCCATTATCGGTGTCAGCGGGCGATACCCCAAGGCCCGGAATCTGGAGGAGTACTGGGAGGTTCTGCGCACCGGCCAGGACTGCATCACCGAAATTCCGAAGGACCGCTGGGACCATACGAAGTACTACGACCCGGACAAGAACAAGGTGGGGAAGAGCTACAGCAAGTGGGGCGGCTTCATTGACGGGGTTGACCACTTCGACCCCCTGTTCTTCAGCATCTCGCCCCGGGAAGCGGAATTTATGGACCCCCAGGAGCGACTCTTCCTTCAGACCGTATGGCACACGATTGAGGATGCCGGTTACACCAAGGCGCGGCTATCCAACGCCGCGGTCGGTGTCTTTGTGGGCGTCATGTACGCCCAGTATCAGTTCTATGGTGCCGAACAGTCCCTGCTGGGCAACGTGATGGCGCTCGGCGGTTCGTACGCCTCCATTGCCAACCGGGTTTCCTACTTCTTTGACTTCCATGGGCCGAGCATCGCCATGGATACCATGTGCTCGTCCTCCCTCACGGCCATTCACCTGGCGTGTGAGAGCATCCGGCGGGGCGACTGCAACGTGGCGGTGGCCGGTGGTGTGAACGTTTCGGTTCATCCGAACAAGTATATTCTGCTGTCGCAGGGGCGGTTTGTCTCCAGCGACGGGTACTGCCACAGCTTTGGCGAGGGCGGCGACGGGTACGTACCCGGCGAGGGCGTCGGCGCCATTCTTCTGAAGCCGCTTGACCGGGCCATCACAGATGGCGACACGATTTACGCCGTCATCAAGGGCAGTTCCCTGAACCACGGTGGCAAGACCAACGGGTATACGGTTCCCAACCCCAACGCGCAGGGGAGGCTCATTGCCGAGGCGCTGCGGCGGGCTCAGATCAATCCGCGCACGATCAGCTATATGGAAGCCCACGGCACGGGCACTTCGCTGGGCGACCCGATTGAGATCACCGGCCTCGTCAAGGCGTTCCGCAAGCTGACAGCTGACCGGCAGTACTGCTCGATTGGCTCGGTAAAGGCCAACATCGGTCACCTGGAATCGGCGGCCGGTATCGCCGCCGTGACCAAAGTGCTGCTACAGATGAAGCACGGCCAACTGGTGCCGTCCATCCACTCTGAGCAGCTAAACCCGAATATCGACTTCGAGGCGTCCCCCTTTTATGTGCAGCACAGCCTGGAAGAGTGGAAGCGGCCTGTCATCGCAGAGAACGGTGAGGCCCGGACCGTCCCGCGGCGAGCGGGAATCAGCTCGTTCGGGGCCGGCGGTTCCAACGCCCACTTGATTCTGGAGGAGTACCAGCCCTCGGCAGCGCGGCGGGAGCCAGAGACACAGCAGCCTCGCGTGGTGGTGCTATCTGCCAAGACCCCGGACCGGCTGCAGGCGTATGCACAGAACCTGCTCCTCTTCCTGGACGGGCCGGCCGTGCGGGACGGAGTCTCCCTGTCGGAGATTGCGTACACGCTTCAGACCGGGCGCGAGGAGATGGAGGAGCGGCTGGCGGTCGTGGTCTCCGGGCTGGACGAACTGCGCGATATCCTGCGGGCTTTTGGTCAGGGCCAGAACCCGCGGCAGATCGTTCTGGGGAACGTCAAGCAGAGCATGACCCGGCTGGGTGCGCTGCTGCAGGAGGACGACGGCAAGAGGCTTCTGATGGACCTGGTACAGCAACAAAAGCTGCAGCAGATCGCACAGCTCTGGGTCGAAGGGATTGAGGTGGACTGGGACCTGCTGTACGCAGGGCGATCGCCGCACCGTGTGCCGATGCCCCCATATCCCTTCGCTCCCGAGCGGTACTGGGTACCTGACCTGGGTCCCCAGACGGAGCGCGTGCAGAACGGCGGGGGAAACCTTCACCCGTTAATCGACACCAACGCGTCGACGCTGGAGGAGCAGAGCTATAAGAAAACCCTGGCTGGCGACCAGTTCTACCTGAGGGACCATGTGATCGGCGGCCAGATGGTGCTGCCCGGGGCCGTTTCTCTGGAGATGGCGAGGGTCGCCGGGGATCTGGCACTCCCGGGCCGGAGGGCAACCGGGCTCCGCAATGTCTCCTGGGAGAAGCCGGTCGTGGTGCACACGGAGCCCGTGGAGGTTTGCCTCAGCCTCTTCCCCGGGCAGGGACAGGTGGAGTATGAGGTCAGCACCAGCGAGGAGCAGGACCGGACCGTTCATGCCCGTGGCTTCCTGCTTTTTGAGGACGAGGCGCCCGGGGCGGAGACGCTGGACCTGGAACGCGTCCGGGTCCGCTGCGCCCGCTCCATCGACGGCAGCGAATTCTACCGGGAACTCGAGAAGGTCGGTCTCCAATATGGACCCACCTTGCAAACCGTTCGGCAGCTCTTTGCCGGTGATTCCGAAAGCCTTGCCCGGCTGGAACTGGATCAGGAACTGCGCGATGGCGCCAAGGCGTTCGTGCTCCACCCTGCTCTGGTCGACGGGGCGCTGCAGGCCATCGCCCCCCTGGTTGGCAGCAGCGACCGGGGGCTCTATCTCCCGGTGTCGATCGCGGAGCTGGCGACGATCGCTCCGCTCACCCCGATTTGCTACGCCCATGCGGTTCGCAGGGTCACCCCGTCCTCCGGGGAGTCCGATACGCTGTGGTTTGATATCGGGCTGTACGATGAGCACGGTCAGGCGTTGGCGACGCTGGCAGGCCTGGCTGTGACTCGGGTGGCTGCGACCAGTTTCCGTGCGGCGGGAAGCCATACGGATGAGCCGCTGTACCTGGCGAATCAGTGGGCGGAGTCGGGCACCGCCGAGCGGCGGGAAAGCAGCCTGCCCTCTGCCAACCTGCTGGTCCTCGGGCGGAACGAGGGGCTCCACCGCATCGCGGCAGAGGCGACGGGCTTAAGCCTGGACCGGGTTGTGCTGGTCATGCCCGGCAAGGAATTCCGGGAAGTGGAAGCCGGTCGGGTCTATACGGTCGACCCGGCCCGCCCGGAGGATTACAGCTCGCTCCTGGGCAGCTTGCGCAGCAGGAACTGGGCGCCCACCCACGTCGTTCACCGGTGGGCCGAGCAAACCGACTACCGGCAGCCGCAGGCGCTTGACGATCAACTCAGGACCGGCGTCTACTCGGTATTGCATCTCACGCAGGCATTCATGCGGGAGAAGCTGCCGCAGGTCAGCCTCCTCTACGTATTTGAGACCGACATGGCCGGTGGCCAGCCCGTTCACGCCGCATTCAGCGGTTTTGCGGCGACGGTCGGCCGGGAGAACCCGAACTACTGCTACAAGAGTGTGGAACTCGCAGGCGGAGCTCCGAAGCGCCTCTGGGAGCTGTTTGCCGCCGAGTTCAGCGGCCCGGCGGATCGCGAAATCTGCTACAGCGGCGAGAAGCGGCTTCACAAGCGTCTGGCCGAGTGGAAGCCTGGCCTGACCGCTGACGCAGTGTCGCTGAAGAAACATGGCGTCTACCTGATCACCGGCGGCATGGGCGGCATCGGGCTGATTTGTGCCCGGCACCTGGCCAGCCGGGTCCGGGCCCGGCTCGTGCTCGTCGGGCGCTCCGGCCTGGACGAGGCAAAGCAGAAGCAACTTCAGGAGCTGAAGGTCCTCGGGACGGAAGTCGAGTACGTTCAGGCCGACATTGCCAGTGCGGAAGCGGTAGACCGCGTCATCCGGGAGACGCTCGCCCGTTACCAGACCATTGACGGGGTCTTCCACAGCGCCGGTGTTCTGGCCGATTCGTTCCTGCTGAAGAAAAGCACGCAGGAGTTCGACGCGGTGCTTGCGCCCAAAGTCCACGGTACCCTGGCGTTCTTCAGGGCGCTGGAAAACCGGCGCCTCGACTTCTTCGTCCTCTTCTCGTCCACCGCAGCCGTACTCGGCAACGTGGGCCAGTGCGACTACTCCTTTGCCAACTCGTTCATGGATCACCTGGCCGCAGCAAATCGCCCGGGCCGCAACTGGGGTAAGGTTGTCTCTGTCAACTGGCCCCTCTGGGCGGAAGGCGGCATGCAGATTGACCAGCAGTCTGTCCAGATGCTGGAGCAGATGACCGGCATCGTACCGCTGCAGAGTGCGGCCGGAATGCGAGCGATGGAGACGGCTCTGAAGACGGATCTCCCGCAGCTGGTGGTTGTGGCCGGTGACAAGGCCCGAATCAGGCAGGCCCTGGGTGCAGGGCAGGCTGAGCCCGGGCCGGCGGGCGGTTCGGCAGCAGCTCCCGCACCGGACGATTCGCTCAGTCCCAAGGTTGAGGAACTGTTGAAGTCGATCTTTGTGAGGGTCCTGAAGATTCCTGGCGGCCGGGTACGCATTCAGGAGCCGTTCGAGGCCTACGGCGTCGACTCCATCATGATCATGGAATTGAACCGGGAGCTGGAGGCGCAGTTCGGGGAGTTACCGAAGACGCTGTTCTTCCAGTACCAGAACATCGCCGAACTGACCGGTTATTTCGTGGCCCAGCACCGGGAGAAGCTTGAGAAGCTGTTTGGCAAGCCTGTTGTCAGCCTACTTCCGGTGCCGGCGGAACCCCCCCGGAAGCTCGCTGAAGCCCCCCGGGCGCCGCAGCCGCGCAAGAACCGGTTCCTGGCCGGCAGCACAGCGGGCATACAGGAGCATGGTCAGTTTGATGTCGCGATCGTCGGGCTGTCCGGGCGCTATCCGCAGGCCAACAGCCGCGCACAATTCTGGGAGAACCTGAAGAACGGGAAGGACTGCGTGACGGAAATTCCCGCTGACCGCTGGGATGTCAACCTGAACTTCGACCCCGAGAAGGGGAAGCGGGGAAAGACCTACGGTCGGTGGGGCGGCTTCATCGACGGCATCGACCAGTTCGACCCGCTCTTCTTCAACATTTCTCCCATCGAAGCGGAGTTCACGGACCCGCAGGAGCGGCTCTTCCTGGAGACCGCCTGGCATACGATGGAGGATGCGGGATATACCCGGGCAGGGCTCAGCCAGTATCGGGTCGGCGTCTTTGTCGGTGTCATGTTCGGCCACTACCAGTTGTACGGGGCAGAAGAGTCGGCCCGCGGCAACGTGATGGCAACGGGATCGTCCTACGCCTCCATTGCCAACCGGGTCTCGTACTTCCTCAACCTGCACGGTCCCAGCCTGGCTGTGGACACCATGTGTTCCTCCTCGCTTACTGCGATCCATCTGGCTTGTGAAAGCCTGAGGCGCGGCGAGAGCGAGGTCGCTCTGGCTGGTGGCGTCAACCTGACCGTACATCCGAACAAGTACATCCTCTTGAGTCAGGCGAAGTTCCTGGCCAGCGACGGCAGGTGCCGGAGCTTCGGCGAGGGCGGCGACGGCTACGTGCCCGGCGAAGGGGTCGGGGCGGTCCTGCTGAAGCCGCTGCACCGGGCCATGGCCGACGGCGACCGGATTTACGGCGTGATCAAGGCCACGTGCATCAACCATGGGGGAAAGGTGAACGGGTACACCGTTCCCAACCCGAACGCCCAGGCGGACTTGATTGTCGAAACCCTGCGGAAGGCGAACATCGACCCCCGGACGATGAGCTACATCGAAGCGCACGGCACGGGGACCTCTCTTGGTGATCCCATTGAAGTCGCGGCGCTTACGACGGCATTCGGCGGTTCGGACAAGCAGTACTGCCCGATCGGGTCGGTCAAGTCCAATATCGGGCATCTGGAATCGGCCGCCGGTATCGCCGGTCTGACCAAGGTGCTCCTGCAAATGCAGCACGGGCAGCTTGTGCCCTCGATCCACGCCGATATCCTGAACAGCCACATCGACTTTGCCAGTTCGCCATTCCATGTGCAGCGGAAGCTGGAGGAGTGGAAGCGGCCGGTCGTGAACCAGCGCTCCGTCCCGCGGCGGGCTGCTATCAGCTCGTTCGGCGCCGGGGGCTCGAACGCACATTTGATTCTGGAAGAGTTCGAGCAGCCGTCGCCACAGGCGTCAGTCGGCAGCGAGGGCCCGCACCTGTTTGTGCTGTCCGCCAAGAATGCCGAGCGGCTCAAGGCTCATGCCGGGATCTTGCTCGACCACCTGAATGGCAGCGACCGGGCCGTCGGAGTCGCACACGCCGATGAGGCCAGCGTCCTGGCCGACATCAGGCGCGACCTTGTCAGCTTGTTGTCCGGGCTGATCGGGGTGGAGCTGGATCTGACCGAGGAGATCACGGCCGACACCCTGGATTGGGCACAACTGGTCCGGCTCTCTGAGCAGATGAACCTCAGGTACGGGGTCGATTCCACGCCTGCTCTGTTCAGTGGCTTTGCCGCTCTGGATCAACTGGCGGCCACCTTCTATGCGGAGTTCAGGCATCGGTTCGCGGGCCTGGCCCAAACAACGGCCTCGCAGAGCGAAGCCCGGGAGCCACGGCCCGACGTGAACCTCGCCGGGATCGTATACGCCCTGCAAATCCGCCGGGAAGCCATGGAAGAGCGGTTGGCCATGGTCGTGACCAGCGCTGCCGAGCTGTGCGAGAAGCTGGAGCGGTTTTGCCGCGGTGAAGCCGACCTTCCGGGCGTGGTGACGGGCAACGTCAACCGGGACAAGGAGAAGGCGGAAATCCTGGTCGGCGGGCGTGCTGCCCGCGAGTTCGTAGGCACGCTGATTCGTGACCGGGAGTTCGACCGCCTTGGCAAGCTATGGGTAATCGGTGTCGATGTGGATTGGGCGCAGCTATGGGCGGATGCCAGGCCGGAGCGGGTGTCGCTCCCTGGCTACCCGTTCGCCCGGGAACGGTACTGGGTCCAGGTAACGAAGGGCGGACCGGCAGGCACCGGTACCGCACTGACCGAGGTCCGGAAGCTGCACCCACTGATCAGCCAGAACCTTTCCACCGTGAAGGGGTTCAAGTACGCCGCTTCCCTGACCGGCGAGGAACCGCTTGTGCGGGACTTCCGGCTGTACGACCGGCCGGTCCTGGCCGGCTCCGCTTGTCTGGAAATGGTCCGGGCAGCCGGAGAATTCGGCACGCGGGAGTCGGTCACTCAGATCCGGCAGGTGGCTTGGGCAGGCCCGGTTGCTTTGGGAGCAGGCCCACAGGACCTGGAACTGGAGCTCTTCCCCGGTGACGAGTCGGTAATCTGGGAGATCAGGGGATCGGACGAAAGCGGCGCCCGGATTGTTCACGCACAGGGCGAGCTTGTCTCCGGCGAGGCTGAGACCAGCCGGAGCCTGGGGGCGCTGGAGATTTCGGAGATTCTCTCCCGGTGCACCGTCGTAACTGATGGTCCTGCGCAGTATGCGTCGCTGGACAACAGCGGTCTGCACTACGGCGCCGGTTACCACGCTGTCCGGACCCTGCACCTGAACCCGAGTCGGACGGACGCGCTGGGGCTCCTGGCCCTGCCGACCGGCGCCGAAGGCCAGGGCTGGGGGTTCCTGCATCCCGCACTGCTGGAGGGAGCGCTCCAGGTGGCCATCGGTCTGGGTGCACCCGACCGGGCGGCGTATGTCACCCGGATCGGACAGGTGGATCTGCGGAATACCGGGTCTTCCCCGGTTTATGCCTACGTCTCCCTGGCGGAGTCGCGGCAGTACAACATCCAGCTCGCCGACCCAGACGGGCAGGTGGTGGCCCGGCTCAGCGGTGTGGCCTTGGCTGACGTGGGTACTTTAGCGACCAGGGCGGGCCTGATTCTGGAAAAGCGCTGGAGGCCGTCGGGCGTGGTGGCGGGAACAAGTTCCCCGATCGCCGGATCGGTTCTGGTGCTGGTCAACGATGAAACGGTGGTCGCCGGTCATGATCTGTTTGACGGGACCGCCGGGGTCCGAACGGTGATCGTGCACAGAGACGCTCCGCTCCACAGCGGTGAGGCGTTCGACTTCGCCAATCCCGTTGCCGGCGCCACGCTGGCAGAACGGCTGCTGGCCGACCACCGGGCGCTCGCCGGAGTGGTGGACCTGTCCGACCTTTCCAGCCAGGCACCCGAGCGGTCCGCCGACCAGATGGGGAAGGTCGCCCTTCTTCAGAAGCTGGTGGCCAGCAGGAGCCGGGAACCCTTCTTTGTCCTGCACCTGACCCGCGGGCTCCAGGTGTTCGGAAACACGCAGCCCTCGCTGACAGGAGCAGACTTTGCCGGGCTGGCCAAAATGCTGGGCGCTGAGTACCGACAGGTCCGATCCCGGACGGTCGATGTGGACTGCCCACCCACCGATAAGCAGAGCCTGCGCCAGGTGATTCAGACCGAACTGGCGGTCCACGGCGGGTCCACTGAGGTGTGCTATCGGAAGGGCACCCGGTATACGCCGCAGTTCGAGGAGACGCTGACCGTCGATCTGAACGGCGGCGCCCGGGCCGGTGCATTCCCGTGCCGACCCGACCAGGTGGTGGTGATCACAGGCGGGACCCGCGGCATCGGGGCGGAAGTGGCCCGGCACGCAGTGCGCAACGGGGTACGGAAACTGGTACTGATGGGGGTTCAGCCGGTTCCGGTCAGGGAGCGCTGGGATTCCATCCTTCAGTCCGGTCAGGCGGAGCCCGGCACCGTCGCCAGGATTCAGTTGGTCAGGGAACTGGAGCGCCAGGGCGCCACCGTGGAGCTATACATTGGGTCCCTGACTGACAAGGGGCGGCTGGCCGAGTTCTTCGACCAGGTCCGCAGGAACTGCGGGTCCGTAGCCGGTGTGATTCACTGCGCGGGTCTGAGCATCGACAAGAACCCGGCCTTCATCAGCAAGCACCCGGACGATATGCGCAAGGTGTGCGAACCGAAGATCGCCGGGCTTCAGACGCTCTATGAAATCTTTGCACGGGACCGCCTGGAGTACTTCGTTCTGTTCTCCTCGGTGTCAGCGCTGACGCCCGCGCTGGCGACCGGCGTGAGCGACTACGCCATGGCCAACGCATTTGCTGACTACTTCGCAGCCCATCGGTTCAGCCGGGGCGAGACCGCGTTCAAGTCGATTGCCTGGCCGAGCTGGAAGGACGTTGGGATGGGGGAGAACCGAAGCCCTGTGTACACGCAACTGGGGCTCCTGACAGTGACGGTAGGCGAGGGGCTTGCGCTGCTCGATGCGGCCATGAGTAAGCAGGGCAGCGCCTACTTAGTGCCGCTGGTGGTGAATCCCGAAAGCTTTAACGCCGTCGCGTTGGCGGAAGGTATTCCCCAGCGAGCTGCCTTGCCCTCCGCTCCATCCAGCCGACCTGACCGGGCATCAGAAATTCAGGATTCCGTGAGCAATGTGAAGATATGGTTGAAGGTTCTATTTACTGATGAGTTGAATATTTCTAAAGAACGGTTTGACGACTACACGGCGTTCGGAGATTACGGAGTTGACTCGATCTTGCTGGCCGAACTGGTCAGGAAGATTGAGCACCGCATCGGCACGAAAGTAGAGCCTTCCGCGCTGCTGGAGCACCCGACGCTGCACCAACTCGCCAAGTATCTGGCGAGCCAGACGGCGGATGCGGTCCCTGCTGCCGCTGTGGCGGCAACGGCCAACGTCGTCGCGGCGATGGAGGCGGGGGCGCCCGGCACGGGTGCCACCCTGAAGTTTGCCGGCGCAGCCGTTGCCCTTCAGTCGCACGCAGACAAGGTCCGACCGACGAATGTGCGCGGCGGCCAGGTCAGGCATCCCCGGAGCAGCAAGGTAGCCGTGGTGGGCGTCGCCTGCCATTTCCCCGGGTCCCCGAACAAGGATGAATTCTGGCAGAGCCTTAGGAACGGAAAGGACTGCACTGTCGAAGTTCCGCCTTCGCGGTGGGATGTGGCACGACTTTACTCGCCCACTCCCCAGAAGGGGAAGAGCATCAGCAAATGGGGCGGGTTCATTCAGGGGATTGAGGACTTCGATCCGCAGTACTTTGGCATCCGCGAAGAAGAGGCCTACCACACGGATCCGCTCATCCGCCAGGTTCTCGAGGTGGGTGCCGAAACGGTAAACGACGCCGGGTATATCCCGAAAGACCTGTGGGGACAGCGAGTCGGCGTCTTTGTGGGCGCCCGGGCCGGTGCCTTTGCCCCGTTGATCGGTGAGGAGGTCAACAAGAACAGCATCGTCGGCCTGGGGCAGAACTTCATCGCGGCCCGCATCTCGCAGTGGCTCAACCTCAAGGGGCCGAGTATGGTCGTGGATACGGCCTGCTCTTCGTCGCTGGTCAGCGTGCACCTGGCGTGTCAGAGCCTGATGACCGGCGAGTCCGACCTGGCGCTGGCGGGCGGCGTGGACCTGGTACTGGACGAGAAGCCCCACGTCATGCTGAGTGAAGCCGGCGCCCTGTCGCCCGACGGCAAGTGCCACACCTTCGACGAGAAGGCCAACGGCTTTGTGCTCGGTGAGGGGTGCGGCATTGTCCTGCTCAAGCTGCTGGATCAGGCGGTGGCTGATGGCGATCGCATCTATGCTGTCATCGATGCGTCAGCCATCAACAACGATGGCCATACGATGGGCATCACCACGCCGAACCCCGATGCGCAGAGCGAAGTAATCGCCCGGGCGCTGAAGGCCGGCGGAATTGATGCTTCCGAAATCAGCTACGTGGAGACGCACGGCACGGGCACCATGATCGGCGACCCAATCGAGCTGAAGGCGCTGACCCGGGTCTTCCGTGAAGTCACGGGCGAGAAGCAGTTCTGTGCAGTTGGCACCGTGAAATCCAACATCGGGCACCTGCTCAGTGCAGCCAGCATCGCCAGTCTGATCAAGGTGGTCCTCTCGATCACGCACAGACAATTGCCGCCCACCCTGAACTGCGAAGTGCCAAACCCGCGCTTCAAGTTCAATGAATCCCCCTTCTATCCGAACACGAAACTGCAGGATTGGAAAGGGCGTCAGGGTGTGCTACGTGCCGGCATCAGCTCATTTGGCTTCGGTGGGACGAACGCTCACCTGATTGTCAGCGAGTTTGATCAGGGGCGTTTCCCTGCGTACCAGTGCAAGCAGGAGCAACTGCCCCCGCTCGTCTTCCAGCGCAAGCGCTACTGGGTCGGAGCCAGGAAGCCGCAGGCTGCCCTACCGGTTGCAGCAGCGCCGGCGCCCGGTTTTCTACACATCGAGGATGAAGGTGCGGTTCTACCTCCAAAGCGGCAACCCGCTGCCAATGGATTCCTCGCGATCACGGAAGAGACGGAGTAACCGCCACATTCATCCCGAGGGGAGTGACCGCCTTGGCCACTGACCGCTTCAAGTTCAGTTCACGGATCACCCATACCGATTACGTTGTCAGAGATCACCAGCTACATAACGCCCGGACGTTGCCGGGTGTTACGTACCTGGACCTCATTTACCGGTACCTGAACACCAAGGGGATCGACACTCGTCAGGTTGCACTGAAAAACCTGGTCTTCAAGGAACCGATTCTGGTGGATGATACCTGTGACCGGAAACTGTCGATTGCCCTCGATCCGTCGCCGGAGGGGTGGCTCGCCGCCGGAACCAGCCAGCGGCTCAAGGACGGTATGGTCCTGGATGCGCCACCGGCGGATAACTTCCACGGGGAGGTCAGAGAGGCGGCGGGGTTGCCCGCCCGCCGCCTCGATATAGAATCTCTCCAGCGGAATGCCATCCGGGTTGTGGACATGGACCAGATCTACGTCCACTCCCGGAATGCCGGCCTCGTTCACTACGATTTCATGAAGCTGCAGGGGGTGATTTATGTCGGCAACGACTACGTCCTTGCCCATGCCCACCTCAGTGAGCTTGCACGGGAATACCTGAGCCAGTTCTACCTGCACCCTGCCTTCCTCGATGGCGCCCTGTCTGTCCCGGCCGTGCTGCTGCTACGGGACGTGGCCGGCCATCACCCGGAGGCGAAGCCCTTTATTCCGCTCTACATCGACTCCTTCCATGCGGTGGAAAGCATCCGGGACAACTGCTTCATCTACGTGAACGAGGCCAACGTTCAGGTGGCTCCATCACAGGATATTACCTACTCCGATATTGAGATATACAATCCGGACGGCAACCTGGCGGTCTTCTACCACCGGTTCGGCGCCAAGAAAGTGCGGTCGCAGGACGCGGTGAGGCAAGGTACAGTCAGCCCCTGGCCACAGGTCAGAGTGCAGCCGCCGAAGTCCGCTCCGGCACTGGTCAGGTCCGTAGAAAGCGAGCTGGTCGAACTGGTCGCGGCTATGACCGGCAAAGGCCCGGAAGAGATCGCCGTGGACAAGGACTTCTACTCGCTGGGCCTGGAATCGACGCACCTGCTGGACCTGGTAGCCAAGCTGGAGCAGAAGCTGAACACCAAGTTCTACCCCACCTTGCTCTTTGAGCACAACAACATACGGGATCTGGCCCGGTACCTGGAGACGGAGCACGGTCAGGCGTACCGGGCTCAGCAGCCCGCAGCCCCTGGGCAGCCCCAACCCGTAGCACCCCAGCCCCGTCCCATGGTCCAGGCATCGCCCGCTGCGCTTGCAAAGCCGGTTGGGGGAGCCATCGAGAGCGACCTCCGCACCGTGGTGGCCGGCTTGCTCGGCAAGGATCCACAGGCGATAAACATCGACGCGGATTTCTACAGTCATGGGCTGGATTCAGGCGACCTGCTGAAGATGGTCGGCGATCTGGAGGCCAAGCTTCAGCGGAAGCTCTACCCCACGCTGCTCTTTGAGTATCCGACGATCCGCACGCTGGCCGGGTACCTCCAGGAGGAGTGCGGAACTGAGTACCCCGCAGCGCCTCCGGCGGCGCAGATGCCGCCCGTGCACGACTTCTATTACCGCCCCCGCTGGGAGCAACAGCCCAGGAGCGCGCAGGCACAACCCGGAGGCCACAACGGCCTTGTGCTGCTTGTCTATCCTGCGGCTACCGCAGGCCTGGCCGAAGCAATCGCCTGCACGGTGGCGCCTGCCCAGATCACCACGGTGGTGCTGGGCAGCGAAAGCCGGCAACTGGCCGAGCATCGCTGGGAGATTCAAATCGGCGATGCCGCGGCCATAGCTGCTTGCCTGGAAAATGTCGGGGTCATCGACACGATCTACTTCCTAGGCATTTCTCCGGAGAACCCGGCCGAGAGTCCGGAGGTACTCGACCAGAGCCAGGAAGCGGGCGTGATCACCCTGTTCCGCCTGGTCAAGGCGTTAAGCGCGAGTAAGCGCCTGCAGACGGTCCAGGAACTGAAAGTCGTCACCAACAACGTCCACCAGATCGAAGCCGGCGAGCAGACCCTGCCGTACGCCGGGAGCCTTGTTGGCTTTGTCAAGTCGCTGGCCAAAGAGTACCCCCGAATGGGTATCGCCTGCGTGGACGTGGACCTGCGGGAGGCGTTGACCGGCGAAGCCGTCGCCAGCGCAATTGTCGCTGAGCCGCCGCAGAAGCGGGGCGAAGAAGTGGCAATCCGCAAGGGAAGCCGGTTCGTCCGGGCCATGGATCGGATGCAACTTCTTCCGGCCCCCTCGACGCCCTTCCGCCGGCACGGCGTCTATCTGATCGTCGGCGGTGCGGGCGGCATCGGGTTGGAACTGAGCATGCATCTGGCCGAACAGGTTCAGGCGCGGCTCGTACTGATCGGCCGCAAACCCCTCAACCCAGCCCAGCAGCAGAAGATTGCGGCCATAGAGTCGAAGGGCGGCAGGGTTCTCTACCTTCAGGCGGACGCGACGGATCCCGAGAGCATGCGCAGGGCTGTCACCGAAGCCCGACGCACCTTTGGCCAGATCAATGGTGCCATCCATTCGGCCATTGTGCTTCGGGATCAGATGATCGAAGGGATGAGCGAGGCGACCCTTCGGGACGTGCTTGCCCCCAAGGTGAAGGGCAGCTTGGCCCTGTTCCAGGCGCTCGGACAGGAGCCGCTGGATTTCCTCATGTTCTTCTCGTCTGCGCAGTCGTTCATCGGCAACATCGGCCAGAGCAACTATGCAGCCGCCTGTACCTTCAAGGATGCTTATGCGACGTACCTGAGGCAGCGCGTGTCGTACCCGGTGCTGATCATCAATTGGGGGTACTGGGGTACGGTAGGCGTGGCTGCCACGACGGCGTACAACGATAAGATCCAGTCGGGCGGCGTGGGGTCGATTCTGCCCGAGGAGGGCATGCAGGTGGTAGAAGCGATTCTGCATCACCGCATTGATCAGGTGATGCCGATCAAGCTCGACGCCCGGGTTCTGGCCGCGGCTGGAATGGATACCAGCAGGGTTGTGGAGGTCCCCCCCATGCCGGTAGCGGCGACTACCACCGCCGAACTGGCACCTGCGGTCGCCCGGGATACCGGTGTTGAATACCACAAGACCGGTTCTGTACCCGCGCCGTCTGGCTCGGGATTCACCCTGATGGACGTGAGCGATTCCGTCCCCTTCGACTCGTTCTCGGATTACTGGAAGAACAAATCCGCCCAGGCCAATCTGGACGTGGCCAAGCAGTACTACCTCCTGGCCAGCAGGACCCAGAAGAAGATGTTCCGGATGATGGTCGAGGCGTCACCCGGCGAGCGGTTGGAAGTAATTGTTGCCGGAAACGGTCGACCGATCCTGCTGATCAGTGGGTTTGGTCTGACGGCGCCCCAGTGGTACCACCAGTTCAAGGAGTGGTACTCGGAGTATCAGGTCATCGTCATCCACGCACCAGGCCATGGATTCAGCGCCGGGAGCCGGGATTTCTCGGTTGCAGGCATCGGTCGGACATTTATGAACGTCCTCAGCCTGATGGAGGTGGAGTGGCCCATCCACGTCGTGGGTTCTTCCTGGGGAGGCATGGTCGCACAGGCCATGGCCAGCCAGTTCCCGGAGCGCATCGCCTCGCTGACGTTGGTTTGCAGCTTCTCCGATTTCACGGACAGTGAACCGGATGTGCCGCTGAAGGAAAAAGTGATCAGGGACCTGGCGAACCTTCCCGACAAACTGATCAGCGACATGGTTCTTGGCACGGACCTGGTCCTGAACAGCGAGTTCATCAACGCAGACGCAAAGTACTATCAGCCCGACGGTTTCTCCACGCAGCTCCTGCTGCCGTACATTTCTGCTCCCACGCTGGTTATCGCCGGATCGCACGATCTGGTTGTGGGGGCCGACGAGGTCAAGAAGGTGAGCGAAGGCATTGCCACTGCACGTTATGTAGAAATTGTCGGAGCCGGGCACATTCCGAACGTGACTCACGTCGAAACATTCAACCAGCAGGTTCTTTCGTTTATCCGGGAGCATGATGAACAAGTTCGTTTGAGCCACGCTCCGGCGGGACGGCGCAGCAAAGTCAGAAAGGGATGAGCAGCAAATGAAGACGAGTGGGTTTCTGGCGTTGCAGGCGGTGTGGGGTGTCGTGTTGGTGGTATTCATTGTCGGCTGGCTGATGGGGAAGAAGCTGCCGTGGGTCGCGGATGAACGTTCGGCGTTTGTCGGTTTGGCGATCGTCGGGTTTGCCGCGTGCACATTCGCCCTCCTCACGCAGGTGGCGACGATCAACTGGCTCGACCCGTTCATCATTCTGGGCTGCCTACTGGGCGCCGCTGCCGCTTACGTGATCGTTGGGATGCTGATGGGGCTCAAGTTGCCGTTCGTCAACTCGTACCGCTCCGCCTTCTTGATGCTGACAGGGATCGTCGCCATCAAGTTCGCCTCCGCGACCCTGCACAAGCTTGTGCGTTAAGCACCAGGAGGTAGTCCATGGAAACCATAGGTGTAATCGGTGCCGGCGTGATGGGCATCGGCGTTGCTCACAACGTGGCCCTGGCCGGTTATCAGGTGATTCTGGTTGACCTGTCCCGGGAGGTCCTGGAGCATGCCAAAGCGGAGATTCACAAGAACATCCGCTTTCAGGCCTTCTTCTCGAAAGGACTTGAAGATGCTGATACGATCGTAGCCCGCATTCGGTTCACTACTGACTACAACGAACTGAGCACGGCGGACTACGTCGTTGAGAACGTCACGGAAAAGTGGGAGGTCAAGCAGGAGGTCTACCGGGAACTGGACCGGATCTGCCCGGAATCCTGCGTATTTGCAGCCAATACCTCGTGCATTTCGATCACCAAAATCGGTGGCCTGACCCGGCGGGCTTCCCAAGTGATCGGCATTCACTTCATGAACCCGGTGCCCATGAAGCCGGTTGTGGAAGTGATTCGGGGCTACCACACTTCGGAGGAGACTCTGGAGACCACCCGTACCTTCCTCCGTGCGCTCGGTAAGGATTGTATTGTCGTCAACGACCTGCCGGGCTTTGTTTCCAACCGGCTCTCACACCTGTTCATGAATGAGGCGGCTTATGTAGTGCAGGATCAGGTAGCGTCTCCCAAGGACGTCGATGAGATCTTCAAGAAGTGCTTTGGCCACAACATGGGGCCGCTCGAGACCGCCGACCTGATCGGGTTGGACACGGTTGTTGATTCGCTGCAGGTTCTGTATGAAAGCTACCAGGATCCCAAGTTCCGGTGCTGTCCCCTGCTCAGGAAAATGGTCGACGCCGGACTCCTGGGCCGGAAGTCAGGCCAGGGCTTTTTCACGTACCCAGAAGCAGAGGAATTCTAAAACAGAGGATAGGGGCAGTAGAACGTGGATGAAATCAAAGCACGGGTGAGGAGCTTTCTGTCACGGTTCTTCCGGAAGTACGAGTTGCAGGATGACGAAGACATTTTCTCCCTTGGCGTCGTCAATTCACTATTCGCCATGCAACTTGTGCTGTTTATCGAAAAGCAGTTTGGGGTGAAGGTCGAGAACCAGGATCTGAACCTGAATAACTTCCGTACGATTGCCGCAATCGCCAGTTTCGTCGAGAGCAAGCAAGCCAAAGCTGGCTAAGCTGGCATGGGTTTGGGGTTGGAGCCCCCGAAGCAGAGGGGATACGTGTGGAGGGGGGCGGAAGCCCCCCTCTGTTTCTATAGATTGGGCTGGCTGCCATCACTGCTGGGGGTGCACAAATGAAGCTGGAGTTAACCGCCGAACAACAGAATTACAAGGATCAGTTTCGTGATTTTGCGGATGAGTACGTGATGCCCTATGCCGGTCAGAATGACCGCGAGGAACGGATTCCCGAGGAACTGATCGGGGAGGTGGCCATGAAAGGTCTGCTTGGCGCCCTGATCCCCAGAGAGTATGACGGGCTGGAGCTTGACATGGTGACCATCGGGATCCTGAACGAAGAGATCGGGCGGGCGTGTTCTGCCGTACGGAGCCTTCTCACCGTACACGGCATGGTCTCCCTGGGCATGCTGCGCTGGGGTACGCCAGAGCAACGGGATTACTGGCTTCCCAAACTCGCCTCCGGAAAGAAAATCGGGGCCTTTGCCCTGACCGAGCCCAACGTGGGCAGCGATGCGAAGAGCATGGAGGCGACCGCTGAACGTGTCGGGGACCAGTATGTCCTGAATGCCCATAAGAAATGGATCACCATGGGTCAGATCGCCGATGTATTCCTGGTCATGGCCCGCTGCGAGGGGAAGCCCACGGCCTTCCTGGTGGAGCGGAACACACCGGGGTTCAGCGTCAAGCCGATGTCCGGTCTGCTCGGCACACGGGGTTCGATGCTGGCCGAGCTTACCCTGGAGAACTGCGCCATTCCTGCTGCCAGTCTGGTTGGACAGGTCGGCACCGGTTGGTCCCATATTGGCCTGACCTGCCTGGACTATGGGCGGTATTCAATCGCCTGTGGCTGTGTCGGCCTGGCACAGGGCTGTCTGGAAAGCAGCGTGGCCTACTCCCGGCAGCGCAAGCAGTTCGGGGAGCCCCTTCGCAGCAATCAGTTGATTCAGAAGATGGTCACGGAGATGGTCGTGAACATCCAGGCGGCCCGGCTGCTCTGCCTGGAGGCTGGCCACCTCAAGGACGTAGGCGACCCTGATTCCATTATGAAGACATGGGTGGCCAAGTATTTTGCGTCGACCATGCTGACCAAAATCGCCGGCGACGCGATCCAGATTCACGGTGCCAACGGCTGCAGTCCGGCCTACCCTGTTGAGCGGTATTTCCGGGATGCCAAGATCAACGAGATCGTGGAAGGAACGTCCCAGATGCATGAGGTGCTGATTGCCAATCACGCGTTCAAGACCATGTAACGGAGGGTTACTATGGGAAAGTCTGAGCACGGCGAGCGGAAGATCAAGTGCGTAGTGTGGGACCTGGACAACACCATTTGGGAAGGTGTCCTGCTTGAGGATACCCAGGTCCGGCTTCGGTCGGGAATTGCAGACGTGATACGGGAGTTGGACAACCGGGGCATCCTCCAGTCGATTGCGAGCAAGAACGACTACGATACGGCCATGTCCAAGCTCAAGGAGTTGGGCCTGGACGAGTACTTCCTGTACCCGCACATCAACTGGAATGCCAAGTCGGGCTCGGTCAAAAAGATCGCCGAGTTGATCAACATAGGCATCGATACGCTGGCCTTTGTCGACGACCAGGCGTTTGAACGGGAAGAGGTTGGCTTTACCGTCCCCCAGGTGCTTTGTATCGATGCCGCAGATGTGAACCGCCTGCTTGCGATGCCGGAGATGAATCCGCGGTTTATCACGGAAGACTCGCGGCTGCGCCGGCGTCTGTACATGAGCGATATCCGGCGGAACGCTGCAGAGGCCGGCTTTGAGGGGGCGCAGGAGGAGTTCCTGGCCTCACTTGGCATGCGCTTCTGCATTACGCCGGTCGGCGAGGGCGACCTTCAGCGCGCGGAAGAGCTTACTGTCAGGTCCCACCAGTTGAACGCCACCGGCTACACATACTCCTATGAGGAACTGGACCAGCTGCGGAAGTCTGACCGGCACAAGCTCCTGATCGCCGACCTGGACGACAAGTACGGGACCTACGGGAAGATCGGCCTGGCTCTGGTTGAATGCGGCCAGGAGATCTGGACACTGAAGCTCCTGCTCATGTCCTGCCGGGTCATGTCGAGGGGCGTGGGTTCGCTCATGCTCAACTACATCATGCGGCTGGCCAAGGAGGCGAACGTGCGCCTTCAGGCTGAGTTCGTGCCCACCGATCGGAATCGTATGATGTACATCACGTATAAGTTTGCCGGGTTCACCGAGGTGAAGGAGGAGAACGGGCTGGTCATGCTGGAGGGTGACCTCAGTCAAACCCGGCCCGTGCCCGACTACGTGCAGTTCGAGGTGGCGGAGACTCTCGCTGGCTGATCACTTTTGAGGGAGAGACTCTTCAGGAGGAGCACATGGAGAAAATCGCCTGCCTCTTTCCAGGCCAGGGTTCACACTTTGTCGGCATGGGCAGAAGCCTCTGTGATCAACACGAGATCGCACGCCACACGTTCGAGGAAGCTAACGACGTGCTGGGCTACAACCTGGCGAAGGTGTGCTTTGAGGGCGGAGTTGGAGAGTTGAGTCGGGCCGACAATGCCTGGACGGGTCTGGTGACCCTGAGTGTAGCTCTGTTCCGGGTGTATATGAAGCAGATCGGGCTGGCGCCGCAGTTTTGCGCGGGGCACAGCCTCGGGGAGTACTCCGCACTTATTTGCGCCGGAGGCATCAGGTTCCCGGACGGCCTCCGAATTGTGCACCTCCGGGGGAAGTTGGCGGAGGCCATTGCAGTCACCGACACGGGTGCGATGACCGTGGTGGATGGAATCGACCCGAGGGCCGTGGAGGCCGAATGTGCCCGCGTGTCAGCCGAAGAGCAGCATGTGGCTGTATCTTGCTACAACTCGCCGACCCAGACGGACATATCCGGATACCGGGATGCCGTCCTGAAGGTGGAAGAGCGGATTCTCGACCTGGGGGGGCAGGTAACCCCCCTGTATGGGTCAGCACCCATGCACAGCTCCCTCATGGAAGAAGCGGTGCTGAAACTCAGCGAGGCGCTTCAGCAATGCTCGTTCGGATACATCCGTTACCCCGTCGTATCCAACGTGGCCGCCCACCTCTATCAGGGGCCGGGCAGCCTTGCGGAGACGCTGGTTCAGCACCTGGTAAGGCCGGTCTTGTGGCAGCACAGCATCGATTTCCTGAAGCGGCACGGTGTCACCCTCTTTGTGGAGATGGGCGCAAAGAATGTTCTGAGCAACCTGATCAGCGGGTCCGGGGATGATGTGCGCGCCCTGTGCTTTGGGGTCAGGGAGGACCGAGCTGAACTCCAGGTGGGCCGAGAACCGGCGAAGGCTTCCCCTTCCGTTGTCTCCCGGTGTCTGGCGATGGGTGCCGCGTTACCGAACCGAAACTGGGATCAGGCATCGTTCCAGGAGGGCGTCCTGAACCCTTACCGGCGTATTCAGGATCTCCAGGCCCGCCTGGACCGGGAAGGCAGGGCTCCTTCCCTGCCGGAGATGAAGGACGCGCTGGAGCTGTTGCGGCTGATCATGCAGACCAAGCGGCTACCGGCGGAAGAACAGCAGGAATCCTTCAACCTGATCTTTGAAGAGACCGGTACCCAGTACCTGTTCAAGGACTTCGTGGCGAAGCGGCAGACGGTCTGATTCGTTCCGACTGGGAGCGGCAGAGGAGGTTTGATACGTGATTGGCCGGAAGCAGGCCCAGTGTGTAATCTGGGATTTGGACAACACGTTATGGGATGGCTTCCTGCAGGGGAACGGGGACGTGACCTTGCGCCCGGCGTCGAAAGGGTCCTCCGGGAACTGGATGACCGGGGTGCTCTCTAATCGATCGCCAGCAAAAACAACGAAGCAGGGGCACTGGCCAAACTGGAGAGGCTGGAGTTGCTAGACTATTTCATCTTCGCGCAGATCAACGTCCACCTCCAACACGAATCCATCAGAACCGTCGCCCGGACTCTCAACGTCGGGCTTGATGCCTGCGTCTTCGTGGACGATGAGCTGCTCGAATGGGAGGAGGTCCTCTTTTTCCATCCTGAGGTCCGCTGCGTCGACGCCCGTCATGTGGATGCGCTGCTGGACCGGCCTAACGAATCGCCAGGAGAGGTCAAGCGGAAAAGAGCACACGGTGTGTTGCGTCTCAGATTGTTTGACCCGGACTTGCCCACATTGGGTGAGCCGGGTCATTTCTCTTTGTGAAACCCAAAGGGAGAGGGCACTCCTTTTCCCGGTTGACTACTTCAGAACTGCGTTACCTGAATGAAGGGTGTGGCCGGTTGCTTCCGCGACCTCGCCTTGCGGGCCTTCGCCTCCTGTTTGGCAGTGGCAAAGGCCTCCCGAGTGCTGGGGAGGAATTCCTGAAGGTCCTGAGCGGAGGGAAAGACCAGTTCCAAAGATCCTACCAGTCCATCGCGGAGAATCAACACGTATGCCTGGCGGGCAGAGGGGCGGTCGTCGTCGGTGGGATAGACGTCCACCTCGAACTCTGGCAATACCGTGGTGCGTACCGTGGCCCCGAGCATAATGGTTCATCACCTGTCGACTTTGTTTGCCGTGATTCACGAAGCGTCGGCGGTCACCATTTCCAGTGTCGTGAGGTCGATGAGTTCGTGTTGCTGAAGGTAGGCCACTTCCAATGCCTGCAAGGCCAGCGCGTTGACCCGGCGGGGAGGTGTGCTGAAAGAGCAGCCGCAAGGCATCGTCGGTAAAGACCGGCCGGGTGACACCGGCGAGGGTGAGATGGGGCAACACTTGCCTTCGTTTCATCCCAGTCCAATACCGGTCAGATGGAACCGGAAGTCAATTCGCTGCGATAAAGCCTCGTTTCCACGCCGGGAGAGCAAGCGGCTCAGGTCGGGGTGACCGGCCAGGACCAGCGCGAAGACCGGGGTCGAGTCAAGGTTGAAGTTCGTAAGCGTGCGTTACTCATCCAGAAGGCCAGGTGGCATCTTGTGGGCTTCATCCAGGATTACGACCGGGGTCCGTCCATCCTCGCGCAGGGCCTGAAAGGCATCCCGGAGTTGGCGGCGGGCGCTGGTCGTGCTCCAGGGGGGTTGCACCCCCAGTTCCCGCAGGAGTTCCTGGTAGAGATCGCGGGCCGCCATGTTGGGGTTGGGTACATAAACGAACCGGTACAGGGCAGGGCTCAAGTTATGCTGTGCGGCCCGCAGTGCCGTTGATTTTCCAGCGCCGATGTCACCGGTCACGCACATAATCTCAGCGCGTGGGATGGCCTGGACCAGCCGGGTGACCAGTTCCTGGTGGGCGCGGGACGGAAACAGGGCCAGGGGTGGGATATCCTTACGGAAAGGGATTGCACTGAACCCAAAGTGCTTCTCAAACAGAGTGACCACCGCCTTTGCGGGCCTGCAGGTGTGCCCGTTCGACTGCGTCCAGGTAATAGGCCAGGTGCATCTTGAGTCCCTGGCGAGCGGCAAACCGGGTGAGCGCCGTCGTGGTGCATGCCCGGTCCAGGCCACCGCAGCGCCGCCATGTGTCGAATACCCATTGCGTTTCTACGACCTCCAGGAAGCGCTGCAAGATGGTGCACAAGATGGTCACGAACTCGGTCTCCGTGAAGCCAAGGGGCTGCTGATCGGTCAAATACCCCATGGCCCGCAGGGCCTCCACCCGAGCGGTCAGCTTTTCTTCGCGTTCCTCTGCCAGCATTTCCAGGAGGTTGGGACCGCCGGTTACGCGTCGGCGTGCCGGGTCCGGTTCCCGTTTCGACCGCTTGGGCGAATTTGCGGGAATCTGATACGGCTCGGCGTACTGAAGGAAGCGACCCTGCACCCAAATCTGAATGCGTTCCCGCTGGCGCGGATGGTAGCGAACCTGGACCTCCTCACCGGTCAGGTCGTCATGAACCAGATACTTGACCCCGTCCAGACTGACCAGGGCGGTGGCACTGACGGTACGCTCCGTGCGCAGCAAAAAGGCGGCTTCCAGGGTCACTGCGTCTACCGTTCTCAGCGCAGCCGGATCGGTTGCCCATAGCGTTTCGGGCGGCTGCTGGAGGTCACTGTAGGGGTTCTTATGGTAGTACTGTTCGATCCAGGCTCGGTAATAGCGATTTAGCTCCACCAGCGCAAGGATGCGCCCCATGGCCAGCACTTCGGGCACCACCGACTCCTGGACGGTGCGCCAGTGGCGCTCGATCTGCCCTTTGCCCTGGCCATAGCGGGGGCGGGCACGCAGGTGCTGGATGCCCAGTGTGTTGCATGCCTCCCGAATCTGCTCGGCCACGAACTGCGCCCCGTTATCCTGGTAGATGGCCAGGGGTAGACCGTACGCGGTCATCGCCTTCTTGAGGCAAGACTCCACAATGCCGCCATCCTGTGTGGCGTGGAACTCCCCACCAACACAAAAGCCCGTGGCATTGTCAAGAATCGCCACCAGCACCGCCTTCTTGACCTGGCCGTCCGTGTCCCGTACCGGCAGATCCGGCAAGCAGATATCCGTTTCCTACAGGTCATTACGGTGCCGCTTCCGGAAGTGCCGGTAGCTGGCCTTCGGTTCCTTGCGCAGGGCCTGCCGGGTCTTGCCGAGCTGCTGGAAGTGCCTGGCCAATGTGGAACGTTTGATCGTCCCCTTCTGATCCGGATACATCTGCTCCAAAATGGTGAGGACGTGAAACGTGCTCCGGGCTGGGTCAGCCTCGCGCAGTGCGACTGCCTGCTGGAGAACCTCCGGGGGGATCGTGCGCGCCTTCCCCTTGTCCGAGCGGCCTTGCTTGGCCTTGAGGCCGTCTAGCTCTTGTTCCCGGTACGGCCGGCAATAGCGCTTGAGGGTAGAAACCGAGAAGCGATGCCGCCGGCTTTGCTCGCGCAGAAACGCGCCGCGCTCCCCCCGGGGGCACATCTCCTAATGCCAGGGATCCCACCATGGCATAGCGGCGCATGGCCGTGCGGGTCCGCTGCTCGTCATCCATGGGGTTCACCTCCATGGCCCACTGTACCAGCCTGGAAGGAACCACGCTTTTCCGGTTTGTGTGTGGCAGAATTGCTGCCAGCCAGCCCCGGAAGCACTTGGCGGCAAAAGCCGAGACAGGTCGCCGGCCAGGTCACGGGGTCTGACCAAGCCAGCTCCCGACGCAGCATGTCCGTTACCGTTGCTCGGCACTGCTTGACCAGCCACGGCAGGCGGTCAAGCAACAACAACTGCGTGACCTTGCCCTCCAGCCGGAGCCTGCGACGCCGCCAGCGAGTCCGGAGCGTATCGTCCACCTGGACGGCCACGTAGGAGCCCACCAGGGCATCCTGAAGGTCCGATACCCACGGCTCCACCCGGGACGCGGCGCACTGTACCCACCGCCAGACCGTGGTGGCACTGACGCCGACAGACTCGGCCACCTGCTTGCAGGTGCCGCGGGTCGCCGCATATTGAAGGACCGCTTGCTCTTCGGTAGCGGTCGGGAGCGACTGATTCGGTGTGAACAGATCGGGCACCACCGCAAAAGCCTGGCGACAGCCTCGATGGCTGCAGCGGAACCGGAAAATGGGGACTGGTTCACCGTCGCCGACATTGTGCATGTAATGGCCATGCCGCCGGAACTTCTCGCTCCGGCTACACTCTGGGCAGGTTGCCGGAAAGTACCTGCCGCCAAGCAGGCGGTACTCGTTGATGCTGTCTCCGATGTGGTCTACAATAAACATGCCTTAATAAGCCCATGGCTTATGGTATTGGGAGAACCCCTGGGGATGCCTGCAAGCATTTACCCCCAGGGGTTTTTTGCATTGAGCGCCATGGGCGACGCACCTCCTAACCGCCAACAGGTCGCCTGCATACAGAAAGATCCCCTGCACCATCCCGGAGGTGGCTCAGGGAATCTGAGCAAATCCGATCCAATTTGGCCAAAGAACTCGGGACGTAACAATCGCCTCGAAAGCTACCTAGATAGGGGCTTAGGACTATAGATATTTCCCGCCGCCCCCTGGACCCAAATAAAAGTCCTCGAAAACGTTCGATGCTGTCCGTGCTAATCTAGGATGTTGATCGCGGACACGATGCCCCACCCCCTTTTGTGAACAAGGGGAATGGGGCTCTTTTTGTGCAGCAGTGGTTATGATTACCGGCCAAACGCCCCCGGTGTCCCCAGATTGTCCGGGGACACCTTGCACCGCCGAATCGGCGGCTTCAGCCTGTTTCATCAGCGGTTCCCATAGGGTGCCCAACATACGGAACCGAGGATCCGGGCCACGAAGAGCCTGTCCGAATATGAAGCCGCAAGCGCCTTCCCATTTCCAATAGGTGGGTGTTTGCGGCCGTTCTTGACCAGATTGTATCCGGGAGAGGGCTTTTCCGGCCCTAACTCGCCCTACGATTTCGGCTTGAACGCGCGAGATGCTGTCCAAAGGCCAGGTAATGCTGATTCAGTTCTCCACGAGCGCAGGAGTTTCAGCGAGAGTCTGAGCAACAAAATATGCATTGCTATGCAAATAGACTGATTCCGCGTCACGATTCTGCGGCGCTACAATTATTCCAGATTATGGGTGCAAACACATCGGAGCGACCCAACTGTGGTCGGTTTCTGATGGGCCCCCACATCCCTGGAGGTGTTGTGGTGTTCCGCAGGCATTCCGGATGGTCTCGACGGCTCTGCTGGCTCCTCGTCTTCGCAGTGGTGTTACCGTTCCAAACCGAGCGGGCCCCCGCTCAAGCAGCCGCACTCCCGGCCCCCGGCCCCCAGACTCCGAACCGGATTCGGGTGTCCAAGCCAGTCCCTCACGCCACGCCCGTAAAGCCCGAGGAAGATGGCCAAAGCCCGGCCCCTACGCCGCCGCCGGCGAGCGTCTGTCATTCGAAGTTCCCCGATGTCAAAGACACCGACTGGGCCTGCGTGGCCATCGACATCATGCGCAGCCTCGGCGTCATGCAGGGGTACCCTGGCGGCACCTTCCGTCCGGTCAACCCGGTGAAGCGGGGCGAGACGGCGGCCCTGTTGGTCCGGCGTGTAGATGAAGACCCGGCTCCCAACGGCAAGCTGACCTTCACGGATCCCCACCTGAGCGACCACTGGGCCGCCAGGCAAGGCTACATCCAGGCGGCGGTTGCCATCGGCGCGGTAAATGGCCTCCCGGACGGCACCTTCGATCCGGAAGGCCACGTGACCCGGGGGCAACTCGTCAAGATGGTGGCCGCCGCGGCCGGTCTTGATCCGGCGTCCGACCTGAGCGGGCTTCCGTATTCGGACATCAAAAAGCAGGATGACTGGTTTGCCGGTTGGGTCCAGTCCGCTTACAAGGCCCGCCTGATCGGGAAGGCATCTCTGACCGGCCTGTTCCCGGAGAACCAGGCGTTCGCGGGCACACAGGCTGCGACCCGGGCCGAAGTGGCGGCGCTCCTTTTCAACACACCGGTGCGGGGCAGCTTCCGGCGCAACATCGGCTACGTGTCGTGGACGCAGTATGTGAAGGGTGTGAGTATCACCTTCGGCAACTTCGTCCGGACCTACACCGACGCCCGCGTGGAGCAGAGCAAGGGCCCGGTGGTGCAGATCGAACGCACCTACAACGCTTTCGGCAACGAGGATCAGTCCTTTGGCCCGCACTGGAGCTTCAACTTCGACACGCGGATCATTTCGCTCCCTACCGGCGCCCGGGTGGTCCTGCCCAGCGGCCGGCACGCAGTTTACACGCTGCAGGGCGACGGCAGCTTCAAGGCCGAGCCGGGCGTGTTCGAGCATCTGGAACTGCGTTCGGACGGCACGTATCAACTCACGGATCGGGCTGACCAGCGGTACTCGTTTACGCGCACCGGCCGGCTCTCCCGCATTATCGACCGGAACGGCAACGCGGTCCGGTTCGAGCCCGACCCGGCCAATCCGCGCCGGTCGACGATCACGGACGCCGACGGGCACCGGTTTGGCATCCTGCGGGATGACGCCGGGCGCATTCAGACGATCACCGACCCGGTGGGGCAGACCTGGACCTACTCGTACGACCCGGCCACGGGCGACCTGGTTCGCACTGACGACCCGGATGGCGTCCACACCCACTTTCACTACGACAATCACAAGCTGGATTGGATCAAGGGACCCCTGGCCGCCGACATCTCCGCCGATGCCGTCGCACCGGCGCAGCGGGTTGACTACTACCCGACCTCCGGGCGCGTCCACAACGTGTACGACGCCGACGGGCACCCCACGGTCTACGATTACAATCCGCTGGAGTTCAAGACCACGGTCACCGACCCGGAGGGCGGCGTCACGACTCTTTTCTACGACGACCTGGGCCGGGTTTTGCGTCGCTGGGATGCCCTGAACCACTTCGAAGAGTTCGGGTACGACGACGACAACAACGTCACCCACTACCGGAGCAAGAACCTGGGGGACACCGGACGGCAGTACGATGATCGCGGGAACCTGATCTCGGAGACTAACGCCGTCGGGGAGCATACCACCTGGCAGTATCATCCCCGGTTCAACCTGCCCGTTCTGATCACGCGGCCGCTCGGGTTCAGCACGAAGCTGGACTATGACGACACCGGCAATCTCCTGACCAGGACTGAGAAGTACAAGGACCCCACATCTGGCAAGGAGACGGTTCTGGGCGTCACCAGCTACACCTATTATCCCGACGGCCAGATCCACACCGTCACCGGCCCGCGCAGCACCGGCGACCAGCCCATGGTGACGACTTTCCAGTACTACCCGTCCACCAGTACGCGGCAGGTGCGGGACAACCTGGGCCTCGTCGCGGAGACCACCCTTGACGCGCTCGGCCGGAAGAGCCGGGAGACGAACGGGGTTGGCCAGGAGGTGAAGTACGCCTACTTCTCCACCGGCCAGCCGCGCACCGTCACGACGCCGCTGGGGGTGACGACCTACCGGTACGCCCCGTCCGGCAGCCTGACCTTTGCGGAAGACCCCGCCGGCAACCGGACGGAGTATCCAACCCGCGGAACCTTCCGGACACTCAGCGTGGCCCGTATCGGGTCGTCCCCGACGGAAATGACGGGACCCGGGAAGAGGGCTACACCGAGGCGACGACCTTCCAGTACGACAAGGCGGGCCGGCTGAAACAGGTGGATGACGCCAACGGCGGGACGCAGACGTACGATTACGCCCTGTGGGACATGGCCGTCATCGTGGGCGGCACGGCGGCGCTCCCGGTGGAGTACAACTACGACACCATCCACCGTTTCATCGGCAGCGCGCAGCGGTACTCGTACCAGACCTTGGATGGCCAACAGGTGACGGATCAGGTGTCCTCCGCCATCGCCTACGACGAGCTGAACCGCAAGGTGCTGGAATGGGACGACCGGACACCGACCACCACGCAGTACACATACCTGGATGACCAGCGTGCGGTTCTGGTCGCCACCGGCCGGTGGGACTCGGACACCAAGAAGGTCCAGGTGGTTCCCGAAGAGGGCCTGGGGCTGCCCACCCGGTATGATTACGACCCCGCCGGGAACCTGGCGAAGGTGACCGATCCCCTGGGTAACGTCACCCAGTACCGGTACGACGAGCGCAACCGGGTGACCGCCGTCACCTCGGCGGCCGACACGAAAGATGAGGCGACCACCACTTACTGCTACCAGGTGGCCGACTGCCGGACCCCGACGATGCCCGCCAACGTGAACTGGGTGAAGGACCCGCTGGGCAACGTGACGGCCATGACCTACGACGCCGGGAATCGCATCACGAAGGTGCAGGAGTACGGCCCCCATGATCCCCAGGCCGCCAAGCCCCTGCGGGAGGCGAATTACGTCTCTGATCCGGCCGGCAATCTCACGGAAGTCCACGACGCCCAGGGTGGGGTCTGGAAGTATGGGTACGACCCGGCGGGCCGGCTCATCAGCATGACGGATGCCCTGGGCAAGACGGAAACCCGACAGTATGACCAGGAGGGTAACCTCTGGCAGACCCTCGACCGCAACGGTCATCAGCTTACCCGGGAGTACGACCCGCTGAACCGGCTCACCCGAGTGGCCGCCGGCGATACCACCACCGCCTTCCAGTACGATAAGGCGGGCCGCCGGACGGTCATGACCGACACCACCGCCGGGAAAACCGACCAGACTCGCTACGACTACTGGCCCGGCACTAGCCGGGTGCGGGTTCTGACGCAGCCCGACGGGCGGGGGCTCTTCTACCAGTACGATGCCGTGGGGAAGGTCACGAGCATCACGGATGGTCATGTGGTGACCGGACCTGTCGGCCCGAAGGTGTCAACCGGTTCGGACGGGACCACGACCACGTACTGGTATGACGATGCTGGCCGGCTCCACTTCATCGCGGACCCGGACTGGAACCGCATCTTCCTCGGCTACGACGCGGCCAATAACCAGACCAGCATCAGCTACCCGAATGGCGCATCCGGGCACTTCGGTTACGACACCGCTAACCGGCCCATCTCCGTCAACTGGCAGGCCAGGGACGGCTCAACCTTGGGGCAGTATGGCTACCGGTACGACGGAGCGAGCAACGTCACCCAGCGGACCGAGCCGGGCCGCTCGACGGACTACCAGTACACCGACGGGCTGAATCGCCTGACGGACGCCACCGTCACCGACACAACCAGCAAAACGGTGGAGTGGACGCACTACCAATTCGACCTGGCGGGGAACCGGCTTCAGCAGGACGTCACTCTGACGGATGCCACCGGAGCGAAGACCAAGCAGACGACCCGCTACGGCTTCGACCACAACAATCGCCTGACCAGCGAATCCGGACCGGCGGGAGACTTCACTTACGGTTGGGACAACAACGGCAACGAGAAGACTGACGGCCGGAGCCGGTTCTCGTACGATTGGCTGAACCGGCTCACCGGCGTCGACATGCTTGACGGAAATCACATCGACTACCGATACGACGGCGACGGCCGGCTGCTGCTCCGGAAGCCGAAGAACGGCAGTGACACCCGGTTCCACTGGGATCGAAACTCGCTGTACCTGGAGACGGACGGGACAGACCATTTTGTCGCCAGGACGATTTCGGCCGGCGGTCCGCTGCTTCGGCAGGTGGAAAACGCTGGGAAGTCGTACTATCTTTTTGACGCACACGGTGACGTCCGGGGACTGACTGACGCCACGGGACACCCGGTGGCCAGCTACGGTTACGATGCCTACGGCCAGGCCACTGGCAAGAGCGGCGACTTCCCGAACCCGTTCCGCTTCGCCGGGGCGTACCAGGACAGCACCACCGGGCTTTACCTGATGGGCGCCCGGTTCTACCAGCCGGGGACCGGCCGGTTCCTGACCGAAGACACGGCTTTTGGCAATCCGGGGCAGCCGTGGACGTTCAACCCGTTCACTTACGCCTGGGGCAATCCGCTGGCATGGGTGGACCCGTCCGGGCACTGGCCGGAGTGGATGACCCGGGCGTGGGATTCGGTGGAAAACTGGGCGGCTAACTACCGCTGGGACGTGGCGGCTCAGGGCGTCTTCGAAGTGGCGACCGGAGCCATGGAGATCGCCGCGGGTTCCCTTGCTGTGGGGCTGGGATGCGCCAGCGTGGTCTTCTGCCCCGCGGCCGTGGCGGGTGGGTACGCCATGCTCGACGGCGGCTCCCGCGCCCTCTCCGGCGTGGCCGACATCATCGGGGCGAACAGCAAGGACTGGCAGCCCGAGAGTGCCAACGTGCTGGAGCGGGGATACCAAGCCGTTCTGGGCGATGAGCGGGGGCGTGCGGTCTACGAGACGGTGGGCGCCATGGCCACCGTTGGTGCGACGGGCATGGCGGCGTTCCTCAAGCTGACCGGGTACGATCCGGAAGTTGCCTCTGCCGGATGCGGTTCCAACTGTCAGGAGGCAGGCGCGGCAAAAGGCGGAGTCTACACTCTCGAAGACAATGACGGCACGGTCGTCCGCACCGGCAGGACAAAGAACCTTGCTGTCCGTGCAGGGCAGCACTTCAGGCAATATGAGGGCAAGTATGACTTCGTCCCTCGGTACCGGACCGACGACTACCCTGAGCAAAGGGGGCTTGAGCACATGCTATACGAAGAGCACAGGGACACGGCTTTCCTCAACAAAATCAAGCCCATTTGGGATTTCAATCCGTTCAAGGCGAAGTACCTGGAGGCTGCAACGCAGTTCCTGGATCGTCTAAATGACAGGTAAAGATGGGGGGCATTCGCTACGCGCAAGAAGGCGGTGGCAGTCAAGGAAGGCGACTGGTTCATGGTTCCTCTGGGGGGAGGCGGGTACGGCCTTGGCGTCATTGCCAGGCTGGACCGCAGAGGCGCTGCTCTGGGGTATTTCTTTGGCCCGAAGTACGAACACCCGCCGACCGGCGCGGACATCCTTGCCAAGAAGCCGGCTGACGCGATTTTCGTCGCAAAGTTTGGAACGCCCGGTCTGACCACGGGCGAATGGCCGCTCGTCACGCCCCCGGGTCCCTGGCGGCGTGAGGATTGGCCACTGCCCCAGTTTTACAGGGCGGATTCGCTCTTGAAAGCAATGTTCGTGGTGACCTATTCGGATGCCGACCTCATCACGCCGGTGTCGGAGACGCGCGTGTCAGCCGATGCGGTTCGCGGTCTCCCCAAGGATGGGGGCTGTGGGCAAGGGTTTGTAGAGATACGGCTCACCAGGCTGCTCGCTGATGACGAAACTTCAAGGACACAGACACGCACGGATGATCTCCCGCGAGGCGCTTCCAGCATAGCCGGTGTCGCACCGCGCGACGCCGAAGAATCGTTAGAGGAGACAGAAGCGGTCGAGATGGCCGAATCCGATCAACAAGCCGTGCTCGTATACCTCGACTGCATCGGGCTGCCGGACGAGGTCTATGAGCGGTACGACGCCGACTCTCTCGAAGACCAACTGATCGATGCCATCGATGCAGCATGTGTGGGCGAGTTTGACGGCATCGAGCGCGGGCAGGACGAGTTCATTCTCTTCATGTACGGTCCCGATGCCGAGGCCTTATTCCGTGCCGTCGAGCCGGTGTTGCGGACCTATCCGCTCTGCCGGAACGCTCGGGTCGTCATCCGTCCAGGAGGCCCGGAGGTAGTGGGCCGAGAGCTTCGGCTCGACGCGGACTGATCGCCCAACCCGGTGATGGAGCGGACGTGGCCCACAGCATGGCGGGGCTTATCCCACCCCATAAGGTGGCCCCCTTCGTCAAGGCACAGGACTGGGCGGCGGACTACCGCCGGGACGTGGCAACTGAGGGTGCCATGGACGTGGAGGTCGGGCCACGCGAGGTGGCGCGGACATCTTGGCGCGAACAGCCGGAGCTGGGAGTCCGGTCGCTCCGCCGGGCTGGAGCGGGGTTATGAGGCGGTGTTGGGCGAGGACAACGGCCGCGTGGTTTACGAGTTGGCCGGCCTTGTGGCCTCCATGGGCGCATCCAGCACTCGCCTTTGCCCAGACAGTCGGCCCCCGTTCCGGAACTCTCCCCGGCTACGACCCGGAAGTGGCCGCCGGTGGGGTTAAGCCTGTCCTCAGTCGGACGAAGGAAATACCGAGGTGTGATGGGAATGACGCCGCTTGAGGAAGTCCTGGAGAGGCTGGTGAAGATCAGGAAGGCTATTCCTGAAGCCGATCCTGGGTATCTGTACCCGACTGGCGATCCCAACCCGCCTGCCACACTGATGGAACTCCGGGAGTTGGAGCACCATTTGGGACGGAAGCTGCCCACTAGTCTTCGCGCTCTCCTGAGCCGGTGCAATGGCTGGCCAGAGTTTTTTCAGCACACCCATTTACTCGGAACGTCTCAGATGATCAGCAGTCTCCTGATGGATGACGCCCGTGAGACACTGCAAATCTGCATGGACGAAGTGGGGCCTGTCGATGAAGGGGCCGCGTTGACGTCGGCCATCGTTTTCGGTGTTCGCCGTGGTGAGGATCTGTGGTTCTTCAATCCCCTGAAGCCGACGGGAAACGGCGACATGGAGGTTGTCTGGTGGCACAACGGGGTAATCCACCGCCAGGACACGCTCGCTGAGTTCCTCGAGGATACATACCGCTCCTTGGCGAACCACTGGCGGCAAGGAACAGGGCAGGAGTACTCACCGTAGGAAGGGGACAGTGCGGCAGTCGATGTGGAGCACGGGGGACCCCCGCGCTCCACATCGACGTTTTGAACCTTTGCGAAGGCCCCACGGCACGTCCTGCAGTGCACTTTCGACGAGAGTCGGCTCCGATCGTTTCGGCACGGTGTCACGGGCAGTCGAAATTGGCCTGCCTGTCGCGGGTAATAGGTTGACCCCGGAGAGATCGCCCTGGTGATGCTCGCTTGGGATTCGGGCTGACCGCATTAGCGTTCACGCCAAGTGTCCTCCTCGGCGTTCATACTCCCAGTTGGCACGATACCGCCGGGCGGGGGAAAGCAAAGGTCTCCGTCCAATCGGCTGACATCGGATTTGCCCGCGAATGTGACGCTTGAATCCGATCATCCAACACCCAGGTTCAATCCCGTCAGTGTATTAAGATGCGGCGAGCATGCATTTGCCCGCCGCCAAATTTGGCGCCGACTCCGGCCCGAGTATGGCATCCTGCCTTATCGGCACTCCGCGTTCCGTTGACCGCTGTGTCACTGTCCGGCCCGTAAGTGATACGCCCGAAAGCTGGGATAGACTCGGCGGCTGCATGCTCCTGCGTAAGCCGTCCAGAGTACATTCAGACCGGGTAAAAGCAATGGACGGTCGCAAAGCACTTGCCCTCTGAGAGGAGGGCAGGGGCCATTTCTGTGCGCCCGGCAGGGGCGCTGACTCGGGGGTGAAAGTCCCCTACGGGCGAGGCAGCTCCAGCCCGTTAGCCGACAGCAAGGGCTATCACCGTGAGGTGGGGTCTGAAGGAGCTGAAGGCAAACCCACGACTTGAGGAACACGAAGCAGGTGCATGACCTGCGGCGCGAGTGAGGCTGTCCTGACTGGGTGAGCTTGCAGAACAAAGCGAAACCCGACGCTGCCAAGAGGCTGTGACAGTAAACGCGACAGGCACGGGGGGAAGGTCAGCGCTCTGACCCGGGGAGACCTGTCGGGAACGTCGGCAGAGCCGACAAGCAGGGCACAAGGGCAACACCCAAGGCCCTGCTCGACCCGGCAGGAGTCAGCATCGGGCATAGTAGGCCACCGGGGACGCCCGAGGGTTGAAGGCCCGAACGTTAGGAGGGGATGTACTTGGCAAGCTCGCAAGACGTGCGCAGACAGCCGAAAACCCCGCAAGGGCCTTCGGGCGGGAGGAAGCGGTGAAGCCGCGGGGGACCGACCAAGAGCCGAGCGCGCCTTCGGCGCAAACCGAGACCACATCCCGCGGGACCGGAACCGAAACGTTGCTGGAGCAGATGCTTGAGCGCCACAACATGCTGGCGGCGCTGAAGCGAGTCGAGGCAAACAGAGGAGCCCCCGGAATCGACGGCATGGAAACCAAAGACCTGCGTCAATACATCCGTGAGAACTGGGAGCGCATCCGTTTGGAGCTTCTGGCGGGGACCTATCAACCGATGCCGGTACGACGGGTCGAAACCCCGAAACCCGATGGCGGCGGCGTTAGGCTTTTAGGAATTCCCACCCGCCTTGATAGGCTGCTACAGCAGGCCCTGTCGCAGGTTCTCACACCGATCTTTGACCCGCAGTTCTCCGAATGGAGCTATGCGTTTCGTCCGGGACGTGGTCCCCGAGAGGCGATCCGGACAGCGCAGCGGTTCATTCAGGAGGGAAACACCTGGGTGGTGGACATGGACTTGAAGGGGTCTTTGACCGGGTCAACCACGACATTCTCATGGTGCGCGTGGCAAGGAAGGTGGAGGACAAACGAGTCCTGCTACTAATCCGGCGGTACTTGGAATCGGGCGTCATGATTGGCGGGGTGAAGGTCCGGACGGAGGAGGGGACACCGCAAGGCGGCCCCCTCAGTCCGCTACTGGCCAACATCTTACTGGACGACCTGGACATGGAGCTGGAAAAGCGGGGCCACCGCTTTGCGCGCTACGCAGATGACAACAACATCTACGTAAAGAGCAAGCGGGCCGGGGAACGTGTCTTTCAGAGCGTCAAGCACTTCCTGGAGAACCGCCTCAAGCTCAAGGTGAACGAAGCGAAGAGCGCCGTGGACCGGCCATGGAAGCGGAAGTTCCTAGGCTTCAGCTTCTACAACAGCAAGAACGGACCATGGATTCGCCTGGCCCCGAAAACGGTCCAGCGCCTGCAAAAGAAACTGCGGGGACTGACCAAGCGGAGCCGGAGCACGTCGATGACGGAACGCATCCGACGACTGAACAGCTATCTGGGCGGCTGGATGGGGTATTTCGCCATCGCTGACGCCAAGGAACTGCTCAGGGGAACGGACGAGTGGCTCCGCCGACGACTAAGGCAAATCCTCTGGAAAGAGTGGAAGCGACCCAGGACACGGAGCCGGGAACTGCGACGCCTTGGCCTCAAAGAGCAGGCCGCCCGCGAGATTGCGGCGACCCGCATGGGCTATTGGCGAACAGCGGCCACTCCGCAACTACACAAAGCCCTCTGCCTCGCCTACTGGCGAGACCAAGGGCTTGTCGGACTGCTGGAGCGTTACGAACGGACCCGTAGAGCCTGACGAACCGCCGTATGCGATAAAACGCACGTGGCGGTGGTGTGAGAGCTTGTAGGGCAACCCTACCGGCTACTCGATTCTCCGGGACAGCGACTTGCGAGAGTGCTCTGCCAGGGGCCGAAGAACGCTACTCCGCGTCCCACCCGGGGTCTTTATCGTCCGGCGGGGGGATGGGGACATTCGTGCGTTCCGGAACCTCGGGGGGCAAGGCGGGGTGGGGTAACGGCCTCTGTGACCCGGAGGAGTTCTCCAACGCAGCCCGCATGAGCCGGGCGGCTTCGGCGCTCCGGTTGGCAAAGCGCACGAGGTGCGCCAGGACCGGATCGCCGGGGGGCAGGTAAACGATCACCGGCTGTTTGCGTCTGGTCATGGCCGATTACCGCTCAAGCTGCCGTTTGAAGAACCCCGCCGCGTTTGCATAGGCCGGATCTCTCGCCAGTCGGACTGGAATCCCGAGTTGCTGTGTCAACACCTCCCGAAAAAGTGGAGCGCCACCGCCAACGAGCAAGACTGCGTCCCAGAGGCGCAGATCCGCGGTCTGCCGGGCAACGGCCGCCGCCAGGGTATGGGCGACCGGTTCAACTGCTTTGGCCAGGTAAGGACCCAGCAGCAATTCACTCCCTGACAGCTTCAGGCTCCCGCCCTTTCGCAGGTAACTGTCGATGTCGGAGGGAGTCAGGTTGAGACGGTGCTCGGCGAACAGGAGCCGGGCGGTCTCTTCGTATACGGCCCACATTCCCAGTTCCGCCGTCAGGATGGACCGGCTGCCCATGGCCGCCTTTCGCCCTGCCATGAAGGCGAGGTCAGTGGTCCGGTGCCCCACATCCACCGTGATAGTCCGGAGGCCAAGCAGTTCTCGGTCAGCCGGTTCGGCGTCCTCAGTCAGCAGGAAGTCGTAAAACGCGGCACCGGCTTGCGGGTCCACCGTGACGCCGGCCACGGTTATGTCATAGGACCGGCCTTCGAACTTGAACCGGAAGGAGCCAGACAGCTTGTCCACGAGTTGTTGCCGAAGGGGCAGCGATTTCCAGTACATGGGGGGCAGTCCGGTGGCAATGCCGAAGACACTGCTGTCGTAGTGACGCGAGGCGAGAGCCAGAGCGACCTGGTACTTCGCGAGCTCCTCAAGGGTGTCGGCCTTGTCCATCCGAACCGCATAGCGATGATGCTGCTCGCTGAGGGCGGCCTCGCCCACCAGGAAGTGATGGTTGTCCCATTCTACGAGCCCGGCAGATTCGGACCAGACAACTTTTTCGGCGACCAGGGCGGGGAAGCTCGCACGGTATCCAGGACCCGCAACCTTGACCTGGCCGTAGCCCAGGTCGATGCCGATGACAGGGATGTCTCCCACGGTGAAGCACTCCTTCCTGACTGTCGGGATGGATGCAGCTTCACGAAGCTGTATCCACCCGATACTGGACAAGTTGATCCGGAAACTAAGGGCGTCGAGTTCACAAGAAGCCGTCTCGATAGATCAGGACCCGCCGCACCAGCGTCCGTACTAGAGACTGACGTGGATTCGGGTCGAAGCTGGACAAGCGGGCGAGGATGTCTTCGGCTTTGCCAGCGACTTCATCCCGGATGGCCTTAACCCGAGTTGCAGCCTGGTGTGGGACCGGCATTTCCGTCCCTCTCTGGCATGGGTCCGGGTACCGACCTTGTCGGGCGGGTCGAATAACGGTGGTGGGGCTTACTGAGGGCCGCTTCGCCGGTCAGGTTGATGCCAATGATCGGGATGTCACTCATTGAGTACAGCGCTCCTTTCGTGATGTAACTAGTGCTCCTGCTATACAGCTAGCCGATGGCGTCTTACTGCTAAACCTCCTTTTCGTTGCCTGGACGGCGACTTTAGTTTGAAGAAAACCTGCTTGCAGGAGCAGAATATCAAGACGGGAAGATTTGCAATGATCTACGCGGACGAGGTGATCGTCAGTCACACCAACGAGAACGAATTTAACGGCTTCGTCAACAACAAGAAGAACGAGGCGTTGAAGGACCGGATGATCCTCGTCCGCGTGCCCTACAACCTGCGGCTCTCCGAAGAGATCCGCATCTACCAGAAACTGCTGGGCGATTCCGGGCTCCAGAACATCCACCTCGCTCCGCACACGCTCCGGGTGGCATCGATGTTCGCCATTCTGACCCGGCTGGAGCCATCCAAGAAAGCCGGCCTCAGCCTGACAAAGAAGCTGAAGCTATACGACGGTGAGACCGGATAATCTCTGCGAAAAGTAAGGGGCGTTAAAGCCGGAAGACGATCTTGACCAGATCTTGCTTCCGGCTGACGTGAACGGAGTCGACAATCTGCGCCAATGCCGCCCGTCGCTGCGCGATCGACTGCTCGTAATCCGTGGCGGTGTCCTGCACCGCCTTGGCTCGTTCCCGTACCGCAGTTGCCATTGCCTCCGGACTCATACTGAAGGCCGCCTCATCGAGGGCGGCCTTCTGCTGTTCCAGTGTGGATCGCTCGGCCGCGATGCGTTCGCGGCCGGTCGCCAGGTCGTCCAGGCTAATGACTTCAGCCGCGTAGGCATCCACGAGTCGCTGGAGCTTCTTGTCCAGGGCCGACAACCTCCGGTCGATCATCTCGATCTCCTTGTGTGCGGTAGACGGCCTGGTCAGCTTGACCTCCACGTGCGATGGGTCGATTCGATTCTGCAGGAAGTCCTTGAGGTAGGCCAAGACAGCGCCTTCGACCTCCGCCATCTCCACGCGGTTGCAGTAGCAGCCCTTGTTCTTTGAGTACGCCCCGCAGATCAGGCAGGGTACCACGATGCGCTGCCCGGTTCGCTTGTCGTCCCACTGGTACCGGAACTTAATGGCGTTGGCCCCGCAGTCCAGGCACCGGACAAGCCCGCGTAGCAGGTAGTCCTCCCCGGGCTGCGCCCGCCGGACCCCCCGGCGGGAGGAGCGGAGTTGCTGGACACGCTCAAACAGCTCTTTGGACACCAGGGGCTCGTGAGCATCTTCCACAACTACCCACTCCGAACGATCTCGCTCCGTCCATTTGCGGTTCGAGTCGTGGCGCCCCCAGATGTAGGTGCCGCAATAGACTTCGTTGGCAAGGATTCGGCGGATGAATGCGTCGATCCAACTGTAATTGCGGACCACTGGGCCGAACTTCGTCTCCCCGTCCGCCCGGACTCGTTGAGCCAAACTGCGGTAGCCCTCTTCGCCCTTGGCATACTCTGCAAACAACCATCGGACCAGGTCAGCAGTGGCAAGGTCAACCTGATACCTGCCGTCGGGTCCGGTTTTGTACCCGATTGGCGGTACGCTCATGGCTCCGGCTGCCAGGGCTCGTTCGCGCTGGCCCTTCAATACTTCGTGGGCCAGGTTGTTGGAGTAGAACTCGGCGACCACTTCGAGGACGCCTTCGAGGAGCTTGCCGCTCGGGGAACTATCGGTCAACTCGGTAACGCTCCGGACGTCGACTCCGCACTCCTTCCGGAAGAGCGATTTGTAAATGGAGCTGTCCTCACGGTTGCGGGCGAAGCGGTCAAACTTGTGGACCAGGATGACATCAAAGGGTCTGGGCTTACGTTTAGCGGCGCTGACCATTCGCTGGAACTGCGGGCGATTGTCGGTCCGGGCGGATTCACCTTCATCAATGTAGTGGGCCACGACTGCCCAGCCCTGGCGGGCTGCATACTCTTCCATTGCCTTAACTTGGGCACCTATGGAGTATCCCTCAACCTGCTCATCGGTGGAGACTCGACCGTACAGCGCGGTGCGAACCACCAATAGCCGCTCCTCCTTTATGGCGTCCTGCCCCGCAAGGGAACATCTGGGCTAGCCACCCGCGTTGTTCGATCGGGGCGCTGACGACGACGCACGATCGGACGGTCGAACGCAAATGGCACAGACTGGAAAGGCCCGGCGGAGCAGGTGCTCAACGTAGCGGGCTGCTACGGCGTTCTTCTGCGCTTCGGTAGGCGTTTGCAGCTGATTCCCGATCCCGTACACGGCTATCACACGCATATCCATCCCTCGGCAGTTGAATATGCGTGCACGTTCTCCGAAAGCACACCGAGTGGCGGGTGTTTCATTTGGAAGAATCACATCGACGTAGCTCCCGCACTGGCACAGCGTCCGGTGCGGTTTCGGTGCTCGTTTGACATGGCATTTTGACAGTAAGTTTTGGCGAAATATCGCCACGCGGAGGACTCTTGTCGAATTATGAAAATTTCCCTGTTGGTCTAGTTTTTGCAGAAATTGTGTAGGAGATTTCATTTCAAAAGCGAAACGAATAATGCTTATTCTATGTAGGATCGCGTAGCCGGAGGTGGAGATGTGACCCAACGATCGCTGATCGCAGTGGCATTGGCGCTGAGTCTGTTTTTCGCAATGCCCTCCCACCTGGCGTACGCCGGGGATGACGTTCGGGTGTCATTCAATGGGGAGTTTTTACGGTTCGAGGTGCCGCCGATCATTCGCAACGACCGCGTCTTTGTGCCTGTCCGGTTCGTCCTGGAGCGGGTCCAGGCAACGGTGGACTGGGACAACGTCAAGCGAGAGGTCCTCATTCGGGCCGGGTCACGAATCGTTGTCCTGACAATCGACAAGAACACGGTGCTGGTGGATGGCCAACCCAGGGAGATCGACGTGGCGCCGTTCATTTACCAGGACCGCACCATGGTCCCGCTGCGGTTTGTGTCCGAGACTTTCGGCCTGCAGGTGGACTGGGACGCGCCGAATCGCACGGTACTGCTGAACACGGCGAAGGGGTCGACCACGCCGGCGCCGCCGGCGGGAGACAGTGGAAGCGGCAAGACCGCTGTGAATGCGGGCGAAACGATCACGGGAGCCTTCGGTGCACTCAAAGTGGTGGCACCGTCCCGGGTGAAGGTCGGCGATTCGTTTACCGTAAAAGTCGCACTTTCGAACGTAAGCGGAGTCAAGGCGGCCGCAGTATCGCTTAGATTTGATCCGACAAAGCTTGAGGCTCTGGATCTGAAACCAGGAGTACTGTCGGGCCTTACCGCCCGGAACGACTTGAACAACACCGCCGGAACGGTGGAGTATGCCTCGGCGATCACTGGAGATGGCACCTATTCGGGCGACGGAACTTACTTTGACGTGACGTTCAAGGCGCTGGCCAAGGGTGAAGCCACCCTTCGGATTCTTCCCGATCCGCGGGGGGTGCTGTGGGGGCCGGCAGGCAACCAGTCGCCGCTGCTCGTCTCCGGTACGATTACAATCACGGAGTAAATGCTTTTTGCAAGTGCCAGGCGGAGGAGGGGAAGTTCGTGAGACGACTGACTGCCCTGTTCGTGTCGGTGGGAATCCTGTTGAGTCTGTTCGTACCGGTGGCATCGGCCACCGGTCCAGTCGTGAGCATCGCACTGGACCAGTCGAGTGCCGCGGTTGGCGACAAGGTAGTGCTGACGGTCAGCGTGACTGGCGTGACCGATCTGTACGGATCTTCGATCGACCTGTTTTATGATTCGGCCTTGTTGGAACCAACGGTCGACAGCACGGTGACAACGCCCGCGGGAGTTGTGACCCAGGGGCTATCATCCAGCCAGTACTTTACATCCACGCTCAGTGGGACGTCCGGTCAACTGAGCCGTGCGACTTTGATTGCCCTGCGCCTTGGACAGCAGGGAGGGGCGTCGGGTGACGGCGTTGTCGGCAAAATCGAGTTCACAACGAAGGCCGCCGGCAATACGACGTTTGCCCTTGCTACTGGCAACCCTTCCGCCGGCAACGGTGTGGTCAGTGTCAATTTTGTCTCTTCGACCGGCAGTGCACTCAGCTTCGGCATGGGCGCCAGCCAAACGTTGACGGTCGCAGCGACAACCCTGACGATCGACTCGCCGGCTTCGGGAGCGGTTCTGGGATCGTCAACCGTGACGGTAACAGGCACTGCCAGTGGCGGAGCGACCGTAGGCGTTACCCTGGACACCACGACCGCACTTTCTGGCACGGCGAGTGCTGCCGGGGCTTACTCTGTTACCTTTAACAGCGTTGCCGACGGTGCACACTCCCTGGTGGCGAATCTCGGTGCTGTCTCCACTTCGGCAGTCCCGTTCGTGGTTGACACCGCCGCGCCGCAGGTCACCATCGACGCGATCGCCACCCCGGCCGCATCGGTGACGGTCACCGGAACGTATACCGATCAGAACATCGACAAGATTTACGTGCAGGTGAATCCCGGCGCCGGGAGCCCCGGAGCGGCTGACCAGGCAACGGTGGACGTGACGAACCACACCTATTCCAAGGTCGTCTCGCTGGTGAACGGGTCCAACCTGATTCGTGCCACGGCAGCAGATAAGGCTGGTCACACCGGTACGGCGGAAACGACGGTCAACTACTTCACCTTGATGCCTTATTTGCATCTGGTGTTTGACAAGACCACCTATGCGCCGGGCGACACGGTCCTTGTCGATGCGGTCATGGAGAACATTCCGTCGACCCTGGGCGGAATCACCGCCGAATTCCGGTACGACACCACCCGCCTTTCCGTCTATGATGTCATTTTCACGAACACCCTTCTCGGCGGCGCCGGAAAGCAGTCTGTTGTGAAAACCGATGATCCCGAGGTCGGCGTTGTGTTGGTCAACATTACGAACCCCAACGGGATTGCGGCAGGCAAGAACAAGGCATTGCAGCTTCAGTTCACGGTAAAAGCCAACGCAGTCTCCGGCAACGCAAGTGTCAACTTCGCTGAGGTTACCACAGGAGCCACGGGTGGAAACGGCACCCTTTTCCTGGACCGCAGTCAGGTGCCCATTCCCGACGGTAACCCCATCAGCGGCGCAGCAGTCATCAGCACCGGAGGTCGGTTGGTGGGTACGTTCCGGTTAATCGGCCGGGCAGGGAATCCGCCAGACTACTCCGGAATCATCGTGACTGTGCTCAGCGGTACCACTCCGGTCGCTTCCGGCACGACTATTTCGGACGGCAGCGTGGACATTGGGGCCATCCCGCCCGGCACCTATACTGTGCGGCTCACCAAACACCCCTACTTAACGCTCGATGTGACGAACGTGCCGATCAATGCCGGCGCCTCCACCAGCCTGACATCCATGAACCTGGGGATGCTGCCTGGAAACATTGCGGATAACGCGTCGTCGTCGGATACCGTGTTCCTCGAGGACTTGGGGGCGCTAGCCACGGCCTGGGGTGCTACCCCCTCTTCGGGGGCATGGAATGCCAACGCCGACTTGGATGGCGGTGGTTCGGTCTTCCTGTCTGACCTCGGCCTGTTGGCTACTTATTGGGGAAAGACCGGCGCCACTCGTACGGGCTCTACGCAGATCTTCACCTATACAGCACCGTAGTACTTCGAATTTCTTCAGAGCAAGGGGTGTTTAGGTTGGAATTCCGGCTACGGCGCTTCTTAGCGGGCTGCGTAACCGCCTGTTTGCTCCTCACCGTGGCAGTCCCTTCCGCTTCCGCCATGGCCACCAGCACAGTCGCGGCGGCAGCCACAGTGAGTATGACGATTCCCACGCCACCCGCGCAAGTGGGGAGCAGCTTCGAGGTGTGGGTCTCTGTGACCGGTGCGTCGGGTCTGAACAGTGCTGCGATTGAGTTAGGGTTTGACCCAAACAAACTGGCGTATGACGACAACAACGGCATTTCGCTGTCCGGTACCGCGTGGAAAACGGTCTCCGGCAACGGTGCGCAAGGAGTCTCCCAGGTTCCAAATGCCGGGCAGCTTGCAGTGGGCATTTCCATGGTCGCCGGCAAAGCTTTCACGGGCGACGGCACCCTGGTGAAGATTCCCTTCATTGTTCTGGCAGCGGGCACAAGCAGCATTACGTTTACCAACGTGACCGGACAGACGGGATGGACAGGGCAGGCACCCACAGGGATCCTGCTTGCCGATGGGGCAGGTGTGGCGCAGGCAATCAGCAATATTGGCAGCCTGCCTTCGTTGAGCGCAGGGCTGGACGTGGTTTCACTGGCGCTCACCGTTCCCACGGCGTCGAACTTCCACGCTGTTGGTGACCACTGGTATTCGGGCGCTAACAGCCTGACTATTGCAGGCACGGCTTCACCTGGTGCCGCGATTGCCATGAATGCAGGCGGCACGGTGAGCAATGCCACCGCCGACGGCATCACCGGCGCTTTTTCGTTTGACCTGCCACTGGCGGCCGACGGCAGTATGACCGTTGCCTTTACCGGAAAACTGGCCGGCAAGGTTGACGGTACCAAAACGATTACGGTGACCCGAGACACCGCGGCACCGTCGATCGCAATCAGTAGCGCCGCCCAGACCCGGGTCATCCCCCCGAACCAGGTCAACCATACCGTTGCCCTCGGCGCCGGTGCTGACGCCCAGGCCGGCACGGTCGACGTGACCCTGGCCTACGACGCCAGCGACGTGCAGGGTGGGGTCTCCTTTACGGCCACCCTTGGTTCGGGACCGGGAACCTCGCTCACCGTCTCCGGCACCGGCACCACCCGGACCGTGACCATTCCGGCGGGTGCCAACGGCACAGTCACCCTGAACGCGTCCGCGGTGGACGAAGTGGGCAATACTGGCACCGCCACCTTCACCTTCGTGGCCGATACTACGGCGCCGACGGTGAGTGTGACCACTGCCGCCGAAACGTACGTCAAGGATGTCACCCAGGCGTTCATCAGTGGTACCGCAACCGGTGCCACGCTCGTCGTCTTGAATACGCAGGCCAATCCATCCTTGCCCGAGGTCATCGTGACACCGGGCGCCGACGGCGCTTTCACCGGCATCGCGGCCCTGCCGGCCACGGAAGGGCGCTACCCGGTGCAGGTCCTCGCCTTCGACAAGGCGGACAACGCGGGCAGCGCCGGCCAGGTCTACGTCACACTCGACAAGACGGTGCCCACCATTAATGCCACCTTGCCGCCGACCACCTACCTGACCACGCTCCCCATTGCCGGCGATGTGGGCGCCAGCGGCGGTTCGCCCGTTGCGGTGACGATCAATGGCAACGCTGTATCCGTGATCACCGCAGGTGGCAAGGACACCTTCAGTGGTTCCGCCGCCATCAGCAACCACGCGAGCGACGGCGACGCCAACACGATCACCATCACTGCGAGGGACGCGGCCGGCAACACCGATAGCAAGAGCTACACCGTGAACTACACCACCAAGACGGTGCCGATCACCGCCACGCTTTCGGGCCTGACTGCAGTGAGCGGCACGTACTACACCCATGCTGACACGGCTACCATTACCGGCAGCGTCGACCTTACGAAGACCGGTACCGCTACGGTTACGGTGAGGGTAAACGGCGGCGCACCTGTGTCCCTGGGCAGCGATGGCACTTTCACGACTTCGGCCACGCTTGCCGCCGGGGCCAACCCCGTGGTACTGACCGCCGACGTCAACGATAGCAGTCTGGCCCAGGGCACGCTCTCCTTCACGGTGGTACAGGACAAGACCCCACCCACGCTGACCCTGATCCTGAGCGTGGCCCGCGGTGGCTCTCCCTACCTTGGCTCCTGGCTCAAGACGGGCGATGTGGTTACGGTGGACCTGACCGGCAGTGAAACGCTGGTCGGCCCGAGCGTCACCGGCGCCACGGTTCCGCTCAACAAGCTCTCCGACACCCAGTACCAGGGGACCCTTAACATCGTGAGTGGCACCACCAACGGCACGATCACTCTGGCGGCCACTGCTGGTGACTTGGCGGGCAACACAGCCACCTCATCGGGCAAGTCGGTCAGCGTCGATACGACCGCACCCGTCATTATGGTGACGCCGAGTCTGCCCGCGATGACCAACGCGGCCTCCGTTACTGTCGCCGGTGTATTGGGCGCCAGCGGCGGTTCGCCGGTTACGGTCAAGATCAACGGTGCGAGTGTCACCCCGGTCACTGCGAACGGACAGGACACCTTCACTGGCAGTGCCACAATCAGCAATCGCACCGAAGGTGACGACAATGCAATCACCATCGTTGCGACGGACGAGGCCGGCAATACCGCCACCACTTGGGTCGGGAATGTCAAATACACCGAGAAAGTGGTCCCGCTGACCGCCAATTTGCCGGGGACCGGTCTCAACCCGGTTGGTGGCGAGTACTACACCAAGGCGAGTTCCGTCACGATTACCGGCAGCGTAGATCTGACCGGCCTTGACGCCACCGCGGTGCGACTGGACCTGAATGGCCAGTCCGTTACGCCGGACGGATCGGGCGCCTTCACGGTGACCCATGACCTTTCGCCCGGGAAAAACACCCTGACGCTGACGGCTGCAGTCACGGACCAGACCCGTCTACCCAGCGTGGTCACCTACGTCATCAACCGGGACAACACGCCGCCGACCCTGGGCGTCGGGCTCAAAGTTACCCGCGGCACCGATCTTTACACCGGTAGCTGGCTTATGGCGGGCGACGTGGTCACGGTTGATGTCTCTACCAGTGAGACGCTCGCGGACACGCCGGCGGTGACCGTCACCGGCAATCCGCTCCTGAGCCCGGTGACTGGTGCCACGAACAAGTGGACGTTTACGATTCCGGCGGGCGCCGACGGCGCAATCACCGTTACGGCCAACGGCTCCGACCTGGCCGGCAACGCGGCCGCCCAGGTTTCGCAGACCGTCAACGCGGATACGGCGATCCCGACCATAACTGCGATCACCGCCCCGGCGGCCACGGTCAACCCGACCCAGGCCGTGGCGGTCACCGCTGCCGATAACCACGGGATCGCATCCGTGCGGGTCGGAAGCGCCGGTGCAAAGCTCTCCGGCGGTTCGTGGAACGCCAACGTTTCACTGACGGAAGGCACGAACCCCTTGTTGGTGGTTGTGACCGATGTGGCCGGAAACACCGCCACGACCACCGTGAATGTCCTGCTGGATACGCATGGTCCCGCGGTCACAGTCAGCGACGTGCGACCTGGCGACGGAAGCACGGTTGGTTCAGCCCGACCCACGTTCACCATTCCGGTGGTCGACACTTACAGCAACATCGACGTCGCCCATTCCACGCTCACCCTGGCTGTGTCGGGAACTGGGGCGCCTCATTCGGTGTCGGTCCTGCTGGCCATGACCGCAGGCACTTCCGGGTCGCTCACCGGCACGCCGGGCGAAGACCTGGCCGCCTCGAGCGGGGACATCTCCACCGTCGTCGCTACCCTGGTGGTCAAGGACGTGCTGGGGAACACCACGACCTATCCCGCGACCGGATCCACCTGGAACTTCACCGTAAACACCAACGTGCCCGTGGTTTCTCCCCATCCGGACCGGACCGCTAACGCAGCGGGCTGGACGAACCACGAGCCGACGGTGACGCTGACCGCGACCGGCACTACTCCCGCCATCAAGTACGCCCTGGTGCAGAAAGATGCGGGGCAGCCAGCCCTGTCTGCCTTTGCGGCCTATTCGGCCGGGTTCCCGGTTCATGAGGGCAGCTGGGACCTGTGGGCGTTTGCCACCGACAGCGATACCAAGCTGGCTGGCTCGCCCACAAAGATTGCTTCTTATGATATCGACACACATGCACCGACTGCTCCGGCAGCCATCGCGGTCTCACCGACCAGTGCCTGGCTGAGCGCAGGTAGCGTCCACTTCTCCTTTACGGCGGCGGAAGCGAATCTCACCGCCACTTACGCTCTGGCGTTTGAGAAGCGGGCTGCCAATGGTTCCTGGGCCGCCGCAACGCCGATTGCCGGGTCGTTCATCGGCAACGACACCGCCTACACCGCCGATTATGTGATCGCGGCCAATGCGGGGACGTGGCGGAACCTCGTCCTCACCGTCACCCTGAAGGATATCGCTGACAACGTAACCACTAAACCCTATTCGCTTACCGCCGGCGTCGACACCGACAAGCCGGTTATCACCTCGGTGACAACCGATGCGACGCTTCCGCTGAAGCAGGGCGACGTACTTACGGTCACCGTGGTCGGCGAAGGCGGGCTTGCCACTACGACGCAGGTGCTGCTGAAGTCCGACGGCTTCGCTCCATATCCGCTGACCGTGACGGAAACGGCAACGGCAGGCACCTACACCGCCACCTACACGGTCCAGGGTACCGACAACCGGACCGTTACCGTTGGCGCCGTGCAGACCGACCTGGCCGGCAACGCTTCCGTTGAAGTGGACGCCGCACCGCAGGTGGTGTTCGACACCACGGGTCCGGTGGTTACCGCCGGCGGCGTACGGCCTGCCAGCGGCGCCACGGTCGGCGCGGCCCAGCCCACGTTCACCATTCCGGTGGTCGACACCTACAGCAACATCGACGTCGCCAACTCCACGCTCACCCTGGCGGTGTCGGGAACTGGGGCGCCTCACTCGGTCTCGGTGACGCTGTCCATGACCGCAGGCAAGTCCGGGTCGCTCACCGGCACGCCGGGCGAAGACCTGGCCGCCTCGAGCGGGGACATCTCCGCTGTCGCCGCCACCCTGGTTGTCAAGGACGTGCTGGGAAACACCACGACCTATGGGCCGTGGAGCTTCACCGTAAACACCAACGTGCCCGTGGTTTCTGCTCATCCGGACCAGACCGCTAACGCTGCGGGCTGGACGAACCACGAGCCGACGGTGACGCTGTCCGCGACCGGCGCTACTCCCGCCATCAAGTACGCCCTGGTGCAGAAAGATACCCCCCAGCCAGGCCTGCCCGCCTTTGCGGCCTATTCGGCCGGGTTCCCGGTCCATGAGGGCAGCTGGGACCTGTGGGCCTTTGCCAAGGACAGCGTGACCCTGCTCGAAGGTGCCCCCGCCAAGATCGCTACGTATCAGATAGACACCCACGCACCGGCCGTTCCGTCCGCTCCGCAGGCCACGCCCAATCAGCCGTGGCTGAAAGCCGGGACCGTGCACCTCGCGTTCACGGCGGAAGCCGAAGTCGCAGCCACGTTCTCTCTGGCCTTTGAGAAGCAAGCGGCAAATGGTTCCTGGGACCCCGCCACGCCTCTGACCGGGGCGTTCACCGGCACCAAAACCGCCTACACGCTCGACTACACCATTCCTGCCGACGCCGGCATGTGGCGGAACCTGGTCCTTACGGTCACCCTGACCGACCTGGCCGGTAACGCCACCAGCCAGAACTTCCCGCTGACCGGCGTCCGGGTCGACACCATCGTCCCGGTGGTCACGCAAGTTGCTACCGATGCACCGCATCCGCTGAAGGCCGACGACGCGCTGACGGTAACCGTGACCGCCGAGCCTGCGCTCGCCGCCACCACCAAGGTGCTCATGAAGTCCGGCAGCGGCAGCCCGCAGATCCTGACCGTGACCGAAACCGCTACGCCGGGCGTCTACACCGCCCACTATACGGTGCTGAACAGCGACAACCGCACACTGACCGTCGGCGCCGTTCAGACCGATCTGGCGGGCAACGTTTCCGACGAAGTGGATGCGAATGCGCAGGTGGTCCTCGACGCCACCGCACCCACCGTCACCAGCGCCGACATTGACGCGGCAGCCAAAGTGGATACCCGCATTGCCTGCTTTGCCAAGGACGACGTAATCGGCTTTACCCTGCACGCCGAGTCCGGGCTCCTGACCGCCCCGGTGGGGTTGGCCCAGGTGACCGTTTCCGTGCCCGACGTCACTGCCACGGCAGTCGCCCTGACCGAGACCGGCGCCGGCACCGGCATCTACACCGGCAGCTACACCGTGAGGGACGGCGACAACACCAAGTCCGCCCAGAACACCTCCGGCAAGGTGAAGGCGGAGTTCACCGTGACCGACAAGGCCGGAAACAAAACCACCGCCCACTCCACCTGGCAGTTCGTGGTCGACACCAAGGCGCCGGCCTTCACGGCCCTGACTCATTCCGCCATGCTGCCAGTGAAGAAAGACGCATTCATATCGGTGACCGCCTTCGGCGAAACGGGGCTGAAGAAAGCCCACTTCCGCGTGGGCAACAGCGCCGACTACGATGCCATTGTCAACCCGATTCTGGAAGGCGACATGGCCGAGACGGCCATCCCTGGTCAGTACCAGGCCACAGTGCAGGCTCCGGCAGGCGACATTACCGACGGCACGGTGGTGGCCCGGTTGATTGACCAGGCCGGCAACAAGACCGACCGGACTGCCCAGTTCAAGCTGTCCATCGACAACACCGCTCCGACCATTCAGTCCTTCAAGGTGGCACAGGCCAACGGCACCCTCACGGTAACCCTGGTGGGCGAGCCGGGCGGAACCGCCCGCCTGAACATCGGCGAACTGAAGAAGGACCTGCCGATGGAGTTGCAGCCCATGAATCCCGGTGACTTGACCCGGACGTACGTATACACCCGTACCATCACGAAGGGCATGAATTTCACCGACGATCTGACGGCCACCCTGACCGACCGGGCGGGTAACGTGAAGACTTCCGACGTGGTTTCCCTGACGGTGGACACCACGGCCCCGACCACTGCCTTCAACATCAGCCCGGCGGCTCCCGACGCCGCGAACGGCTGGTACAAGACTGCCCCGACCATTACCCTTACGCCCGAGACGGGCGCCACGCTGACGTGGTCCGTTGACTCTGTGGACCGGGCAGCCGGCAACTCCTGGACGCCCGATGCAAACAACATCGGCGTTCACACGTTGAAGTGGCACAGCCAAGATGGAGCCGGCAACGTCGAAGCGGAGACTACTTTCACGGTCAAGACCGACCTGAAGGATCCCGTCGCACCGACGATTGACGCCTTTGCCAAGGCGCTGACCAACAGCCGTGCCCTGACCATTACCGGCACCGCCGAGCCCTATGCGACTGTCCAAATGTTCCGCAACGGCGAATCCCGCGGCTCCGTCCAGGCGGACAAGGACGGCAAGTTCACCTATTCCGCCGCCCTGGTGGAGGGTGCCAACGAGTACACTGCCAAGGCGGTCCGCCACGAGATCCTGCTGAACCAGAAAGTGCCCGGCTCCGGCCGTCAGTCTGTGGCGAGCGCGCCGCGAACCATCGTCCTGGACACCAACGGCCCGGTCTTCACCATCACGGCTGCCGCAGGCAATCCGGTTATCGTGAAGGTCACGAGCAACGAGGACGTGGCGACCCCCCCGACCGCTACCGTGACACTGGGTCCGGACACCGCCAATCTGGCCCTGACCGTCGACGCCGTTGACCGCCACGTCTGGGCCGGCAGCTATAACCTGCCGCAGGGCTTCAGCGGTACCGTCCAGATCAAGGTGACCGGCACCGATGCTGCCGGCAACGCCGGCACCGGCAGCCTGTCCCAGACCCAGGCGGGTCCGGCGGCCCAGACCACCGTCAAGGTGGATAACATCACCGTGCTGGATGTCCCGGCGGGCGCCGTCGGCAGCACCATCTCGCTCCTTACCTCAACCACGGACGCCGGGCTCGAGAACATGCCTCCGGGCATCGTGCACGTCGGCTCCGGCTACAAGTTCCAGGTGGACAACGGTTCCGGATACCAGGATCATTTCAATTTCAACCAGTCCAAGCCGGTCATCGTCACGCTGCCGTATGACACCAGTGCGGTGGGCAAGATCACCGTCTACGTCTTCGACGATGACAAGGGCAAGTGGGTGGAATGGACCGCTTCGAATGTGACTCTCAACCCTGACGGCACCATTACGTTCAGCACGCCACACTTCACCAAGTTCGTGGTTGGCAACAAGCCCGGCGCGCCCACACTGACGGTGACGGCCCTGCCCGACCTGACCAAGAACGCTACCCAGGCAGTCTCCTTTGCCACCGGCAACAGCGCCACCGGCTATGACATCAAGGTCAACAACGTCGTCCAGGTCCACAGAGCCGGCATCGTCGACGGCAACTTCAATGAAACGGTCACCCTGGCCGAAGGGGCCAACACCGTCGACGTGATCGTCACGGACGGCTTCCTGACGCAGTCGGCCACGGCCAGCATCACCGCCGATTTCACGGCTCCGGCCATCAACATGGCTGCGCCTCTGAACATTGCCAACGGCGGGACGATCACCGTGGGAGCCAGTGCGTTCACGGTCAGCGGTACCACCGAGGCCAATGCCACAGTGACTCTCAGTGTGCGCAGCGGTGCCCCGATCAACCTCGGTTCTACCGGCAACTTCTCCAACATGGTTACCCTGACCCCGGGCAACAACCGACTCGACCTGACGGCTACCGACCTGGCTGGGAACCAGACTGCGGTGAACTACACAGTCGTCTACGACAACGTGGCTCCGACCATCGTCATCACCAACCCGGCCAACAACGGGACGCTTACTGCGTTGAGCGCCATCACGCTTGCGGGCACTGTCGAAGCCGGTGCGACGCTGACCATCAGCAACAACGGCACACAGGTGTACACGGGCGTGTTGCCTGCAGCGGCATTCAGTCGGGCAGTCAATCTGAATGACGGCGCCAACGTGATCGATGTGGTCGCTGCCGATCCCTACGGCAACACCGCTTCCGCACAGCGCACCGTGACAAGGTCTTCCAATGTCCCGGTCATCAGCCTGAACGCTCTGGCACCGAAAACCAAGCAGGCAACGGTTACCGTCTCCGGCACAGTCACCAGCACGGGCACCCCGGTGGGTTCGCTGTACGTCAACGGCGTCGACACGAAGTTCGCCCCCGTGACGGGCGCATTCTCCACCACCGTCACCCTGATCGAGGGTGTCAACAGCATCACGGTGAGCGCAGTCAACGACGCCGGCCAGGCTACCGACGCGGTGTCCATAACCCTGGACACTACGCCGCCGGTGCTGAACGTTACGGCTCCGCCCGCCTCGTTGAACGCAGCAACGGTCACCATCAACGGCACGACCGAAAAGGGAGCCACGGTCACGGCCACCGCCACCGGCGGTAACGCCGGCGCCACGGCCGACATCAACGGTGCCTTCGCGGTTACCGTTAGCCTGAACTACGGTGACAACATCATCAACATCACCGCTGCCGACGACATGAACAACGCCTCCGCAGCGCCCCCCTTTACCGTCAATCGCCCGGCACCTGCCGCACCGCCGTCTGGTGGCGGAGGCTACACGCCGCCCGTTGTGGTCGCCATCAGCGTGAGTGCGCCGGTCACGATCACCCGGGACGCCACCGTGGAGGTCACCGGTACCGCCAACGCCGGCGCCCAGGTCACGGTCAGCCGGAATGGCGGGACCCTTACGTCCTTCACAGTTGGCTCGACCGGAGCCTTCCGGTACGTCGCCAACCTGCTGGAGGGTGACAACCTGTTCACGTTCACGGCCACGGTGGGCAGCGTCAGCAGTACCGCTACCACCACTGTCACCCGGGACACCATCGCTCCGTCGCTCAGCATCACCACCCCTGCCATTACGACCACGGCGGAGACTGCGACCCTGAACATCGCCACCGAGAAAGCGGCCACGGTCACCGTCAACGGGACCGAATCCGGCAAGGCGGACGGTGCCGGCGCCCTCACGGTCAAGGTCAACCTGAAGGTGGGCGCCAACAAGTTCGAAGTGAAGGCCGTCGACAAGGCGGGCAACGCCTCCGAGACCAAGAGCCTCACGATTACCCGGACCCGGAAGGCTGAGGTCTCCGTGAGCGCTCCGGCCTCGACCGACAAGTCTTCTGTGACCATCAGCGGTACGGCCACGCCGGGAGCGGATGTGAGCATGAGCGTGAACGGCAAGGCCGCCGGCACGACCAAGGCAGACGCCAGCGGCAAGTTCAGTGCCACGGTGGAACTCGCACTTGGTAACAACACCATTACCGTAACGGCCAAGATCGACGGCAACGAAGCGAAGGCCGACGCCACAAGCACCCGGACTGCTCCGGCCGGCACGACGCAGCCTGGCGGCACGACGCAGCCTGGCGGCACTACGCAGCCTGGTGGCACTACGCAGCCTGGCGGCACGACGCAGCCTGGCGGCACGACGCCGACCCCGGCCAAGTTCAAAGATGTTCTCCCCGGTTTCTGGGCAGAAGCGAGCATTAACGAACTGGTCGCTGCCGGGGTCATTTCCGGCATGGGCGACGGCACCTTCCATCCGGAAGACAAAGTCACCCGGGCGCAGTTCGCCAAGATGATCGTGCTGGCGCTGGGCCTCAAGGTCGACGAGAATCCGATGCTCAGCTTCACCGACAACAGCGCGATTCCCGCCTGGGCCCAGGGCTACATTGCAGCAGCGGTCAAGGCCGGCCTCATCACCGGTTATACCGACGGCTCGTTCGGAGCCGACCAGCAAATCACCCGGTTGCAGATGGCTGTGATCCTGGGCCGGGCACTGGCACTGAAGGGAATTCAGCCCAGCGGCGAATCCCGGCAGTTCGCAGACCAGAGCCAGATCCCGGCATGGGCAGCAACGCAGTTCGATGCCGCCACTCGGGCCGGCCTGGTCACCGGCTTCCAGGACGGGACTTTCGGCCCCGGACAACCGGCCACCCGGGCTCAGGCAGCGGTAATGACACTCCGGCTCATGAAGCTGAAGTAGCGACAGAAAAGAAGGGAGCCGAGCGCAGGCTCGGCCCCCTTTTTCTCGTTCCGGACAGGGAAGGGGTGTACAGCGTGGTCACGTTCAGGCGTTCTATTGTTTACTTCACCAGTTTTGTGCTGCTGCTAGGGTTGCTGACCGGCGGGCGTCCCGCATTGGCTGCCGAACGCGGGGCGGGTGCTGGCGCCCCACTGCCGGCTCATGAAGAACCTGCGCTGGTGGTGCCGCGCTATCCGGTGGCATCACCGTTTCCATCGGCCGCCGGCGGTTTGCTGCGCCAAACCGAATCGGCCGGCCCGACGATTACCGTCTCGGTGGACGGTGGGACCGATGTGCTGTCGTACACCGGACCCGAGACCGCAACTCTGACCGTTTCGGTGACCGACCCGGGCACTCACGCTCCGATCAGCGGCCTGCAGGTGACCGGAGACCGCGAGATCCGCACCATGACAAACGTAAAGGGCCAGGCGACGCTCAAAGTGCCGATCACCGGCACCGGAGCGCATTCAGTTACGGTGCAGGATTCCCGGGGTAACCTGCACGGGGCCTGGTGGGCCGTGCTGGACCCGGACAAACAGGCGCTTCTAGAGCTGAGTGCACTTGACGCCGCCGGAACGCCGGTGCGCGGCGCCGCGGTGGAATTCGCCGCGGCGAGCGGCAGTTCGGTGCAGCGCACGACGCTTCAGTCCATGGCCACCGCGTGGATGGTAATTCCGGCGGATGCAAAGACCCGGGCGCTGGTCTCGGCACCCGTGGGGTCCGATCCCGTGCGGGATCTGTACCTCGTTTACAAAGATCTGACACCGCGCCCGTATGCCACTGCCGGCAAGACAGCCGTTGCGCTGGATGGTCGGACCACCGTGGCGGTGCCGGCGGTGCTGGGCCTGGACGGCGCACCGGTCCGCACCATGGTGTCCGCTGTTCCGCAGGACGGCAACGATTACAACCTGCAACTGTCGCACGCCTGGACCGACGCCATGGCCCGGGCGGTTCTCCATGTGGTGCCCGGTCCGTATCAGATCGCTTATTACCTGCCGGATCAGAACGGACTGGTGTTTGCCGGTGTCAACCTGGCAATGGGCAGCCGGTTGGTCCAGAAAATTAACTCTGCCGACCTGGCAACGGTCCATCTCGGGTACGACGCGGCCGGAAAGGCCATCGATCACGGCGCGTTCGCGGTCCGGCGCGCCCAGATCACCGCGGTCGTCCGGCCTGGTACCCTGCGGGTGAGCCCCGGGCCGCTGTCGGTGATCGCCGCGCAGGTGGGAATCAGCGACAGCACCGGCAGGCCGTGGACATATCGGTTTGCCGTCAATCCGCAACGGCAGGCACTCACGGCCGTCACCGGCGCCGCTCTGGATTTTACGGTGCCGCTCCAGATGGATTCCGAGACCCGGTCCGTCACCGCAGAGGCTGGCAAAGCCACTTTTGTCGGTCTGGGGCTGCAGAACAGTGCGGGCGACCTGCTGACCGAAGCCACCCCCGCTCAGAGCAGGCGCCCCGAGACGCGGTTCCACTTGACCGACGAGGCCGGACAGGCGCAGGGGACGGCCCGCGGCGATTTCCGGGGCTTTGCCTGGCAGGTGCCGCCCGCTGCCGGCACCCAGGTATACCAGTACCGGGGCCTGCTCAACCTGGGGCCGTTGGCGCCGTACACCAGCGTGGCGGGTACCGTGAGCACAGGCACCGAGGTGGTGGTCCACGCCACCCTGCGGATGACATCGTGGATGCCGGCCATGGTCCGGGTGGAGAGCCCGGCGCAGGTGGTTCCGGGCAGTGAGTTCGACGTTACCGTACGGGTGGAGAATGCCGCCGGTCTGTACGGCGCTCAGGTTAACCTGGCCCTGGACCCGGGCGAGGCGACGGTGTTGGGTGTTACGCCGGGCGATCTCTTCTCCAGTCGGGACACCTTTGCGGTCGGCCCGCAGGTCGATAGCGTCACCAACCGGGCGCTCTATGCCGTTACGCTGAAAGGGAACACCGTGGCCGTAGCCGGAACCGGCCTTCTGGCCACCATTCACCTGAAGGCCGCGAGCGCAAACCTGTCGATCGATATCTCCGGTGGGATCGATGTCCTACTGTCCAACGAGAAGGCCCAGTGGATCGACCGCATCCTGTCGATTCAGCCGACCATTATCGGCCCCCGGCTGGCGGGGCACCTGCAGACCACGCTGGGTGACCCGCTCTGGGACGACCAGGTCTGCCTGACCGCGTCGGAGTCGGGCGAGACCCGGTGCACCGCTACCGACGCCACCGGGCTCTTTGCCTTCCCGGTTCCCGGCGATGGCAGTTACGTGGTCTGGGCCGCTCCGTGGCCGTACCTGCCGGCCGGCCAGTCGGTCACCGTTGCCGCCGGGGTTCCAGACTCCGCCGACTACGTGCTCAGCCCGGCCTTTGGTGACGAAGACCGGGACGGCACGGTCACTGCTGACGACCTGTCCGGGCTGGCTTTGCGGGGTTACGATCGCGATCTCTGGCCGGGCGACGACGGGAACATTGTCCGAACGGGCGCCAGCGCCGAACGCTTTGACCTGTTCGACCTGTACCAGGCGGCCCGAAACGTCGGCACCAGCCTCGACCCGGCGCTGCGTCTCGGTTGGATCGAAGTCACGGTCTACGACGATGCCGCGGGTACCGTTGGGCGGCAGGGCGCAACGGTGGCCGTGTATAACGGTGGCGCTTCACCGGTGTACGCTGCCGTTACCGACAGCAGCGGCCGCGCCCTGATTGCGGTCGCACCGGCGGACTATCAGGTGGTGGTAAGTGCCACCGGACGGCCCACGGTGACCTTGAACGCCACGGTGGGCTTCCTTGGCACGGCGCATCTGCAGACGAAATTGCCGCCGTCGTTCCTGCTGAAGACACCGTTGCGCATTGACCTGAACTGGTCGGATCCGGTCCAAAACATGGACGCGACATTGGAGTTGCCCGGATACGACGGTACGAACACCAGCCTGATCGTCGACAGCCTGACCCCAGGCAACGCTGCCGCCTGGCCATACGCTCTTCACAGCGGTGACGTAACGACCGTAGGTGGCACCGAGACCATGACCATTTACCGGTTGATGCCCGGCACCTACTATTTCCTGGCGGAAGTGTACGGTGGCAAGGTGACGAAACAGACGCTGACTTCGGTCAACATTTCCGGCGGGAATGGAACGATCTTGACGATTACCCCGCCCAATGTCGATACGCAGGGCTCCTGGTTCCCGTTCGCCATTCATGTGGATTCAAGCGGACAGTATTCGATCGTCCCGATCAACCTGTTGCAGGCAGCCGGCAATTAGCGAAGGAGGGGACTACAGTGAAGCGGATGCAGATGCGATTTGGAGCAGGGGCACTGGCGGTGCTGGTCAGCCTCCTGCTGCTGGGAGCAGGCCATGCGCTCGCAGACGGCGGGTATACGGAGACGCTGCGGGACGGCAAGTATCTGACGGTGACGCCCATGAATGCGCCGGGACCCTCCCGGACGACAAGTACCACCGGGTTGACACTGGCCCTCTCCGAAAAATGCGGCGCCAAAAAGGACGACCTGGTGGGGGTCGTCGGGCAGCCCTGTGCGGTCAAGGTGACCGTAACGGACGGGAGCGGCCAAGCGGTGGCGGGGGCCACCGTCGCCCTGTACGACCAGCATGGAGTGACCGATAGCTCGGGCCAGGTGACGCTGACCGCCACGGTGCCATTCTCCGGCCTCTTCGTTACTGCCAGCGCGGGCGGACTATCCGGCGAGGCGTACCTGTTGTTTGTCAACCCGGGCGCCGGCGCCGTGAAAGTGAGCATCAAGGACCGGAACGGCCAGTTGATTCCCAATTATACGTTTGTCATAGTTCGGGCGTATCAATACGGTGGTTCCAGCGCAACGTTCTACGATAGCCAGGACGGAAGCCTCGTGGTCCTGGAAGCCGGAGCCAGCTACAATGTCCTGGTGGCGGCGGAAGTGGCCGCCGGTGACGGCTACATGCTCCAGTACACCGGCATAACCATTCCGGACGGCGCGGCGTACGAACTGGTGGCGGACGGCGCCCTTGCCACGCCGGTGACGGTGGGCGCAACGCTGAACGCAACGGCCGTAGAGGGTGCCCAGGCCTATGTGGTCACCATGACCGAACCCAGCTATGCCCCGAAAAAGGGCATCACCACCGCTGCGGGTGGCAAGGCCGTTGTGCGGGTGCTGCCGGGCACTTATGAGGCTGCCGTGATCGGGGGCGTGCCCGCAGTGTTCGCCAGCCAGGCCGATTTCACCGTGGGTGCGAATCCGGTCAGTGCGGATTTTTCCCTGACCGAAACCGAAACCGCCGTCCTGGAGTGGCAGCCGGCGGCCGCGGCACCGCCGAGTTCCGGCGAGTTGGAGGTCAGCGGTCGGAGCGATAATCGCAAGTACCGTTGGCCGGTGGCAAACGGCACGCTGCACATGGCCCCCGGCTCCTACCGGGTGGCGGGGCACCTGCTGTATAGTACGCCTGGCACTTACCAGGACTACACCCTTGAAGTTCCCGCTCCGGTAGGCCGGCCGGATGATTTGCCCACCTATGCCGCCGGCGGGGTGTATCACGTAACCGGCGGGGGTCCATGGTCGCTCGTCCTGGGAGAGATTTCGGCGCCGGTTCACGTTGGGAACTTCACCCATTTCGAGGCCACACTACATAGCTTGGACGCCGATATCCGCGTGTATCAGATCGACTCCAACCCCTGGGGATCCCGGTACTGGCCAAATATCAACCTCTGGAACAGCGACGGGAATCTCGTGCGGAAGGACTACTGGTGGATGGTTGTGCCGCTCGATCAGCCGGGTCACTATGCCGTCACGACGTTGGCCGCCAACCTCGGTCCGTTCTTCCCCACCGGTACCGCCCTGTTCGCCCGGCGGGACTTTGATGTGGTCTGCGACGGCGCGTGCGTGACGCTTTCGCTGAAGAACGCCGAGGTGCATGGGGACAAGGTTCTGCCGAGCGGTTCCTTTGACGCCTACCCAAGCGTCGTCCTCCCCTGGGGGAAGTCGCAGCGGTCGGTAAAGCTGAACCTGCAGTTTGACCCGGCTCAGGTGACGCCTGACTTGAGCCGCAGCGCCGCCGGCGCCGGAGCGTTGGCAGTTGCCGGTGACACGGTAACCTGGACCTGGTCCGGCACCAGCGACTGGCTACCCGTAGTGAAACCGCAGATTCGGTTCCAGGCGGTCTCCGGCTTCCGCGGGCCTGCCACCATCAAGGTATTGGGCAGCTCGACGGCGTCCGACCAGAACGGCCCGGTCGCCCTGACTGTCCCGCAGGCGTCCATTGGGGTTGCGAAGTCCGCCCTGGCGGTCACCACCTATGTGGACGGCAATGGCAACGCCCCGACGGTCAGGGCTACCGATGGGAAGAAGACGGTGCCGGGGGTCTATGGATTCGCCGGTACCGATGAGAATGTCTACGACGTGTGGCTCACCGACGTCCCGCCTGCGCTGACGAAGGTGGTGGCCATGGCGCCGTTCCTCACCACGGCCGAGGAGGCTGTGACGGTGCCGGAATCCGGCAGGACCCAGGCAAACGACCTGCTGCTGCATTTTGGCGACATCGACGGTGATAACAGCGTGACTGAGACGGATCTGCCGCTGCTGGCCACGGAGTTCACCGACGACACGGGTTACTCCAGCGCTTTTGGCAGTTGGATGGACGTCAACTTCGACCGGGCTGTGGACATCTTTGATCTGGTCACGGCTGCTCACAATGTGGGCCAGACTGGGTCTGCGCCCACGGTCCGGGGAAGTCTGACCCTGAACGTGGCCACAAACGGGCTGCCCGCGGACGCACCGGCCTTTGTCATCCTGAAAGCGGTAGCGGCGGACGGCTCCAAGCGGATCGCATTGCTGCGCGCCTTCCAGGTATCAGCAGGTGGCCCGACCACCGTGACGCTGACCGGAGTCCCGGTGGGGCTCTACGAGGTGAAGATTGTCGGTGCCGATAACACGGTGCATACCACCCAATTCGTCCAAATTCTGGCCGGACAGGACAGCCCCGTGGCGGTTGTCTGGTAGACTCTGGGGCAAGCTGAAGAAGAGGTCCGGCACTGGTTGCCGGACCTCTGACGGCTCGGCGCATCACTGCCACCGGGGCGTCAGCCGCTGTTTTCAATGGAATGGTTGGATGTTCTTGGTGCGTGACCACTTTTCGCAGAGTTTACGACGGTGAGACCGTGGAAGGCTTCACCCAGAAGGACATCAAGGAACTGCAGGAAGAGGGCCAGAAGGAAGGCATGCAGGGCATTTCACCCCGCTATATCATCAACAGGCTCTCCAGCGCCCTGGTCAAGGAAGACGTGACCTGCGTCAACCCCCTGGACGCCCTGCGGGCGCTGAAGGACGGCTTCGAGCAGCACACCGGCATCTCCAAGGAAGAGCGGGAGTCCTACCTCAACTTCATCTACGAAGCCCGCAAGGAGTTCGACGAGCTGGCGAAAAACGAGATTCAGCGGGCGTTCATCTACTCCTTCGAGGAGACGGCCCGCTCGGTCTTCAACAACTACCTCGACAACGTTGAGGCATACGTCAACAAGCAGAAGCTGCAGGACCCGATCACGGAAGAAGAGGTGGACCCCGACGAGAAGCTGATGCGCTCGATCGAGGAGCAGATCGGCGTGACCGAGAACGCCAAGAAGGCGTTTCGGGAGGAGATCATGATCCGCATCTCCTCGCTGGCCCGGAAGGGGCAAAAGTTCGACTACACCTCCCACGACCGGCTCAAGGAGGCCATCGAGAAGAAGCTCTTTGCCGACCTCAAGAACGTGGTCAAGATCACGACCAGCACCCGGACGCCCGACCCGGAGCAGCAGAAGCGGATCAACGAGGTGGTCCGCCGGCTGATCGAAGACCACGGTTACTGCGAGTGCTGTGCGAACGAACTGCTCCGGTACGTGGGGACCTTGCTCAGTCGGTGAGTGATCGCAATACGGGAAACCCCAGCAGCGCATTTCATGGCTGCTGGGGTTTTCGAACTTGTAGGTGTTTCGATTGGTCTCGCTTTGGGTGGCTGAGGTGGAGGAGGCCTTCTTGGTCGAGGCGGAGCGGGTCTTGCGGGTCTGCAGGCCGGCCGTCAGGGTGATGATGACGCAGTCGGCGCATTCGGCGTCGTTCATCCGCTCCGCCGCCGACTAACACCCTGACAATGGCTGGTGAACGGCCCTTTCGCCCGAGCTCCTGCCAAAGAAAGTGCGAGCTACCGGGTGTTACGCGGGGCAGGCACGCGGTGGTTTGTCCACTGTGGCCCGCTTACGCTACTCGGTCAGCCAGCGCCAGGCGCCGGCTCCGCCCCTGCTCGGCGAAGTAGTAGAGTACACCCGCACAGATTGCCGCACCCGCGGCCCCGAACATGACCGTGCGCCCGCCGAACGCCTGCAATACGGCTGTACCCAGGATCGGCGCGATGGTACCGCCCAGCGCTCTGTCCAGTGCAGCGGCGCCCGCGTACCGAGCGCGCAGGTCGACGGGGGCGATGTCGGTGGCAAAGGTCGTCTGCGGGACCGCGAGAATCACCTCACCTATCGTCCAGACGGTGGCGGCGGCGTGAAGCTGGAAGGGCGTTCCGGCCAGGGCGAACAGCGCATATCCGACAGCGAAGACCGCCGGACCAAGTACGGCGGGCACGACCATGCGCTGGCGCCGGAACACGGCGGAGACTGGAAGCTGAAGCAGGACGACCAGGGCGCCGTTCAGCGTCCAGATGAAGGCGTAGACGTGTTCGAAGTCGGCAAAGGTGTGCGAGAGGTGGATCGACAGTGACGAGGACACCTGGACATAGGCTATCTGGGACAGTACGCCCGCCGCAATGAAGATGAAGAGCGCCCGGTCGGTCAGGATCGTTCCCCAATTCTCCAGCGTCTCACGGAGCCGGCTCTTGCCCGCAGGGGGCGGGGCGGTACCCCGTTTGGGCTCCTTCAGATACAGGAAGAAGGCTGTGCCAACCGCCAGCGAACTGAGCGACGCGGTGCTGAAGAGGAACCGCTGCGCCCCGATGCCGAAGGCGCCGCCCAGGAGCGGTCCCAGGCCCACGCCCAGGTTGGACATCACCCGGCTGAGGCTGAACGCCTCCAGACGTTCCTTCGGATCCGTCGAGTCGGCAATGGCGGCCGTATACGCCGGGTTGAAGAGCGCGTTCACCAGGCCATTACAGAAGGAGAGGACGGCGAACTGCCACACGTGGCCGGCGAATGCATAGAAGAGCAGGACGAAGACGCGGAAGCCCATGGCGAACAGGATGACGGGGCGCCGGCCGCGACGGTCAGACCATTGTCCCCCGACGATGTTGCCGATCAACTGGGCGACCGGGTTCAGAGCCAGTACCAGCCCGGTTACGCTGGCAGATGCACCGGCCCGGTTGATGAAAATCGCCATGAACGGCATGGCCATCCAGAGGGTAGTCATGTCGACGAGGCGCCCGAGCGCCAGGAGCCACACCGTAGGACTGTGGCGGTGGTAAAGATTGCGCAGGTACGAGAGCATGGATGTTGCCTCCTGAATCTCAGGATACCATAAACTTCACATCTTAAATGAATGGATTGGCGTACGCGCGGCGATGGCGGTTGCGGCTGGGCAGGCCGCCGGCCTACCGCCGGTTTCTCGCCCTCGTGGTCGAGGCGCACGGCTCAGGCCTGTACGAGCGGGACCAGGTGCCGTACGAAGGCGGTTTTCTGCCCATTCTCCGGTTCCGGGCCGCTGCGCGCGGGTCAGGCAGGTCGTCGCTTACGACGTCCTGATTGCTCTTGTAGCTACTGGCCTGTTTCGATCTTGAGTGTCCGGACAGCGGGAGAAGATGTACAGGCCTTCAGCTGGTTAATGGTGATGACCCTCGGCGCCTACCTGGTGGCGCACCCTGAATGTGCCCGGCACGCCCAATCGGCGCTCGTGAACGGAGCGGTGGGAGTGGTCGTGGCCCCGCTTGGCCGGCTGTTATTGGTAATGGGTGTCACGGTCAAAGGCGGGAAGATCGCCGAGATCGATGTGATCGCCGACCCGGAGCGCCTCCGCCAGTTCGACCTGGCGGCCTTCTGATCCTGTAGGGGGGGCCGGGCGGAGTTGCTACGGTGCGTAGGGACCTTGCTCAGTCGGTGAGTGATTGCAATTCATGAAAGCCCCAGCAGCGCATTACAGCTGCTGGGGCTTTCATGTGGTTTTGCTACCCTATGCCTGCTCTGCGGCCTTCTTTTTGGACACCCGGCTGCGCTGCTTGACGGCGCCCAGGTCGATGGCGAGGCCGCTGCCCAGGGGGCTGCCCTTGGGAATGTAGGCGACTTCGTGCCGCTCCTTCCAGCCGGTGGCCACGACCAGCTTGTGCTCCCCGAGCAAATCGGAGAGGTTGATCAGGGCGGAGGAGTTCCCGTCGTAGCGCTTCACTTCATAGGCGGTCAGGTCGGTGGCGGGGGCGGGCTTGAGGATCAGGATTTTTGTGCCGTTAACCAGTTTGGCATAGACTCGTTCGACGTACTTTACGTCCGGGCCGGCGTTGCGGACGAGGCGGGCATACGCGACGCTGAGGAGTTCGAGCTTGCCGGGGCCGTAGACCCAGCAGTTGGAGGGGAGGGCAGTGGTCTTGCGAACTTCGGCGCCGGGAGTGGTGCCGACCAGGTCTTCGGGTCGTGCATTCTGGAGCAGGTCGGCGAAGGAGTTGTCGATGACCTCTTCCATAGCGGCGGCCGCGATCGCTTCGACTTCCTCCTTGGGCGGCTTCTTGGACTCATCCATGGGGAACGCCTCCTGATTCTTAGCTGGTTCATCCAAATAAAGGAACGATCTAATACAATATTATCATGAGCAGATTAGGGTGACAATAGGGAAATACCAATATTTTTCCTATCAAGTTGATAGATGGAATCGTTTCGATGTGCGCGATGTTCGGGGTGGAAGCTGCTCCACTGTAAGCCCTGGCGGTCAGTGGGAGGAGCGCCTGGCGGCCTGATTTGCCGCATAAAGAGGGCGCCCCTTGTGGCCGAATTGGCTACAGGGGGCGCCGTGCAAGGGTCCCGGGGGACTGGGTCCGAGTCCTGTTGGCGTACTACTGGAGTCATGCTGAAGTGCTGCTGGAGTCAGGCGCAGCCGCGACCGTGAGGAGTTCGCGGATGAAGAGGCCAGCCATCCGACACCGTGGTGACCGTTATGGTGACGGGCACGGACGGGGAGTGGAACTTGCCGGGACATGACAGCTACCAACCCATCGCAATTTACAAATATTTACGTTCAATGTCAGCAAAGAAGGCCGAGGAAAGGCGTCAACAAATCGGCAGAGACGAGCGGCGTGGTGTACGATAGCTATTCTGTAGACCAGTAGTTCATCCTGCAAATCGCCCTCGAAACTCGTCGGAGCCGCCGCCGCAAAGTCCCGCCTGCCGGCGGCGGTAGGCGGCCCACGTCGCCGGCGCCCAGGCGTCCAGTTGGAGGCCCTGGACGAACTGCTGCAGGCACCCCAGTTCCCGGGGTGCCAATCAGACTCAAGCGATTACAGGTACCGGCAGGGGCTCCCACGACGGCAACCTCCGGACGGGATTCTGGGCTTATGTCGCTAACGCTCGCGAATGTGACGGCCTGAGGTCCCTGCCCCTGGCCACCATTACCACACCGAGTTTCCATAGGTGGTGCTTAACGCAGGGTTCTGGAGGTGGAGTAGTGTAGCATACAGTATGCTACCCGGGGGTCAATGGGCCGTGAGACGTTGACGGTAGCCATGGATCGGGCAGGTTTGAGCAACGTGGCCGGTGCCACACTTGCCGGTTGCTGGGCGCCCGCCCGCCGCAAGTTCGACGAAGCGCCCGCAGCCTGACGAGGTCTAAACAATGGGTAAAGCACCAGGAGGTTAGATTGATGAGAGCTGCCATTTACAGATCGTATGGTCCCCCTGAAGTCCTGAAGATAGAGGATGTCGAACAGCCAACCATCCGGGATGACGACCGGGTGTTGATTAGAGTGCATTCCGCTTCGGTCAATCCCTATGACACCTATTTTCGAAAGGGCTATTTGCTCACCAGGTTAGAGAATGGTCTTACAAAACCCAAAAAGCGCATACTGGGCATAGACGTTGCGGGTACGATTGAAGCGGTCGGCAAGAACGTGCGCAAATTTAAGGTTGGCGATCATGTTTTTGGGAGTTGTCTGGGATCCCATGCAGAATATGTCTGCCCTCGTCAGAGTGTCCTTGGTCTTATGCCGAAGAACGCGACCTTTCAGGAGGCAGCAGCGATGCCGTGTGTTGCTCTGACGGCGCTGCAAGCCTTGCGAGATGTAGCGCAGATAAAGCAAGGCCAAAAGGTCTTGATCTACGGCGCATCGGGTGGCATTGGGCATATTGCCGTTCAGCTTGCCAGAGTCTTCGGGGCTGAGGTGACCGCTGTTTGTAGTACTTCGAATCTTCCTTGGGTTAAAGATCTTGGGGCAGATTACGTGATCGACTATACCAAGGAAGATTTCGCGGATAACGGAAAAAAGTACGATCTCATTCTGGATGCGGTTGGTAGGCGGACCTTCTTCAGCTGTTTGCGTTCTCTAACCGAGACGGGTCTATATATTACAGAACACCCGATCTTCCCCAAGTACCACCCAATTCAATTGATGATCGGTTCTTGGATTGGTCGCAAGAAACCTAAAGGGCATCTTGCCAAACCCAATGACACGGATTTGGACTTCCTGCGCGGGCTTATGGAGGAAGGGAAAGTGAGACCCGTTATTGAGAAGTGCTATCCTTTGGATCAGATCGTAGAGGCTCACCGGCATGTTGAAAGTGGGCGTACAAAGGGGAAGGTCGTCGTTGAAATCAAAACGGGGTGATTGTACCACCCCATTCGGAACGGCAGCGCCACCCTGTACGAGGTTTCGTGGGTTTTAGCCGGCCCCTTGGAGACAGGTCCTGGGCAGTTCGCCCTCGCCCTGCATACCTATACGCCCTCATTCAATCCATGCAAAAGGCCCGATCCGCCCGTAACGTGCGAATCGGGCCTTTTGCGTTGTGAGAGTCCAGCGATGCCCCTGGTTTTGTCATTGGATGATCATTTATTTCACGGAGTCTCATCCGGCCCTCACGGGCCGGCTTGCGTTTCCCTAGCTCTTTACAGGTACCGGCGTCTCCCGGAGGAGATGGCCTTCCCCATCGTCGGCTCAGGTTGTCATGCTGCGCCAGAGTTGAGGGCGTGTACGAGTCCTGCTGGAGTCCTGCTGGAGTACTGCTGGAGTACTGCTGGAGTACTGCTACAGTACTGCTGGCCGGCATTCGGGGCCAAAGCCGCTCCGCTGTAGACCCCGGCGATAAGCCGGGAGCGCTCCTGTCCGCCTGATCTACCCCACAGACATCGCACCCACTGTAGCCGATTCGGCTACAGTGGGTGCCCTGCAAGGGTCCCGGGGTACTCGATCCGAGTACTGCTGGAGTACTACTGGAGTACTACTGGAGTGCTACTGGAGTGCTACTGGAGTGCTACTGGAGCACTACTGGAGTCAAACGCAGCCGCGACCGAGATGCCCCAACGATGCGGTCAAAAAGCATTGGCACGCCAGATGCCATCTTCCGGCTCAACCGGTGAAAGCGGAAACCCCAGCAGCGCTAAATGGCTGCTGGGGTTTTGGCTCGTTGCCCACCGCACTAAAGCAGGAGCGGTGTGAGCAGGGCACCGATCAGGAACGCGGTCAGGAAGCGGAGGACGACCCCCAGGACGGCGGCACCCATGGCTTCGCGCTCGTTCAGGTCGGACGCGCCCGCCCAGATCGCCGGAATCTGGCCGAAGATGACCGAGAACGGCAGGCCCGAGGCGGCCAGAACGAAGGAACCCACCACCAGCCGCGGATCCAGGGCCTTGGCCGTTTCCTTCAGGGTAGCCATGGCCAGAGTCGGGGAGGCCATCACCGAGATAATGCCGGTCTTGGGGTCGATCGAGAGCGCACCCAGGAGCGAAGTCAGGCCCGCCTCAATGGGCTGCCACAAATGCCAGTACTCAAGCGCGCCGATAATGGCGAATACGGCGGCACCGGCGGGAATTACGACCAGGAAGAGCACCTCGGCGCCTTCCCGTGCAGCGTTGAACAGGGTGGGCAGCGCCGCGGTGGTCGGCGTGAAACGCGGGAGTTCCTCCAGCGCAACCGCTTTGGTATTCCGCCAGATGGTAAACTTCAGGAGGGCCGGGATCAGGACCAGGGGCAGAAAGACCGCCACGATCACCACCGGGAAGACCTTAACCCCGGCGATGCTCATGGCCAGGATACCCAGCATGAAGGTGGAAAAGGACTGTTGGCACTGAACCATGGTGGCCACGGCGATCTTCTGTTCGTCCTTGGTGGCGCCGGATTTCTTCAGGATCGGCCCGGTGATGCGGCTGGCGGCGTTGATATCACCCACGATGTGATACACGCCAGGGATGACAACCGCAGGGTGGATGTTGAGCCATCTGGTAATCGGTACAAAGATGCGGATAAGCGCATCGGTCAAGCCGAGCCGCTCCAGGATTCGGCCGGAGATGACCGAGACGACGATCGCCATACCCACGGTACCGGTGATAAACAGCTTTACGATGACACTGACTACCTTGTTGACCATGGCGTCAAAGGAACCGGCGATGGCCTGGGGAGCGTAAAAGAGTCCGATCAGCGTGAGGACAACCAGGCCGATCCCCACCCATTCGATGGTGGTCATGGAGCGGCGGGAACTACTTGCCTGCCCGAGGTTTTTCTCCAAAGCTGACATATGCTTATGTACCTCCTATATCATCGTGTGATTGACGACTGCGGGAATGATCCGATACCTTACTGCCAGTTCGCGTGCTCACCTCCACTAGCCTTTCTTGATCAAGTAGCGGTCCGCCATCTGCTGGGCGTACTGTTGAATTGCGGCACTTCCCGTTCGCTCAACCGGGATGGCGGACACCCGCTCCCGGAAGATCAGGATCTCAACTTCCGGGAGGAAGTGCTGCAAGGCCTTGGCAAATGGCATCCAGTTTTCGAGGATTTCTACGGCATGGGAGTTGCCCACCACGAAGTTCATGCCAAGTTCCCTGGTCTTCGCGACCAGCGGATGATCCGGCCGGACCCGGCTGATCGTGGCCAGGACCGTGTCCGCTTCGGGGTGCTCCCGCTTGGCCTGTTCGAGATGCTCGGGCGTGAAGCCCGTGTGGGGGAAGATGTGCAGCACCGTATTCATGGGGGCAGCCGGTGAACCTACCAGGATTTGGCCCTGAGCGGCGACGGAGGTCTCCCGGATCTCCTGGCAATCCCTGACCTCCCGCTCGGCGGCGAGCATCCGTTCCTCTTGCCGGTACCCCATCAGGTCCGCCAGCCGGTCTAGCATTTGGCCCAGGGTTCTTGCCTCGTCCAGGGCCTTCCCGACGTAGAGGATGTTGCCAGGAAGCCCGCCGTAGGCGATCTCCACCCGGAAGGCCTCGTGACCATGGAGGTACGCGATTCCGGGATGCAAGCCATGGAAGGCCTCGTGAAGTTCCATCGCCCCGAGACCATAGAGTCCCAGGTATCCTTTCAAGGGGACGCCGCCGGAGTTTGCTGCATCGGCAATGGGGTGGTGCGCAATGATCAAATCCATCCCCAAAGCGCCGGCCAACTCGATATTGCTTTCGGTCAGGGTCATGCAAAGGGCGATTTTTCTGACCGCGGCACCGGGATCGCCAAACACGAGGCCGGGGGTTTCCACCACCTCTTTGCCCGGAATGTGGGAGGTCTTGGTCACTACAAACCGATTTCTGCCTGTGAAAAGATCGTCGATACCCTTAACGACCCTGCCGCCCGTGATCCGGTCCAGGATCGCGAGGACGTCTGAAACCTTGATCTGTCCTTCTGACACTTCGTGTACCTCCTTAGATGAAACAGAAAGACCACCAAGTACCCCGTGAGGTTGGCCAGCCGCGCGTACCGGCCTTCCATCTCGGGTGAATACCTGGTGGTCGTGAAGGGCGCTCCCCGGGGAGTTCCCTCTTAACCAACTATGTAAGTTTGTCGGGCCAACCTGTCTCACTTATCCGATCGGGTCTGGCTCATCACTCTTGTCACACCGCTCCTCGGTGATAATGATGGTCCCCGAAATCTGATGTTTGGGATCATAATCCTTGAGGATTGACCTTACGGGCACGCCCAAGACTTCCTGGATTTCCTGTCGCAACCTGGCCTTAAACTCATTGATCAGGGCGATGTCGACCATGCGGGTTGCCATCCGGTCGCGCTCATCGATCGCCGCGAGGGGCTTCAGTCGCATATTCTCGGACACGATAATGATCTTTTCGCCAATGATATCGACCTTCTGCCACCGGAGACCGTTGCCGAACAGCGACTGATTCACCCGGTTGTTGGCCTTCATGATGTCTTGCTTGAGATCACCGGTGGTCATGCGTGTCCCCTCCGCTTCAAGATTTCACCTGAAAACAAAAACACCACCAAGCATCCCATGAGGTCGGCGGTCTCGTGTACCTGCCTTCCGTCTCGGGTGAATACCTGGTGGTCTTACAGAGCGCTCCTTGGGGGAGTTCTCGCTTAACCAACGCTCCTATGTGGTTTGCCGGGCCAACCGATCATACTCGTCCGTGCCGCAGTTCGGCTGGTGAATGGGGGATTTGGTTCGACAGAACCCTTGAGCAATCCTTCTTGGGTAGCACACCAGCCGAAATATTTTTCGCGTCCAGGTGTTGGTTGGCCCCGTCGAACGAGTACCGGCGGGCCAGGGCCGGACACTACCGGACCCCGGAAAACGGGTCGTCCGACCGCTGCGTCATGCTCCACTGGCCGCCCCGGAAGACCCACGCCTCTTTCACCACGGCGGTTACCGGCGGCCGGCCGGCAACGGTGAGCCGTTCCAGCAGGTAGACAACCATCGGTTCCTTGTCCAGTTCCACGTCCAGAATCAGCGCCTCATCCTTCGTGCGAGCGGAGGCCCGCTGTGCGTTCACCGCTGCTTTCAGGTCAAGGGGCACCTTGGAACCCGCCGGTACCGTCAGCACCGACTCCTCGGCCACCCGCCCGTACATGGCTTCGGTGTATGCGGCACTCAGTTGGGCGACCGGGACGCCCGCCTGGCGGGCGACTTCTTCCAGCCCGGCGCCCGAGCGGGCGAGCGACTCCACGGCAGCCGGCGACAGCCATTTATACAGGAACTGCACCAGCACGACCGACTGCACGGTGTAGGTGGACTTTCGCTCCGGCGGCAGGTTGGACGGACTGGTCTCGAACAACTCCTCCAGGCTGAACAGTTGCGACCCGGCCATCTCCCGGAAGTCCACCCGGTACGCCGGTGCAATGTCGGCACGCAGTGTCAGGAGGCCCACCGCCAGAGGCGGCATCCGGCCCCGGGCGCCCGGCGGCAGCGCCATTTTGACCAGTTCGCCGGCCAGGACCATCTCCGATTTGGCGCGGTCAAAGTTTCGGACGAACGCCGGCGCAACCAGCAGCCGGTCGCCCGTCCACCACAGGGTTGCCGCGCCCGGTTCCCGGCCGCTTTCGAGCAGCACCACCGCCCGGTAGCTCTCCTGGCTGGCGAACAGTTTCAGTTGCGGCCGCGCGCGGGCGGCGCCGGCGGGGAACAGCGCACCGATCTGCTCGAAGGCATGGTCGGCGGCCGTCGCCAGGTATTCGACCCGGCTGCGGACGCCGACGCCGATGAACGACGGGTCGTTGGGGTTGTAGGGCGCCGTGACATCCACGTGGAAGCCCCGGAGTCGGGCGTATGCGCGCGCAACTTCGTACCACCGTCCGCCACTGCGCACGTAGTAGGTGGGCTTCCAGGCCGACGCCCCCGGCTCCGCCTTCGCGACCGCCACCTTGACCCAGGCCGTGGCCCGGCTGCCGTTCAGTTCCACCCGTTCCGGCCCGGCCGCATCGGCGACAAGCGTGTTCGCCGGGTCGACCACCCAGCAGGCCCGCTCCCGCCGGAAATCCAGGTCCTGCGGGTCCAGCGTCGCCACGTATTCCGTCACCGAGCCGTCCGCCGCCAGTTCAGCCTGGCGGCGGGCCAGGTCCCGCACCGCCTGCTCCCGGCCCCAGGGCAGCCCCTGGAAGTACCAGAGCAGACCGCCGGCAGCCACGGGCACCAGCAGCCAGCGCCAGCGGGGGGAGAGCCGCCCCGTCGTCGCTTCCTGCACCCGGACCAGGGAGACCGTTACGCCCTCCAGCCCCTGCGCCACCAGGTTCGCGCCAGTCACGCCGATGAAAAAGGCGAGCGCCGGCGCAAACGCGATCCACGGGGCAACCAGGACATACTGGCGGGCGTCCCCGAGCATGCCGCCCCACTCGGGGATGCCCGAGGTGATGATGTTTTTCATGCCGCCGCGCGCATCCAGCAGCGATTCGATGACGCCGCCGCCCATCATGACCCCGAAGATGCCCAACTGCGCCATCACCAGGAGCGCCCGGCCAAGCTCCTGCGCCGCCAACTGCATGAGCAGCGGCCACAGGTGGGGGAGGAGGTGCGCCCGGAAAATCCGCCCCGGCGTCGCCCCGGCCGCCACGGCCCCTTCGACGAAGGGCTCATTCAGGAGTTGCTCCATGCGGCCTTTGAGCGCAATCGCCAATCGCGGCCATTCAATAAAAGTGAGGAGTCCGGCGGTCAGGGCGACCGATGGCCAGAGCCCCAGCAGGCGTGTCCCCGGGGTACTGAGCATCAGGAGGTAGATCAACAGCGGCGGAACGGCGCTGGAGAAAACGTACAGCCGGCCCATCAGCCAGTCGATGGAACGGGGACCGAAGACGGCGCCCAGTGCGGCCGGCACGGCAATCAGCAGCCGGGTCCCGGCGACGATGACGGCAAACAGCAGCGACCAGCGGGCGCCGTAGGCGACCCGGCTCCAGATGTCCCGCCCGAACGGGTCGGTGCCCAGGGAGTGGCCGCTTTCCGGCGGAAACGGCGGCGTTCCGTCCATCACGTGGGACCGGGCGTCCCGGTACAAGGGGGAGACCGCCGTAATGTGATCGGCAAACAGTGCGATGAAGAGTAGGGCGCCCAGCAGCAGCAGCCCCAGCACAAGGTACCAGCGGCGGGAGCGGTTCAAGCGTTCGCACCCCCTTTCAGCCGGGGGTCAGCCAACCGCCGGAGTACGGCCAGGGCGAGGTAGAGCAGCGAGAACACCAGCCCGATGGCCATGCCGGAGGCCACCAGCACCGGGATATCCGGCGGCGCCTCGGAAAAGCCGAACACGGAGCCGCTGGACCGCAGGGCGCTCGCCGGGTTGACCGCATCCTTGAGCAAAATGGTCAGCCCCGGGAAGTGGAACAGCCACTCCACGATCAAAAGGTTCGAGAGCATGATCGTCAGCAGGTTCGGGAAACCGTCCAGCACCCGGAGTGCGGCGTTGCGCAGGGCATGGCGGTAGAGGACCGTCCCTTCGGAGACGCCTTTGGACCAGGCGGTGCGTATGTAATCCTGCTCCCAGATTTCCCCCATGGCCACGGTGGTGACCCGGGCCACGTAGGCCCACGGAATCAAGGCGAGGCAGATGACCGGCAGCACCAGGCTGCGCAGCGGCTGCTGGTCAAACCAGACCACCGGCAGCGGGCGCAGGCCGGACCAGCGGAAGAACTGCACCACGCCGTATTGGAACAGAAAGACCAACAAAAAGTCCGGGAGACCCCCGACGATGCCGGTAATCAGCGGTCCGACCGCGAACCTTCGCCGGCGCATCTGCCGGAAATCGTGAATGCCTTTCATGACGCCTGGCACCACGGCCAGGAGCAGCGCCAGGGCCAGCAGTCCGAGGCTGTTCACCAGGCGGTCCACGACCAGCGGTCCCACCGGGTTGCCGTTCTGGTCCCGCCCCAGGGTGCCGGAGCGCACGAGTGCGGCATACGCGGACAGGCTTCGCTCCCACTGCGCCGTATCCAGCTTGATTGTATACCCCGATTCGGCGTTGATGTCCGGTTGGAGCTTCACGGGCGGCATAGTGGAGACCGCCAGCACGAAGGCGATGAGCAGCAAGATGTTGACAACTTCGCGGCCGACGAGAAATAGCAGCGATCTACTTGCCCGGGCTGGTTCCATCAGAATCCCTCATTACATCAAGTTCTACGACACATACCTTAGACGCTTCCATAATCGAAGCGGTTCACCTGTGCTGAGATTTCGGAAGCGAGCTTCGCCCGGCAGTTCAATCGCCCGTTCCGCCAGCAGGGCGCCGGGAACCTTGGCCCGGGGCCCGCCCGGCGCGCACTGGTGGGCCGTGACCTGGCGTATTCCGTGAATTACCCGCTTATCTACAGGCGCAGACCTCCGCACTAGAGGGTGGTATTGGCAATTAGTGGGAATTCATCGAGATTCCTTGCGGCTGTCCGATTTTGCATGAATGAGCCCTGCCAATGATTGCAAGAACGGAACGGAAGGCGCCTTCAATTCCCTCTGACTCCGAAATAGCGACTCTGAATCAGGGCCGTCCGCCCGATCAGACCAAAGGGACTGAATTCCGCCGGCGCAGGCGGTATTCAGTCCCTGATTGCTGCTTTCCGCCGGCCCCGGCCCGATGCAGCGATGTCCGGGTTGCAGACTTCAGTTCGTGTGACGTGGGCTGGTTCGGCTTTGCGTCATGGGACTGACGGGTCATCATCGGGGGTCTTACATCTGCGAAATCTGCGGCCAAAAATATCGCCCGCGCACAAACCTGCATAAGTTATACACCCTAATCATTTATGCGGTAGGTTTCCATGTGGGACCCGCAGTAATATACGGAGTACTCTCAGCCCCGGGGAGACCAAAAACGAAAAGGAGACATGGCGTTGCGAAAAGGAGACTGGCTGTGGGCTGCCGTGCTGGTGAGTATCGTGGCCGGACTGTTTCTGCCCTCGACCCGGGATGGTTTTGCCAGCCTGACCCGGACACATCCGTATCTGATGGGCTTCATGAAAGTCGCCATTCTCGCCACCATGGGCGAACTGCTGGCCGGGCGCATCAACGCCGGCGACTGGGTGAAGCCGGCGCCCGGCCTCCACTTGCGCACCATCGTCTGGGGCCTGCTGGGCATGAGCTTTGCCCTCACGTTCGCGGTCTTCGGGGCCGGGACCAAAGCCGCCATCGCCGACGGATTCCTGCCTGCCGCCCCGGGGGTTTTCGCCCGCATCCTCCCGGCGCTGCTTACCAGTACCATCATGAACCTCTGCTTTGCGCCCGTCATGATGGCCGCCCACCGGATTACCGACACGTACATCGAACTGGCGCACGGCCGGCTTGCGGACCTGCCGAAGTTCCGCCTGGCTTATGTGGCCGGCCGCATCGACTGGCCGGGTTTTATCGCGTTCGTGGTGGCAAAGACCATTCCGCTCTTCTGGATTCCGGCGCACACCGTCACCTTCATGCTGCCCGCCGAGTACCGGGTGCTCATGGCCGCCATGCTGTCGATCGCACTGGGCGCCATTCTCGCCTTTGCCAGGCAGAAGAAGCCGGCCGAAGCATTGGCAACCTGACCACCGGGTCCTTCTGACCATGCAGGCGCCCGGTGACCATGAATATTCCGCACGGATTTGGCTACTTGGGGTCATTTCGCGCCGGTGCACGCAGGAATCGCGGCAATCCCAACTAAATGTACACCGTTAAACTATGGGCCACCAAACTGGATTTATCTGGGAAGTTGTTCAACATGGCCAGCAAGCAGCCGACCGGTGCCCGCACGCCGAAAGCGGGCGAGCGGGACTCGGCCGTCAAGAGCCTGACCAAGGCGCTGGATTTGATGAGCGTCATGGGCAAGCGCCGCCATGCCATGGGCGTGACGGAACTGGCGGCAGAGGTCGAAATGAACAAGAGTTCCGTGCATCGTCTGCTCAAAACGCTGGCCGCTTCCGGGTACGTGGACCGGAACCCGACGACGCGGCAGTACTTTCTGGGTCCCCGGCTGTTTGCGCTGGGAAAAGTCTACGACAGCACCGTGGCGCTGAAGGGGCTGGCCCGGCCGGTCATGGAGCGGTTGGCACAGCAGCATGGCGAGGCGGTCCACCTCACGGTCCCCGCCCGCTCCGAACGGGGCATTCCCAGCCTCATCATGCTGGAGAAAATCGAGTCGAACTATCACCTGACCCTGACGCCCTACCCCGGGGCTCTGAGTCCCGCCTACTGCACGGGGGCAGGCAAGGTGTTGCTGGCCTACGTCATGGAGGATTCCCTGGCGGAATTGGCGGGCCCGCTGCCGCGCTACACGGTCCATACCGTGACCGACGTGGGGGAGCTTCGGGCGGAGTTGGCCACCATTCGGGACCAGGGTTACGCCTTCGATCGCGAGGAACTGGAAATTGGCCTCACCTGCGTGGCGGCCCCGGTGTGGGAGGGCAAGCAGGTCATCGGCGCCATCAGCCTTTCCGGACCGACCACCCGGCTTACGCCGGATCGCTTCCCGGTCGTCAGGCAGTCCGTGCTCGCGGCCGCCCGCGAGATTTCCGACCTACTACGCTAAGACCCCTGCTGCGCTAAGACCCCTGCTACGCTAAGACCCCTGCTACGCTAAGACCCCTGCTGCGTGAAGGCCCGTTTCAGCGGCGACCGGGCGCTCGGCGCGTCGAAACGAGGGGTACGTATTTCCATAATGCGAAACAGCGTTCCACAATGCGGAACGCTGCGCTCATATCGAAGCAAAGCGCGAGGTGGATTTCATGGCCACACCCACAAAGACGCCCCTGATTCTGGCGATCAACCCCGGTGCGACATCGACCAAAATTGGCCTGTTCGCCGGCGAGACCTGCCGGCTGCGCCAGGTGATTCAGCACGAGACCGGCGAGATCGCCGGATTCCCGACCGTGATCGACCAGTACCCGTACCGGCTGAACCTGGTGCGCCAGGCGCTCAATGCGGCTGGCGTGTCGCCGGAAGACCTGACCGCGATCGTGGCCCGGGGCGGCTTGTTGCGGCCGAGTCCGGGCGGCACATATCTCATCAACGCCGAAATGCTCCGGGACCTGGAGGCGTGCACCTACGGCATCCACGTTTCGAACCTGGCCCCGATAATGGCCTACAACCTCGCGCAGCCCCTCGGAATTCCTGCTTATATCGTGGACCCGGTCACCGTGGATGAGTTCTGGCCGCTCGCCCGGCTGTCGGGGCTGCCCGACCTGAACCGGCGCAGCCAGTCGCACGCGCTGAACATGAAAGCGGTCGCCCATCGGGTGGCCAGGTCACTCGGGCGCTCCTACGCCGACCTGAATCTGATTACGGTCCATCTGGGCAGCGGCATCTCCGTGGCGGCCCACCGGCAGGGGCGCATGGTCGACGTCAACAACGCCAACAACGAAGGCCCGTTCGCACCGGAACGGTGCGGCGGACTGCCCGCTTTCGAGCTGATGCGCCTCTGCTTCTCCGGCAAGTACACGCAAAAGCAGTTGACGGACGCCATGACCCGGGCCGGCGGACTCTTTGCCTACCTGGGCGTGAAAGATGTCCGGCTGGTCGAGGAGCGCATCGCGCAGGGGGACGAGCAGGCCCGCCTCGTGCTGGACACCATGTGCTACCAGGTGGCCAAGGAGGTCGGCGCGATGGCGGCGGCCCTGGCGGGCGCCGTGGACCGGATCATCATCACCGGGGGCATGGCCTACTCCGAGTATGTCGTCTCCCGGATCGCCCTTCGGGTCAAGTTTCTGGCCCCGATCGAAATCGTGCCGGGTGAGGAAGAGCTTGAGGCCCTGGTCGCCGGCGCCCTGCGGGTGCTGGGCGGCGAGGAGCAGCCCCAGACCTATCCCCCCCAGGAGGAGGAAACCCATGTCGTGGCAGAGCTTTGATGAAATGCTGGCGGTGGCAGGGAACCAGCCGCCCCGGACGGTGGCGGTGGCGGCAGCCGGCGATCCCGAAGTCCTGGAGGCCGTGAAGCATGCCATCGAACTAGGACTCGCCCGGGCCATCCTGGTCGGACCCGCCGCGTCGATCGTAAAAGCCGCCGCCGAAGTCGGGCTGGACCTGTCCACGGTGGAAGTGGTCGAGGCGCCGGACGCCAAAGCGGCGGCGCTCCAGGCGGCCTGCCTGTGCGGAAGCGGGCGGGCGCAGGTGCTCATGAAGGGCATGGTCTCCTCCGGCGACTTCCTCGGGGCGATTTTGCATCCCGATGCCCGGCTGAAGCGGGCGCCGCTGCTCAGCCACCTGGCCATTTTTGAAGTGCCGGCCTTACAGCGGCTCCTCTTCGTGACCGACGGCGGCATGGTCCTGTACCCGGACCTGGAGCAGAAGGTCAAGATTCTGGAGAACGCCCTGGACTGCATGCACGCGCTGGGCTGGGACAAGCCGAAGGTGGCGGTGGTGGCGGCGGTGGAGGTCGTCAACCTGAAAATGCCGCCCACGGTGGACGCCGCGGTCATCACCCAGATGGCCGAGCGCGGCCAGATCAAAGGCGCCCTGGTCGACGGGCCGCTCGCTCTGGACGGGGCGATCAGCCCGGAAGCCTGCAAGCACAAGGGTATCGGCGGGCCGGTGGCCGGTCACGCCGACCTGCTGCTGGTGCCGAATATCGAAGCGGGCAACCTCGTCGGCAAGGCGCTGATCTATGGCGGCGGCGCCACCATGGCCGGGCTGGTGCTGGGCGCGGCGGTGCCGGTCGTCCTGACATCCCGGGCCGACACGGCCCACGGCAAGCTGGTTTCACTGGCCATGGCCCTGCTGGCGACCGGTGCGCCGGTGAAGCCGAAGGTGGCGGTATGACCTGCCGCATCACCGTTTTGGCCGGCCACAGCGGCAGCGGCAAGACGGAAATCGCCGTAAACCGGGCCATCCGCCAGGCGGCGGCCGGGGCGAAGGCGGCGCTGGTGGATATTGACACGGTGAACCATTACTTCCGCAGCCGGGAAGTCCTGTCGCAGTTGGCGGCAGCCGGCGTGCGGGTGGTGCTGCCGCCGCTGGGCATGCGGGGTGCGGACCTGCCGGTGGTCTCCCCGGAGGTGCGCGGCGTGCTGCGGGACCCGGCCTGGCAGGTCTTTGTAGACCTGGGCGGCGATGCCGTCGGCAGCCGGGTGCTGGGGCAGTATGCGCAGGACCTGGCGGGTGCCGCCGACATGCTCCTGGTGGTCAATCCGCACCGGCCGCGGACCGCTACGGCGGCTCAGGCGCTGGTGGAGGCGGCGGCCATTCAGGTGACGGCCAAGCTGCCCTGGACGGGTGTGCTGGCCAATCCGAACCTGGGACCGGCGACCACGCTGGACGATGTGCTGGCCGGCCTGCCCGCCGCCCAGGCGGTGGCCCGGGAACTGGGCGTGCCGCTGGTCGGGGTCGCCGTGCGGCGTGACCTGGCGGACGCCGCTGCCGGGCGGCTGCCCGGCCTGACCGTGGAACCGCTGGACATTTACCTGGACCGGTCGGCGGGAGCAGCGACCGGTCTGGGGGAGTAGCGCATTGGGGAGGGAACCCGCATGGGTTACGTAGTGATCAACGCCGAAATCTGTAAGGGTTGCGAGCTTTGTATCGAAGCGTGCAACCGTGGCGCCCTGGCCGTGAGCGAAGAGGCGAACAGCAAGGGCTACATGCCCGCCAAGCTCGCCAAGCCCGAGCAGTGCAACGGCTGCACGCTGTGCGCGATCATGTGTCCGGACGTGGCCATTTCCGTCTACAAGTAGAGGGGGCAGCGTGGTGGTACAAAAGCTATTGGTCAAAGGCAACGAAGCCGTGTCGGAAGCCGGAATCCGGGCGGGCTGCCGCCTCTTCTTCGGCTATCCGATTACGCCGTCCAGTGAAATCATCGAATACATGGCCCGCCGCCTCCCCGAAGTGGGCGGACAGATGGTGCAGTCCGAATCGGAAGTCTCCGCGGTCTACATGATGCTCGGGGCCGCCGCCGCCGGTGAACGGGTGATGACCGGCACCTCCGGCTGCGGCTTCAGCCTCATGCAGGAAGGCATGTCGTTCCTGGCCGCGTATCACTTGCCGGTGGTCGTGGTGGACGTGAGCCGGCATGGCCCCGCCCTGGGCAACCTGGACCCTTCGCAGGGCGACTACTTCCAGATGACCCGCGGCGGCGGCCACGGCGATTACTACACCTTCGTGCTGGCGCCCTCGGGCGTGCAGGAGGCCGCCGACCTGACCGCGCTCTCCTTCGACCTGGCCGACAAGTACCGCATGCAGGCGATCATCGCCATGGACGGCGTACTGGGCCAGATGATGGAGCCCGTGGAGTTCCGGGACCCGCCCGCGCTGGAACTGCCGGCCAAGGACTGGGCCACCCGCGGCAAGGGGAACGGACCGAAGCACGACGCGACCGGCTACACGCTGGACCCGGTGGTCTCCGAGCAGCGGGCCGTGGCCATGGCCGACAAGTACGACCTGGTCCGGGCGACCGAGCAGCGCTGGGAGGCGTTCGAAACGGCGGATGCCGACCTGGTGGTCGTCGCCTACGGCACCGCCGGGCGCATCGCCAAGGCCGCCGTGCACATGGCCCGCGAGCAGGGGCAGAAAGTCGGGCTGATCCGCCCGATCACGCTCTGGCCCTTCGCCGCCAAGCCGATCGAGGCCGTCGCACAGACTGCCAAAGGCTTCCTGGTCGCCGAGATGAACATCGGGCAAATGGTCGAGGACGTTCGCCTGGCGGTGAACGGCAAGGCGCCGGTCTGGCACCACCGGACGCTGGGCGGCCTCATGCCGACGGCCGAAGAACTGGCGGAGCGCATCAGATTGCTGGTCGGGGAGGTGTCCACCCATGAATGAGACCGCCGGCAAGCCCGTCTTCACCCCGACGGAGGGAATGACCGGCAAGCCGTTACATTACTGCCCGGGCTGCAGCCACGGGATCATCCACCGGGTCATCGCCGAGGTGCTGGCGGAACTGGGGGTCCTGGGCCGCACGGTCGGCATCGGGCCGGTCGGCTGCGCGTCGTTTTGTGAGCAGTACTTCAACATCGACTGGGTCGGCGCCGCCCACGGGCGGGCGCCGGCGGTGGCGACCGGCGTGCGGCGGGCCGTGCCGGAAGCCGTCGTCTTCACCTACCAGGGCGACGGCGACCTCGCCGCCATCGGCATCGCCGAGGCGATTCACGCCGCCATGCGCGGCGAGAAAATCACCACGATTTTCGTGAACAACGCGATCTACGGCATGACCGGCGGGCAGATGGCGCCCACCACCCTGGTGGGCATGAAGACCTCCACCACGCCGTACGGGCGCATCGCCGCGGAGCACGGCCAGCCGCTGGATATTCCGAAGCTGTTCGCCGAGATTCCGGGCGCTGCGTACGTGGCGTCCGGCTCCACGGATTCGCCCAAGGCGGTGCTCCAGACCAAGAAGTACATCAGGCGGGCGTTCGAAACCCAAATGGCCGGACAGGGCTATTCGATCGTCAGCGTGCTCGCCAACTGCCCGACCAACTGGGGCATGACGCCCGTGCAGTCCATGGCGTGGATCCGCCAGGAACTCATGCCGCACTTCACCATGGGTGAACTGAAAGTGCCGGCGAATCTGGAGCCCGCCAAAGGGGGTCGGCCGGAATGATCGAAAGGGTACGCCTGGCCGGGTTTGGCGGTCAGGGGATCATGTTCATGGGGAAGATTCTCGCCCACGCCGGCATGCTGGCGGGCAATCAGGTGACCTGGATTCCGTCCTACGGGCCGGAGATGCGGGGCGGCACGGCCAACTGCTCGGTGATCGTCTCCGACACGGAGATCGGTGAGCCGGTCGCCAGCCGGCCGGACATGCTGGTGGCCATGAACGAGCCGTCGCTGCGGAAGTTTCTGCCGGCGGTGCGGCCGGGCGGCATCATCTTCGTGAACAGTTCGCTCATCCACGAAGTGGACGTGCGGGACGACGTGCGGGTGATCAACATTCCGGTCAACGACCTGGCCCGTGAAGCGGGGCAGCCGGGCGCCATGAACATGGTGATGCTCGGGGCCATGCTGCAGCACCTGCAGGGCGTGAACCGGGCCCTGGTGGAAGAGGCGATCCGGGAGAACATCCCTTCGATGCGGAAGAACATGCTGGAAGGCAACCTGACGGCGCTGGCGGTGGGTATCGGCGCGGGGGCCGAGACGCCGGTTCCGGCCCTGTGACTTCAAAACGGGAAACCCCGGCGGCCATGACGGTTGCCGGGGTTTTCTGGTTGAAACTCGCTTGTGCCGAAGTGTTCTGCTTTGTTCGCCATGGAAGTATCATCCAGGAACTGGTATAATGAGTCCAGATGACTGGGGGGATGTACATGGTCCAGACGGATCGGGAACGACTACTGACTGACATACATTCCGAAGATCACGCCACCGCACTTGAAGCCGCCAGGGGCCTCCTGAAACATGGCGATTTTGGCATGCCCGCTGGCACCTATCTGTTGACAGGTGCCAAGGCCGCACTCCACCTGGGACGCCTGGCCGACGCCGTTGTCCTTACATACCATGGCCTCAAGGTCGCCCAACCGAATACAGTTGTCTGGGCGGAGATGTTGGCTAACCGAGCCGTCGCGTGCTCCCGCCACGGATTCTACTATGACGCCATCGCGGCTGGACAGCAGTTTCTGGCGGCGGCCGAGGCGTTCCCGGAGTTCGCCAAATGGCGGCCATGGGCACACCATGCCATCGGTCTGTCCCACGACCGGCTCCACGAGTACGGCCAGGCGGTGCCGCATCATCGCCAAGCTGCCGAGACGTACAGTGACCCAGCCAGTCGCGTCAATTCCACTTGCGATCTGGTCTACTCGCTGACTCTCAGCGGCGAGGTAGATCAGGCCGATCAGGCGCTGTCGCAAGTTCAAGATGTTCAGGAGCCGTTGGCCAGGTTTGTCGTTCACGCTACCACCGCACTGGTCCGTTACCATCAGGGCCGCCATGTCGAGGCCATGCTGGCAGGCAATCGGGCCGAAGCGGTAGCGAACGAGAACCAGGCCGAAACGGCGGAGGGCAGTGTCTGGGAACTCCCGCTGGCTGAACTCCGCTACTGGGTGTCGCACGCCGCGTGGGAGACGGGGGATCGCTATCGGGCTGCGGCCTTGGCCTGGTGGACTGCCATCATCGCTGACAAACGACGCCACTACCGGTTGCTGGACGCAGCTAACGAGTGGCTGGCTGAGATCGTAAAAAAAGGGGGCGTTCTAGGTGATGCGTAAACTCGCCACGGTGCTTCTGCTCGTTCTGGCGTTGAGTGTGATGGTTGCGGCCACAGCTGGCGCCGGGTTCTCGGAGCCTGGTCCGACGATCAATATGATGAGCACAAAGACCGTAAGGTAGCACCCGGCCCTCCAGCAGGCCCCCCTCATGCGGATGCCTGTTCGCCGCCGATGATCGTGGAGTCCAAACATTGAGACAAGCCCTCGGGTTATCCCGAGGGCTTGTTCATTTTCCTGGTCAAGAGCCATGCCTCAAGTAGCATGTCCAATTCCCGGGGCTCGATCCCGCTGGCCATGGCCTTTTCAACGATTCGCTGGATTTCCTCGCCTGCCTTTGACGGGCTGGTGGAGTGCGGCAAGAGCCAGTCAGTCGGTGCCCCTGTAATCGCACTGATTTGCTGTACAGCACTGTCTGTCGGTTCAGCCCTGCCGGTCAGATAGTCGCGGATCACCTCGACGCCACAGCCAAGGGCGACCGCGAGTTGATCCTCCGTGTGTTCTTCGCCCCAACGTAGCTGCAATTCCTTGAGGATCAAGCCGAACCTTCCGCCAAAAGTGGCCGGGCAGGCCACGCCGAGGTGTTCGATGTAGGCTCGCAGATATTCCTGGGATGTCTCGGCCAGCAGGTAATCAGGGAGAACGCCATAGTAGGCCGCCGCACGTTCCAGGTTAGCACGCACGTGGTCTAAGTTCTTGCCCTTTTCCCCCAATTCCAGGAGAGACAAGTAGCCGCGGCTGATCCCGATGGCGGGGGCCGCTTCTTTGATCTCGATCCGCCTCTGCTCACGCAAGCGCCGCAAACGTTGGCCACGGGTCAGCGGCACAGCGGACACCTCCCGTTTTGCTGGCAGGTTATACAGCATGGACTGGTAGATTTTGGTGGGAATCTCTGGTAATTTTGATTCACACCGCAGATTCCCGCTAACGAACTGGCTGCGGGACCTGGACTTCAAGAACCGTTGATCGTCGAACAATGGATGACGTTTCCATTCTACCTGTGTCTGCGCTCTCCTACAAGAGTCTGTGGGCGAAATTCGGCAAGCACGCCGAGACAGCCCCGAGCGGCACCGTGAATGAAGAGGAGGAGTGTCACATGACCGTCCAGTCGATGACTCAGCGCCTTGATCTGGCGGACTCCCTGGTGACCACAGCCCCGTGTGCCGGGAAGTTGAGCATCAAGCAGATTCTCCGCAATATGGCCGCCCGGATCAACAAGTTGCTGTTTACCCCCTCACCCAAGGCAGCCGCCCGCCACGGTCTGGATGTGTGGGCCGGAATTGAGCACGTGGACCGCTATGAGGCGTATCGCCTTCAGTCCATGCGGGGGGTGGATCGCTAATGAGCAGGGCAGCGGCGAAAGCGTTCGCTCGGGGTACCCTGGCCGCGCGGGGTGTGAATACCCGAGTTGTGGCCGAAGGGCTGAGGACGGCGGCTCTGGCCCGTTTCCTGCGGGCGCAGGAGCGGGACTGGGAGGAGCAGGCGATGCTGTACATGCTGGTCAGGAAGGCGGATGACGATGGACGGGACGACTAGCACCCTGCAACTCCCGGATGGCTGGCACTGGCTGTTCGACCAGAGCCTGTACCGCCAGCACTGGTTCGGGCACGTCAGCGGCGCCCGGTTGATACTGGACGGCTCGCCCGAACTTTCGTGTGAAACGGCCCTCGTGCACAGGGGGGACACACCCAAGAGCCGTCAGATGGCCGCCCTGGTAGTGATAATGCTCTGGCATGCGGGCTGGCTGCCCGTTCAGCACACCGAATCGCTGGTCATCTGCCTGTGGCCCATGGACGGCCCTCCGCCTTGGGTGGACGCCAGCCGGGACCCGCCGCCGTTTGCGTGCTGTTCGGGCAGTGGCGGGTCACCGCCGATTCTGCCGATAGTTTGACAGGCTGGGGGCGGCGGTCCGCTGGGGTGCTGCCGCCCCGCCGCCAGCGAATTCCTTGCTTCATGCCTTGACAGAAGTCTATCCGCCAGAGATTCCCAAGTGATAGAATGGAGGAGTAGCGTTGAAAAAGCGGTGGATCGCTGTGGTCCTAGTTGGGGTGTCCCTCGTCCTGTCTGCCGTCCCGGCCCAGGCGCACCACATGGACCAGTGGCCGAAGGAGAAGCAGGTCATTCGCAACGTGTACGCGGGGATGATTGGCCGTGAGGTCCACAACATCATTGAGGACTTCATGGTCCACTCCATGGAGGGCGTGGACCCGACGCCCGTGCTCATCACCGACTACCCGGACGAGATCTGGACCGAGAGAGACCTGCCGTACGCTCCTTCCAGGTGGAATCTGATTCTGAAACGGCCGGTCGGCAAGTACGGCAGGAGTGACGTGATCGGCTTCTACAACTTCCGGTCGCGGGCTGGCAGGCCCCACGATTACTCCATCCACAACTGGTGCTCTGTCTACGACATCAAGTCCTGGAACAGCGCCGACAAGGAGTTCGAAGTCAACGTGGCACAGTTGCTGGGCTACATCGAAGGGATTAACCTGGACCCCACCATTCCCTGCAATGGTCGCCGCGGCATTCAGTGGATGCCCGCCGTGTTTCCTGCCTGGTTGGACGTGCCCGCGCAGTACGCACCTGCGCTTGCCGAAGAGGGCATCAAGCTGCAGATCACGACCACGTGCATCATGGGCGGCGAGGACTTCAACGTTGACGCCTGCGGCCTCATCTACTACCGCTTCCAGTGGGACGACGACAAGCACCGGCAATTGCAGCAGAACACCGGTGTGCGTTCAGACCACATTGGCCAGGCCATTTTTCGCTGGATCAACAAAGCGACTGCGAAGAAAGACCCCAAGGCGTACATCAACGATGTAGATTCCCAAATCGTCGCCTGGATGGAAGTGAACCACGACCACGCAGACGGGTTCCAGCAGCTCGTGGACATCTACTATCCCGACGGCCAGACCATCGACCCTAACGTGACCTCCAGCGGGGTGGTCAACTACCTGTATGACCAGGTGAAGCCGAACCCCTGGGACAGGTTCTGGAACTTCATGAAGTTCATCTTCGGCGTCGAAAACAACGAGTGTCCGCCGAATTCTCAGGGCGAAAGGAGTCTGCCGATGTGCGCATAACCTGTGGCGAGGAACTGGTCGCCTTTGTAGCGCAGGAACTGGGCTGTTCCGTCCGTCATCACCCGTACATCGACTCCATCGTGGAGACGGAGTACGCCTTGAACGGCAAGCCACTGCGCGTTCAGATGAATTCGGCCTTCATGCTGTACCACAACCCGTGGGTGCGTTTCTCCTTCGGACCGTACGACTACCTGTACTGGCACCAGCAGACGAGGGAAATCAAGATCGCACAGTTTGCTGAGAATGCGCTCTGGAAGTGCGATGTGCGGTTCAAGACCGTTGCGGAGGTGGCCGAAGCCATCGCCAGGGTGAAAGCGTTCATCATGGCTCAGGCCAACTGACACACGCGTCCCTGTTCAGCTGGAATTGCCGGGTAGAGAGTTGACCATGAGAGAGGGATGGCCTGCCGGCCATCCCTCTCTTGGTATGCCCCGGGGCGAACACCAACCGCTGTTGAACGGGGAGCGGTTGCCAGGTGGGGTGCCACTTGCGGCCCACCAGCCCGCCGGCGGTAAGGTCGGGCAGTTCGGCACGTTCAAACTCTGCGCAATCTGCGTCATCAGCGGCAAAAAATCGGTTCCGGAACGCCATCGGGAAGACGGTGAAACAGGAACCGGTTCAGTCGGTTGAGTCAAATATCGCTCGGGAATCTTCAAGAAAACCAAAAAATCGATCCGTCAGAATAGAAAACGACGGAACAGAACAGAAAACGATGCTGCACGACAGAAATGCGCGCCACAACTAGGGTTTGCACGGGACTGGGAGGGTTGCTTCGCGAGGGTGGCTCAGTGGCATGAAAAGCCCGTCGGGGACGGATTCGGTGGATCAAGACGAAAGAAATTCCGGCGTTCTGGGGGAACTCATGGCACGATAGAAATCGACGCCACACAATAGAAATCGACGCTGCACAATAGAAATCGATGGGACACAACAAAAGACGATGCAGCAAATGGGAAACCCGCCCGCCTTTACCAATTCAGACTAAAAAGCGTGTTCCGCCTAACCGCGAACAACAAAATGGTCCGTTTGTTCATGGGACAGAGAAATTTACATAAATGGGTGAAGGAAAGTCCAATAACGTTATCACGGCCAAAGAGTTGCGGCCCGGAATGCTAATGTAGTGGACTGCTCAGGTCGGTATCTGGCATTATGGTAGCATGAAGAAATGGAAGCTGCTGATTCTAACGCGAGGGGGATACACCGTCGATGGGCATTGCACCCTTTAACCTCAGCATACTTCGCAGCATTGGCCGAAAGGCAACGACGTCATCGGTAACGCCAGAGAATCCATCGTCGGACAAGCATGCCCCGCAAGATGCCCGACTCACGGTCAACAAGGCTGCTGCCCCACTCCAGCAGATCGGCCGGTCTGCTTCAGCAGTTCTCGATACCCTTCAGGAGTCCGAGACTGCCGTGCAAGAAGTCACCCAGGTGGCGGAATTGGTCGGCGATGCAATTAGCAAGCTTTCTCAGGATCTTTGTGCGCAAGTGGAGAGAACCGAGGAAACGGGCCGGGTTGTGGCGGAGTTGGCGACCACGATCCAGCAGATTTCCACCGGCGCCCAGGATCAGGCCAACAGTGCCCAACAGATGTCGGAGCGTGTCGATCAGGTGGCTGCCCGGCTGGAGAATGTGGTGGCGAAGGCCGGCCGGGTGGTGGTCTCCGCCAAGCAGGCGTCGGCCGCGGCCAAAGACGGTGGCGCAGTCGTACTGCGGGCTGCCGACAAAATGCGCCAGATCCGCGGGACTGTGTTGGATTCCGCACAGCGGATTGAACAGTTAAGCCAGAAAGGCAAACACATTGGCAGTATCAACCAGACCATCACCCGAATCGCCCAGCAAACCAATCTGCTCGCCCTGAACGCAGCCATTGAAGCGGCCAGAGCCGGTGAACACGGGCGCGGATTTGCGGTAGTTGCCGATGAAGTCCGCAAGCTAGCCACGGGTGCCGCAAATGCTGCCCGGGAAATCAACGAACTGCTCCAGCAGATTCAGTCCGACGTCGCCACGGTCGTGGAGGTGATGGAACGGGGTCGGGCGGAAGTGGAGGACGGCGTTGCGTTCGCCAATGACGCAGGTAACGCCTTGCAGGCGATTCTCCGGGAAGCGGAAGAAACAGCAACCGATGCCGATGCCATTTCATCGGCGGCAACAGACATCGGCCAGGCAAGCCATGAACTTGTCGATTCCGTGACGCTGATGGCCGCAATCGCTGAGGAAAACATGGCTGCGACAGAGCAGATGCACGCTGGTGCGGAGTCAGTACGCACGACGGCTCGCGATGTTTCCACCATCGTCCAGCGGAACACGGAAGCGGGTCAAGACATGTATGCTGCCATGGAGATTATTCACGGTGTCGCTGACCAACTGACGATCCTGAACGGGCAGACGGTCACCCGGGTCAGCGAACTGTCACAACAGGTCAATAGCCTGTTAAGCACCGAAAACCGATAGGCGATTGACCCGTGAGTGCGGTAGAAGGACAGCAACTTGAGCGAGTCCATCGCTTGTTCAAAAAGGCAGGGAAATCGATGTTTGCCATGAAGAGTGCGTGGACCAGGAATCAGAATCCGGCGGCTGCGATCAAGGAACTGGCTGCTTCCATTCAACAACCGGCTATCCGGCTCGTCATGTTCTTCGCTGCCTATGGCTTCAACTTCGAAGCAGTTGCAGCCGAACTCCACAAGGCATTTCCTGGCGCCACCACGGTCGGCGTAACCACTTCCGGTGAAATCGCACCCGGCGTTGGCTACACCGACGGCGTCATTTCCGCTGCCTCATTTTCGGCTGATGAGTTCGTGGTAGAGCCGGTTCTCATTGAAAACGTCAAGAAGAACGCCCTGCTGGTTCGCGGCAAGATCACCGAAGCAGCTGGGCGCCTTGGTCTGAATCATGCAAACGGGTTTGGGGTTATGTTCTTCGACTGGGTTCCGGCCGTGGAAGACCGGTTGATGCTGATTGTTCGTTCAGCTTTGCCGGAGGTGCCCCTGATTGGCGGAACCTCCGGGGACAACCGGCAGTTCAAGTACCCCGGCAAGATTGCCCTGAACGGGCAGACTTATACCAACGCTGCGCTGTTGACTCTGGTGCGTACGAATGCCAAGGTCTTCGCTTACAAAGAGAACATTTTTGTCCCCACCGAAGTCGAGTTGAGCATTGACGCGGCGGACGTCAACACACGCACCGTAAACAGGATCAACGGTGCTCCGGCGGCCAAAGCCTATGCCAGAGTCGTGGGCGTGAACGAATCTGACCTGAACCTGACTCTCTTCATGAAACATCCGCTCGGGCGGTTGCTGGGCAACTCGGTGTACACCGCTACGCCTTCGAACGTGACGCCGGACGGCGGCATTCACTTTTTCACGGCGATGATGCCGGGCACGAAGGTCCGAATGCTCAAGGCTGTGAATACGGTTGAGGCTGCCCGCCAGACCGCCGAGGCGATTCGCCGGAATCTCCCGAACTGCAAAGGGATTATCGGCATCAGTTGCATCTGCCGGAAGCTGCAGTTCGAGGTCGAACAGAGCGAACGGGCTGTCTACGACGCCATTGCCAGCGTCGCTCCGATGGTCGGGTTCTCAAGTTACGGCGAGCAGTTCAAACATCACGTGAACCAAACCCTGGTTCTGTTGGCCTTTGGCGATTAGCCGGCGCCCGGTCACTCGAACAGCCTGTACTGCAAATGAGAGAGGCGCTTCCTCGGGGAGCGCCTCTTTCGTGCTGATTGGCTGTCGGGATCCCGGAAACGCAGCGACGTTTTGTCAGCGGAAGTCGCCTGGCAGGGGGGCAGGGTGGTGATCCTACCGACGATTCGTTCAAAATCGATCAACTGCGTAGACGTTTGCTCTGGAACAAGGTACTATTTGTGACGAATCAAAACCGCATTCAGGAGGAAACCGGCATGCCCCTGGACGAAACCGACAAACAGATCGCTGAACTCCTTTATGCCAACGGTCGCCTGAACCATGAGCAAATCGCCAAAGCGGTGAACCTGTCCCGCACCGCCGTCTACGAACGGGTCAAACGCCTCGAACGGACCGGTGCGATTCGCGGATACAAGGCCCTCCTCGACTGGGACGCCCTGGGGTATCCCGTGACTGCCTGCATTCTGGTTCAGACCGTTGGTGCCAGTTTCACGGATACCTTCAAGACGATCATGAATTTGGATTACAGTGCTGCCGTCGCGGAAGAGGGCTATCGGTTGACCGGGGAATGGTGCCTGCTGCTCAAAGTGCGGGCGGTGTCCCCCCTTGCGCTTCAGGACGTGATTGACCGGGTCCGCGCGGTACCGGGAGTGCAGGCTACCATGACCAGCGTCGTCCTCTCCACGTTGTTCGAAAACCGTCCACCGCAGGCCACAGACGAACTTGGGTAGAGGAGGAAGCAATGGTGAAGGTGAACCCGAAAGCGAAGCTGGCCTTGTTCCAGGACTTTTGGAAGCCACGGATCGTCGGCGAAGTAAATGACTTCTATGTGAAGGTCGTCAAGCTCAAGGGTGAGTTCGTCTGGCACCGTCATGAAGCTGAGGATGAACTGTTCATGGTGATCAAGGGAAGGCTTCAGATCAAACTCCGGGACCGGGATATCTGGCTCGATGAGGGGGAGTTTGCCATCATTCCCCGCGGCGTCGAACACTTGCCCGTCGCAGAAGCTGAAGTCCACGTGCTGCTTTTTGAGCAGAAGAATACGCTGAACACCGGTGATGTGCAGAACGAGCGAACGGTCACTGACCCGGAGGTCATCTGAGCGAGGCGGGACCAGTACATAGCAGAACCGGCCAGGCGCTTTCGCGCCTGGCCGTGCTCGTTGCGCATCTGCTTCCGTGACATAGCGGTGGCCGGTCACGGCAAACTAAAGGCAGGTCGCAGAACCCCGGAGCCCGTGGAACGCCCACGGGCTCCCGCCCATCCCGCCGAGGCCTTTGGCGATTAGCCGGCGCCCGATGGCAGAGCCTGTCGCGCCGTCTGCGTCCCCATCTCCGCTACAGGGCAAAGGCCATCGCGTGGGCAAAGACCAGCCGCCAGACCTCCTGCGGCGTCGAGGCGGTATTCCGATCGTCCGGGTCTGCCAGCAGCTTCTCGTACTCCTTGAAGGCCAGCCGGTACTGGAGAGGGTTCGCCCCGGGGGGAAGCTTCACGGTGCCCTGGTAGAGGTTTTGCAAATTCGTACTCAGCGCGGTGGGTTGGCCGACGGGCGTCCAGCCGAAGTCGGCACCGTCCTGCTGCTTGCGCTCCACCGTGACTTCCACCCGGCGCCAGGGCGCCCCTGCGTCCTTCACATGGGCGTGCAGGCCGAACAGGGAGACGTTGTACTCGCCTGCCTTGGCGCCCGGTGCCATGCTGGCTGTCCGGTCGGCCGTCAACTGGGCGAAGTCGGCCAGAGCGATGCGGGAGAGGTGGACGTCCGGAATGGAGTAGGGTTGGTACCGGGCCAGAGCCAGCCGGATGAACGGCATGTACGCCGGGTAGCCGTCCGTCGGATCTATGCGCACGTCGCAGTACCAAAGCTGCTGCTGTTCGTCGTACGCCACTTCGTGGGGCACCACCTGGGCCAAGCTGCCGCTCACATCGGCCAGGGAGAGACCGTCCTTGGCCGGCAGGGCCAGGGAGAAGTTGTCCGGCTGGAGTGTCGGCGGTGTGGGTCCCGAGGTGACGATCGGGTCCTCGGCCCAGCCGCTCTCGTACTTCCAGCGCATTTCTTTTGCGACATCCGCCGTCCAGAGCCCGGTTTCGGGCCGGACGTTCAGAATGATTCCCAGCTTCTCGTCGTCACCCGAGGAGTACCAGGGGCGGTTCAGGTAAATCCGCAGTCCATTGCCCTTGCGGGTCATGCTCCAGGATTGGCCCGATGTCCCCGGCACCCACTCGAAAATGGGCAGCACGTACAGCACGTCCGGGACGTCCGGCCGGGCGGAACTGGGAACGTGCAGCGCAAAATCCCCGGAGGTCTCGTCGGTGGTGCGGGTCAACGGTGTCGTCCACTTCGGGAAGAACTCGGGGAAGCGGGTCAGCGCGATGCCCTTGTACTTGACCAGCCGGTGTTTCGTGTCGCCGAACTCATGCCGGCCAATCCCTTCCAGCACATTGACGGCGGGGTTGATGGGCCTGGTGAAGACGTGAGCGCTGCCATCCACAATCTCCCACTTGCTCTTCCCGAGCGGGTCGATGTGGCTGGACCAGGTGGCAGTCACGTCCAGCTTCTGGGTGCTCTTGCCATGCAGCGGCGTGCCGTAGCTAATGTCGGCCCAGGTGGCGCCGGCCGTCCGGGTGGCGCCCATCCCCTTGAACTTGGGCGCCACCAGCGGCTGCTGAACGGCGTGGATCAGCAGAATCTCCCGGTAGGGCGTCACCATCCAGTGCTGGCCGATCAGGGCCTGCTTGAGCAGCTTGTCGTAGCTCGGGTTGCCGGCGGGCGGGGTGTCGGGATCGCTGGTGAATTTCTCCATCACCCACCGCCAGATCCCCATCTGTTTTTCCAGTTCCGCCTGGGTCGGATAGCAGCTGATCCGGACCCGCGCCACATCGGCCTTCGGCAACTCCACCTTGAAAGTCCCGGGGTCCAGCGGGTCAGGACCGGGCGCCCCGTCGCCGCCCACCACCTTCAGGCGGAAGGGCTGATACTTGGGCCAGGCCGTTTTGTCGAAGGGGACGGTCCGCACGTTGCCGGTCCCGGGCAGGCCGGTGAAAGCCGCACCGTGGGCCACGGGGTCGCACAGGTAGTTCAGCTTCCACTGCTTCTCCGGGGCCTCCATGGGCGCCGTTCCCTCCCGGCTGGTCAGCAGGTCGTAAGCGTCGGGCAGCCAGGTGTCCGGACCCCCCGGCCCGTCCAGCATGCCGTGCAACTCCGCCGTGCGGACCGTGGTACCGGGCGGCGCCACGTGCCGCTCGGCGATCTCGGTGCTCGCGGTGCCCGGGGGCGGGGTGGTCCAGGTGCGGACCACCAGGTGCTCCACCGACTCGCTGTCCTTGTACGTGGCCCTGCGGATCAGCACCGGCTGGGCGACGGGCTCGTACCGCTGGTAGCGAACGTGTGGGGAGAGAACTTGCGGATCCAGATTCCGTCCGGACGGACCCGGCCCGTTGCCCGCCAGGTCCACCGACCGGACTTTCAACCGGTACTGCCGCCCGAAGCGCAGCCGGGGCAGGCTGCGCTTGACCGCCGTGAAGGTCACCTGCAGCTTGAAATCCGGCGCAGCCGGCTGGACGGGCTCTGCCTGGATCTCATCTTTGGTGCCGATCACGCTCTCCGGGCGGGAGGCCGAGAGCGACCAGCCGGCCCACTCGGCGATGATCTCGGACAACCGCAGTTCCTGGGGCGCCGCCGGATCCATAGGCGATGTGGTGCCGGTCATGGACCAGCCTTCGTCGGGCCTCACCTCGATCGGCTTGCCCCTCAGGCTGTATGAGCCCTCCCGGCTGTGGAGCGAATGCCATTCCTGGCTGATTTCGTCCCATACATCCACGCGATGACCGCGGACCAGGTCCTCCAGGTACAGATCCATGTTATCGCCGACGCCACCGTCCACGAAGGCGTTGTGCAGCGTGTTGGCCGCCAGCATGGTGTGGATGAACGCAGCCCGGTAGTTCTTCACCACCGCGAGTCCCGTGCTGCTGCCGGAGGGCAGGGCGGCCGCGGGCTCGGGCTTTTGCTGCAGCCAGTAGTTGGCGAGCGGCTGGTTGAACGGGTTCGCGGCCAGCTTGGTCAGGTTGTCGGCCAGATCGAGCGCCTTGAAGGCGAGGCCGTCCACATCGAGTTGGGTCACGCCGTAGCGCTGGGCATCGCCCAGGGGCAGCATGCCGGCGACATACGCCGGCGGGTTGTTCGGCCGCGGCTGGGCCTGGAAGAGCCGCTCCTTGCCGTTCCCAAACGTGTAATGCGTAATGGGCCGGACGTCGTTCGTCTTGATCTGGGGCTCCCACTGCGGGATCACCCGGATGGTGCCGGCAGGGGGCAGGGCGATGTCGCCGCGGGGAACCAGCAGGTCATAGACAAGGCCCATTTGCCGCATCAGGTTGGGATAGCGGGCCAAGGCGCCCACCATGGCGTGGAAGTCCATGTGGGGCAGCTTGAGCGGCATCTGCTTCTTGCTTATGGGTGTATGGAAAAGCTGGAAGCGGAAGAAGTCCTTGTGGGCGTTGAACGCCTCGCCTGCCGGCGCGAACGGCTCCGTGAGCACGGACTGCTTCATCTGGCCATCGGGTTTGTCGCGGTACTGCAAGTCCGCCAGCGGGCCCGTGAGCGTCGTAATGGGCGGATAATCGGTGGGGTTTTGCGTCGCTGCAAACTGGTAGCGACCCTTCAGCCAGTCGTGCAGACCCATGGTGTGGTACGAGCGAATCGGCAGACCGTCCAGCGGTTTGAATTTGAAGCCATCGACCGGGGTGCTGGGGGGAAAGAGAATCTGCCACAGCTCGGAATTCGGCGTGGGGCTGTCCGGGTCAGGCGAAGGGGTCAGGCCCTGCTCCCCGTCCGGGGTATCGAAGACGCACTTAAAAGAGATCTTCGTGGCAGGCCAGTCCGCCCAGTCGGGGAAGGCCTTCAGGGTATTTTCACCGGCCAAATCCGGCGTCAGCCGCGGGGAGACGAATACCGAGAGCTTCAGGTAAGTGCCCGTCTCGTCGTATCCGTTCGGCAGCGCCGTCCAAACGATCTTTTGCGAACTCATCGGGTACCCTCCTTATGCGAACGCCTCGGTATAGTCGTGCCACTGGGGTGCCGTGATCATCTGGGAGAAGGGCGGGTCACCTTCCTTGCCCGAGAACTGCCGCTCCGCGTGCACCTCCGCCGATCCGCTGAAGAACAGCACCTCCACTTCGACGGTGATGGTGGCCTGCCCCCAGCACTTGTCCGGGTGCTTATAGGTGAAGGACAGGTATAGCGTGATGGAGATGGAAGCGATCGCCAGCACGGTCAACTCGCCATGGATCTTCAGGTAGCCCTCCAGCGTGGAGTGATCGCTCGTGGAGTACTTGAAGTAAATGCCGGCCTTCACGCTGACGCCGCCGCTGGCAACGCCCAGATCGATGCTGATTGAAGCGCCGAACTCCAGGGCTGCTTCCAGCACCTCGACGCCCGACATGCCCACGGTGATGCCGAAAAAGCCGCCGCCGCCGAATGCGGACACGGAGAGGTTGAACGGGTTCTCCCGGGTGCAGAAGGAAAAGTTGACCAATGCCGGTTTGTCGGTAAAGGGCAGCTCCAGGCCGGCGCTAATGGCCAAGTTCGTCAGGGCGAAGACGCCCAGGGACAGGTTCGGCAGGGCCACCGAGTAAGAGGCCCGGACGCCCGTGGGCTCCACGTCGAGCTTGAAGCCGCTGCCAAAGATGTTGCCCAGCACATTGCGCATCTCTTCCACGAAGGAGAGGGGACCCTCGAACTTGACCCACTTCAGGCCGACGTCGGTCCTGGGGCTCTGGCCCGAGTCGGCGGTAAAGGTCAGGTGGGAGAAGCCTAATTGGATGCAGTTGAATAGGTCGACCGAGAAGTTCTGCAGGTCGCCATTGACGTGGGCTTGCTTTACACCGCCGGCCAGGAGCGGCACGTGCGTGTTGGCCGTGACGGCGAGGCTGGCCGGCAGAGTGCCGGGCAGGCCCCATTTGTTCTTATCCGGGTCGGGGTTGAAGTAGTTGAGGAAGGGGCCGGCGGAGGCGAGCTGCGGCGCCCAGACCAGGTCGGTTTCGATGGCGTTCGGTGGCTGGGTATGGTCGTCGCCCGGGTAGGTGAGCCGGGAGGTGATGCGGGGCACCTTTGCCTTGTCCACGCCGGCACCGGCGGTGACGTCGTCGACGGGATCGATAATCGACGACAGCGCCATACCGCCCAGAATTCTGGCCTTGTCCCCGAAGAAGGTCTTGGGATCGAACTTGCCGCCGGCGAACGCACCGGTGTCGCCGCCCACCAGGCCGTGGCTCCGCGAAAGGCCTGCCAGGTCCATGTTCGGCGCCATCACGGCACCGGACTTTTCTCCGCCGAACGCGACCCCGGGCTTCTGGTCGAACTGTGCGAAGACCATGCCGGGGTTCGCGGCCCCGAAGCCGTTCTTGAGCCAGGCGTCATCCATCTTGATGGACTGCGGCTCGGATGTGCCCGTCATGTGGGTCAGGGCCGGTACATTCACGTACGCCTTGTCCATCAGGGGGAGGAAGGGCGGCATGGCCCCCTCCGCCGCAGCGGTCGGCGTGGAGGTGAAGAGCAGGGAGTCGGTCTCGAAGACGGTGTCACTGGCCGTTTCACCGGGTTGCAGATTGGGCACCGGGACCCGGGGGGTGTAGGCGATGCGCTGCCCCCGCATGTTCGCGGTGCGCCTGGCATCGACCTTGGCGTACTCATCCCTGACGAAGCCCATTTGCACGGTGGCGTCCGGTACCGTCGCCATCTGGTTCATGACGAAAACGACGGGGGCGACGAACTCGATCCGCTGCCCCTCCCAGTCCTCGCCGATCATGTGGAACGGGAAGTAGTCGCCGTTTACGCGGGGCCAGTAACCGAGGCCTTCCAGCTCCTTCCTCAGCTTGGGTACCCAGTAGCTCTTGTTCAGGGTATCATCCAGGTTCGGGGTGGTCCTGGTGAGCATGGTTACCTTGCGCAGCGGATTGTTTCGGTTCCGCTTGATCCGTTCGGGATCGGCCACGCCTTCAGGTCCGGGGTAGACCCGCTCCCGTTCCACCACCAAAATGTATTCGCGCAGCCGGAGGTAGGCCGCCTTTCGGGTGGTGTCCCGGATCGGTTCAATGCGCCGCTGGGTCTCGGTGATCTTCACCGCCAGATGGCCGAAGGGGTAGAGATAGCCCCTCTCCACGATCTTGACGTACTGGTCCCGCCCAAACGTGGCCTCATGCTGCCAGGCTATCACATTCAGGCCCGGGCCCGGGTTCCACTTGCCGTCGATTTTCATCCAGGCGCCCAGGGCGGTCAGCATCAGGTTCTCCACCCGAATGGGCGGCTGGGCAGGGCCGGACGCCGGGACGGGGCTCTGCGCCACAATCTCATAGCGCTGCCGGCCGTCCATGGCGTATCGGAAAGGGGACGAGCCGCCGGCACTGGGCGCAGCGGGGTAGTCCGGCGACCAGATGGCCCGCACGCTGGTGTACGGGTAGGTGATTACGCCCGAGACCGAGATCCCTTTGGGCCAGTGGGCCAGCCTGGTGTGCCACAGCTCCGTCCGGTTATTGAATGTGATGGGATCGATCTTGTGGGTCCAGTATGTATCAGGGCTCGGTGACAGGAACATCCGGTACGGCGCCTCGATCGCCGACACCGGACTGGCAGAGGTGTCGTTGTTGCTGGGGTCATGCCGGGTAGCGATGTTGACGGGGACCAGGGACTCCCAATTGAGGAGGCTTTCCAGGGTGTAGTCCAGGGAGTTCACGCCTGGGGGCAACTTGAACGCCAGCCAGCTTGGACCCGCGGCCCGGGAAGGGATAGGCGGGAAGGCCGGCGTGTCGTTGGAATCATGGTAGGCCCGTTCGGCGATGTGCTGGGGCGGGAAGCGGTAGACCAGGTAGGCATCCCGTTTGGTTACCATCCGCTCCAGGAGTGGTGGTGCGTCTGCCCGGGCCGTCAGCGTCAGGTTGAAGAACCGGATCTCGAGGTTGAGCATGTCCACCGGCCGTACGACCGAGACGGAGGCAGCAGGAACCCGCATCGCGAACGGCGGCAGGATGATGTTGAGTTCGGGGTCGGGGCCGGCGGGGCTGGGGCCGATAGTGGCGCCGCCGGGGTTGGGGTCGATAGTGGCGTCGCCGGAGCCGTTAGTGGGGGCGGCGGGGTTGGGGGCGATCGTGGTGCCGGCGAGGCTGGGGCCGACCGTGGCGCCGGCGAGGTTGGGGCCGCCATCGACGGGCATCCCGTCGACGCTGACCACGTCGATGACCCCGCCTCCCGCCGTCCGGATGGGCTCGACAATCGCGCCGGGCATGGCTGCAGCGAGCGACAGTACGGCCGGAGCCACGTTGCGCCGAACGGTAGTGCCTTCCCGGGCCACCAGTTCAAACGGCCGGATGCCGGCGGCGTCGCCAAGCTGCAGACTGAAGCCCCGGGTGCAGACCCAGACCGGGGTCTGGCTGAACCGGCCGACCACGGCGGACTGGGTGCGGTGCTCCGTATCGAACGCCACTGCGAAACGCGGGTTCTGCAGGGTCAGCTGAGCCGGGAGCCCGTCGGGGTGCAACATGTCCTCCCCGAGCAGATAGGCCAGGGAGCCCGCACACACGCCGTCCCCGGCGGCCCCTTCGGCCACCAGGGCCTGGCGCCATGCACCATTCTGGGTCTCCTGGGCCTCGATCCGAATCTGGTCAAAGGGGTTGCCCTCAGTCACGAGCCGGCCGCCGTCAATCGCCTTCAGCCCGTCCCAGGCGTCCCAGGTCCGACCGTGTCGCTGCAGGGTAATCAGCGAGCGGCGGGACGCCGGGTGCTGCATGAGGCTGGCCGCCTCCTGCGGCACCAGGGTGAGGGTGGCGGTGTCGGCATACGCCTCCAGGTCCGGTGTGGTAAGGTGAGCCACGCCAGGTCCCGTCAGTTTGAACTGCCAGTCGGGCGTAAAGGTGGCCTCCGCAGAGCCGGCCAGCCGGAGGGCGCCGGTGGTGCCCAGGGGGGTAGCCGGCGGGGCGAGTCGGACTCGGGAGCGGGCCGGCTGCGAGCCGGACAGCCAATCCGCCAGGGCCATGTCGGCGACAAAGCCGCCGAGGCCCAGTGCCAGCTGCAGGCGCCAGACACCCCGAACCGGGCGCAGTTCACCCGTCAGGTCCGCCGAAAGGGTGGTGCCCGGGTAGGTGGCGCCCATGAGGGCGAAATGGATGACGGCATTTTCCGCCGTAACCGAGACGCGCGGGCGGCCGCCGAAACGGCTGGGGTCAATGGCCCAGCGCTCCACGCCTCCCACTTTGAGCGCGACCCGCAGTCCGTCCCGGACCACTTCGACGGGTCCGAGCCATGCCTGACCGACGGACGGCAAGGCCGAACCAGCGCCGGCGACAGCCAGAACCAGGCTGCCGCCGGCCTTGAGGAGTTCTCTGCGGGACAGGCGGGAAGCAAGGAACTCCCCACCGGGCTCCCTTCCTGCCTGGCTGCGCAGGTAGGACATGTTGAGCTCGTTTTGCGACATCGCGCTCCCTCCCTCTAGTCCGGGCCATTGAGACCGGGTGCTCAGAAGTGTATAGGCCGGGAGAATGTTCGCAATCATGTTGATCTATACCTGCAAGGCTACGCGATAATTTTGAAATGCGAAGTATGGAACGCCCGATACCGAGCGACACATAGCGGTGGTCGGTCACGGCAAACTAAGGGCCGGTAGCAGAACCCCGGAGCCCGTGGAACGCCCACGGGCTCCAACCCATCCCGCCGGAGACGTTCGGAGGAGTATCACGGATGGAATGGCACGACATCCTGGTTGCTTCGGAGCGCGCCGCCGTCGCCTTCATCCTGGTGATGGGGGCCACCCGATTGCTGAACAAACAGTTTGTGGCCCGGCTCACCTATTTCGATTTCACCGTGGGGGTCACGGTCGGTTCGCTGGTCGGACACCTGCCCAACGACTACAATCAACCGTTCTGGCCGGTGGCCATGCCCATCGTCGTGATCACGGCGCTGGGCATCCTGACCAGCTGGCTGGCCATGCGGCTCTCGCGTTTCCGCGCAGTCTTGCAGGGACAGCCCACCGTGCTGATTCAAAACGGCAAAATCCTGGAACAGAACATGCGGGGCCTGCGGTACAACATGGACCAGCTGGACTCCCAGCTGCGGATGAGCGGCATCTTTGACATGGCACACGTGGAATTTGCCGTGCTGGAACCCGGGGGACAGCTCAGCGTGCTGCCGAAATCTCAGTACCGGCCGGTCACGCCGGCGGACCTGAACCTGGCCACTCATTATGAAGGAATGGGCATCGAACTGATCATGGATGGCACGATCATCCAGAAGAATCTGCGGGAGAACGGCCTCACCGCGGATTGGCTGCGCCGGTGCCTGCAGGAGCGTGACATCCACGATCCGGCATTGGTGTACTACGCCGTGCTGAACACCCGGGGCGAACTGTTCGTCGACCTCTACGCGGACCGCCTGCAACGTCCCATCGATCTCGAGGGGCAAAACCCATCGTCTGAGCCATCTCCGGGAGTCCACTGAGAACGGCTGGGGCATACGGAAGGCCGACAACATCAAGGGGGCCGGGCATCAAGCCCCGGCCCCCTCCCGTTTTTTAGCGCCCCAACTCATGAAAGAGCGACTTCAGCACCGACACGTGCTCCAGGGCAGGCCCCCGCTCTTGAGCCTGAATGGTGCCCCGCAGGCGGGCCAACTCCTCCGCCAGGTCCTGCATTTCGCCTTTTTCAGCATCGATCTGGATGCGGCGAGCGACGCGATCCACGGCGGCCTGCGTCCGCTCCCAGCCGGTGCCGGCGCCCGCCCAATCTTCGGCCAGCACGGACTGCTCCACCGCGTGCAGGTGGCCCAGCACGTCGTCCTGCGTCCCCATGGGCCGCTTGAGGACCTGCCCGGCGTTTAGCAGCACCGCAAAAGCCACGATCGGCACGATGTAGACCGCCCACTTGACCACTTTTGCCCACATAACTTGCTTCGCCTCGATGTGACTTCGCCTCGATATGACGTCAGTTCAATGTGACAGGAGTTGATCATCAACGGGGATGTCCGGTACCTGGTCCCGATAGAGGTCCACGAACAGCTTGCCATCGGTCCCCAGGATGGCCAGGGCCACTTCCTTCGTGGACATGATGCCCTGAATGTGCAGTTCGTCCGCGAGCCATTCTTTTGTCAGGTGGACCTGTTTCAGTTCGCCGCCTAACACGTTACCTTCGTGGATCAGCATGGTGCCCAGCCCTTTGTACTGCGTGGTCAGGTGCAGGTCATTGGGAGTCACCGGCTGGAACTGCGACCGTTTCAGGACGCTCAACGTGCCGTTGGTCTCCAGTACCGCCGCCTCGACCTCCTGCACGTCAAAGACGTTCTTCTCCCGGAGTTGCATCAGCAGGTCGTCAAACCGGTACCGGCACTGGGCCATGTTTTTCTCCAGAATGTGGCCGCTCTGAATGAGAATCACGGGTTCGCCGCCCGTGATTCTGGCCCACCAGCGGCTCTTGAGCGCGACGTACTGGGCAATCAGGGCCAACCCGGTCCAGATTGTCAGGCCGACGAAGTGCGGCCACGCCCGCGAGTCGAAGTCGACGGTCAGTGTCGCCGCCAGGTCGCCGATGGTGATGCCGGTGATGAAGTCGAAGAACGTCAGCTTCCCGACCTGCTGCTTGCCCAGGATGTTGGTGAAGACCAGCAGAGTAATGAAGCTGATCACGCCGCGTATCGCCACAACCCAACCGAGGTTCACGGCTCGCCCCTCCATGCAGCATGATGATTTAGCATGGTCCCATCCGGCAAATTACATGCCCGGGAATCCGAGTTGCTGTTTGAACAATCAGTTGCGACTATGGGCAAGAGCGCATCTTGGGGTGCGACCGATTGGCAGACTAATGGCGGCCCGTTGCCGGACGAAGCGATTTTTGAACGAAGGGGAGACGGACATGACCGTTCAGCAGGATATGCAGAAGGCGCTGGCCGCGGCGGAGTCTGCGCAGGGATCCTACCTGACGTTTGCCGGCGCCACCCAGGATCAGAGTGCGAAGCAGATGTTCAAGAGCATGGCCGATGACATGCAGCGCCATGCCGGCCAACTCAAGGAGCGCCTGAACTATCTTACGGAGAGCAATCCGCTGAACCAGCAGCAGCAGTAAAAGAATACGGGAGCGCCCCGTACCACAAGCGTACGGGGCGCCCGGCGGCGCGGCGTCGGGCCGCGAAATACGAGCCCGGGATTGGGGGACGGCAGCATGATCAAGAAGAAGGACCTGGAGAAAGCTCTGGCCACCATGGAAACACTTGAAGGCAATTACCTGACCTTCGCATCGAGCACGCAGGACAAACAGGCGCAGTCGATGTACCAGACGATGGCCAAAGATGCCACCCGCCATGTGGACAAGCTAAACCAGAAGTTGCAGCAGATGGTGTATAGCGAGCAGGTGGCCAAAGCCGAGCCGAAGCCGCCCCGACTGCGCAACGCACTTGCCGCCTTCTTCATTGGCGGGTTTGTCTGCCTGGTGGGGGAGGGGTTCACCGACCTTTGGGAAGTGGTGATGCGGGTGTCGCACAAGAAGGCCGGCGATCCGACGGTAGTGACGCTGATTTTCCTGGCGGCCGTGGCTACGGGTTTGGGCTGGTTCGATAAGCTCCAGCGGGTCGCCGGCGCCGGGCTTTCGGTTCCGGTCACCGGCTTTGCCAACGCCATGACGGCCTGTGCCATGGAGTTCAAGCGGGAGGGGCTGGTCTACGGCGTGGGGAGCAAAATGTTCCAGCTGACCGGCGCCGTGATCGTCTTCGGGGTGGTGACGGCCATGCTGGTAGGGGTCGTCGCTTCGCTCCGTCTGGCGCTCCTGCGATAAGCTACTTACGCCGCTTCGTCGTCCAGGTAAGCATGATGTAATGAAACGCGAAACCCCAGCAGCGCATGACTAAGAAGGGTCGGAGCCCGGGCGGGCGCCGACCCTTCTTTGCTTACTTGGCGCCGGGATCACTACATGCTGGACGCACCGGTTCGCGGTTGCGCATAGAATACCCGGGGGGATTTCTCATGGCAGGACAGATCCAGGCGTCCCCAATGGGAGCGCCGCAGCAGTTTCAGTTCATGGCCACCCTTTCCGGGTCGATGGAAGTTCCGCCGGAAGTCTCGACCGGCTCAGGCCTGGCCTGGCTCGGCCTGGACCCAACTCTGACGGCGCTGCGGGTTCTGCTGGCGGTCAGTAATCTCAATCAGACCACCGTCGCCCACATTCATCTGGGGCGGCCGGGGCAGAACGGGCCGATTGTGCTGTTCCTGTTCGGGCCTTCAGCTCCCATGAATATCGGCGCACCTACGGCGCTGACCAACGCCACCTTTACGGCCGCCAATTTAACCGGGCCGCTGGCCGGCATGCCGCTCTCGGTGCTTGCGCAGCAGATGCTTGCCGGCAACACGTATGTGAACGTGCACACCGTGGCCCACCCGAATGGCGAGATTCGCGGCCCGGTCGTCCTCAAGTCTTGATGCCGGAAGAGTCAGGTCGGGCGGAGCCAAAGAACTCCGGCCGGGCGTTTCGGCGGTAGCCACGGCTCGCCGCCTCCAGGAAGGCGACCAGCGGCTCGTGTCCGTCCAGATCGCGGAACGGGAGCAGACCGTCCACTTTCTGCCGCAAACCTGCCAAGGTCAGATCCCAGGGGTGGAGTACCACCAGGCGATGCCTCTGGTCACACAGATCCCGATCTTGATATAATCGCGGCCCTGCTACTTCCAGGCTTCGGCCTCCCGAGAATACCGGACAGTCGGGCCATAGTGCTGAGGGCCGTTGAACTCGAACGCAACCCGCGGGGGATAATAGCGATCGAACTGCAGGTTCTCACCGGTGAAGGGATTAATCAAGAAGCCCGGCGTGGAATTGTCCTCGTATTCGTCGCTGTCCACGATCAGTGAAAGATACTCCCGCATCAATGCCTCCCCGACGAAGGATGCATCTTCCAGGCGTCGGCGGGCCTCCAGCACTGCCCCCTCACGCAGTTCGGCCGCAGGATTGCGGAGAGCGAAGTATATGGGGTCATACCGGTGCCTTTGTGAGATCTGAAGCCAGCCATCGCCCTGAAGTGCTCTGACCGCCTGCTTCAACGTGTTCGGACTCACACCGGTCAGGGAACTGAGTGCGGCGTAGGTGAACTGACCAGAGCGGCCCTGGAATCCAGGTGTCAGCTGAAGGGTGCCGTAGAGCACCTTGGCTTGAGTCCCGACCCGGCCGTTCAGCAGCAGGTCGCCGGGGACAGAAGCCTGGCCCTGCACAGAGGCCTGGCCCTGCCCAGAAGCCCGGCCTTGCACAGAAGCCTGACCCGGGGTGGCCTGGAGCCAGCCCGCAGACTCCAACCGTGCACGTCCCCGCCGGACCGTATGCCGGGCGAGGCCGGAGCGGGCCAGAAGCGCGGGGGCGGTGGGGGCATTGTCGCGCCGGTCGTCTAATTGGTGGATCATCCAGAGCAGTTTGGCCGAATTGGTCAGCTGCTGATCGAGCAGCAGGGGCGCCGGTACCTTCACAATCGTGGTTTTCATGCGTTACCGCCCCCTGGTCCATCCCCAATATTTGGTAATTCGCCCGATCTGATGAAACTCTTGGCGGTGATTTCAATTTTGACCATGCCGCGGGTAGGGGTCCCCGGGCAAAAACTGACGCTCAAGGAAGAGAGAGGCCTGCTTTCGGGTAACAAAGGCGTGGACTGATGGCCTGTAGCGGGATTCGGCCTGGATATTGCCGCCTGCCCCAGGTTGCAGGGCAGGTTTAAGCCGGGAGCGTGGATTTTTGCCCAGCGCGCTCCCTCGGCATGGTGGTAAAAGTTGATGATAGCCCCGCTCGGGTGCCAGGGCGCACCCACCGTGCTGACCAACACTGGGGAGAAGGCTTTCCGTCTTCGGTGCCGAAACCCAGCGGAGCGGCATTCAGCGGGAGGCATTAAAGTGGACACTACCTGGAGAGAAATCATTTGGCAGCAGTTCGGGGCCGCTATAGACATGCTCGAAAATGCCCTGGTCGCCTGCCCGGACGAGCTATGGAGCGACCGCTCGCAACGCCCGGAGTTCTGGTATGTCGCCTTTCATACGCTCTTCTTTCTTGATTATTACCTGTCCGACTCGTTCGAAGGGTTCGCTCCCCCGGCGCCTTTCACACTTGACGAGCTGGACCCGAGGGGGCTGCTTCCCGAACGGCCGTATACGAAAGCCGAGCTGCAAACCTACCTCGAGCATGGACGCAAGAAGTGCCAGGAGACCATTGCCGCTCTGACGGACGAGCAGGCCCGTCGGCGCTGTGTATTCCCATGGGGTGAAGTCAGCGGTGCGGAGTTACTGCTGGACAACATGCGCCACGTTCAGCACCATGCGGCACAGTTGAACCTGATTCTCCGGCAGAAAACCGATTCGGCCCCCCGCTGGGTCGCCACGGCGAAGCGCAAACTCAGCGGCGAATGAGCAGCGAGAACCCCGCCGTCCTGTTGAAGGATGGCGGGGTTTCAGCGCTTCCGGAACACGGGATGCTTCAAAGCTTGTTGATGTCCGGGCTTTCCAGCACTGGCTTCGGGGCTCCTTGCCGGACGACTTTGAGCATGGCCCGGCCGATCTGCTCAGTGGTCGTCACGTACTTGGGAAAGAGTGCGTTCCACACCGAAAAGAGCGGCCCCGCCACGGCATAAAGGGTCCGGTAGAGCGTCGTCTTCGAGGCCTCCCCGTGCATGGGCTGAATGTATCCGGGGCGGAACATGTAGGCGGCTTTGAAGGGCAACCGGAGCAGTGCGTTTTCGGTTTGGCCCTTCACGCGTGCCCACATGGAGCGACCCCGCTCGGTACTGTCGGTGCCCACCCCTGACACGTAGATGAACGTCATGCCCGGGTTGCGTTTGACCAGGGCCTGCGCCGCCGCCAGCGTGAAGTCGTGCGTGACACGCCGATAATCCTGTTCCTTCATCCCGGAGGAGGAGACGCCGAGGCAATAAAAGCACGCGTCATAGCCGGGGAGTTGGCTCTCGATGGCCGAGAAATCCATGAAGTCCTTGTGGACGATTTCGCGGAGCTTTTCGTGCTGTTGCCCGGTTGCGCCACGCCCAATCACCAGAACGCTTTCCACACCTTGATCGAGCAGGCATTCACGCAACACACCCTGCCCGACCATCCCTGTGGCTCCGAAAAGAATGACCTTCATGTATTCAGCGCCTTTCTACAGCCACCGCAATGGTTGCGAAACCGGACCCGAAGCTCTACGGCATCCCCAGCAGGTCCTTCACCCGTCGCACCTGGGTTCGGGCCACCGGCAACTGCGTCCGGGCCCGGTCATCTAGCACCAGGCTGGCCGTGCCGCCGGGCCACGGAATGAACTCGGCCACCCGCTCCATGTTGACGATATACTGCCGGTGAATCCGGACGAACGTCTCCGGGCGCAGCCGTTCCTCCAGCTCCTGAAGCGAGTACCCGGTCCGGTACTCCTCCCCGGCGGTCCGCACCAGCGTGCCGGTCTCCCCGGACGAGACGAAGAGTACATCGGCAGGGCTGACCAGCACGGTCCGCCCATTTTTCTCCAGCGGCAGCCGCAGCACGGCCCGGGGCGCGCCCAGCCTTCCCAGGAAGGACTCCAGCCGCTCCAGGGTCGCCCGGGAACGGTCCTGAACCTGCCCATCCAACCGCTGCACCGCCCGGACCACCCGGTTCCCATCGAACGGCTTCAGCAAATAGTCCAGGGCGTGCACGTCAAAGGCGCGCAGGGCGTACTCGTCGTGGGCAGTGGCAAAGATCACGGCGGGGCGGATCGCGCCCTGCAGCAACCGGGTCGCCACTTCAAAGCCGTTCATTTCCGGCATCTGCACGTCGAGAAAGACCACGTCCGGCCGGTGCTGCTCCACCAGCGCCAGCGCCTCCGGCCCCGTGGCGGCCTCCGCCAGAATGTTGACACGCTCGGTCTTCCGCAGGAAGTAGATCAGTTCATCCCGGGCCAGGGGCTCGTCGTCCACCACGATGGCGGTGATCATGCGCGCACCACCCCTGCCTGCGGGGCCGGGGCCTCAGCCTCCTGCGCCGGCAGCCGGAGCTCGGCCACGGTCCCGCCGGCGGGCCGGCTGCTCAGGCTTAGCTGGCCGTCGGTCCCGTACAGGTGGCGGAGCCGTTCCCGGACGTTCTTCAGGCCCACGCCGTTGCCGCCCGGCTCCCCCTGCCCCCCCGCCCGGATGCCCACGCCGTCGTCCTCCACCCGCAGCACCAGGTGCGACCCTTCGCGCTGGGCCCGGATGCGGACGGTGCCGCCGGCGGCCCGGGGCATGAGGCCGTGGCGCACGCTGTTCTCCACCAGCGGCTGCAGGGAGAGGATCGGGACCCGCAGCCCCAGCAGTTCCGCCGGCACGTCGGTCTCGACCTGAAGGCGGTCGCCGTAGCGGACTTTTTCAATGGTCAGGTAGGCCTCGACAAATTCCAGTTCCCGGCCCAGGGCGATGAGGCCGTCGCCGGCCTGGAGGCTGGCACGCAGGTACTGGGAGAGTAATACCAACAGATCCCTGGCCTTGTCCGGGTCCCGGCGGCACACCGCCGCGATGGTGTTGAGGGCGTTGAACAGAAAGTGCGGATTCATCTGGGCGTGCAATGCCCGCAGTTCGGCCTGGGCCACCAGGCGGGACATCGCCTGGACCCGGGAGATCTCGATCTGGTTGGAGAGCAGTTGCCCCAGGCCCACGCCCAGTTCCACGGTGACCTGGCTGACCGGTCCCGGCCGCTTCTGAAGGAGGTTAAGGGTGCCGACCACCTGGTCGCCGTCCCGCAGCGGCACGATCACGCCGGCGGAAAGCGGACAGCCCGGGTGGGAACACCCCACCTGGGCAGGCGTGTTGACCTGCCGCGACGTGCCGTCCGCCAGGCCATCCCACACCGCCTGGGTCAGCGGGGGGATCCCCGCATGATGATGGTCCGACCCGGAGCCAACGAAGGCCAGAATCCGCCCCCGATCGGTGATTGAGACTGCATCCAGCCTGGTGCCGTCCAGGATGATGCGGGCCGCGGCCAGGGCGCTCTCCCCGGTGAGGCCTTCCCGGAGGTGGGGCAGCGTCCGCCCTGCGATCTGCAGCGTCTGATGGGCCTGCGTGGCGGCAATCCGGTCCCGCTGGGCCTGGGCATCGCCGATGATCAACACCATCAGCCCGACCCCCGCGGCGTTGGCCAGAGTCATCGGCAGGCCGATAATCTTCACCAGGGAGACGGCATCCGACCACGGCCGGGCCACCAACAGAATGATGGTCATCTGCAGCAGTTCGGCCGCCGCCGTGGCGCCGAAGGCCGCAACCGCGGAGAGCGGCTTGGCGCCCCACCGACGGTGCACGAAACCCGCCAGCGCCCCTTCCGAAACGGTGGAGATACCGCAGGCCACGGCGGTGAAGCCGCCCAGGTAGGTGCGGTGCAGCCCGGCCACGAGCCCGGCGGCCACGCCGGCCACGGGCCCGCCGTACAGGCCCGCCACCATGGGCCCGATGACCCGGGCGTTGGCCAGAGCGCCCTGGATGGGAATCCCCCAGTAGCTCCCCGCGATGCCCAGGAGGCCTGCGCCAAGAGCGAGCAGCAGCCGCTCCCGCCAGCCCCGGGGCCGGGCAAAGAAAGTCGTAAACAGGCCGGTCCGCCCGATGATGAAGGCGAGCACGACGAAGACGGCGATCTCTTTCGCCAGATCGGAAAAAAGCCCGGCCACTGGCAGTCCCCCTTGATCCGTCGCGGACGATTGTTTCTAGCATATCATAAATCAGAACGCCGCCAAGAGCGCGCGGACCGCCGGAATGGCCGAAGGCCGGAGCGATGCGCTCGCTCCGGCCTTCACGTCTGGGAATTCAGCCCAGATAGCTCCGGATCAAGTCCGGATTCTGCAGGAGCTTTTTCCCCGTGTCCTCCAACTGAATCTGCCCGTTCTGCAGGACATAGCCCCGGTCGGCGATCGAGAGCGCCGCCGCCGCCAGTTGCTCCACCAGGAGGACCGTGGTGCCCGACTGGTTGATCTCCTTGATCGCCTTGAGGACATCCATGACGATCACCGGCGCCAGGCCCATGGAGGGCTCATCCATCACCACCAGCTTCGGGTCGCTCATCAGCGCCCGGGAGATGGCCAGCATCTGCTGCTCGCCGCCGGAGAGCGTGCCGGCCATCTGCTCCTTCCGCTCCCGCAGGCGGGGAAACCGCCGGTATTCCCGCTCCAGATTCTGCTGCACCCGCTTGCTATCCCGGTACACCAGATAGGCCCCCAGCCGGAGGTTATCCGCCACGCTCTGGTCCGCAAAGACCTGGCGCCCCTGTGGCACATGGGCCACGCCCAGCGCCGTGATCCGGTTGGGCTTCAGCCCCGTCGCCATGGTGCCGGCTACCGTCACCTTGCCGGCGGTGGCGGGGACCAGTCCGGTCACCGCCCGCAGGAGCGTGGTCTTGCCGGCCCCGTTCCGGCCGATCAGGGCCACCACTTCGCCCTGCCTGACGGTCAGGCTGACACCGTGCAGGGCGCGGGCCTTGCCGTAGTCGACTACCAGGTTCTCAATCGCCAACATGCCGGGCCACCTCCCCGTTCAGCAAGGAGATCACGTCATCGCCGCCCAGGTAGGCTTCGATCACCTTGGGATTGGACTTGACCTGCAGGGCGTTGCCTTCGGCGATCTTCTCGCCGAAGTTGAGCACGGTGATGGCGTCGCATAGCTCCATCACCATCTCCATGTGGTGCTCCACGATCAGCAGCGTGATGCCGCCGCGGGCGATCTCCCGGATCAGGGCCGTCATCCGGTGGACCTCCACGTTATTGAGGCCGGCGGCCGGCTCGTCCAGCATCAGCACCCGGGGTTCAGTCGCCAGTGCCCGGGCGATCTCCACCAGCCGCTGCTGCCCATATGACAGGTTTTTGGCCTCTTCGCCGGCCAGGTGATCGATGCCCACGAACTGCAGAATCGCCATGGCCCGTTCCCGGAAGGCCGCCTCCTCCCGCAGGGCAGATGGCAGCCGGAGCAAATGGGCAATGTAGCCCGCCGACATGTGGCGATGGAAGCCGACCAACACGTTGTCCAGGACCGTCAGGTCGGTGAAGAGCTGGATGTTCTGGAACGTGCGGGTCATGCCTAGCCGGGCCAGTTGGTCAGGCGCCCGGCTGGTGACCGTCTCGTCGCCCAGGCTCACCTGGCCGGCGGTGGCCGTATAGATGCCGGTGATCACGTTGATGGTGGTGGACTTGCCCGAACCGTTGGGGCCGATCAGCCCGTGCACCTCGCCGGGGGCGATGGTCATGGTCAGGTTGTTGACAGCCTTGACGCCCTGGAAGAACATGCTCAGCCCCTCCAGCCGGACCGGCGGGCCGTCCGTGCGGCGCAGGAAATCCGGCAGCGGTGCCTGCGACCCTTCCGGGCGGTCCAGCTGTGCCGTGCGAGCCTTGCCCCGGAACGACTTCCAGAGCCGGGCCACAGCGCCGCCGATGCCGTCGGGCAGGAGCAGCAGCGTCAGCAGCAGGATGCCGCCGAAGAGCAGCAGATAGTAGTCGTAGAGTTGCCGGAAGAAGGTCGGCAGGCCGATCACCAGCGCCGAGCCGATCACCGGGCCGATCATGGTGCCGGTGCCGCCGATGATCACCGCCACCAGCGAGCGGACCGAGACATCGTAGGTGAACGTGTCGGAGGTGAAGAGGCTGTTCTGATGGGCGAAGAAGGCGCCGGCCAGGCCACCCAGAGTGGCGTTCAACACGAATGCGCCGACCTTCCACTTGAGGACATCGATGCCCAGCGCCCGAGCGGCGATCTCCGAGTTCTTGACCGCCAGCCAGGTCCGGCCGAACCGGGAGCGGACCAGGTTATAGAGGCCCAGGGTGACCAGGAGCCCGGTGAAAGCGATCAGCCAGTAGTACTCCACCGGACCGAGTTTCGCACCGCCGACCGTGAGCCGCGGCACATCGGCGATGCCCATGGGGCCGCCGGTCAGGCTGGTCCAGCGGTTGGCGAGAATCTCTACCAGCGACCCGGTGGCAATCGTGACCATCGCGAGGTACAGCCCCCGCACCCGCAGGGCCAGGAGCCCCACCACGAAGCCGAAGGCCGCGGAAAGCGCCACGCCGGTCAGCATCGCGAGCGGCACCGGCACGTGGAAGTGTTTCGCCACCAGGGCCGAACCGTAGGCGCCCAGGCCGAAGAAGCCGACCTGTCCGAGGGAGATCTGACCGCTGTAGCCCACCAGCAAGTTGAGGCCGGCCACCAGGATCCAGGTGTAGCCCACCTGCTGCAGCACGTCGATGAAGAATTTGTTGGGGTAAACGAACGGGAGCAGGTAGATCACGGCCGCCGGGATGCCGACCCGGAGCACAAAGGAGAGCGCCTTCCGTTTCATGGCTTACACCTTCTCCTTCAGAGCTCGGCCGAACAGGCCGGTCGGCCGGAACGCCAGGATCAGCAGAATCAGGACGAATGCCGCCCCATCCTGCGCAGCGGAGTTCCAGCGCCCGAAGACCTGCTCGGCGATCCCCAGCAGCATGCCGCCCACCAGGATCCCCAGCGGATCTTCCAGCCCGCCGACGATGGCCGCCGCGAACGCCTTCAGCCCCAGGATGGCGCCCAGATAAGCGGACGCGAAGGTGATGGGGGCGACCAGCATCCCGCCCAGCCCGGCCAGGACAGAGGCCAGAATGAAGGCCAGGGAGGTCATCCGGTCGACATCAATGCCCATCAGGGCGGCCGCATCCTGGTTGTGGGCCACGGCCATGAAGGCCTTGCCGAGGATCGTCCGCTTCAGAAAGAGGTAGACCAGGCTCATGGCCAGCAGGGAGACAATGATCACAAAGATCTCATGGGCGGTGATGCCAATACCGGCGAAATGGAGGTACCGGGAACCGAAGGGCGAGGGGACCGGCAGCACGTCCCGGCCATAGAGCAGAATCGCAATGTTCCGCAGCATGATCGCCACGGCGATGGTGCCCATGATCGCACCGACGGCCAGATACTTCCGCAAGGGCCGCACTGCCACCCGCTCCAGCACCAGACCCAGGAAGCCGACTACCACCAGTGCCAGCAGGATCGCCGCCCAGTACGGAAGCTGCAAGCCAGTCGCCACCCGCAGGCCGGGCAGCTTGCCGGTCAGGAAGAACAGGCCCGCCATGGAGCCCATCATCAGAAAGTCGCCCTGGCCGAAGTTGATCCGGCCGGTGGTAATGCTGGTAATGTAGTACCCCTGGGCGATCAGGGCGTAGATGGAGCCCATGACGAGACCGGAGACGATCGCCTGTAGCACAGTTCTACCTCCTGATAGGAAGAAGGGGCCGGACCTGCGGCCCGGCCCCGGTTCGGGTTACTCGTTGATGGTGGTGTCGGGCACGGGCTCCAGCTTGTCCTTTACCCAGGTGCCGATGAACATCTGCTTGAAGCCCAGCGCCTCGGGCTTGCCCTTGACGAACGGCTTGGCCGGAATCGCCGACACGCCGTTGAAGCCGTCCAGCTTCTCAATGCCGTCACGGATCGCCTTGGGATCGACGGAACCGGCCTTCTCGATGGCCATCTTCAGCATGTAGATGCCGTCGTAGCTCTGAGCGGCCACCGGGGCGAAGTTGTTGCGGCCGTACGCCTTCTGCATCTTCGCGTCGAAGTCCTTGTACTTCTCGGACTTGGACGGGTGGACCGACATGACGGTGTAGACGCCACTGTTCGCCAGGTCGGCGGCCAGCTTGTGGAACAACTCGCCCGAGGCGGTCCAGCCGGCGGCCATCGGGACCTTCCAGTCGGCCCGCTGCAGCGCCTTCATGACCTGGGCCAGCTCCGGGGCGAGGGCGTAGACGGCGAGCGCTTCGGCGCCGGCCGACTTGGCCTTGGCCACCTGGGCGGAGAGGTCAGTGTCGCCGACCTTGAAGGACTCGACCGCCACCGGATCCAGGTTCCACTTGTTCTTCAGCCGGGCGATGATGTCGGTCTTGCCGGAGACGCCGTAAGCGGTGGTGTCGTGCAAGACGGCAATCTTCTTGGCGCCCTTGTTCTTCACCAGGAAGTCGACCAGGGTGGGCGCCTGGGCAGAGTCGACCATGGAGGCCCGGAGGATGTAGTTCTGATCCTGGTCCTTGTATTTCTGGGTGACCACGGTGCCGGCAGAGGCGGTGACCAGCATCAACACCTGGCTCTGCTGGATGATGTCGGCCTGGGCCACGCCGACGCCGGCGTTGGCCGGCCCGAGGATGGCAACCACTTTGTCCTGGTCGATCAGGCGCTTCACGTTCTCCTGGCCCTTTTCGGGCTTGGTCTCATCGTCGTAGGTGACCAGTTGGAGCGGACGGCTCAACACGCCGCCGGCGGCGTTGATCTCCTTGACCGCCAGTTCGGCGCCATCCTTTTCGGCCTCGCCCATGTCGGCGGTACCACCGGAGAGCGAGATGGTGATGCCGATCTTGATGGGCTCCTTGTTGGTTTCTCCGGCCTTGGCCGGGGCGGGTTTGGTCTCCTCCAACTTGGGTGTGCAACCGGCCAGAAGCAGGGCCGAGATCATGGCGACGGAGAGCAGGGAGCGCAGCAAGGTTCGTCTCTTCACTGGATTGGCCTCCTGTTTTGCCAACGATAAGATCTATATGTAAACATATAGGTCCCACCGTACTCTGCGCCACTGATTTCGGCCCACCGGATTTGAACAGCGGCCCAGCGGTGCGAAATGTCATCCGAACGGATGATGCCGGGTTCCGCATTGCGGAGGAGGCCCTGCATGAGCTTCGGCAGTCGTCAACCCGTCAGCATGCGGAATATGTTGTTGTCGCCGGTCCGGGCCGATCATCGGCTGCGCCCGTTCACCGGGTCTCACAAAGGAGGCTGTCCGAGTGACCACAGAGAGGACGCACGTACTGCCCGCGACCGAGCGGCTGTTCACACGCATCGCCCACGCCTTTGAGGGCGACGCCGAGGTGCTGATTCGGCGCCGGCGACGGTGGCTTGCCCAGTTCCAGCCGGGCGAACGGGTCCTGGACCTCGGGTGCGGCGACGGGTATTTCATGGAGCTGCTTCGCAATGCCGGCGGCGACGCCATAGGCGTGGAGATTGACCCGGAAAGGGCCGCCGCAGCCACGCAAAAGGGGTTGTCTGTCTTTTGCGGGTCCTTTGAGCAGTACTTCGAAGACCGGTCGCCCCAGGAGGGCCTGGTTGACGGCGTCATGCTGGGTCACGTCATCGAACACCTGCGCCCGCAGGAAGCGGTCGCGCTACTGCGCCGGTGTGTGGACGTCTTGAAGCCGGGCGGCCGCGTGATTATTCTGACGCCCAACATCGGCAATCCCGTGGTTCAGGAGACGTTCTGGTTGGACGTCACCCATGAGCGCCCCTATCCCCGGCTTCTACTGGAGATGATGCTCAGGACCCTGGGCTGCCGGGTCGTGTCCCAGTTGCTGGAGGGGGATATGGAGGTCGCAGCGGTGGGGGTGAAGGAGCTGTAGAATGCTCCTCCAACCCCAGCAGCGCATGACATGCTGCTGGGGTGGTAACGCCCTCAGGCTGGCCTATGCCGGCCCGAGGGCGTTATTTTGTTTTCCTGAAAAACGCATAATCTCAGCAAATGCGATATGATGAATTGAAATGTATGGGAGGTCTCACGCCGGGCAACCACGGTCCTCGTAAGGTTGTGGGCAGCAGGCCTTCCGGCAAAGGGGGTCGATCCATCGTCCGCATCCTTCGCCAGACCCCACCACAGCAGAAACCGACGCCTCTGATCGGCCGGGCCACCGAACTGCAGCGACTGACCGTGGCGCTCGATCGCGCCGTCCGCGGGTCCGGCCGGACCGTCCTATTGGCCGGTGCCATGGGCATGGGCCGGAGTCGCATGGCGCATGAACTCATGACCGTGGCACAGAGCCGCGGCCACCTGGTACTGGACGGTCACGCATACCCGCAGGATGACCATCTCCCGTATGGGGTCATCATCAACTCCCTGGGGCCGTACCTGCGCCAACTCAAGGCGCCGCAGCAGGCCGAACTGACGGACGGCCTGCCGCACCTGACCAGGTTGATCGGCGGGCTCTCCCGGTCCGAAAGTGGACCACCGCCGGCGCTTCATCAGGTGCACTTGTTGGAAGACCTGGCCCGGCTAACTGAGCGGATCGCCCGGGAGCGGCCCCTGGTCTGGTGCATCGACGACATTCACCTGGCCGACCCGGCATCGGTCGAGGTGTTCTATTACCTTGGGCGCAACATCCGCAACCAGCGAGTTCTGCTGCTGGCCACGTACCGCAACGACGAGGCTGATGTTCTCCGCCACCTCCGTGTGCCGCTGCTCACCCTGGCACGCCATGGCCTGTCCGAGGAGGTGCAGCTCCAGCGGCTCTCGCCGACGGATGTGGCGCTCCTGACAACCCAGCGGCTGGACGCCCGCCCGGCGCGCACGCTCCTGGATCACCTGGAAGCCCGGGCCGTGGGCACCCCGCTGATCATTTGTTCCCTGCTGGACGCCCTACAGGCTGAGGGGCTGCTCACCCGGGCAGGCGGGGCGGTGGGCCTGAGTCCGGCCGCCGCCCACCACTCGTCGCCGGCCGCCCGGGAGACGGTCCTGGAGCGTCTGGTTCCGGTGGGTCCCCAGGAGCGACAGATCCTCGATTTCCTCGCCGTAATGGACGGTCGGGCCGAGCAAAGAGAGCTTGCCCGGGCCATGCGGCGGGATCCTGCGGGGCTGCTGGCCGCCCTGGCCTCCCTGCAGAAAGCCGGCCTGGTCAGCGCCGAGGAGCGGGCGGGGGACGTCTCTGTTCAGATTAGCTTGAGCCATCCGTTCTTCCAGGAAGTGCTGTACGCGGAGTTGCCGTCCCTGGTGCGGCGGCAAACCCACGCGCAGGTCGCTGAGGCCCTTGAGACCGTTACGCCCCTCCCGCTGGAGCGCCTGGCGCGCCAGTATGAGGGATCAGGCGGCGCACCTGACCCAGCGCGCGCCCTCGAGGTCATCCTGAGCGCTGCGAAGGACGCCCTCCTGGCCGGCGGCCCCGATGGGCTCCATCACTATCGGGTGGCTTTGCTGCTCGTGCGCGGCGGGCTGCTGCCCGAACGGCTACCCACAGTCTTGCTAGGGCTGGGACAGGCCCTGGCCCTGGGCGGTGAGATCGCCGAGGCCCGCGAATGCCTGCACGCAGCGCTATTGGACTGTGCGGAGCGGGGCGATGCTTACGGCACCGGTTCCATGCACATTCACGCCGCCTACATCGAAATCATGCGCAGCGACCTGGACGCCACGGAATCCCATGTGCGCAGCGGCTTTGCGCAGTTCGCCCCCGACAGCGGAAGCCCGGAATTGGCTGACCTCTATGGCTTGCGGTTCAATGTGCACTTGCTGCGGGGTGATATTGCGGCGATCCCACAGGATGCCGCCGACCTGGCCCGGGTCGCCGAGCTGCTGAACACGCCGGCGGCCCGTGCCTGGCACCTGCACGCGCACATGTGGGTGACGTTGCTCTCCGGCCGGGTGGAGACCGCCCAGTTCGTGGCCCAGACCTGTCTGCAGGAGGCCTGGCTGTCCGGGGACCCGAACCTGGTCATGCTCGCGGCCCTCGACCATGCCCATACCCTCATGCTCCGGGGTGACCACCAACCGGCCGCTGCGGAGCTGCGCGCCACGCTCTCGCGCATTCCGCGCGGGTACCGGCTGGTAACCGAGCACGCCATGTGTCCCACGCTCGCCTTGGCGGAAACCCTCGGCGGTCATTGGGAGGCGGCACTGCAAGTCAGCGACGAGAGCGGGCCGCTGGAGCCCTTCATGCAGGGCGTGCCTCGGGTGAACCTGGGCACCCGCGCCGTGGTTTTGATCCGGCGAGGCGACCTGGCGGAGGCCCGGGCTTGCCTTGATGAGGCGAGTCTCTGCCCGCGGCCCTTCATCACCGATTACGAATACGCCCTGGCGCTGCTCGCCTTGGAAGACGGCGAATATCAACGCGCGGCGGAGGCGGCTGCACGCCTGTACTCCTGGTTGATGGCCCCCCTTGGCATCGCCTTGCTGGCAGAGGCCCTGGCGCTGCTGGGCGATGTGGAGGCCGTCCGCAATCAGGCCGGCATTCTGACGGCGATGGGCCAAATGAACCTGCCGCTGGTCGCCGCGCTGGGCACCTGGGCAACGGGGCTTGCCGACCGGACCGCCGGTGACGCTGCCGCTGCCGCGGCCAGCTTTGCCACGGCGGCCGACCAGTTCGAGCGGCTGGCCATGCCCTTCGAAGCTGGGCGCGCCCGCTTTGAACAGGCCCAACTGTTGGCGGCTACCGACCGCCGGAGCGCGGCGGACCTTGGGCGCCAGAGCCTGCAGTCCTTCGCCCGGCTGGGGGCAAACGCCTGGGTCGATCGGGTACGCCGTTGGCAGGCCGGCCAAGCTCCCTCTAGCCGGGGGTCCAAACCTAAGCCAAACGCACTTTTCAGTGCGCGGGAACTGGAGATCATCCGCCTGCTGGACGAGGGTCTGACCAGCGCCGAGATTGCGGCTGGCCTGGTACTCAGCCCCCGTACGGTCGCGAACCACCTCGACCGCATGTACACCCGGCACGGTGTGCGGAATCGCCTGAGCCTCGTCCGTTTTGCCCGGGAGAGCGGTTGTTTGCAGGTATAATTCACAGAATATTGAATTGTATTATGGTTGAGTAGTTCTCTCCATAGATGGGTATCTGACCATGCTATATTGTTTTGTTATGCCATGGCGATCCACATTTTGGGGGAGGTTCTTTCATGCCGAGACTTGGCTTGCAGGGTAGACAGTCGTTTTCGTCTCGCCGGACCCTGGTACTTACTTTGGTGGCACTTATCCTCGCATCGCTGGTGACCGTCCCTGGTTTCGCAGCTGCCGGCACGCTTCCGCAGTCGTGTGCCGAGGTCCGCCAGCAAAATCCGGCGGCGGCCGACGGCGTGTACACGCTCGCACTGCAGGGTCGCACCGCACGCATTTACTGCGCCGACATGGCCGGCTCGCCCAAGGAGTACATCTCCCTGGTCAACACCGGCGGCAACTTTAACTACTCCTTCTCCCCCGGTGCTCACGTGGTGTACTACACGCGTAGCTACCTCATTTTTGGGCACGATGCTCTGACCAACTACCGCAAGGTTCGCATCGACCCGGTGACGCTGGTGGTAGATCAGAAGGACATCACCTTTGCCGACCTGACCTCCATCGGTGCCAACGGGAACGATCCCCAGAACCCGAACTTCAAGCCGACGCCGAGGACGGCGGACTACGCCGTGGCTTCCGACTGCTACAACCTGGGTTCAGCCCGGGGCAGAGCCAACGTGGATCTGATCGGCACCGACTTTGCCTTCGACGACGGCGTGGTCTTTGCCGTAGGCGGTTGGGCCGCGAACGGCAGCGTCTCCATGGACCCCGGCCGCCAGGTCGTCAACATGACCGGTGGCGGCTGGTGCGGCTGGGCGGGTCCGACCGGTCCGCTCAAGCTGAAGCTGCTGACGCCGCTGATTCCGGTGGACACGACGCCGCCGGTGACCACGCCTGCGGCACCGACCGGCTGGCAGAACCACGACGTGACGGTCACCCTGTCCGCCACCGATGACGTTTCCGGCGTCGCGGCTACCTACTGGGTGCTGGACAGCGCCCCGGCGGTGCAAGGTACGAGTGTGCTGATCAGCACCGACGGCACCCACACCCTCGTCTTCTGGAGCGTGGACCAGGCGGGCAACGTGGAAGCGCACCAGACCGTGACGGTGCAGGTCGACAAGACGCTCCCCACCATTAGCGGCAGCGCCGGCACCACCGCTTGGACCAACCAGCCCGTGACAGTCACCTTCACCTGCGCTGACGCCACCTCGGGTGTGCAGTCCTGCCAGGGCCCGATCACGGTGAGTACCGAAGGGGCGAACCAGTCGGTCGCCGGCACCGCCGTGGACAACGCCGGCAACACCGCCAGCGTCACGGTCAGCGGCATCAACATCGACATGACCGCTCCCGTTGTCTCCTTCACGGGCAACGCCGGCACCTACACGGTGGCCCAGCAGGTCAGCATCGCCTGCTCGGCCACGGACACCCTGTCTGGCGTCGCTGCGGACACCTGCCAGCCGATTTCGGGTCCGGCCTACAGCTTCGCACTGGGCGGCAGCTCGTTCAGCGCCGGCGCCACTGACAAGGCCGGCAACGTGGGCAACGGCACCGCCACCCTCACGGTGGCAGTCACCGCTGACAGCCTCTGCAGCCTTACCCGGCAGTTTGTCGGCAACGATGGCATCGCCAAAGCCCTGTGCGCCAAGCTCGATGCCGCCCAGGCGTCGATCGCCCGGGGGGATGCCAAGAGCAAGGCCGGCCAGATCGGCGCTTACGTAAATCAGGTCCAGGCACAGAGCGGCAAGGCGTTGACACCGGATCAGGCGGCGATCTTGACCCGGCTTGCCAAGGCCCTGTAACGAAATCCGGTTCGGCGATGATTCAACATCGGGGAGGCAGCGGCTTGCAGCGCTGCCTCTCCACGTTTTCAGCGGGATCACGAGCTTCCAGGACTCTGGTTCAAGCAGCAGGGCAACGGATTTCGGTCAATCCGAGCCTCACCCGAATGAGTCACGGCCCTGAAGACCAGTAGCGTTGGTCGCTGGTCCCCCATCGGATGATGTAGACCGCATCGCCGTCCCAGCCCACGGGAAGACCATCTCCCAAATCGGTACGGGTGCGTGTGGTAACGTCGAAGACGTAGACGCCCGCCCACTGGGCGGTGGCCGAGAGAATCCGCTGTCCCGTGCCGTCCCAAAAGGCAAGGTTTGTGCCCCACTCGGGCAGTTGTATCTGGGGCGTGCCGTCCAGCGGAATCACCTTGGCCAGGTGGCCGTCCGAAGTTGCCAGCAGCTTCGTGCCATCCGGACTCCAGGCCAGGCGATAGCCCCACGGCCCGACGTTGACCGCCGCAAGCACGACCCGCCGAGTGCCTGTCTTTCGGTCATAGATGACCAGGTCGCTGCGGCCATACCGCTCCACCGGGTCCAGGGCGGCAATGGCCTGACCGCCGGGGCTCCAGGCTACCCATTGGGTGAAGTCGCCGCCCTTGGCAATCCACCAGTCGGAGATGAAGTCCTCCACCACCTGGTGTTCACCTGTCTCCAGGTTGAGGACGACCAGGTGGGCGGGAAGGCGACCCTCATCGCCGCCCGCCATTGCCTTGCGCCTGTCCAGCCAGGCGGCAACACGTCCGTCAGGGCTGACGGAGCAGGGAAACAGCAGGCCGTTATGATCGGCAGGCTTTCCACCGACAGCCGCATCCCAGGATTGCCAGCCTTCTTCCCGCCCCCATAGCCCCGTACCGATATTGATCAGCGTGTTGGAATCCTGCCAGCGGACCTGGTGGCCGTCCATCTCCACGCGGGTCAGCGTTCGGGCGGACGGGTCGGCAACGGTCACCGCGGAGGGCCACCAGTTGTCGCTCCGATCGACGCGCCGTTCCCACGATAGCGTGGCAATCCGCTTGCCATCGGGCGACAGGTGCGCCTCAATAATCTCCGCGGGGAGCGTCATCACGCGAACGCGGGTTCCCGCGGTCAGGTTGACCCGTTCCAGGTATGGCTCGGGATCGTTGTTCCGCACCACCAGCGAGCGAGGAGCCGGCAGCAGTCCGGTAATTGCCCGGAAATCGCCAAGGGCCAGGTCCAGCCGGCGGGGTACCTGCGGCAGCCCACAGCGGGCGTGGCGATCGGTCAGCCACTCGCAGTGGGTCTTACCGGGTACAGGAATCCGGATGGCCTGATAGCCGGCGCCCATTACCTGCCAAAGGCTGTCCGGCGCCATGGGCTGGTCGAAGAAGAACTCCAGGGTAAGCGGTCCGGGGGAGATCAGGAGTTCCGTACCTTCCACGTAGGTGAGTGCGCCGCTGTCTCCGCGCCGAAATCCCACTGTCACCGTCGGGGGGGTGGTCACTTCCGGACTGCTCGCTTTCTCGGGCGATGGACCGACAGTTTCGGATGGACCAGGTGTATTACTGCACCCAACGGTGAGGAGAATTGACAGCAGCAATCCAACCATCGTGTGTGTACGGAACATGCAAATTCTTCCTTCCTTGGCGGACGTCGCTCTCCATTCACCAGGTTAGACGACCTACCATAACCCGTTGGTCGCGTAAGTGTTCTGGAGTTTGGCTGCTGCCTGAGGTGAAGCAGATTATTCGTGGTCGCCCATGACCAGCACTTGGAGCAGTTCCGTCAGACCACCCTGCCAAGCGTCTCAGCAAAAGGCTGGTTGCCGAGTCGGATCGAATATTGGACGTAACTCCAGCCAGACCGGTTCCTGCTTGATGTGTTATGAATGAATCGGCGCCGACAACTTACTTGAGTTGCCGGCGCCATCGTTTTGTCCGTTTTCAGCCACCTGATCTTCCTTTTCCCAGCGTGCCCCGTGCTGTTCTGGTGTGCGCCAGCGTTTTCTGTTTTGCGCCGGCGTTATTTGTCGTGTACCGTTGATTTCTATTCTGATGCGTGGATTTCTGTTGTTTCCGATCATTATCGATCGTGCCACAAAGTTCCCCAAAATCCCAAGATGATTTGCGTCGCGTGCCCGCTCAACCCGCCCCCGGCCTGTTTTTCACGGCTCACCGCCACCCGTGCGAGGCCACCCTGACTCTACCTCGATCCCCCGGCGTGCGGCATGGATTACGATCGTGAAACATCGTTTCCTAATCTTTTCTATCGATTTCCCGGTTTTCTTGAAAACGGCTGAAGAAGTATTACTGCCATCGTCGGCCCTTTACCCGCTGCAATCTTGCCGGGCGCGGGCGTGTTCCAGTCGATGCGCCCGTTGACGACCCCGCAGCATGCCCCGCTCGTTTAGCCTCTTTCTGCCTCGGCTGCGATATGACCGGCCAGACTGGTGACAAACGTCCTGAGCCCCGTTAGTTGGCTCAACTCGGTGTACGCCCCCGATGTGGCACCTGATCTGGATGTCAGCAGGAGCGCTGCCGAGGTGTACAGGTTTTCCTGAACCAGTTTCTTGCAGAGAATGTTGTACCGGTCTGCATAAGATGCGTTCACAAATTCCGGGAATATGGGAAAGTGGGGTGATTGGTCTCGCACCGGCACACGAGCCTCCGGCGCGTCTTCCAGCACGAAGAAAAAGCCGACAAATGGTCTCGGGACCTCGCCAAACGCACCGTCTCGGTAAGCGGTCCATAGGTCAACGGCGGTACCAAGCGCCTCTTCGACTCGGTTATTTGCATTGTTTCCGAACGATGGTCCGACCTGGCTCTTGAATTCGATCGCCGCGACCAGGCGCCTTTCCCGGACGACCAGGAGATCCCATTGCTTGGTCGGTCGGAAAAAGCCGGGCAAAGTCAGAACGCTTTTGTTCAGCATAATCTCGGCAGCGGTGAGCCCGTTGCCCCGGATCACATCGACCGCAAGTTGGACAAAGGCGTCCATATTCTTGCCCGCGGTGACACCGGCGCGTTCACCCTGGTCTTGTTTTCCGGATTCCAACTGCTTCTGCTTGGCTTCTTCCCGCGTGCTCCAGAAAGCCCTGATCGCGCTTTGGGCTTTCTCCTCGAAGTTCGCCAGATCTAGTGCCACGTGCTCACTCCTCAGAGCCGGTTACTGCTATTCGCTCTTGCTCCGTTAGCCCATACAGCTTGAACACAACTGCATTGCGGGCGTCTGCGTCACTTTCATTTGCGGCTTTGACGAGTTCGGTCTTGAGTTCATCGGACACATCGCTCCACCTGGGAAGCCGAATGCGCCGCAGATACTGGGCCTGAAAACGGAGGAAGCCTCCGGACATTTTGACTGAGTACGCCTGCACAAACAGAGTGGCGATGCCGGAGAGCAAAACGGCTTGAAGTGCCTTCAGGTCCCACTCCTCGGAAGTGATGTGGTACAGGTTATGGTGCGGGTAGAAATGGCCCTCATCCAACACCACATGCGCCTGTCCTTTGATGTCGGGGATCAGCAGTTTGGGACGCGCCACCAACGACGGGTAAATCCGGTCGATGGTGCGGTACCATGCGCCAGGTCTGTCCCGGGAGACCCGCCGCTGTCTGATCACCGCTTCGTTGCGCTCCAGATAAGCTGCCAGCTTCGGATACGCTTTGAGATCAACCAGGCCGCCGTGATCGAGGAACGGGTTGATCACACCGTAGCCTTGCCACACGACCGTCCCGGATTGGATGTCATTCGTCATGACCAGGGGCAGTTTGCGGTCGAGTTCGACGTCCAGTTCATCATATCGCCCGATGAATACCTTGTCCGCCCCCGTGGCTACCCCGATCCCAACCTTGCAGCCGACATCCTCCAGGAGTGGATAGGTCGCCTCCAATTTGCGGACGACGTTCAGGCGATCGAAGGCCCCTAGCATCCAGGGCTCGTCCCCCTGGGCAACATGTGGAACCTCTCTGACCTGCAGACTCGTCACCCGAGCGACATTGTGCATCGCCGCGGCCAAAGAGGCCAAAGCAGCAGGCTCGATCGGCGGTTGTTGGGCGATGCGTGTCGGGCCGGCCTTTTCGGCTGCGATGATCGTGATCGCGGGGTACGCGATTACATCCGAGTGAAAGGCTTCCGTATTGACCATATCGACATAGTGCCTGACGTGATAACGCTCGGCGATGAAGCGACGAAGCGGCCCGCCATAGCGGTTCTTCATCCACCGATCCGAACAAATGAACCCAAGTGCACCACCAGGTGCGAGGTTGCACAACGAATGCTCAAAGAACGGTACATACAGGTCTGCCCGGTCGTAAATGGTCTGAAACCGTTTGCGATACGCATCCAGAAGCACATCGGGAATCAGTTCCTGACGGACATAGGGCGGATTCCCGACGACGAAATCGAACGGTTTGGCAAACGCCGTCAGCAGAAAATCGCCCTGGATGAGCCAGGCGTCTGATAAGCGTGTGGCTTGTCCACGATCAAGTCCTGACTCGGCAAGCAGGGAGTTGAGCCTGGTTCGAGTGGCCTGAAAGGTCTCGTGGTGGAGTTCTACGCCACGGATACAGTCCTTGAGGTCACTGACAACGTCATGCTGCTGTGGCGAATGCGCAAAGTACGCCTTCATTAGCCGCTCAACGGCGACCAGAAGGAAATCGCCTTTGCCGAAGGAGGGTTCAAGCAGTCGCCTGGTGTGGAGGGGAGCATCTGCAGCGTAACCAAGCAGGTCGAGCATGAATTCGACCACTGCTCGGCGGGTGAATATGGCTCCCCGTTCCTCTATACCCGATTCAGCTTCAGCCAGACGATCTAGCGCTGCTTGAAGCGAATCGACGGGCAGGAACTGCTGCCCCAAAGAGTGCACCGTCGCCAAATTCTTCTACCCCTCCAGTGTTAAGCCGTCCGCGGCTGGTGGCCGGAAGCATGGTATCCCTGCGATAGGGATATCCACCGGATGAGTACTTAGCTTTTGTCTGCCTCAGTTCCTTTCAACGCAATTCTGCCAGATGGTGTTTTGCCGCCGCTCGACGTGAAAACCCCAGCAGCGCACGGCTGCTGGGGTTTTCGATCTTGGATGAAGGCTTGGCACGAAGTGTTTTCCAGACATCGACCGGGCCGGCCATCCCGGTCGGTTGCGCTTTATGTAGGTGTTTCGCTTGGTTAATTGATTAGCTTTTGGCAGGGGAGTCGATGGCGGGGGCAGGAGCGGTGCCAGCGGCGGCAGCAGGGGCGGAGGCGGCAGGAGTGGTGGCGGCAGGGGTGGAGGAGGACTTCTTTTTTGACGATGCCCGGGTCTTGCGGGTCTGCAGGCCGGCGGCAAGGGTGAGGATGACACAGTCGATGCCGTCCTCGTCCTGAGTGACGTCGCTGATGGGAAACTCGGCCTTGGCTCCGGGGCGGATGTCCGGGAACTTCTCAAACGCGTTGCCCAGGTGGAAAGAGATGCCACTCTTGTAGATGCGCACGGGCATGGCCCCGGGGGTATTGGCGGGTACCACATACAGGGCGACTTCCTTGGTCAGCGAGTTGACGCCGTATTGGAGCGTGAACTGTTTCGGATCCTCCGGGCTGCGGTGGACCAACTTCATGACGTAGCCGGCGCCTTCCACATTGGACTTGGACATGCCGGTCACATCGACCGCGACCCACGCGGGCTCGCGCCGGGCGCCGCTCAACACATTGAAGCTGTTGGTGACCCGCTTGAACCGACTTGCCTGGACCTTGGGCTCGGAACTCATCTTGTCTGCCACGTTCTTCGCTGTCCTCCTCGGGGGATAGATTGTCCGCTCTGACGCTTGCGGACAAACCCAATTATAGTATATACTCTAAATGGTTGCAATAGGTATGTGATAATTTTTTGACCATATTTGAGAAAACAAGGATATTGATGGAGAGGATCAGAAGATGATGCTTCACGATCGTAATCCGGATCGCGCGTCAGGGTACCGAGGTACGGCCTGGGTGGCCTCGCACGAGTGGCGGTGAGCCGTGAAAGGCAAGCCGGGTGCGGGTTGGGCGTGCCCGTGACGCGAACCGTCCCGGGATTCTGGGGAAGCTGGTTGCACGATAGATCACGATAATACACAACAGAAAACCTCGGATCAGAATAGAAATCAACGGTACACGACAGAAATCGCTGGAGCACAACAGAAAACCACGGGGCACGTAGGGAAAGGGGAGATCAAACCAGGACAAAACCATGGCGCCGGCAACTCTAGAAAGTTGCCGGCGTGCGGATTCCGGACCAAATCGACGACTAGCCGTGGACAACTTGGTCGAGGCGACCGGAATGCTGAACCGGAGATCAGTGTGTAATCCTGAGTGGCTGCTGGCGAATGCGAGGTCTGTCACGACTGATCTCACGCTTCCCTGAGTACCTCGCCTTCCAGGACCGCTCGCCTTTTGGGACTGGCGCTCAGGTCCATCGGCTGATGTCTAAACCAGCCCAGTAGGGCCCGCCATTCGGGGCATTCGCCGCCTGACGGCCACGCGCCGGGCGGTCTCTCAAATCCGCTTTGGCGGGACGAATCTCGCCGGCCTTATCAAGGTGTCTGTCCTTGCGGGCGGGGGTGCGCTCAAGCTCACCTGCCATTTCACAAAGGCAAGCCTGGCAGACATTCTTGCCTTTGAAGAAAGTGACGAGTTCGGGTCCCCCGCAGAAGACGCAGGCCGGTTCATACTTGCGAAGCACAACGAAATCCCCGTTGACGAAGATCTCCAGCCCATCGCCATCGCCCATTCCCAGAACACGACGCAACTCAATTGGGATTACCACCCGACCAAGCTCGTCCAGTTTGCGGATCATGCCGGTGGGCTTCATCATGCGCTACACCTCCAATAGGCCAATTACTCATCCGTTTCTGGCGGGGCAGTCCACGCAACGCACCGGCACGGGCTCAACCCAGGGGACCAGCTGATGCACCTGCCAGTACCCGGCGCCGTCTGTCAGGTCCACCGACCACAGGGCCGGCTTCGTACTACCGGCCGCCGCCACCTAAAAGCCACTGGTCGGGGTGACAGGATTCGAACCTGCGGCCTCTGGGGTCCATCCCCCAGCGCGCTACCGGACTGCGCTACACCCCGCCGAACAGGGGGCACCGCCCCCGCAGGTTACGCGGCCGGACTCCCCGAAGGGTTCTCGATGTCGGGCCTGAGTTGGCCGTGGAGCCGTTCCAGTGCCTGCTGAAGTACCAGGGCTTCGTCGGGTGAGCAAGTTCCGGCAACCTGAGCCAGATCCGCGTCCAGGGCCCGCCGGATGGCGGTGACCGATTGGGCCTTCTCCTTCAGCCGGATGTGGACTACTCGCCGGTCTTCCCGAGTGCGCTCCCGGACCAGCCAGCCATCACGCTCCAGCCGGTCGGCGACCCCGGTCATATTGCCGCGACTGCAGTTCAGCTTGTCAGCCAGGTCCCCCCAGTGTGTCGACCTCCCCCGACATGGCCGCCAGCAGCAACTGGTACTGGGGCAGCGTCAGATCCCTCTGGGACAGAAACCGCTGGCTCCGCAACTCCACCGCGGTGTTGACGGCGAACAGGAGCTCAAAAATCTCCAATGCGGATTCGGGGCCTTCCTTCAGAAAATCCATGTCGGGCACCATCCTTTCTGTTTCCACCGGCGTCCCGAGCGCAAGCCGGGCCGCCTCTTTGGATCTGATTGAGCCGCACAGCCATGGGCGTCAGGCGCCAGCCGTGGCCACCCCAACCGCTGGGCGCCCGAGGTACCACTTTCCGTCCCGGCAGACCACCTGGTCATCCAGCAGCACCTGGCCGCCGCGCCGGAGATCGAGGACCATGGCCCAGTGCACAGCGGACTCCACGTCACCGCCGGTACCCGGCAAGGACCGACCGAGTGCAAAATGCACGGTCCCCGCCGCCTTCTCATCCAGGAGCACGTGCCCGGTGATGCGGTCGATCGTGGGGTTGATGCCGATACCAAACTCGCCGATGCAGTTCGCCCCGCTGTCCGTCTGCAAAAGGGCGCGGACCCGGCCAAGCCCTTCCTGTGCATCCACGTGGACCACCCGCCCATCCCGGAAGTCCAACTGCAGGCCGCGGACCGGGCCGCCTAAAGCCCACAGGGTGTCGTGGAATGTGATGAACCCCTTGACCGTCTCGACGACGGGGGCGAAAAACACCTTCCCATCCGGAATGTTGCGCTGGCCTGCCGCTGCGGCGCCGGAGCGCCCGGCCAGACTAAAGCTGATCTCGGTGCCAGGGGCTTCGATTCGAACGAGTGAGCCGGCATCGAAGACTTGCTTGATCTTCTGAGCCCGTCGGGCCATTCGAACCCAGTCCACTCCAACCGTCACGTTGAAAACGAAGTCCTCGCACGCCTCGAACTCCATGCCCAGGGACCGGGCCAGATGCAGCGTCGGCACGAGCACGATGGCGTAGCGGACGTGTTCGATCCGCCGGCGCCACTCCGCGAGCGCCTGGGTGCGCGTGGCCAGCCGCTCGGGTTCAAACTCCGGCAGCGTCAGTCCGGTTGGCGCTTCGATCAGCACCTGACAGTCGCAGTCCGTCCGGGCCACCTCGCTGGGGTGCACGAAGGCCAATTGCTCGGGCGAGCCCTCGGCGATTCGGACCGCAGCCGCGCGGGGCGAGGAGAATTCGAACACGGGGTGTGCGTTGACGCGCAGCACCTCCTGGGCGAAGACCTCTGCGAAACGGGCGCCGGCCGTGTCGAAGCGAATCAGGACGCTCTGGCCGGGGTGAACTTCCAGGGAGTGATCGATGACCACCCGAGCCAGTTCACGATAGCGCTTGTCCACCTATACTCCCCCTTGTTGCACGAACATCAGCAAGGCGGACCCTGCCATGTCGCATTCACCTCCGGCATGGAGACCCAAATCTACCGTCCCGGGGCGGCCTCCACCGCGGCCGTCCTGGTCTGCTTCCGAAATTCAGGGCTGAGTGCGCAGCCATGGTGACCGCCGGCGAACAGGCCAATGCGCCGTGCGATAATGCAGGCTGCCTCCCAGGCTGACAGTGAGATGTGGCGCTTCGGGATTCGCCGGAACCGGAGGCCACCGACGACCTTCTCCGGGCTGTCGTGGATGGTCGGGTCATTTTCATCCTCCAGGACCAGCCACCGGTTCATCAGCGGCCGCTCCAAGGCCCAATCGTCCTCGGTGTCAACCAGCATCTGAAACAGGATCGGCATGCGAATGTAGACGGGGTCGGTACCGCCAAACAACTGCTCGGTCTGGACCAGCAACTTTACTGCACCACGCAGCATGTCGGGGATCACCGGGTGGGCCCTGAGCGCGTCGTTCTGGTACTTCTTGAGCCCGTTACCGGGGCGAACCTGGAGACGCTTCAGGTGAGATTCCAGCACCGCTGCGGTCCGCTGATCCAGCATCCGTTCGGTCATCGGATACCCTCCTCTTCGTTTAGGTCCGCCCCCACCGGGCTCCACCACTTACCGCCGAGACTGGTGGACATCTCCCAACGTTGGCCTTGCAGGTGGAGGAATGCTCCGCCGGATTTACATTCTGTGGTGCATACTGTCTTGATCTGGAAATATCTTACCATCGCTGTCGAGCCTGTCAACCCACTATTTTCCATGAATCCAGGCGTGGCCGATCCCGAAAACCGTTGAGTTCGTGAGCCTGGAAGCCTCTATTTCGCTCCTGGGTGAAACGTCAGGCTGCGACCAAAAAGCAAGAGGCCCGGCAGCCGGCGGACATGGCCGCTGGACGCCGGGTCTCTGTTCTCTTACTGCGAGGTTTGAAAGCATGGAAAGACCCCCACGTGGGGGTCTTTCGCTTAGCCTTAACCTTGATTTGTATCAACCCTGGTGGCTCCGGGGGGAATGCTGATTTTGAACTTGGCCGAATCGATGACCGGATTCACCACCAACCTGGTTGCTTCCTGGGAGAAGACAACCTGACCGGCCTTGATGTATTCCTGTTTGACCAAGATTCCGGTCTCAATGTCGACCCAGAACCGGATAACGTTAGCCTGGAGGGACTTCTGGAGGATATCAGGGGGAACGATGGTCAGCACCTGGACGGGACGCCCGAGCAGTTTCTCCTGGCCCTCTTCGGTCACGGTGCTGCGTCCGATCAGCGCCAAAGCTTCCTGTTGGGGGAAGAGCGCGTCGGCAAACTTCGTGGGGAGGCTGGTCTCCGGGTTCCTGTAGCTCACCTCGTGTTTGTCCTTCATCCGGCTAAGGCGCTCCGTAAAGGAAGGGGTCGGGGCGCTGGAGCGACGCACCGTCGTGAGTTGATAGCGCTGATCGACCTGGCTGTAAACCAACTCCTGGTCTCCGTTGGCGACCATAGTAACCCGGGCGCCATTTGCTGATGTCAGCTCCGCTCGGGCGCCAGGGTTGGGGCGCACCCGAACATCGAACACGATATCCGTGAGTCTCGTCTGACCGCCGATCGTCTCTTTGACCACGTATGCCGCACTCACGGCGTTGTAGTAGTCGATGGCGTTTGCCATTTTCTCGGCGATAGCCAGGGACTCCGCTTGCGGTGTCGTCGCGACCGCCTTGCCGTGCACGGCTGCTGCGGTGAGCGCACAACCGGCCAGCAGCAAGGCAATTGCCGTTGCCTTGAAAACCTTGGTCGTCAAACGCTCGCCCTCCTTAGCCCTTGTCCCAAAGATCAATCGCGTCGAAACCGGTGACGCCTGACGGGGAGTTTCCTTTGTACCCGTTATTGGACTCAATCGTGACGACCGAGTTATCGGTCATCCAGAAGGCGTCGCTGATCTTGTACCAGTTGCCCTGGTTCATACCCTGGTCAACGGTCCCGATCCGGCTGGTCTGCCCGGAGCTGTCAACCTCGTAGTATGTCGTCCAGTGGCTCGTAAACGCCACGTCCGAGTCAGGGATGTGCACCCGGAACTCGTAGTAGGAACCCCACTGCCAAGGCTGGTCGCCGGTGTGGATAATCCACCGGTAGTAGGCGTCTGCCCAGGCCTGCTGGTCCCGCCACCGTGCGTCCTGAGCCCATGCGTCGGCGATGTATCCAAACGTGAGGTTACCCCGGAGATTGCTACCGCACTCCGGCACCCCGGGATCGTTGTCGCAAACATACTCCCACGGCACATTGCGTCGAGGGTTGAATGCCAACGCCGTGCTCCCCAGAGCGACCAGCAGCAGCACGGCTGCTGCCACAGCGATCACTCTGCCCTTGAGTTTCACCCTTTGATTCCTCCTATCTCACAGTTCGCTGGGAACTCGAAGGTGATTCGGCCTCCTCTCCGAGAGTTCGGGGTCGGGTTCTTGCCGAAATCCCGGTTCCCGTACTAACGAGGTTATTACTTTACATTTGGAACACCTGCAAGAAGAATCCATTTCTTGCGGCGAATCAAAACGCCAGGGACGAACCAACCGGAACCGCCGCACCCGAAGTCACAGTCAGCCAAGGGGGCCCGTTTGGAGCGAACCTCATTCGAGGCGCACAGGTGTTTCTCTTGACCGATACCGCAAATGGCATATAATGGTAATTACCACATGACGCGCACGGGGGGGATAGAGTGACGTCTCGGTACCCTCACCATGTCGTCTTTTTCACCCTTCTTGAGAAGAAACAGTTTGACGCCTGCAGGATGGCCGTCGAAGCAATGATTGACGGCCTCATGGCGTTGCCCGAGCCGGATGACGGTGAACTCGCTCAACTGCATCTGATCCTCTGCCTCTGTCTGCTCGGTTCCCATGATTGCGAAGCGGCCGGCGAGAAGGCCGATGTTGCCCAATTCCTGGCCCGAAAACTTAAGGACGGGCAATTGCTTGAAGAAGCGTTGTACCGATCCGGGACCAGTTATGGCCGTGCCGGGCAGTATCGCACTGCCATCAGGCGGTTCACGGACTGCGTCCAGTGCAGCACCGAGTTCCACCGGGGAGATGCCTTCTTCGGTCGCGGCCTATGTTACGACGTGCTTGGCGCCTACTCATTCGCAATTCGGGATTATGAAGAAGCCATCCGACTCGCCTCAGCGAGTAACCCAGTACTGGCCCGAAAGGCCCGACTGAACTTGGCGTGGGTGTTCATTCTGCGGAGGGATTTTCCTCAAGCGGAAGGCGTACTCGCCCAGTTGGCATCTGAGACGGAAGCCGCCGTCGAGCAGTCCGTCCAATTGCAGATCGCGCACGATCGGGTCCACATGGCACACCTCAAAGGTGAAGGTCGAAACGCCTTTGCACAGGCTCTGTTCATACTCCGCGAAGCCGGCGATGACTACCCGCATATTCGGGCGCACACAGCCATCACGCTCATGGCGCTCGCGGGCGTAAGTGAAGCGGAGCAAGATGCCTTCACGCTGGGTACGCTGGGGAAACGACTTGCTGCGTTGGCCGACCGGCCTGATCTCGATGAGGATGCCAGTCGGGAAATGCAGTCATTGGAGCGCCGGGCCGGTACGGACTGCTTGGCTCAGTCACTGTTGAAAATGCGACAGGTTTTGCCCGGTGCACTGAAAGCCCAGAAGATGACCAGAGGCACGCAACAGACTAGGGGAGTCCGATAATCGGCTCCCCCACAGGGAAAAGGAGGTTTTTGCTATGAGTAAAAAGGTGATGGCCCTGGTGCTCGCCCTTGTACTCGTCGGTATCTTCTCGGGTACCGCTCTGGCGGGGCGGGAATGGTTTGGCGCCACCACAATGACGATCACTGCCACACACGGACGGTAAAGGGGTCTGCCCCAGGGCAGACCCCAACTGCCTAAACCAGCGCCCGAGCCGCAACCTGAATCTCTTCGCTGGTAACGTTCGCACCCAGCCTTTTCGCCAGGTTGGAGAGGGCTTGAGCCGCCATTTCCACAAGCAACTCTTCTTCGTTCTCGCAATCCAGGACCCCGGCCTGAAACCACTTGATCGGCAAACCGCTGTCAGTGCAAAGCTTGCGGAAGTTGCTTCTGCTCACCAGTCCATGTTCGCCTGACAGTAGGATTTCGACTTCCGCTTCCGGCAGGTCCAACAGCTCACCCAGCCGTCCCATCGTGTAGCGCTCCGGATCGTACTGGCGCAGGAACTCCATGCCATAGGCAGTGCGCCATTCCGGCTTGTGCATGAACCAGGCACGATCAACCAGCGGCCAAGCCAGAACCGCGAAAGCGAAGTCGATTGCCACGTCCCTCTCTCCGCGCATCCAGACCAGGGAGACCCCGTAGCCGCTAGCGATTTTCTCTAGCGTCTCGGGGTTTTCTGTGTCTCCGCGGGCGACCCGAGCAAGGGTCGTGTGATCCAGACCGCAACGCTCGGCTGCACGACGATACGAGTCATCATGCAGTTCCATGAGTAGCGCAAGGCGCTCTGCCGGCTTCACCATACACTTCACCTCACGCCTGTCCTGTTAGTTTCCATGATAACCCGGATTACCATATCTTTACAACGTTTCACCCGCCAGTACGGTCATTTTACCCACTGGCGAAAAACCGGCCTCGAATCCAGGTGGGGCAAGGTCTCCAGGGACTCTGCACCTCTGCTCAACCTGAGCAGGCTCCTCCGCTGGCGCTTGCCAACCTTCGCCTTGTGACGGGGCGTGGCATCCTGACCGCACACAGCCCCAGCATTCCCGTCAGCCTATCGACCAGCCTGACATTCCTTGCGGCCACCAGATCTGGATGCCAGTCGAGCGTGCCAATGGCGTGGCGCAACTCCACGGGCGGCAACTCGATGAGACTGTTCAGACCGGGTACCCGGGAGCCAGAGCATACCGCCGAGGTGACAAGGTCTACGTCGCCACGACTATTTCCAGTTATTGCCAATTCGCCATATCGATTTGGCCGTTCAGACATTGTTCCGTCGATCTAGCCACCAGGGCCAAAGCGGGCCTCCGATCAACGTACCACAAGGCTTTCGGGATTTTGGTGATACGCCACTATCCTCCCGAGCGGATAAAAATCGGGAATCGGCGAATGTTGGTGATCCACAAACGGGGAAAAATGGGATAATGAGGATGCTGCCGGCGGCGACGAATCCGCAGATGGCGCACAGCCCCAATGCCGGCCCGCCGATCGCGCGTGAAACACTCCACGGGAGGGATACGCTTGAGGAGGCTTCTGTTCCGTTGCGTGTCGTTGTTCCTGGTGATCTCCATGAGCAGTAGCTCTGCATTGGCTGCGAGCACCAATGTGATTCCCCCTGCACCGATGCCCGATGACCCTCGCTTTTACGTTCCGCCCGACTACACCGTGATTTCGGACCCCTTGAGCAACCCCGACATCCAGCAGTTGCTCAACGAAGGGACCCTGACCTACGAAGACCTTGGAGTCTCCGATCCTGACTCGCCCACGCCGCCCCCGCATGATCCGCATCGGCCCCCGGCGCCGAACGACTTCGCGGATCCCGGTACTGCCGCTCTCATTGTGGCCGAGGGTTCTACAGTTGAAGTCCTCGGCCCCATCACCTTGGTGTTGATCGTGATCACGCTGGTTGCGGCCAGCAAGGAAAACCCCACAACCAAGACGGTACAGGTCAAGAAGGTTGTGGGGAAGGTCGCCAAGGTCACCGGCCCCGTTGTTGGCCCGTGGGTCGGGTGCGTGCTCGACTATTGGAAAGAATGGACCCCTGACACCCATCCTCGTGGGTGTGGAAAGGTGTTGGGGGAGTTCATGGCCAATGCCGGCTTCAATGAGAATGATGCCGATGCCGCTAACAACCACTTCGGAACCATGGTTGATCGATTCCTGTTGCGTAGCCGGCGTCTCGTTGAGATGCATTACGGGCACACGGTGTTCGAAACCACGGTGGGTCAGCCGCGGATCACTTACTTCCCCGTCGGGGATTACGCCGGGTTGATCAAAGGCGGATACGATCGGGTACTTGATGTCGCCCCGACGCTCATGCCGCCCGGCCGTCTCATGATGCCTCTGCGTGCCTTTGAGGCTGGAGGCAGCTTCAAAGTTGACTACTTTCCGAAGGACGGCAAGACCCAACGGGTAACGCTCACGCGCGCTCGGGACGGGCAAACCATCACCTATACCATCGGCAGCACAGATGCCCACATGAGCAATGGGACCTCCTTGCAGTTGGATGTGCCGCCGATGATCGTCGAAGGCCGGACCATGCTCCCGTTTCGGGCTTCATTCACGCCGTTTTGTACGGTGGACTGGCTTCCGTACATTAAGACTGCTGTGGCAAACTGCGTTCCGTAGGAGGAGGCACGATTGATGCGCCAATTGAACTGGCCTACTTTGGCCTCTGTAGTCAAGGTCATGCGCAGGTTCAGCGCGGGCTTCTGGGTGTGGTCCGTGATCCTTGTTGGGGCGATGACCGTCCTCAATGTCATGTCGCCCAATTTCCGGCATTCCTTGTACGATGCAGTGATGGGGCAGCACGTTTACGCAAATCTGCTGACGCCTTTCGTGATAGTAGCCGGTTTCGTGGGAGGCTTTTACCTGCGGGGCAAACTGGAGCCGGCAGTTCTCTGCTCGGAGGTTCTCCTGGCCTACATCCTCGGTGGGGTCGTGGCCGACCGAAACGAAACCATCTTGGGCGGGATCGCGGCAGCTACCCTGCTATTTGTGATGGCCATCGCCCTGTACGTGGTCTACGCTGTCGGCAGCGTAATCCTCGGATGGATCGTCCGGTTCAACTACCACGGCATCGAGGCAATGCTTCTCGAAGACAAGCAGCAACAGATGAAAAAGTAGCCTGAGTGGCCGGCATTTGATCGGTCGAAGACTCCTGTCGGGGTGAGTAGGCAAGCCGAAGGCGGCAACATGCCTCCTGAGATTTGTCGCTGGAGGCATGTTGTCTCCCAGCCCCGGGAAGTTCCGGGCGGCTGAGGTTCTGTCCATAACGCCCTGGGTACCGCCCGTGATGGGACAAGTTCAACACCAACTACTGGTAGGTGGTTAAGTTGGAACCCTTGCAGGAGATTGAACGGAAATTCAGCAAGGCCCTCAACCCGAAGACGGACGAGAGTACCCTTCGAGAACTCGCCAGCTTTGGCATCTGCCTTCCTGACTCTTACCTTGCCTTTCTTCGCCGCCATAATGGAGGGGTCATCTATCATTCTGGCGATCCCGCCAATCACGGAGTGCACCTGCTCACCGCGGAAGACGTAGACTTCGTTAATGGCAGGGACGATTTGGTGGCCTTTGCGAGAATCCCGCAGGTCGGCGGATACCAGCTCGCCTTCGACCCGGAGGGAAGAGTGATCGACTGCTTCGGTGAGTTTCCGGTGATCGCTTCGGATTTCACAGACTTTCTGAAGAAGCTCACCGAAGGGGCCAAGAAGAGCCGGACGAAGTCTCTGTACTGGCTCTAGCTTCACCTGATGGGGACAAGCCCCGTAACCCACCATGTCCAGCCCGATCCATCGCTGCCATGCGTGCCGTTACTGAAGGGATCTTAGAAGAAACGCCGGAGGCTTGCCCTGGCTGAATGCTCCCCAAACGGGAAACCCCAGCAGCGCATGACGGCTGCTGGGGTTTTCGATTTTGGATGAGGGCTTGGCACGAAGAGTTTTCCAGACACGGACCGGGCCGGCCATCCCGGTCGGTTGCGCTATATGTAGGTGTTTCGCTTGGTGTATTGGTTTAGCTTTTGGCGGCGGCAGCAGGGGCGGAGGCAGCAGGGGCGGCGGCAGCAGGGGCGGAGGCAGCAGGGGCGGAGGCGGCAGGAGTGGTGGCGGCAGGGGTGGAGGAGGACTTCTTCTTTGACGATGCCCGGGTCTTGCGGGTCTGCAGGCCGGCGGCGAGGGTGAGGATGACGCAGTCGATGCCGTCTTCGTCCTGAGTGACGTCGCTGATGGGAAACTCGGCCTTGGCTTCGGGGCGGATGTCCGGGAACTCCTCAAACGCGTTGCCCAGGTGGAAAGAGATGCTGTTCTTGTAGATGCGTACGGGCATGGCCCCGGGGGTATTGGCGGGTACCACATACAGGGCGACTTCCTTGGTCTCCGACTTGACGGCGTACTGGAGCGTGAACTGTTTCGGATCCTCGGGGCTGCGGTGGACCAACTTCATGATGTTGCCTGCGCCTTCCACATCGGTCTTGGACATGCCGGTCACATCGACCGCGACCCACGGGGGCTCGCGCCGGGCGCCGCTCAACACGTTGAAGCTGCTGGTGACCCGCTTGAACCGATTTGCCTGGACCTTGGGCTCGGAACTCACCTTGTCTGCCACGTTCTTCTCTGACCTCCTCGGGAATCGTTGGTCCGCTCTGACGCTTGCGGACAAACCTGATTATAGTATATACTTTAAATGGATGCAATAGGCTGCCATAAACTTTTTCGGCCATTTTCAAGAAAACCAGGAAATCGATAGGAAAGAAATGAAATCGATGTTTCACGATGGTAATCCAGGCCGCGCGCCAGGGGACCGAGGTACGGCCAGGGTGGCCTCGCTCGGGTGGCGGTGAGCCGTGAAAAGCCGGCGGGGAGCGGGTTGGGCGTGCCCGTGACGCGAATCAACCCGTGATTCTGGGGAACCTTGCGGCACGATAGATAACGACTGGACACAACAGAAAACCTCGGATCAGAATAGAAATCAACGGTACACGACAGAAATCACTGGCGCACAACAGAAAAGCTCGGATCGGAATCGGAATCAACGGGACACAACAGAAAACGCTGGCGCACAACAGAAATCCACGGGGCACGCTGGGTAAAGGCAGATCAGGTAGCTGAAAGCGGACAAAACCAAGGCGCCGGCAACTCAAGCAAGATGCCGGCGCCTCGTTACGGAGCGCCACCGCCCGGTCAGCCACGCGCCCCACACCGTGGTTGCGCTACGCGAGATCAGCGATGCGCGCCGTTGCGTCCCCCCGAAACAGACCACTGTGGTAGCAGATGACGGCTTCAATCTCGTACTGCGTCAGCTTCTTCAGTGACGCCATGGCCGCCGCCATATCGAGCGTCGCACGCGGGTCCGGTCCCACCAACTGACCATCCACCACCTGCAGCGCGTCCCCGGCAATCAGCGTTTTGCTCCGCCTGTGATACAGGCAGACATGCCCCGGCGTGTGGCCCGGGGTGATGACCACGGTCATTCCGCCACAGTACGGCAATTCCTCGCCATCCGCCACCGTCTGGTCGACCTTCGCTTTCGGCGGGTTTTCCAGCACCGCCCGGAACGCCTGGCGCCGCTCCGCCGGCACCTCGGCCGGCAACGACGCCAGCGCCTGTTCGATCGTCTCCGGCGTGATTTTGAGCAGTCGTTTCTCACCCTGGATGAACGGCTTCTCCAGTTCACTGGCCAACACGAGGGCGCCTTGCGGCAAGGCGTTCAGCATGGCCGGCAATCCACCGATATGGTCCACGTCCTGGTGCGTCAGGATGACCTTGTTCAGCCGTTCAAACGGTACCCCGGACTTCGCCATTGCCTCGCGAAATAACGCCAGCTGGCCGGGATAGCCCGTGTCCACCAGAATTGCGGTCTCTTCGTCCCAAATCAGCACCGGATAGATCACATCCGCCTTGCCCATAATCACCGCCGCAATCTCAAGCATTTCCACGCCGTTGGCGACTTGCATGTCCAACCCTCCCGACCTCAGCGCTTGTTCAGCGCCCTTATCATAGCAAGCGACCTGTGGTGTGTCAAAACAAATCACTAATCATATCACATCTCGCGATGTTTGTCAAGTGTCGTCTCTTCGTACCCGGTCACCCCCCAGCAGAACCCCCCTCGGAGTAGATTCTTTAACCAAACTCTGACCTGAATCTATACCGAACTATGGTGAACTAAGGACAGACACCCCAGAGGAGAGATGAAAGCGATGTCTGTCCAGCACAAGCGCCTCGCCGGCCTCGCCGCCGGCCTCGCCCTGCTGACCCTGGTCACCGGCTGTGGCGCCGGCGCCAAGCCCGCTTCCGAGACCCCCAGCAAGAGCACCACCGCCAAGGCCGTGGAGCTCACCGTGCAGACCTGGCCCGGCATCAACGCCGAAGTCCTGGCCAACGTGGACTCCGAGTTTACCGCAAAGCATCCCAACGTGAAAGTGACCCTCAAGGACGGCGGGGGCAAGCCGCCCGGCACGGCCATCGACTCGACCTACCTGGACGGCATCGACGTGGTCTTCATGAACGACAACCAGGTCTCGAACCTGGTCACCAACAAGCTGCTCAAGGACCTGAGCGCCGTGAAAGTGCCCCAGACGAACGACGCCGTCGCGGGCGTATTTAACGAGATGGGCAAGGTCGAGGGCAAGCGGTACGCCCTGCCCGTCGCCATCACCCCGTCGATGATCATGATCAACGAGCAGGCCATCACCAAGGCCGGCCTCAAGGTGCCGTCGACCGACTGGACCTGGCAGGACTTCCAGCAGGCGCTCACCGCGACCAAGGGTGCCGGCGTCAACAACCAGGTGACGCTGCAGGGCATCCTGGACCCGTTCCTGCGGGCCTACGGCGGGCAGCTTTACGACGCGGACAAGCAGCAGTTCGTCTTTGATTCCGCCGCGGCCAAGCAGGGCTTGGCGGCGCTCCAGCCGTTCGTGAAGAACGGGCTGGTGCAGGCCGAATTCGGCGGCGCCTTCCGCGTCGGCCCCGGCCCTGGTGACGGCGGCGGCGGCCCTGGCACGCAGGTCAACATGGCACCGGCATTCATGGCCTTTGGCGGCAACGTCTTCATCCGCGGCGGCCAGACGCAGAGCCTGCCCTATCCGAAGGGGCCCAAGGGGCGTCCGTCGCCGGCTACCGGTACCGTCGCCGCTGTGTCGGCCTCCTCGCCGAACGTGGACATGGCGGTGGAGTATGTCAAAGAGCTGCTGAACAACGCCACCGAGCAGCTGGCCATGGCCAAGGGCTCCATCCGGCCGGTCACGAACGACGCCAAGGCCCTTGCCGCCTGGCAGCAAGCGGTCGGCGATCAGACGGCGAAGGCGACCGAAGCGGCCCTGCCGGACGTGTATCTCGCCGGGCAGATTCCGACCCAGAACGCCGTGATCAACGGCCTGCTGCCCTACCTGAACGGCACCGCCGCCCTTGACTCCACCGTCTCCACCCTCATGTCCAGCCTGAACAAGTAGGGGGCAAGCACATGATCAAGAAACGCTGGTGGATTCCCCTCCTGGTGCTCCTGCTGGTGGCGGCGGTGGCGGTGCCGGCCACGGCCGGCGTGCTGACGACGGGCACCTACACCTATATCTTGAAAGGCCACGAGCTTGATGTGCCGGTGGATATCCTCTCGATTCAGGGCGACGTGCTGGTGCCGGAAGAGCTGCTGACCGCGTTGGGCGTCGCACCTGTGGTCGACGGCGACATCATCCACCTCCGGCGGGGGCCGGTGGATGCGCAACTGACCGTCGGCGGCGACACGGCCACGGTGGAGGGGCGGAAGGAGACGCTGAAGGCGGCGCCCATGCAGGTGAGCGGCCGGCTCTTTATCCCGGCCGACGTGCTGCCGGACCTGGGGCTTTCGCTGACGGTGGACGGCAAGTTCGTGCTGCTCCGGGACTACGGCCCGGCCGAAGATGTGCCCGGCAACCTGGCGCAGGACGTGTACGACCGGCTCTGGTCCAGTCATACCGTGAAAGGCAGCGTCCGCACCGGGGACGGCGTCCCGGTGGGTGTGACCATCACTTCCCTGACGGACAAGCTGCTCCGGGATCAGCGGCTGGTGATGCCCTGGGGCACCCGCCTGAAGCTGCTCTCGCTGCTGGAATCCAAGACGCTCTTTCTGACTTCGGTCCGGAACGACTCTTTCAAGTCGATCACGCTGGACCCGGCCAAGTTGCTGGTGACCGATGAGTTCGGGCACCAGTACGACTACCAGAAGACGGAGATTGCCGTGGACGGCGTCGTCACGGCAGCGATGGCGCCGGGCGCCATCCGGACGAGCGTGCTCGTCTACGACAAGTCTGTCAACCCGCTCACGCTCTTCTACGACACGGGCAGTGCGCCCCTGGGGAAGGTGTCAGGACCGTGACGGCCGCGGTTGAAGTGGCAGATGTCTGGCGCTCATTCGGAAAAGTAAACGTCCTGGCGGGCGTGACCCTCACCACCGAACCGGGACAGGTGGTGGCGGTCTATGGGCGGTCGGGGTCGGGCAAAACCACGCTCGTGAATCTGGTGGGCGGGCTGGACCATCCCGACCGGGGGTCAATCCGGGTGGCCGGGGTTGACCTGGCCACCCGCTCGCCCGCCGCCTTGAGCGAACTGCGCCGGACGCACATGGGCTTCGTGTTCCAGTCGTACGGGCTGCTGGCGCACCTGTCCGCCTGGGACAACGTGGAGTTCGGCCAGCGGCTGGCCGGCGTCCCCCGCCGGGAATGGCGGGAGCGGACGGCGGCGGCGCTGGATGGGGTCGGGCTGGCGGCTCGGGCCAAACACTGGCCGGCGGAGCTGTCCGGCGGCGAGCGGCAGCGGGTGGCCATCGCCCGGGTGCTGGCCGTGCGGCCGAAGCTCGTCCTGGCGGATGAACCGACGGGCGCCCTGGACCACGTCACCAGCCTGGTCATTACCGACCTGCTGGTCGGCTATGCCCGGGAGTACGGCGCCAGCGTTTGGATTGCCACCCACGACGCCGGCGTGGCGGAGCGGGTTGATCAGGTATATCGCATCACCGAAGGGCGGCTGACGCCCGAGGCAGGGGTGAGAACGTGAACACACAGCAACGAATGGCCGGGATGCTGCTGGCCGGGGCGCTCCTGACCGCCGGGTGCTCGCTGCTGCCCAAAGAGGCGGAGGAGCCGGCCATCGACGTGACGGCCCCGGTCGTCACGCAGCGGGAAGTTACCGCTGCCAAGCGCGGGCCGATTGACAGCACCGTCTCCGTGGCGGTCTCGTTTGGGGCCGAGCGGCAGCAGTCGCTCTACCTGAAGACCGGCGGGCGGCTGAAGAAGCTCTCCGTGAAAGCGAATCAGCATGTGGAAGCGGGACAACTGCTGGTCGAACTGGAATCGGGCACGCTCCCGAACGATGTGATCAACGCGGAACTCAGCTTGAAGCTTCAGCAGTTGACGCTCTCAGACTTAAACGCGAAGAAGGGCTTCGTAAACGAGCCCAGCGCCCTGGACCTCCAGAAACAGGAGGTGAGCGTCCAGCAGGCACAAATGAACCTGGACCAGAAGCGGGAGTCGCTGGCCAATACGCAACTGTACGCGCCGTTCGCCGGCACGGTGCTCACCGTCGCCGTCGCCGAGGCCGACCAGGTGGACGCTTATAAGGAAGTAGCGGTAATCGCGGCCGACGGGCCGGTGGTGGCCCGCTCCAAGGTTGATGACTCCACCGCTGCGCAGCTCTCGGTCGGGCAGGTCGTCAAAATCTACCCCAGCGACGGCGATCCGACGGCGGTGACCGGCAAAATCGTGCAGGCGCCGCCGGCCGGGGCCACCAGCGGCGACAAGTATGCGATCATTGCGCCGGACCAGGCATCCACCCGAGTCAAGGCGGGCCGCAACGGCAAGGCCGACGTGGTCGTGCAGTCCAAGGCGGACGCTCTGCTGGTGCCGCTCAGCGCCGTGCGTTCCTTCGGCGGGCGCCAGTTCGTCACCGTGGTCAAAGGCGAAACCCGCCAGGAGGTCGCCATCACGACCGGCCTGTCGAACAGCCAGTATATTGAAGTAACCCAGGGACTGCAGGCCGGAGACCAGGTGGTGAGCCGGTGAGACTCCAACTGCGGGTGCTCCGGAACCGGCTCCGGCGCACAGGGGTCCTGGTCCTGCTGCGCCTGACCGGCCTGACTCTGGCCGCCGTGCTGGCGGCGGCCGTGCCGGTCTTTGTCTCAAGTAGCATGGAACAGACGCTGCACAAACAGATCGCCGCCAAGCCCGATGCGCTTTCCATCGTGTTGGACTGGTCCGCGTCCGACACCGACGACCATTCGGTGGCGGTGAAACAGCTGGATACGTACCTGCGGACGACCTTCCCGGCGGATGGCGGTGTGGCCGCGGTGAACGCCGTCACCATCCCGTCCACCGGCCAGCGGCCGGTCCAGGTGGTCGGAGCGGATGGCAAGCTGCAGCCGGGGAAGAAATACTTTACGCTGGGCGTGCTGCCGGAGTTGCCTTCCGGCGGTGTCAGCCTCGTCACCGGGCGGCTGCCCGCGGCGGGGAAGGCCGAAGTGGCCGTGCCGGACGCCGCCCTGGCCAAGGCGGGCTACAAACTCGGGGACAAGCTCCGGGTGCCGCTCACCTCGGACTCCGCCGGGGCCGCGGCGACGGTGACCATCGTCGGGACGGTGGCGCTGCCCGAAACCGGCCTGCTGGCCGAGCTGAAAGGCGTGCTGGACAGCGGCCTGCTGACCGGCCAGGCTTACTGGGACTCCCTCGCCGTCACCCCCGGGCAGGTGACCTGGGCGATGACGATGCCGACCGCCGAGGTGCACGCGGCCAGGGTGCCGGCGCTGGCGGCGGCGGTGCGGGAACTGCCTCTGCGGGCGGCCCGGCTGCTGCCGGACGTGGATGTGGCGGCCTCGCCGGCCTCCTTTTTGGACAACTTTCTGACCCAGATGGCGACGACCCAGCGGATGCTGACGGTGCTCCTGCTGCCGGTCTACCTGCTGGTGGTCTTCTTCGTGCTGGCGACCGCCGACGTGGTGGTCAGCTCCCGGCAGGTGGAGGTGGCGGTGCTGCGGAGCCGGGGCGTCCATGCCTTGGAGACGGTCTGGTTCTACTTGGGCGAGTCTCTCCTGCTGGCGGGCGGCGCCGCCCTGCTCGGGCTGTTGCTGACGCTGCCGGTCGTCCGGGTGATGGGGCTTTCGGCCGGGTTCCTGCAACTGGTGGACCGGCCGCTGCTGCCGGTGACGCTCACGTGGGCGGCTGCCGGCTGGGCGGCGGGGGCCGCGCTGGTGGCGGAGTTGATTTCGCTGGTGCCGCTGGTGCGGGCGGCCCGCTTCACGGTGGCGACGCTGGGCCAGGAGGCGGCGAAAAAGTCGCCGGCGCTGGAGGCGCTGCGGGCCGCCGCCGAAGTCGCCCTGCTGGCGGTCCTGGGCTATGGCACGTGGAAGCTCTTCGCCGCCGGCGGCGGTGCGGACGACCCGCTGTTCCTCTCCCTGCCGGCCCTGGCGCTGGTGGGCGTGGGGGTCGTCATCTGGCGGGTCATGACGCTGGCGCTTCAGCTGCTGACCCGGCTGGCGGGGCGGCGGTTAAGCCCGCCGTTCTACCTGGCGCTCAGCCTGCTGCGCTCCAAGCCGGGGCGGTATCAGTCGCTCTGGCTGATGCTGGTGGTGACCACCGGGCTCGGCATCTATGGCGCCGCGTTCGCCCGGACGCTGGACCGGGACCTGGTGGCCCGGGCGCAGTACGAAACCGGCAGCGACCTGCTGCTCAGCCCGGCCTGGGAGAGCGAGGTGCTCTCGTACGACGCCAGCGGCAATCCCGATGAGATCGTCTACCGGGAGCCCCCGTACAGCAATCTGCAAAACCTGCCGGATACGGTTGGTTCGGCCCGGGTCCAGACCCGCAAGGGCGTCTCGCTCTCGGTGGGCAGCAAGAACCTGGGGAAGGCGGACCTGGTGGGCATCCAGCCGCAGGAGTTCGGGAAGGTGGCCCGGTTCATCCCGGAGCTGACGCCGTACCCGCCGGCCGATTACCTGAACCTGCTCGCGAAAGATGAGCAGGCCGTGCTGGTCTCGTCGTCCCTGGCGCAGCGGCTGTCGCTGAAGCCCGGGGACAAGCTGAAGGCCAAGCAGAATGACAGCGAAGTGAACCTGGTGGTGGGGGCGGTCGTCGGGTCGTGGCCGGGCCGGTTGCCGGAAGACGGCGACTTTGTGGTCGGCAGCCTGGACTACTTCCAGGACGGGCTCGCGCTGGTGCCGTACGAAGTGTGGGTGCGGATGGCGGATGGCGGCTCGCTGACGCCGGTGGCGGACGCCTTGCGCCAGCGGGAGGTCAAGCTGATGGAGCTGATGGACCGGCGGGCGGTCATTGCCGCCGGGCGGCGGGAGCCGCTGCGGCTGGGGCTGTACGCCACCCTGTCGGCCGGGTTCGTGGCGGCCTTGCTGGTGATGGCGCTGACCTACCTCCTGAGCGTCGGCCTGACGCTCCAGTCCCGGGCGAAGGAGCTGGGCGTGCTGCGGGCGATGGGCATGTCGGCGGGCCACGTTGCCATGAGCCTGTACACTGAGCAGTTGCTGCTGGTAGGCACGGCGGCAGCCGCCGGCCTGTCGGCGGGCGGCTGGGTGGCGGCGGTCTACGTGCCGGTGCTGCGCCGGCAGCCGGGCCAGTCGCTCCTGCCGTTGCACACGGCGGGGACGGCGGGCGAGCGCATCTGGCTCCTGCTGGGCTTTGCGCTGGCGCTGTCGGTCGGGGCCGGAACCGTGGGACTCTGGCTGCGGCGGCTCTCCATCGGGAAGGCGCTCCGGCTCGGCGAAGACGGCTAGTCGCGGTCGACCGTCAGGTCGAGCCGCCCGGCGGCCGTCAGCCGTTTGCTCCGAAACGGCGGGAGGCAACAATTCCTAGGAGGTGGCGGCGTGATTCACTGCGAGGGCCTGGTGAAGATCTATCGGGCCACCGGCATCGAGGTCTTTGCCCTGCAGGGGCTGGATTTGCAGGTGGCACCAGGCGAAATGGTCGCCATCATCGGCAATAGCGGCAGCGGCAAGTCGACGCTGTTGAATGTGCTCGGGGGCCTCGACGCCCCTTCGGCGGGCGTGGCGATGGTGGGGGAGTGGGACCTCACGAAGCTGACGGCCCGGCGGCGGGACCGCTACCGGCGCACGGTGGCGGGGTTCGTGTGGCAGAACAGTGCGCTGAACCTGATTCCGTACCTGTCGGCGTTGGATAACGTGCTGCTGGCGCAGTCACGGGTGGGGCTGTTCGATGGTGCCGAGGCGGCCCGGCTGCTGGGGCTGGTGGGGATGCGGGAGCGCATGCACGGGTTCCCGCCGGAGCTGTCGGGCGGGGAGCAGCAGCGGGTGGCGATTGCGGTCGCGCTGGCGAGCAAGCCGCAACTGCTGCTGGCGGATGAGCCGACGGGGTCGCTGGATGCGGCCTCGGGGGCGATGGTGATGGCGGCGCTGCAGCAGGTGAACCGGGAGCTGGGGATGACGATCGTGCTGGTCACGCATGACGTGGGGATGACGGTGTATGCGGGGCGGACGGTGCGGATACGCGATGGCAAGGTAGCCACTGAGTCGACCTCCGGGTCTTCGGAGGAGGTGGCGGTGTTGGATGCGGCTGGGCGGTTGCAGGTGCCTCTGGGGTTGCTTTCCGCCGTAGGCATCGGGCGGCGCGCAACGGTTGAGTTGCGGGGTGGGGAGATAGTAGTACGTCCCCCTCGTGGATGAGCTTTTTTACGATGCCCGCCCTGCCGGTTACCGCTCCTCGCTGCGGGGCACTTACCTTGGTAATGATTCTCGCCGTTGCGGGCACATTTGCTCACTGGTAGGCGAAGGATGTCGTCGTCGCAACTGTGCACCTCCACGGCTGCGAATCTCTTAACTTCTGCCCCGATGCTCGTCGGGCCCCCGTCCGGGCGGGCTTCGCCTTCCGTCCTTCTTGCGTGGGCGTACTCTCCTGGGCGCACATCAACCGTTGGCTTGCTTCTTGGCGCCCGGCAACCCTGCTCGGCGGTCTCGCCGGGCAACCCGGCTCCACCTGGCCCCCATACTCTCCGTGCGAAAAGAGGGATTCTGCGTGGCTGCTTTCCTGTTGCTGGTTGAAGACGATCTGGATTTGGCCGGCGCCATTCGCATGGGGCTGGAGGATGAGGGCTGGCGGTTGGAGCATGTGGCCGATGGGGAGTCGGGGCTCAAGCGGGCGCTTTCCGGTGAGCATGACCTGGTCGTGCTGGATGTCCGGCTGCCGGGGATGAACGGGTTCGACCTTTGCCGGCAACTTCGGCAGTCCAGCAACGTGCCGGTGCTGTTTCTGACTGCGCGGGGGACGGAAATGGACAAGGTGGTCGGGCTGGAGCTGGGGGGCGATGACTACCTGGCGAAGCCGTTTGGCATGCGGGAGCTGCGGGCGCGGGTGCGGGCCTTGCTCAGGCGGGCGGGGACCGCGCAGGCGGTGGATGAGGAGCGGCGGCTTCACGTGCACGATCTGCTGATTTTTCCGGAGCGGCAGGCCGTCACCCGCGGGGACGAGCGGATTCACCTGACGGTCAGCGAGTTTCAGGTGCTGCTGACGCTGGCCCGGCGGCCGGGGGTGATTTTTACCCGCGATATGCTCATGGACGCGCTCTGGCAGACGGACCGGAATACCGGTTCGCCGCTGACTGTGAACGTGCATGTGCGCAACCTGCGGGCAAAACTCGGCGACGACCCGGAGCACCCCCGGTACATCGCCAGCGTGCGGGGGGTCGGGTACAAGCTACAGGAGGAAGGACGATGAAACTCTGGCGGAGTCTCCGCTGGCGGCTGGTCGGCAGCTACCTGGCGCTGGCGCTGGTCCTGCTGTCGTTTGCCGGGTACATCTTTTCGAACGCCCTCTCGCTGTACGCGGTCATCGTCCAGCGGCAGGAGCTTTTGGGCTATGTGGACCGGGTCCAGGCGCTGATCAACGAGGGGCGCCGGCAGGACGAGTCGTCGGATGTGACCGTGCAGCGGCTGAAGCAGGCGTTTCCGGGCTTGCAGGTCGATGTAACGGCTGATTTCATCGGTGGGGTCAGACTGCCGCCGCCGGCCCCATCGCCGAAACAGGTGTTCATCATGAGCTTCCCGCGGGACGGCAACGACTCGTTTGACTTGCCGTACCGCCTGGACGGCGGCCCGCCCCTGCGCATCCACTTTACGCTGCGCTCCGGGGCGGGCAGCATTTTGAGCAGCCTGTACCAGCAAGTGCTGGCCGTGCTGGCGCTCGCACTTGCGCTGGCGGGGTTGATCGGCTGGCTGCTCTCCCGCTGGCTGGCCCGGCCTCTGGGGCGGCTGGCCGCGGCGACCGAGGCGGTGGCCGGCGGCGACTTTTTGCAAACGGTTGCGCCGACCGGCGTCATCGAGCTGGACCCGCTGACCGACCAGTTCAACCGGATGGTGCTCCGGCTGCGGGAGTCCTTCCGCTCGCTGGCCGCGGAGCGGGACCTGGCCAAGCGGTTTGCCGCCGACGCGGCGCACGAGCTGAAGACCCCCGTCACCACCTTGCGGGCCTACCACGAGGTGGCCGAAGAGCATCCCGAGCGGCTGCCCCAGGTGGCGCCTGCCATGGGCCGGCAAATCGAGCGGATGGAGCGGGTGATCGCCGGCTTGCTGGAAATCGCCCGCCTCAGCGAAGGGACCGGCATCGCCCTGGCGCCGGGGGACCTGGGCGCCCTGCTGCGGGAACTGGCGCCGCTCTACCAGGCCCTGGCCGAGGAGAACGAACTCCGCTTCCAGGCCGACGGGCTGGATCAGTCGCTGCCAGTGCTGCTGGACCGGCATCTGGTGGAACTCTGCGTGGGCAACCTCATCGACAACGCCTGCAAGTACACGCCGGCGGGTGGGCAGGTCACGCTGCAGGTCCGGAAAGACGGCGGGGATGCCGTCGTCACCGTCGCGGACACCGGCAAGGGAATCGCACCGGAAGAGTTGCCTTACATCTTCGAGCGGTTCCACCGGGGGGTGGACACCCAGTCCCTCCCCGGCACCGGACTCGGGCTGGCTATCGCCGGGGAGGCGGTGCAGCGGATGGGCGGCACGCTCACCGCCGAGAGCACCGTCGCCGCCGGCAGCCGGTTCAGCATCCGGTTGCCGCTCCGCTGCTCCGTATAGTTTTCTTCACCGTATCTCCACGCCTCGTTCACACCGGTTTCAGCGGGGATTCAGGTTCATCGACGATGATAGACCTGTACCAACCAAGACATAGGAGGACGAGACATAATGAACCTGAAGAATACGTTTGGCGTGATCGCCGGTACCGTTCTGGTGGCGGGTAGCATGTTGGCAGCCGGTGCCGTGTACGCGGCGGAATCCGTACCGACCGCCCCCGCCGCCGCCGCTCAACCTGCTGCGAAAGACTTCCTGGCCGACGCGGTGAAAACCGGGAAGATGACCCAGGCCGAAGCCGACGTGCACAAGCAGCTCGACGACCTCCGCAAAGCCGCCATGGATAAGCTCAAGGCCGACTCGCAGGCGATCATCGATCAGGCTGTGAAGGACGGCAAGCTTACCCAGGAGCAGGCTGACAAGCTGTCGAAGGGTCCCGGCGGGTTCGGGCCGCACGACGGCAACTTCGGCAAGGGCCACGGGCCTGGCCAGGGCCCGGGGGCGCCCGGGGGGCAGATGGGCGACCACAAGGGCTTTGGTCGGGCCCCGCTCTCGCAGGATGAACTGAAGGCCAAACTCGACGCCGAGGTGAAGGCCGGCAAGCTCACGCAGGAGCAGGCCGACAAGATGCTGCAGGACTTCGCACAGCGCCCGGCCCCGGGCGAGCGGCATGCGCAGGGCAAGGGGCAGAGCCAGAGCCAGGAGCAGGCGCCGAGCCAGGGTCAGGGTCTATAGCCGGCCCGATAGAGGGCTGAACGATGCAGGCGGCCGAGGCGCAGTTTTGACGGCGATGGTTTTCAATCCAAGGAAGCTCCACCCGGCCGGGTGGAGCTTCCTTGCTTGTGTTTATTGCCGCGAAACCTGCTCAATGCGCAGGTCGAAAACCTGGGGCGGCTCCAACTCGAGGGCCACAAGGTATTGGGAAATCTGGGCGCGGTGGTGAGTCTCGTGCTCACACATGGCCATGAGCAGGTGCCAGGCCTGCACGGGATAACCCTTGAGTGATGGGCGCTTTGTCGTCAGGACTTCATCGCCGGTTTCCCGAAGGCGAGCCATGGCCGCTTCGTGCTTTCGCTCAAGGGAGTCAACCGCTGCGTCGAGAGTCTCGCCCTTGTCCGTTTCGTGTCCGGCATACAGCCAGACACCCTCCGTCACGGCACGGACGAACATCTCCTCGGTGGCGGCCAGGTGGCGAATCAGGTCACCCAACGTAAACTTGCCGGGGTGGGGCGAGAAACCCATTTGATCAGGTGGGATGCGGCGGATATACTTCAGGGTTCGTTTGCGTATGCCCTCAAAGTAATCGGCAAAGGCGCTCATGCTGGAGATCATCTTCCTGCCCCCCGTAAGATCACTTATGTAACATATCATTCACGAGAATGGATCAATTCTCCTCCCGGGTTTCCCGCAGGCCACCGCGTTCCGCCAGGCGAGACGATTCATAATAGATTAACATGTAAATTGCGCCGAATACTTGCGGCATAAGTCAGAAGCTAATATGATGCACATAAGTTGTGGTACTTATAGGTGCGATCGTTTCACCTGACGAGACACTTGCGTAACCAGGAGGGATGGCATGCGGGAAGGCACACGGTCGGTTCGGGCGGTGGACCGAGCCCTGGACTTGATCGACCTGCTTCTGGAACGACCCGGTTCGCTGGGCGTCGGTGAGGTGGCACGCCTGGCCAACATGCCCAAGTCCACTGCATACCGCCTGCTCGTCACGTTGGAGTCCCGGGGCTATCTCGCACGCGGGGAGGACGAGAAGTACCAACTCGGCTCCCGGCTTCAGGGAGCCGCTGCCCGCCGTCCGATCAGCGAATTGAAGCTGGCGGCCCAGTCGGTGCTGGAAGGGCTCCGTGACACTGTGGGCGAGACGGCCGGGCTGCATGTCCCGGACGGCGACGAGCGCATCTGTGTCGCCGCCGCCGAGGGGATGCGAACCTTGCGAACCTCCGGGCGGATCGGCAGCCGGGCGCCCTTGTACAGCGGCGCTTCGTCCAAGGCGATTCTGGGGTTCCTGCCGGAGTCCCGGTGGGAAGAGGTGATTCTCCGCACCGGGCTGAAGCCGCTCACCGCCCGGACCATTACCGATCCCGACCGGCTCAGGGCGGAACTGATGCGCATCCAGGTCGAAGGGTACGCGGTCTCCAGCGGCGAGTGGGGAGAGGGCATCTCCTCCGTGGCGGTGCCGATCTTTGATCCGGCCGGCGCGGTCATGGCCAGCATCAACATCTCGGGTCCCGGCTTCCGGTTTGGCGAGGAGAAAATCCGCCTGTTGGTCGGGACGCTCAAGGCTGCTGCCGACGCCGTCGGGGGCCGGCTCAGAGCGAACGCCCAGGCGGCGAAGGCAGGCGACGTCTTGTGAGTGGACCACTGCAAGGAATCCGGGTGCTGGACCTTTCGCGAGTGCTGGCCGGGCCCTACTGTGGCATGATGCTGGGCGATGCTGGAGCGGATGTGATCAAGGTCGAGCCGCCTGGCGGCGACGATACCCGGCAATGGGGCCCGCCATACATTGCCGGCGAGTCGGCTTATTACCTGGCTTCTAACCGTAACAAGCGGTCGGTCGTCCTGGACCTCTCCCGCCCGGAGGGGCGGGACGCGCTGCTAAAGCTGGCGGAGCAGGCCGACGTGCTCATCGAAAACTTCAAGTTCGAGACCATGGAACGCTGGGGGCTGGGCTACGAGGCGGTCTTGAAAACCCGCAACCCGCGGCTGGTCTACTGCAACATCAGTGGCTTCGGCCGCACCGGGCCGTATGCACGCCTGCCGGGCTACGACTTTGTTGCCCAGGCGATGGGCGGGCTGATGGCCATCACGGGCGAACCGGACGGACCGCCCACCAAAGTGGGCGTGGCCATTTCCGACCTGACCACCGCGATGATGGCCGCCTTCGGCATCGTTGCAGCCCTGCATCACCGGGGCGAGACCGGCGAGGGGCAGCGGGTAGACGTTTCGCTCCTGGAGACGCAGGTATCCTGGCTGGCCAACGTGGCCTCCAGTTACCTGGTCTCCGGTCAGGTCCCCCGGCGGCCCGGCAACGCCCACGCCGCCATCGTGCCGTACCAGGTGGTGGCGGCCCGGGACCAGGAACTGGTCCTGGCGGTGGGCAACGACCTGCAGTTCCGGAAGTTCTGCGAGCTGATCGGTCGGCCCGAGTTGTCTGTCGACCCCCGCTTTGCCACCAACTCCGATCGGGTGGAGAACCGGGAGGCGCTGTTGGGCCTCCTGGCGCCGATCCTCAAGACCAGGGATGCCGGCGAATGGGTGGCGATGCTCTGGGAGCGCGGCATTCCGGCCGGGCCCATCAATACGCTGGACCAGGTCTTCGCCGATCCGCAGGTACTACACCGGGAGATGCTCCAGGAGATTTCCCATCCGACGGCGGGTCTCCTCAGGCAGGTCGGTATTCCCATCAAGTTTGGCAGTACGCCGGGAGCGATTCGCCGCCATCCGCCGCTCCTGGGGGAGCACACCGAAGCGGTCCTGGGGGAACTGGGTTACAGTCCCGAGACGATTTCCCGCTTGATCGGCACACCGGGTCCGGCTCCCCGCTAATTCACATCCAGGAAAGGAAGTTGTGCGTGGACTTCAAATTTACCAAAGACGAGCAGGCGCTGATTCAACTGGTCCGTGAGATCGCCAGGGAGAAGTTAGCACCCATCGCCGCCCAGATCGATGAGAACGAGGAGATTCCGCCGGAACTCTTTGCCACCCTGCGGGACGCCGGTCTGTTCGGGCTGGCCGTTCCGGAAGCGTATGGCGGGGTGGGCATGGGCACCATGGGCCTGGTCCTGGCGGTGGAAGAGGTGGCCAAGTATGAGTGCGCCACCGGTCTGCTCCTGCTGCTCACCCGCCTGCCCCTGGCCGCCATCCTGTATGCCGGGACCGAAGAGCAGAAGAAAAAGTACGCGACGGGCATCGCCACCGGCGAACTGCGCGGCTCCTTCTGCCTTTCCGAGCCGGACGCCGGCTCGGATTCCGCCAGCATCCAGACCCGGGCGGTCAGGCGGGGCGACAAGTACGTCATCAATGGCACCAAGTCGTGGATTTCCGGCGCCCAGTTCGCCGATTACTTCGTCGTGGCCACCAAGACCGATCCGGCGGCGGGCCACAAGGGCATGTCCGTCTTTGTGGTCGACCGGAACACCCCCGGCATCTCCGTCCCCAAGAAGGAGAAGAAGATGGGCGTGCGGGGCCTGCCGGTCAACCAGGTGGTCTTCGAAGACGTGGAGGTGCCGGCCGGGAACCTCCTGGGCAAGGAGAACGAAGGCTTCAAGCTGATCATGAAGAACCTGAACGCCGTCCGGCCGGTGGTGGCGGCCCGGGGCATCGGCCTGGCGCAGGGCGCCCTGGCCTACTGGGTCCAGTTCGCCCGTGAGCGCAAGACCATGGGCAGGCCGATCATTGAACACCAGGGCCTGCAGTGGATGATGGCCGAGCTGGCCACGGACATCGATGCCGCCCGGCTCCTCACCTACCGGGCCGCCATGGTGGTGGACGAGGGCAAGGCCGGCAAGGAGACCGCGCACAACCTCTCCATGGCCAAGTTCAAGGCCACGGAGATCGCGGTGCGGACGGCTAACGACTGCATGCAGATGATGGGCGCCGCCGGCTACATGGAGGACTACCCCATGGCCCGATATCTGCGCGATGCCAAACAGCTCACCATCGTCGAAGGCACCAGCCAGATTCAGAAGGGGATCATCGCCCGGTCGATTATCGACGGTGACCTGGTCTACTAACGTGCTCGCAAAAGGGGGACGCGTTCATGCGGGGTCGTAAGTATTACGTTCACAAGGTTTTGGTCACCGTGGTTGCCGCCATGCTCCTGCTTACCGCCTGCTCCGGCGCCCGGACCAATTCCGGCACCACCGCTGCGGCGGGCGACTCGGACAACAAGAAGCCCCTGGAACCGGTCAAAATCGGCGCCGTCTTCCCCATGACCGGCGGCTCGGCGTATTACGGCCAGGGGTACAAGCGGGGCATGGACCTGGCCATGGAACAGATCAACAAGGCCGGCGGCGTGAAGAATCACCCGATCGAGCTGAAGGTCGAAGACGACAAGGGCACACCGGTGGAAGGCCGCAACGCAGCCCAGAAGCTGATCAGCCAGGACCAGGTGCTCGGACTTATCGGTGCCTACAACTCGACGGTTACGCTGGCGATTAAAGAGTTGGCCACCGCTTCAAAGGTCGTCCAATTGACACCGGGTTCCACCACCGACGCCATCACCTTACAGGCTAGCCCGTACATGTTCCGGAACATCAACATCAACTCGACCCAGTGCATCGCCATGGCCGACTATGTGGCCGATCAACTAAAGCTGAAGAAGTTCGTGATCCTGGCCGACAACAGCGACTACGGTCGTGACGGCGCCACGGTTTTCACGAAGGAGTTTGCGTCCAAGGGCGGCCAGGTGCTGACCACCGAGTACTACAAGGCCGGCGATAAGGACTTCTACGCCCTGCTTACCAAGGTGAAGTCCTTGAACCCCGAAGGCGTCCTGATTTCCGGCTACATCGCTGAAGGCGCCTTGATCGAGAAGCAGGCGAAGGAGCTGAAGTTCGCCCCGCAGTTTGTGGCGTTCGGCGCCTTTACCACCGACAAGTTCATTGAACTGGCCGGCGACGCCGCCGAAGGCATGGTCCACATCTCCAACTTCGAGCCTTCGGTGCAGTACTTCCCCGAGGCCAAGGACTTCATTGCCGCCTTCAAGGCCAAGTACAACAACGAAGACCCTGACCAGTACGGCGCCTATGGCTACGAAGCGATTCAGCTCTTCGCCAGGGCGATGGAACTGGGCGGCTTCACCCGGGAAGGCCTCAAGGACGGCATGACCAAGATCAAGGACGTCAAGACCATTCTCGGCAATGTCACGTTCGACCAGAACGGCCAGGCTTTCCGAAAGCTGCTGATCGTAAAGATTCAGGGGGGCAAGCGGGTGCCGCAGGCAGCCGGTGGCGCGAAGTAATAAGGGGGGTCGATCACCCTGGCTAGTATTCTGCAACAACTCCCGCAGCAACTGCTCAACGGGCTGGTGGTCGGCTCCAGCTTCACACTGAACGCCCTGGGCATGACGCTCATCCTCGGCATGCTGGACCTGATCAACTTCGCCCACGGGGAGTTCTTCTCCCTGGGTGCCTTCATCGCCCTCACGCTGGCGGTCGTCCTGAAGTTGCCTTACCTGTTGTCGGTCGCCCTGGCGATCGTGGTCGTGGGCTTCATCGGCATGGCCTCCGAGCGTCTGGCGTTTCGACCGCTCCGGTCCGCCCCCCGGTTGAGCCTGCTCATCAGCTCGCTCGGGCTCTCGATCTTCCTGCAAAACCTGGCCCAGCTGATCTGGGGACCCGACCCCCGGGACTTCTCCTCACCGTTTCTGAAGCTGTCCGTGGAGTTCTTCGGCTTCTCGGTCAACGGCCAACGGGTGTTGATCTTCGGACTGGCGCTTGGGCTGATCGGCCTGCTCTACGTGCTGATCCAGCGGACGGACGTGGGCATCGCCATGCGGGCCTGCGCCTACGACTTGCAGACCGCGAGCCTGCTGGGCGTCAGAACGGACCTGGTGGTCATGCTGACATTCATGGTGGGAGCGGCGCTGGCGGCGGCGGCCGGCGCCCTCCTCGGGCCGGTCTTCACCGTCTACCCGACCATGGGCCTGGCGGCAAAGATGAAAGCGTTCGTCGTCGTGGTCATGGGCGGCATCGGCAACATTTCGGGTGCGATCTGGAGCGGGTTCATCCTGGGCATGGTGGAGACGCTGGCGGCGGGGTTCATCTCATCGCAGTACAAGGACGCCATTGCCTTCATCGTGCTGATCCTGGTGCTGGTCTTCAAGCCGACGGGGCTCTTCGTCCGGTCCTCGGTCGAGAAGGTATAGGCCATGAAAAAAACCATCAACCTCAGTTGGTACATCGCTCTGGCCTTCGCCCTGGTGCTGCCCTGGCTTTTCCCGAACGACTACACCCGGCATCTCCTGGTCATGGCGATGCTCGCGGCTGTCACCGTCTCCAGTCTGAACCTGATCCACGGCATGACCGGCCAGCTATCCCTGGGGCACGCGGCTTTCTACGGCATCGGCGCCTACACGTCGGCGCTGCTGGTCATGCGGCTGGGGGTCCCGTTTTGGCTGGCCTTTCTCGGCGCCATCGCCCTGGGTGGACTGACCGGCTTGTTGGTCGGACTGCCGGTGCTCCACCTCCGGGGCCACTTCTTCGCCGTCGCGACGCTGGGCTTTGGCGAGATCATTAACCTGGTGCTGACCAACTCGGTAGGTCTGACCCGTGGCCCCATGGGTTTGCCGGGCATTCCCGCTCCGAAGGCCATCGGGCCGCTGGACTTCACCAACCGGGTGATCTACTACTACCTGGTGGTGCTGGTGCTGGCGATCGTGGTCGTGATCTCGCTGCGCATCCAGGATTCGAAATTTGGCCGGGCGCTGCTGGCGATCAAGGCGGACGACGTGGCCGCCTCGGCCATGGGCATCAACGTCTTCTACTTCCGAGTGCTGGCCTTCGTGATCTCCACGGGCGTTGCCGGCGCTGCGGGCTCGCTCTATGCGCATTACGCGCTGTTCATCAGCCCGATCACCTTCTCCACCACCGATTCGGTCAACCTGGTGGTGATGCTGCTGGTGGGCGGCACCGGGAGCGTGCCCGGCGCCGTAACCGGTGCAGTCCTGCTTACCTTCCTCTCCGAGTGGCTGCGCCAGGTGCGGGAGTATCAGATGGTGATTTACGGCCTCCTGGTGCTGGGTGTCATCATCTTCGTGCCGGGCGGCATGGCCGGCCTGGCCGCGAAGTGGCTGCCGGCGCTGGAGCGCCGCCTGAAAGGAGGGAAGCGCGGTGACGTCGCCCCTTCTCAACGTTGATGGCCTCTCCAAGCATTTCGGCGGCATCCGGGCCGTTGACGCCCTCAGCCTGCAGGTCATGGCGGGGGAGATCTTCGGACTGATCGGCCCCAACGGCTCGGGCAAGACGACGCTGTTCAACCTGATCACCGGCATCTACCGGCCGACCGGCGGCAAGGTGACGTTCAAGGAGCAGGATGTCACCGGGTGGAAGCCGCACCGCATGGTAGCGGCCGGCATGGCCCGCACGTTTCAAAACCTGCGCCTGTTCGGGCAGGCCACGGTCTACCAGAACGTGCTGCTGGGCGCCCACCGCCTCGCCGGGTACACGCTCCTGGACGCCCTCTTGCATACTCGCCGCTGGGCGAAAGTGGAGCGGGAGATCGCGGCGCATGCCGAGCACTGGCTGGAGCAGTACGGTCTGACGGCTGTCCGGCACGAAGTGGCTTCCTCCCTGCCGCAAGGGATGCAGCGCAAGGTGGAGATCGTGCGGGCGCTTTCGGCCCACCCGACTCTGCTCTGCCTGGACGAGCCGGCCGCGGGCCTCAACCCCACCGAGACCCAGGAGTTGATGGACTTCATCCTGGGCATCCGCTCCGCGGGACACACGGTCTTCCTGATCGAGCATGACATGAAACTGGTCAAGGGGATCTGCGACCGCATCGCCGTGCTCCAGTTCGGTCAAAAACTGGCCGAAGGCGACTTTGCCACCGTCAGCGGCCATCCGGCGGTGATCGAGGCCTACCTGGGAAGGAGGTTCAAGCGTGCTAAGAGTCACTGACTTGAACATCTTCTATCAGCGGGTCCATGCCGTTCAGAACGTCTCGCTGGCGGTGCCCGCCGGCCAGATCGTCACCCTGATCGGTGCCAACGGGGCCGGGAAAACGTCGATCTTGAAGGCGATCTCGGGCCTGGTGCGGCCCACCTCCGGCGCCATCGAGTTCGCGGGCGAATCGGTGGTCGGCATGTCGCCCCACGATGTGGTGCACCGTGGGATCTCCCACGTGCCGGAAGGGCGCCGCATTTTTCCCAACCTGACGGTCATGGAGAACCTGCGCCTGGGCGCCTATCACCGGGGGAACCACAAGGAACTGGGGGAGGATCTGGCCAAGGTGTTCCACCGCTTCCCGGTACTGCACCACCGCCGGAGTCAGGGCGCAGGCACGCTCTCGGGCGGTGAACAGCAGATGCTGGCCATCAGCCGGGCGATGGTTTCCCGGCCCCGGCTGCTGATTCTGGACGAGCCGTCCCTGGGGTTGGCGCCGGTCATGGTCGATGCCGTGTTTGATGTGATCCAGTCTCTGAACCAGGAAGGGATGACCGTCCTGCTGGTGGAACAGAACGCCACCATGGCGCTGGAGCTCGCACACCACGCCTACGTATTGGAGACCGGGCGCATCAGCATGGCCGGGCCGGCCGCCGAGCTGCTGAACGACTCCCGGGTCAAGCAGGCCTACCTGGGGGAATAGGCCGGGGAAAGAAGGGCGATCTCGCCACGATTGGCAAGGTCGCCCTTTGCTCGTCGTTTCGGGCTCCTGGCAGAGTTATCATCCCATTCACTACAAGAGGGCCGCCACAAGATGTGAGGCGGCTCTCTGCGGTGGTTCCCCCGGAGCGGCTGCCGGCGCTTCTGTGCGCCACCGGTTCGCAGGGGGCCGACAGGGAACTGCCGGGCGCGTGAAGAATGGCATGGGGCGAGCATGGGACGCTGAACGAGAAGGAGTTCCACATGAGCAAAATCCTGATTGTCGACGACGATCCGCATATCCGCCAGCTGGTCCAGCACTTTATGCAGGCGGAAGGATTCGAGACCGCCCTTGCCGGCGACGGGGAGCAGGCCCTGTCCAGCCAAAAGATCAAGGGCTTTCAGCTGGGAACCGACGACTACCTGGTCAAACCCTTTGAACCCCTGGAACTCGTGGCCCGCGTCAAGGCCCTTCTCAAGCGCTACGGCATTGCCTCCGCACAAACGGTGCAAGACGGCGCCGTGGCTTTGGACCGCAACGCCCACCAGGTGACGCAAACGGCGTAGTGCTGGGCCTCGCGGGCATTCCGGGCCTGGCGCTGCTCGGCGCCCTGATCGTAAAGCCGGCGGCGCTCCCGGTCTGGACCGGGGCCGGGCGCCCGGGGCTGCCCTGGAACGTAGCACTGACGCCCATGCTGGCGGTAGACGTGGCGCTCCCCCTGGTGCTGCTGGTGAGCGGCTACTGGCTCATGACGAAAATCTGGGAAACGAACGGATGATACGCATGAGTCAGATGAATACGGGGCGCGTGACGACGGAAGGCGATGCGCTCTATTACGAGGTGCGCGGGCAAGGGGAGCCGCTCTTGATGATCTCCATCCGGGCGGTATGAAGCACCAGAACCAGGGACACGCTACCTGAGATGGCGGACCGCCCCCTCAAATGGTGCTATGTCATAGCGAGGACTGGTGCTGAGGCGTTACTGTGATGACAGGTGCAACGCTGTCGCGGTGATGATGAGTACGAGCAGTAGTTCTTCCACGGTCAGTTCGACGGAGAATTTCACGACTTTGCCACCGCCCTTGCTGGGGGCGGCCGCCATCCATATACTACCAAACACCCGTGCGCAGATGTTGTCACATTGCGGAGGAATTCCGACGAACCGTTCGACATGCTCGAAGGGTTCGTCTCTCGATTCCAGGCCGGACCAGGTTGTCAACAAGCCGAAACCCCCGCAGTTTAAGACTGCTGGGGTTTTCGGCATTGTGTAGATGTCTCGACTGGGTTAGCTCTATGTAGTGGAAGCGATGGCCCATCCGCCATCTGGGCGCAGGTTTGCGATACTTGCTGTTTGCCGGTGGGCCGCATGCTCGGATGCTCCTTGTATACGCCGCCGAGATGGAGCACCGCATTAGCATCGGCCGCTAGGATAGTTCACCGTAGCCTTCTGAGTTCTACCGAGCCAGAAAATGGAACGAATGTCAATACATCTTATTAAATGGTTCTACTTCTATACCTGGTCGGTTTGAGGGCGAGGTTCAAGGGGCCGCCGGCGTCTGACAGAGTCTGTGCGGTCCTGTTTGCGTCAGACGGGGTCTGTTCGCGAACTATCAGTCATGGATGATGGCTGATGGATTCCGATTCGGAATGATACGAGATGTCCGAGAATGCGGCGGCCCATTGCGCGCGAGAGGCGGGAAACCGTCTGGGGCGTGGGGCGAAGGGATATCATGGCCGGTCATCGGGGGCGCTGCGGAAGTTAACGACCGACGGGGTTTGTGCGCGTCTGTCAGCGACTTTTAGCGTCTGTCAGCGTCTGTTAGCGTCTGTTAGCGTCTGTTAGCGGCAGTGGGTGTTTTACGGCGAAAGACAAGGACGGTGATCGGGTGACAGGGACCGGTCACTACAAGCGAGCGTGGGACAAGGCTTGCTTCCGTAGGTTACCGGCGCTTTTGCCATGGTAACGGCTTGCTGCGCTCCGATTCGGGCCAGGCTTCTGCCGCTTGCCGGCGAGTGCCAGCAGTGATCGGGGGCGACACCAGTGTGAAGGAAGGGACTTATTCGTTCCCCTGTATCGTTCAAACAGAATAGACGGAACGCGGTCGCTCATGGGGGTTTATGTTCCAGTCACTCACCGGCGGCGGCAATCTGCTCAATGAGAGGCAGAGCCTTAGGCTCATAAATGCCTTCTGGTCGCTGCTTTCCGGGGTAGTTCTGCATTCTGACAACGACCATATCCAGTTTGGGAAATATGTAAAGGTTCGTGTCCAAGTTCCCTAGTGCGGCAAAGCCCTGGGGGCTTTCATAGAGCCACCAAAGGAAACCATATTGGTCATTTAGCGATTGCGAGGGCGATGTCGAGCGGCCTATCCAGTCCCTGCTGACAACCTGTTTTCCTTCCCATTGGCCACCGTTCAACATGAGGAGCCCGATCTTAGCCATGTCTTCTGGGGTAGTCTCCATATCCGCATAAGTCCAGGCATGCCCCTGGTCGTCCAGATGAAGACGAGTGTCCTTCATCCCAAGCGGCTCGAATAGACGCTTTCTAGCATATTCCTGGATCGGCTCCCCTGCGGCCTTGTCCAGGACTGGAGACAGCAGTTGAACAGCTTCGTTGCTATAGTCCCAGACCGTTCCAGGCCTCTTGTCAGGTGTGAGGGCAATGACAGCAGCATCTTTGTCAGCCGCATATCCGGCCGCCCGATTGTCCATGATGCGGGAAAGACCGGATGTCATGGTCAGAAGGTGCCGGAGGGTAACCTCTCCCCGTACGCCATCACACCATTCCTGGATATAAGAGCATACTCGTTCATCCAGGCTTGTGATTTTCCCATCGTCAGCGAGCATGCCAACAAGGATTGCGGTGATGGATTTGGTGCTGGATTGCGCATACATGGGTCTTGTGTAACCCGGCCCATGCCAATCCTGAATAACCACACCGTGGTGGATAATGAGGCAGGCGGCAGCACCGGTCGTTTCACATAGTGCTTGGTGTGCTTGGACGGGGTCAATGGCAGATGCCTGTTCCTGGTCGGTCCCTTGAACACTTTCAGTCATTTGAGTGTGGTCAGAGCCCGTGTTAACGGCATTCCGGCCAGCCATACACCCCGTGACCAATAGCACAGTTACCACAGGGAGTATCGCCAATTTCCTTCGAAGCGCCACTGTTCCCATGATCATCCAGTATCGTCCTTTACTTCGAGACTACTTTCTCATGACTCGGTATCTCGTCCCAATTGGACCCGGTGTTGCCTCAGGGCTGACCACTAAAACGATGGTGAAATACCCCTCGGTTCGAACCGAGGCGTCTGGCGTCTCCGGACAAGGTCTTCAATTCGAGCGCTAGATTCAATCATTAAGTAGCTAAATATTGTTTGCCATATGGAAATCATCATATTATATAGTTTATCATGACCAATGAACCACATCAATTCGGCGTGATTCTGCCGGACCTGGCAGCAGACCAAGAATCCTGGCTCAGGTCGTCTCCGCTCATCGGTACCCTGTACAAATCCCCAATCGACTGGGCCTCGAATTCCATTTTCGGATCGCCGCTTGGTAGATGCGAGACGCAAGGAGGAAGGGACCGTGGACGTGTCAAGCATATTCGGCTGGATGACGGGCCAAGCTTTTCTTCTGGTTTCCGCTGTCGTGTCGCTTGCGTATGGGGTGAGCGGACGGTTTTGGGCCGGACTGATCGTCTATTTAGCGGTGGCTCTTTCCGGCCTCTTCAAGCGAGCTGCGGGAATGGACATCGTGATCTACCTCACCGCTCCGGTGCTTCTGGGCGACTTGCTGGTGCTTTGGCTGATCGATAGGAACGTCAGAATGGCCGGGACCCAGCGGCAGGCCCGTTGGACTGCTGTCGTGGTTGCACCGCTCTTACTGTGGGTGGCATACGCACGCACGTAGGACATCGGCGCCTACGATACCGTTTCGGTCAGGGCCACGGACAACGCCGGGAACCAGGAGACGGCTCACTCCTACGAGTTTCAGGTCAGGTAACCCGGTGAGCGAAAACTGCTCCTCGGCCTGATAACGTTGCGCCTTCCGAAGTCGTACGACGGCGCCGGTGCTCCGGTTCCCCGGAGCATTAACGTCGTGTGGTTCGATCTTCACCAAACCTGCGACTCCAGTGAACAAGGCAGGGGTTTACCCATTCCGGAAGACGTGAGACGCAAGGAGGAGGGAACCGTGTATGACATGTTCAGTGATTTGCCTCGCCTATTGTTCATGCTAGTGTCAGCAATGTCTTTGCTCACGTATGGGGTGACCGGCCGCTTTTGGGCCGGACTGGTCGGCTATGCCGCCCTGGTCCTTCCCGGTATCTCCAAGGCCGGAATGGACATCATGATCAGGTTCAGCGCTCCTGTTCTCCTGGCGGAGTCGCTGGGGCTTTGGCTCATCGATAGGCACGTCAGAAAGGCCGGGACCCAGCGTCAGGCCCGTTGGACTGCTGTCGTGGTTGCACTGTTCTTGCTGTGGGTGGCATACGCAGGCGCGTAGGACATCGGCGCCCGCGACAGCCAGTGGCTCAGATTCCGACTGCACGACGTGGAACCGCCCGCGGCAGGCGCAGGGCGGTTAGTCATGGCTCGTCGAGACCGCAAAGGCGCCCGCCCGGGGATCCCAGTGGCCGGAGAGGCCCAGGGCCGCCAGCAGGCCTTCGAGGATGTGGAGCTTGCCCTTCACCGGGGGCGTAACGCGTTACCACGTTCGAAGAACCAGGGCTAAAACCAGGGCAGGTCCAAGAGCGTATTGTTGCACCAAAGGGACCTGCCAAGTAACGCACCGCGATGCCTACGCCTTGGATGGCAGGGGACGCACTTTCGGCCTGTTGAAGGCTGAAAGTGCGTTTCGATTTTAGGTGCATCTTTTGGCGTGAACAAGTATAATAGATAGGTTAACGTGAAAGATGAAGGGGTTTTGACGACATTGCTGACCGTTTCCAACATCAGTCTTCGGTACGGCGACCGCAAGCTGTTTGAAGACGTGAACATTAAATTTACACCTGGGAATTGCTACGGATTAATTGGTGCGAACGGGGCCGGTAAGTCGACGTTCCTCAAAATCTTGGCGGGTGAGATCGAAGCCCAAACCGGCGACGTGACCATAACTCCAGGCGAGCGCATGACGATGTTGAAGCAAAACCACTTTGAATACGACGCGTTCACGGTTCTGCAAACGGTCATCATGGGCCACACTCGTCTTTACGAGGTCATGCTGGCGAAAGACGCCATCTATATGAAAGAGCATTTTACCGATGAAGACGGTATGCGTGCTGCAGAGTTGGAAGGCGAGTTCGCTGAACTGAACGGTTGGGAAGCCGAATCCGAAGCCGCGGTTCTATTGAACGGGATTGGCATCGGTGTGGACCTTCATGACAAGTTGCTGGCTGACCTGACTGCAGCAGACAAGGTGAAAGTGCTCCTCGCCCAGGCGCTGTTCGGCAAGCCAGACATACTGTTGCTGGACGAGCCGACGAACCATTTGGACCTTCAAGCCGTTGAATGGCTGGAAGAGTTCCTGATCAACTTCGAGAACATTGTGATCGTCGTATCGCATGACCGTCACTTCTTGAACAAGGTCTGTACGCACATGGCGGATATCGATTACGGTCGCATCCGCGTGGTTGTCGGGAACTACGACTTCTGGTACGAGTCCAGTCAGTTAGCCCAAAGACTGGTCGCGGAGACGAACAAGAAGAAAGAGGAAAAGATAAAAGATCTCCAAGGCTTCATCGCACGTTTCAGTGCGAATGCGTCGAAGTCGAAGCAGGCGACTTCCCGCAAGAAGCTTCTGGATAAGATTTCGCTGGATGACATCCGGCCGTCGACTCGGAAATATCCGTTCGTAGGCTTCACGATTGAGCGTGAGATCGGAAACGACCTGCTGCGCGTGGACGGCCTGACGAAGACGATCAACGGTGAAACCGTGTTGAATAACGTCAGCTTTATCATGAATAAAGACGACAAGATCGCGTTTGTCGGCATGAACCAACTGGCCATCACGACCCTGTTTAGAATCCTGGTGGGCGAGATCGAAGCGGACAGCGGCACGTTTAAGTGGGGCGGCACTACCTCGCAGGCGTTCTTCCCGAGAGACAACACCGGGTACTTCGAGGACCCTGAATTGAACCTGGTCGACTGGTTGCGTCAGTATTCGCCGAACGAACAGGGCGAAAGCTTCCTGCGGGGATTTCTTGGCCGGATGCTGTTCTCCGGAGAAGAAGTGCTGAAACAGTGCACCGTGCTTTCGGGCGGGGAAAAAGTGCGTTGCATGCTGGCCAAAATGATGCTGCGCGGTGCGAACGTGTTGTTGCTGGATGAGCCGACCAACCACCTGGACCTGGAAGCGATCACCGCGCTGAACAACGGCATGATGAACTTCAAGGGGTCCATGCTCTTCACATCGCATGACCACCAGTTCGTGCAAACGATCGCCAATCGGATTATCGAGATTATACCGAACGGCTTGATCGACAAGCAAATGTCGTACGACGAGTACCTGGAGAACGAAGACCTCAAGAAACTGCGCGAAGCGGTGTATCAAGCATAGGTCAACAGGCAGAAAACCCCGGCAGTTTACGACTGCTGGGGTTTTCGGTGTTGTGTAGATGTTTCGGTTGAGTTAGCTCTATGTAGGGCGCAGGCTCGTGCTACTTACTGTTCTCAGCGGGGGGGTTGGCAGCGGTCGGGTTGGAAGCAGGCGAGGCGGAGGCGGGCGAGTTGGCAGCGGTCGGGTTGACCGCAGCCGAGTTGGAGGCAGACGGGTTGGGAGCAGGCGAGTTGGAGGCAGGAGGGTTGGCGGCGGAAGCAGAGTTGGACTTGGACTTGCGGGTACGGGTGCGCTTGGCCAGGGCCGTCTGGAGTGCGATCATCAGGCAGTTGTTGCCGTCGTCGTCGGGTTCGATGGTAACGGTCACCTGCTGCTTGCCGATGGGCCGCATGCTCGGATGCTCCTTGTAGACGCCGCCGAGATGGAGGACCACGCTGGTATCCTTGTTGACCCAGCGGACGGGTGTGAGCCCGACCATTTCCGTGGTGCTCTTGACCGGGCGGACCGCGACCACCATGTTTACATCATCGGCCTGGTAGGAGCCGGCAGCCTTCGCAGATTCGAGCCCTTCCGCCTCGCACAGGCTCTTCCAGTAATCGGTTCCACCGACGTTAAGCAGGAGTCGGCCGCTGGGATAGTGCGTAGCCCCTTCGGGGTCGCGGGAGAGCGCACCGCCCGGAGCGACGCTGGTGTAAACGGGTTTGAACCGCCGGGACTTGGGTTCTTCGTTCGGACCGGGATTCGGTTTGGTCGCCATGAGAATCACCTCCTTTCTGATCTGACTGGAGGCCGGCGGTGGGGTCCGCACCGTAGCCTTCTGAGTTCTATCATGCCATAAAATGGAACACGTGTCAATATAGCTTATTGAATGTTTTTATTTCTATACTTGTTCGGTCTTATGGGCGAGGTTTAAGGGGCTGTCGGCGTCAGTCGGCGTCTGTGCGGTCCTGTCAGCGTCAGATGGGGTCTGTGCGATAACTACCAGTCATGAGTAATGGCTGATGGATTCTATACCTGTATGATACGAGATGTCCGGGAGTGCGGTCGGCCCATTGTGCGCGAGAGGCGGGAAACCGCCTGTGGCGTGGGGCGAAGAGACCTCACGGCTGATCAATGGGGGCATTGCGGCAGTTAACGACCGACGGGGTTTGTGCGCGTCTGTCAACGTCTGTCAGCGACTTTTAGTGTCTGTCAGCGCTTTGGCAGCGTTTGTTAGCGGCAGTGGGCGTCTTACGGCAAAAGACAAGGATGGTGATCGGGTGACAAGGACGGTGATCAGGAGACGGGGACCGGTCACTGCAAGCGAGCGTGGGACAAGGCTTGCGATCGAATATTACCGGCGGCTTTGGCCATGGTAATGGCTTGCTGTACTCCGACACGGGCCGCGCGAGCGCTCTCAACAAAATCGCCATAACCGCGCAGCATGCCCGCAAGACCGGCCTGCTAACCTGGGGATGCGTCTTCCAGCAGCGCAGCCATCCCTCGCCCATCTATTTAACAAAAGGGATGAACGCAATGAACCGAATCACGATCACCCCACGCAAATGGCTGCTTTCAGCGCATATCCTGTTTACCACCGGGGTGCTGGGCTACATGATCTGTGCGCTCGTTCTCGGCCTGCTTGCCGCCAACGCGAAGGATGTCAGTGCATTCGGAGCCGCTTACGCCATGATGAAATCGCTTGACCTGTTGCTGCACCGGACCGCCGGCATCGCTATGATCGTCACCGGCGTTCTGCTTGCGGCGCTGACGCACTGGGGGCTGTTCCGGTCCCCCTGGATCATCGTGAAGGAAGTTGTCACGCTTGGGGCCATCGCGGTGGGCGTCATCTGGGTGAATCCGGCGCTGGACAAGGTCATCGCCATCGTGTCGGCCGAGGGCCTGAACGCCTTGCACAACCCGGCCTATGTCGCCGCACGTACTGTGCTGCTGGGCGGCATCCTGCTCCAACTGGTCGCCCTGTCGCTGCTGGTGATCATCTCGGTCTTCAAGCCCTGGGGACTGCGCAACCGGCCGAAGTCAACCGTTAAGAGTTCCTAGATGAAGGCCAAACACAAGCGAGGCAGCACGGTGTGCTGCCTCGCTTGCGCATCCGGGCCAGGGCGTTTAGCAACGGAACCGCTCCACCTGGCCGGCCAGTTGCCGGGCCACCCGGGAGAGATCCGCAGCGGCGTCAGCGATCTTGCCGATCGAACCGCTCATATCCGTCACGGCGGCCGAGACCGAACGGGCGGTTTCGGTATTTCGCCGGGAAATCGCCGCCGTCTCGGCCACGGATTCGCTTACCTCGGTGGCGCCGGCCGCCATCTCTTCCGTTGTGGCCGTGTTCTCTTCGGTAATGGCCGCCACATTGTCCACCGACTCCATGACATGGTGGCTGGAGCCGGCGATCTGTTTCGCTGCGGCGCTGATCGCATCCGCCGCCCGGCTTGTCCGGTCGACGACTGCCAGCACCTCCGCCAGCGCCGTCCCTGCCCCTGCGGTCAGCCGGGAGCCCTCCTCCACGTCGGACGTCCCTTGCTCCATGGCGGCGACGGCGCGCATGGTGCCCTGCTGAATCTGTCCGGTCAGCTCGGCGATCTCTCGGGCTGAGCGCCCGGCCCGCTCTGCGAGCTTGCGCACTTCGTCGGCCACGACGGCAAACCCCCGGCCTTGCTCGCCGGCACGGGCGGCCTCGATGGCGGCATTCAACGCCAGCAGATTGGTCTGGTCCGCGATCTCCGAGATCGCTGCCGTGATGGAGCCAATCTGGTCGGAAAGCTTGCCCAGCGCCTTGATTTGGGTGGCCGTCTGCGTCACGCTCTGCCTGATCCGGTCCATGCCGGACACCGTCCGCTCCACGACCTGGCGGCCGTTTTCGGCCGAGAGGGTGGCCTGGCGGGAGGTGGACTGCACGTCCGCCGCCTTTGCCGCAACGTCATCCATGGCGGTGACCATGTCGCCGACTGCCTGAGAGGTCAGCTGGGCGCCCTGAGCCTGGTCCTGGGCACCGGCCGCGATCTGGCCAATCGCCATGCGCAGTTGTTCCATCACGTCGGTGGCCTGCGCGGCCGTACTCGCCTGGTCCTCGGCTCCCCGGGCCACCTGGCCCATGGCCGCTTCCACACTGCCGGCCACCCGGGTGACCTGTGCGGTCGTTTCCGTCAGGCTGGCCGCCGACTGGGCCACGGTTTCGGCGGTCTCAGTGAGCCCGGCCAGGAGTTGCCGGAGGTTGTGGGCCATCATGTTGTACGCTTTGACCATCGCGCCAATCTCATCCCGGGACTTGACCGCCATCGCCGCGACGGTCAGGTCACCGGCGGCCACTTGCGCCATCCCCTGCGACAGGGCGCCCAGCGGCGCCAGCGCTCGGGAAAGCACCAGGTAAATCACCAGCAGCGACAGCACGGCCGCCGCACCCAGGATGCCGACGAAGAGCCACGACGAGAGGGTCTGCACGGCAGCCAGCGGGTAAACCGCTTTCAGGTAGCCCTTCACCTGGTTCTGGAAGTTCCGCACCGGCATGACCACCACCAGCCGGTCGCCCTGCTGCTCCCACGCGTGGCTGCCGTCCCTGGCTACCCGGTCGAGCGTCGCCTGGGCAACGGGATACGGGTCTTCGGTCTGCGTGGCGGCGATCTTCAGCTTGCCCGGCTCGATCTTGTCCGCGGGGGCCGGAATCCGGTAGAGGAAATACTCGCCGGGCATCTGTTTCTGGAGCCGCCGCAGGAGGCCGGTGCCGAAGTCGAAGCCGAACTCCACGGTGCCGATGAACGTGGATCCGTCGTTTACCGGCACAACGGCCCGGATGCCCCAGCCGGCGACGCCCTCTTCGAGCCCGGTGACGGGTTTTTGCGTCTGATTGGCCTGGACGACGGTCGTCCGGAAGCTGGAGAGATCATCGCCAAACTTCTCCGGCTGGTGCAGCCGTAAGAAAGAGGTGGCCGGGGGAACGTGGAATTGGATCTGGGCGACGCCCCGGTCCTTCAGACTCTGAAAGAGAGAGCCGGTGGCAGCCTTCAGCTTCTCGCGATCATGGGCGCCGAATGCCTTGACCACTTCCGGCATGTTGGCCAGGGTAGTGGCGCCGGCATAGGCGGAGACCGTGTCGGACTGGAGCTCGGTCGTGAAGGTTCGCTCCAGGAGTGCAATCTGCCCATCGATTTGTGAGACTCGGGCCTGGCTGCCTTGCCAGAGTATCAGCCCCGCCAGTCCGGCGGCCGTGATCGCCATGATGGCGCCCATGAGCGCCATCAGCTTCCCTTTCAGCCCACGCATAGAGTTCCCTCGCTTAGTTACGGTCTTTTCATCCCCAAGTGAGACAACATTCGTGAATTGTATTACTACCTTATTATAATTGCAAAGCTGGTACAAGAAAATGGATACTTATGGGACTTACGCGGCCCGAACGGGGCCTGGCGCAGGAAACGAACCGCCCCAGCCGGATGACGCGACTGGGGCGGTTCTGTTACATTCGCAACCGGGTAGGCTTTAAACCTTGAACCGCCGGGCCGCTTCCTGCAGCTGCCCGGCGGCAAGCGACATAGCTTCGGCTGCGGCGGCGATCTCTTCGGTAGTGGCGGAAAGTTGGTGGACGTCCCGAGCGACGCGGTGGACGTCCTCGGCGTTTGCCCGGGAGATATCCTCCACATGCCGGATGAGCCCGTGGACCTGCTGGGAGCCGGCCGTCATCTCCTCGGCGGCCGCCGAGTTCTCTTCCGCCACGGCGGCCACCTGGCCGATCGATGTGGCCACCTGGCTGCTGGAGCCGGCCAGGGCGTCCGCCTCCTGCAGGATGACCCCGGCCCGCCGCTCGGTCATCTGCACAGCCTTGACGATCTCCAGCAGCGACCGGGCGGACTGGGCGGACAGGCCACTGCCGGTCTGCACTTCGGCCGTGCCTTGCTCCACAGCGGTGAGCACTTCCTGCGTGCCGGTCTGAATGGCGGTCACGAGGGTGGCGACTTCGCCGGCGGCCCCCTGCGTCCGGTTAGCCAGGCGGCGCACTTCGTCGGCGACCACCGCAAAGCCCCGGCCCGCCTCGCCGGCTCGGGCCGCCTCGATGGCGGCGTTCAGGGCCAACAGGTTGGTCTGGTCGGCCACTTCGCCGATCAGGGTGATGACTTCATTAATGCGGGTGGTGGAGGCGGTCAGCCGCTGCATATGCTGGGCGACGGTGGCGACGGCCTGGCGGGTCCGCTCCATCCCTTCCGCGGAGGCGGAGACCGAGGACTGGCCGGCCGCTGCCGCCTGTTCGGCCGCCTTGGCGGCGGTGGCGACGGCTTCGATCTCCCGGCGGATGCGCTGGACGATCTGGGCCATCTGCGTGGTCAGCTCGTTGGCGTGGGTCATGCCGCCCGCCTGTTCGACCGCACCCTTGGCGATCTGGTCGATGGCCTCCGAGAGTTCGGACATGACCGCAGCCGCTTCCCCGGTGTCCTTGGCCTGCTGTCCGGCCCGCTCGCTGGCGCCATTGCCGGACTCGTTGACATGCTCAACCGCCCGGGCGGCTTCCATGGCCGACTCGGTCATCTGTTGGCTGGAAACGGCCACGTTGTCGCCGGTGGTCTGGATTTCCCGCAGCAGCCCGGCGATGGCGCGGATCATGGTCTGGAGGTCCCGGGAGAGCTGGGCGACTTCATCTTCGCCCTTCACGTCGAATTGGATTTGCAGGTCGCCGGACGCAACGCGATGCGCCTGCTCGGAGAGGTGGCGGATCGGCGCGACGAATTTCCGGGCCCGGGCCCGGGTGATGAAGGTGGAAACGACGAAAATCACCAGCACGGCGCCCAGCAGCGGCAGCCCCGCCGACTTGAGGACGGTGGCGAAGACGCTGGTGGGGGTTTGAATGCGGATCACGCCCCAGACCTTGCCACCGACATGCACCGGGACCGACACGTCCATGTCGTTCTTCAAGCGCAGGCTGGTGAACCGCTTGTCCACGCCGGCCATCACTTGCCGGGTGGTTGTGTCGGTCAGGGTCTGACCGATCTGGCTGGCGTCTGTAGAGGCGATGACCTTGCCGTCCAGCCGCTGCAGCAGGACCAGGTCAATGTTGCCCTGGCTCTGCTCCATCATATCGTGCGCAAAGGCATGGAAGGTGGGGGGCAGGTCCTGATTCTTGACAAGGTCGGGTTCGGCGATTTTGGCGAGGGTGGCGGCGAGGCTCACCGTGTCCTTCTCCATCTGCTTCTGGATGATGGCCCCGATCTCCAGGTAGGCGGCGGCTCCGACGGCGAGGATGACAAAGATCGTTGTGGTCTGGACCAGGGCCGTGAGTTGCAGAAAAATGCTGCGACGAAAGAAACGCAAGTTAGCGCCTCCATGCTCAGTTCCATTATGTGGCGTTATAAAGGGTAACTTACACATCCGGTGCCGTCAACCCTTTCATCAAAGTGCGCGTGTGCGGCACCCTTTCCCGGCCCTGGCGGGCCACCCGTTTTTTGTCCTTGTTACGCAGGAACTCGGCCAGACGCCTCGAACATTATGCACATGCGTATATACACTTCTGCATACCAATGGACTGAACAGGTCGAAGCGTTGACGAAGATGCTGGTCGAAACGCCAAGTGTGGTGGGTACGCCCGGGGAGGCCAGTTGTGCGCGCACCATCTACGAACGGTTGGCGCAACTGCCTTACTTTCGTTCGCATCCGTCCCATTTGCTCCTGGAGCCGACGCGCGCGGACGACCGTGAGCGGTACAACGTCATCGCATTCGTGCGCGGGCGGCAGGCTCCCGAAGCGGCAACGCCGGCCTACCTGCTCATGGGTCACCTGGACACCGTCGATGTGGTGGACTACGGGCCGTTGCAGGCCTCGGCCTGCAACCCCGACGAACTCGCCCGCGTTCCCGGCGCTCCGCCCGGTTATCTGTTCGGCCGGGGCTGTCTGGACATGAAGAGCGGGGTCGCGGTCAACATGGCGGTCCTGGAACGCTTTGCGACGGGGGCGGGCGCGCAGGACCGGTCGCTCTTGTTCCTCGCCACGCCGGACGAAGAGGATACCGGAAAAGGCATGCTTTCCTTCGTGTCGATGCTGCCTGAGTTGGCCGGCCGGTGGGGGTTTGACCTGCTGGGCGCGATCAACACGGACTACACCGCTCCCCGCTACGGTGGCGATCCGAACCACTACATATACGCGGGCACGATCGGAAAACTGCTCCCGTACCTGTTTGTGGCCGGACTGGAGACCCATGTGGGCGAGCCGTTTTCGGGCTTCGACCCCAACTGGCTGGTCTCGGAGGTGACACGCCGGATTAACTACAACCCGGACCTGTGTGACCAGGCCTACGGCGAAGTGACGCCGCCCCCGGTCTCCCTAAAACTGTCTGACCACAAGGACCTGTACACGGTCCAGACCGCCCTTTTCAGTTGGGCCTACTTCAACTGGTTTACGTTCACCCGCAGCAGCGCCGACGTGTTGGCCCAGTTCCGGGGCCTGGTTGCCGGGGCGTTTGCCCACCTGCACCGGGAGCAGTTGGAGCGGGGTGCCCAGCACGGCGCCGCGGGTTCAACGCCGTCACAGGTGGCCATTTGGGAGCCGCACGTATACACCTATGCGGAATTGTCGGCGTTGGTGGCCGAGCGGGTGGGACCGGAACTGGAACGGGATGCGGCGGCAAAGTTGATGCAGGAGCCGGGCATGGACCTGCGCAACCTGTCCTACCGGCTCACCGAGGTGCTGTGGCGGGCCGCCGGGCTGCCTGCGCCCGTTGCCGTGGTGGGCTACGCCCAGATTTACTACCCGCCGGTCTCCCTGCCGCCGGACGCACCGCTGCTGATGGCGGCGCAGGCGGCTGCGGCGTTGGTGGCCGACGAAGCCGGTATCGCCCTGAAGGTGCGGCACTTCTATCCTTACATTTCAGACATGAGCTTTCTGGGCTGCCCGGAGGGCCCGGCCGGACTGGCCGCGCTGCGCACGAACAGCCCGGGCTGGGGCCTGCTCAACCGGATCGACCATGAGGCGCATGCCAAGCTGAATCTGCCGGTGGTCAATATCGGGCCGTGGGGCGAGGGTGCACACACCCGGTATGAGCGGGTGGAAAAGGCCTACTCGTTCGGTCGGGTACCGGAAATCGTTTGGCAGACGCTGCAGCGGTTATAGGCCGGTGAACGTGCGCAGCCGCCCGCTTCAGGGGCGGCTGCGCTTTGTACGTGTCGGAATGTGGCACTTTCTTCACAGAAATTTTTTCTAATCTTAACGTCCACGAGCAGGAAACTCACGCCGTGCGTATAATTCATTCACTGACAGATTGATTGACCGACAGGCGAACGAGGTGGCTCCATGACCATTATCCGCGCGGGTGACCGGCAGCTCATCAAGGAGCTAAACATCGCCCTGGCTCTCAATGTGATTCGGCAACATGAACCCATCTCGCGCATTGAGATTGCCGAACAGACCGGTCTCGGGCGGTCCACCATTACCGGCATCATCAATATCCTCATCAAAGAAGGCTTGGTCCGAGAGAGCGGCAACGCTGACTCTCCGGCCGGTCGCAAGCCCGTTCTGCTGACTTTCAACGCCCGGGCGCTGTTCGCGATCGGCGTCAAAATTGGCCCCAGGTCCGCATCGGTGGCCCTGGTCGACATGAGCGCCAACGTTTGCCACACACTGGAGATTCCGTTGTTCCCGAGTCGCGGTGCCGAGGACATGCTCGCCGGGATCAAACAGGCGATCGAAGAAACGATCGCCGGGGGCGGTATCGCCAAGGAGAAATTGCTTGGTATTGGCCTGGTCATGCCGGGCGTCGTCAATCCGGCGACGGGTACGGCGGTGACCTCGTACTTCCTGGGGTGGGCGGACTTCCCCATCCGGGACCTGCTCGAGAAGGAACTCGAAGTACCGGTATACGTAGACAACGACGCCAACGCGATGGCGCTTGCCGAAGCCCTTTACGGGGCCGGGCGGGGGGCGCCGGATCTGCTGGCATTGACGGTGGGTGTGGGGATCGGCGCCGGTGTCATCATCAACGGTCAGATTCACCGGGGTGCCCGGTTTAGTGCCGGTGAACTGGGCCATAACTGCGTCATGCGGGACGGACCGCCGTGCGCTTGTGGCCGGAACGGTTGCCTGGAAGCGCTGGCGGGCGATGCCGCGGTCGTCCGGCGGGCGCGCGAAGAAGTGGCTGCCGGCCGCTCCGACCAGCTGCGTGCGATGGTACAAGGCCATCCGGATCTCATCACCCGTGAGGCGGTGGTGGAGGCGGCCAAGGAGGGCGATGAGGCCGCCCGGGCCGTACTGGCGGAGTCCGGACGGTGGTTAGGCATCGCGGTGGGAAACGCCATAAACCTGTTGAGCCCATCGCAGATCGTGGTCGGCGGCGAAGCGGTGCTGCAGGCGGGAGACCTGATTCTGGGTCCCATGCGGGAGACGCTGTCTGCGGTCGTTTTTCCGTCCATGCCGGACGACTTGAAGGTGGTCCCTGCCGCCCTGGGGTCGAATGCCTGGGTGTTGGGGGCAGCCGCACTGGTGCTTGCCGACGTGTTCCAGGTTCCCCTGCACGAGGACAACACGCTGGCCATGGCCAGGCGGGTTGGCCAGCCGTCGTAATCCTTCATGGTGACCCAAGGGCATTCGCCCTTTTGACCCGAGTTAATGCGGTGGATGAATTTATTTCGCAAGTGAAGCGCAGAAAGGGAGGGAATGACGGGTATTCCTGAACCGGACGCAGTGTTTTGTTGCCTTGAGAATAATCACAAAGGGGGCTCTTCCATGCTTCGCAAGATTACCGTGTTCCTGTGCATCGCTGCCCTGCTGATTCTGACCGGATGCAGCACCAAGCCGGCGGCTGAGGCTCCGAAGCCTGCCGAGGCCAAGCAGCCCGATCCTGTCACCATTACCTACTGGCATACCTACAGCACCGACAGCAACGAGAACAAGGTCCTGAACGAAACCGTCATCCCGGCGTTCCAGAAGAAGTTCCCGTACATCACCGTCAAGGCCGTGGTTCAGCCCTACGACGACCTGCACGCCTCCGCGACGGTCGCGATTGCCGGCGGCACCACCCCGGACGTCCTGCGCATGGACATCATCTGGTCGCCTGAGTTCGCGAAGCTGGGCGCCCTGGAACCGCTGGACGGCTACGCCGGCTTCAGCGATGTGAAGGGTTCCATCGCCTTCCCGGCCCCGCTGGCCACCAACGCCTACAAGGGCAAGTATTATGGCATGCCCCTGGACACCAACACCCAGGTCATGGTCTACAACCCCGAGTTCCTGAAGGCCGCCGGCCTTAGCGCTCCGCCCAAGTCGATCGATGACTTCAAGAAGTTCGGTGCCGCCTTCACCGGCAAGGATAAGAAGTATGCCATCGCCCTGGACGGCATGTATCCGTGGCAGATTCTGCCCTTCTTCTGGTCCATGGGCGGTAAGGTTACCAACGACGACTACACCAAGGCCTCCGGTTTCGTGAACAGCGATGACTCCATCGCCGCCCTGCAGGTTCTGTTTGATATGAAGAAGTCCGGTGCGCTCGCCCCCAGCATCATGGGCGATAAGCCCGGTACCTGGGATGGCTACAAGGCCGGCGAGTACGGCGCCGTGCTTCAGGGCCCGTGGTTCTTTGCGATTCTGGGCAACGACCTGAAGGGCAAGATGCAGGGCGCGGTTGTGCCTGCAGGCAAGGCCGGCTCCATCTCCGTCATCGGCGGCGAGAACATCGGCATGTTCAAGGCCTCCAAGAACAAGGAAGCCGCCTGGAAGTTCATCCAGTTCATGCTGTCCGACGAAGCGCAGGTCGCCATGGCCAAGACCGGCCAGATGCCCGTCACCAAGTCGGCCTCGGCCAACCCGGTCATGAAGGAAGCCGGCTACTACGATGCGTACATCGAGCAGCTGAAGAACGCGAATCCCCGGACCCCGGTGCCCAGCTGGACCAAGATCGACGGGGTCATGAGCGTCGCCGTTGAATCCGTGTTCCGCGGCAAGGCGACCCCGAAGGCCGCCCTCGACCAGGCTGCCAAGGAGATCGACGCCCTGCTAGCCCAGTAGCGTTACCTGGGGGGGCGCGGGTGATTCACCCCGCCCCCCTAGTTTTTTTAAGGAGGTCTGCTCATGGGCGCTCCACTTAGGGCGGCGGCACCGCCGTCCACCGCCCGACGTCACGGACTGCGCGCTTGGCTGGAAGTGGTCCCGTTCCTCCTGCCCGGTCTGGTCCTGTTCGCCATCTTCGTGGCGTGGCCGCTGCTCCAGGGACTGCGGATCAGCTTTTACCACTGGTCGATCATGCCGGGGGCGGAGCAGGAGTTTGCGGGACTGGCCAACTTCAAGCGTGCTTCCCTGGATCCGGTGGTGCGCTACACCATCCGCAACACGCTGCTGTATGTCATCGTGACGGTGCCGGGGCAGATGATCTTCGGCATGTTGGTGGCCCTGCTCCTCAATGCGGCCGTCTTCGGTAAGACGTATTGGCGGGCGGTCTACTACCTGCCGGTGCTGACTTCCTGGGTGGTCGTCGCGTTCGTCTTCAAGTACCTGTTCGGCGGCGGCGGCTCACCGGTCAACTACATCCTGAAAGATGTGCTGCATCTCCTGCCGAGCTATGTGGACTGGTTTCAGCAGTATCGGACCGCCGAGGTGCCGATCCTGGTCCTGGGCATCTGGAAAGGCATTGGCTGGACGATGGTCATGTTTCTGGCCGGGCTCCAGGGGATTTCCCACGACTTGTACGAGGCGGCGGCCATCGACGGCGCCAGCCGGACGCAGTCCTTCTGGCGGGTGACCGTGCCGCTGATGCGGCCGGTGATTCTCTTCGTCATGGTCATGCTGACCATTGGTGCGTTCAGTGTGTTCATCTCCGTCAACATCCTTACCAACGGAGCTCCCATGAACGAGACCCAGGTGGTTCTGAGTTACATGTACGCCCAGGGCTTCGGGTTCTTTGACTTCGGCTACGGGGCTGCCCTGGCCGCCCTGCTCGGTGTATTGATCTTCACAATCAGTTTCCTGCAGTTCAAGTTCTTGGGGGTCAAGGTCGAACAGTAGGAGGTGACCGCGTTGAAGCTTTCCTGGCCCGCCCGGGCGCTGCTTACGGCTGTGGTCGCCGCCGGCGCCTTGGTGATGGTGATACCGTTCCTGTACATGGTCTCCACGGCGCTCACCAAGTACGCGTTCACGATGCCGTTTCCACCCCGGATTATTCCGGAGCAGCCAACCGTGGAAGAATTCGTCCGCGCCTGGACGTCGAACCATTTTGCCCTGTACACCTTCAACAGCCTGTACGTTGCTGTCCTGACCGTCGCCGGCGTGCTCTTTTTCTCCTCCCTCATGGCCTACGGATTCGCCCGGTTCGAGTTCCCCGGCAAGGAGGTCCTTTTCCGGATCTTGCTCTTCACCCTCATGGTGCCGGACATGGTGGCGCTGATCCCGATGTTCCTGGTCATGCGGAACCTCCACCTGCTGGATTCCCGGACGGGACTGTCGCTGCTCCTGATCTCAAACAGCACCGCCGGCAATACGTTCTTTCTCCGGCAGTTCTTCCAGGCGCTGCCACGCGAATTGGAAGAGGCGGTGCGGATCGACGGGGGCGGACGCTGGACCATTTACCGGCACGTGGTCATCCCGCTGTCGCAGCCGGCCCTGGCCACGGTGGCGATCATGACCTTCCTGGCGGCCTGGGACGAGTACTTCAAGGCGCTGATCCTCATTAAGGATGAGGCCGTGCGGACGTTGCCGGTGGCGATTCGCCTGTTCCAGCAAATGCACGGTACCAACTGGAGCCTGGTCTTCGCCGCATCGCTCATCGCCATGGTGCCGGCGATTACGTTCTTCATTTTCGGGCAGAAATACTTCATTTCGGGGCTGACGTCCGGCGGGGTGAAGGGATGAGGCGGCCGGCAATCGCCGCCGCCATCGCCCTGGCCGCGGCAGCAGCCGTGGCCGCGGCCGGTTATGCCTGGCTGCCGGTGGCTGCGGTCACCGACATCTACCCCCAGGAAGGGATTGTGCAGCCCGGACAGGCCGCCCACCTGGTGGTGCAGGTCCGGCGGCCCTGGTTTGACCCGCGGTCGGTGACGGTGAAGATCACGGCCGGGCTTTCCGATCAGCCGGTTGCGGAACTCAGGACCCGGGGCGGCACCGTGGCGTGGACGCCGTCGGCGGCCGGCGGTTACGGGGTAACGGCCACGCTGGGCGCCAGCCGGGTTTCCACAGCTGTGGACGCCGGTGCGAACTGGACCGAAAAGCCCCGCTACGGTTTCCTGTCGGACTTCGGACCCGCGAACCAGGGACAGGCCGCCCGGTTTGACGCCATGGCCCGCTTTCACCTGAACGGCCTGCAATTCTACGACTGGATGTACCGCCACTCGGACTACCTGCCGCCGGCGGATGAGTACGTGGACCCGCTGAAGCGGCTGCTCTCCCGCCCGGTGCTGCTGGAGAAAATCGACCAGGCCCACCGCCACGGAATGGCGGCCATGGCCTACACTGCGGTCTACGCGGCGCCCAAGGATTTCTACGAAGCGCACAAGGACTGGGCGCTCTATGATGCCAGTGGCAATGCGCTCAAGTTCGGGGACGACTTCCTCTTCATTATGAACCCGGAGGCCGGCAGCCCCTGGGCGCAGCACATGTTGAGCGAGTACCGAAAAATCGTTACCCAGTTGCCATTTGACGGCATCCACCTGGACCAATATGGGGACCCGCACTTCGGGTTCCGCTTCCCGGGGGGGGAAAGCGCCAACGTCGACGTGGCCACCGCCCTGGCGGACCTGATTGACGCCACCGCAGGGACCATCGGCCCGCGGCCGGTCTTCTTCAACGACGTGGGCGGCTGGCCCATGGCCGACACGGCCCCGACGCGCAAGGAGACCGTCTACGTAGAGGTCTGGCCGCCGAACGTCTACTTTGACCATCTCCGGCAGCTCATCCAGAAAGGACGCCGGCTCTCCGACGGTAAGCCGGTGATTCTGGCGGCCTATATCTCCCCGGAGTTCGAACCCTCGGTGCTGTTGACGGACGCGGTGATTTTCGCTTCCGGCGGCTACCACCTGGAGATCGGCGAGGGCAACGGAATGCTGGCCGACCCTTACTTCCCCAAGTACAAGCCCATGAGCGCCGCCTTGCAGCAGCACCTGCGGCGTTACTACGACATCATCGTCCGGTACCAGGACCTGCTGTACGGCAAAAACGTGGCGGACTGGACGCCGGACGTGGAAATTCCGGGCAGCCGGGTTCTGACCGGCGGCTACGGCCCCGGCATCTGGCCGGTGGGACGGCAAAACGGGCAGTACTTCACCCTCAGCCTGATTAACACGACCGGGCTGAAGGACGCCAAGTGGAACAGCCCGCGCCTGACCCCGCCTACCGGGCTCAACCGGCAGCAGGTTTCAGTGGCGATGGCTGCGCCGCCCCGGGCGCTCTACCGGATTGACCCGGACGGGACCGAGCAGTCGCCGGTCCCCGTACCCTTTACCTACGGGCAGGGCCAGGTCACTTTCACTTTGGATCACCTCGACTATTGGTCGGTCATGGTGTTCGAAAAATGAACAGAGAGGAGCTACCCCATGTGACGGTTGATCTGCGGAAACACAGTATTGAAGTGATCCGGGCCAATCAGTCTCCCACCGGCGCCTATATCGCATCACCAAGTTTCGCGACCTACCATTATTCATGGCTACGGGACGGGGCCTTTATCGCCTACGGGATGGACCGGGCGGGTGAGCATGATTCGGCGCTCAACTTTCACCGGTGGGTATCGCGGACGGTGACCGCCTACGGGCACAAAGTTGACGATCTGATTCGAAAGGATCGGGCCGGCAGTGCCATTCACCCCCAGGATTGGCTGCACTGCCGATACACCCTGGAGGGCGAGGAAGGGGCAGAGGACTGGGGGAATTTCCAGCTGGACGGCTACGGAGCCTGGCTCTGGTCGCTCAGTGAGCATATTCGGATGACCGGTGCCCACCAGCTTTTCACCGAGTTTGAGACCGCCATTGATCTGGTGGTGCGCTACCTGACGCATTTTTGGGACCGGCCGAATTACGACAGTTGGGAAGAGCACGGCGACGAAGTCCACCCCTCGTCGCTGGCCTGCCTTTACGGCGGCCTGCAAGCCGTGAACGCCCATCGCCAATCGCCGGAACTGGCGGGGGTCTGTGAGCAGATCAAGCGGTACGTGCTCCGGGATTTCGTCCACGATGGGCGGCTGACCAAGTTCGCCGACGGCCGTTCCGTCGACAGCAATCTGCTCTGGGTTTCGGTGCCCTTCGACCTTCTGGAACCGGACCATCCGACCATGGCGGCCACGGTGGCCGAACTGGAGCGGCGCTGCGTGACCGGTGGCGCCCACCGCTATCCGGAAGATACGTACTACGGCGGCGGCGAGTGGCTGCTGCTCACGGCCTGGCTGGGCTGGTACTACGCCGCTACGGGTAACGTGCGCCGGGCCGCCGACCTACTGGCGTGGATCGAACAGCAGGCCGATGAAAATGGCGACATGGCCGAGCAGGTGACGGAACATGCCTTTGACCCCGCCATGATTGCGGTCTGGGAGGGGCGGTGGGGTGCGGTCGCCAAGCCGTTGCTCTGGTCGCACGCCATGTATCTGGTCCTGCGTGCAGAGGTTGGCGCGCCGGCGCTTAATCGCTAGGAAGAGGGTGTCCATCATCGGCTGGGAGCTTGCAATCTGGCCCGACCGCGCGCAATACCGGCCCGGGGCGGCCGTGACCCTGATCGCTGAGGTGCACGGACCGGCGGGTGCCGAGGCCGCGCTACTGGTGGAAGTGACCGAACGGGCCGCAACGGTGGGAGAATTGGTGGCGGCCATCACGTTGGACGGAGCAGGGAGCGCCCGGGTATTGCTGGCCTGGCAGCCGCCGGAGGGCATTGCCTGGCGGGCGTACGGGGCCGATGCGACCCTGACCGCCGGCAGCAACCCCGTGGCGAAGGCGACCACGGCCCTGGACGTGGCCCCGCACTGGGGAAATGCCCCTCGGAACGGTTTCCTGGCCAACTTTGCGCCCGGACAGACCGAATCGGATGACGCGGCCCGCGCCGACGCAATGCTCCGTCTGCATTTGAACTGTATTCAGTTCTATGACTGGATGTACACTCATTATGACTACATCCCGCCGCAGGACCTGTTCACCGATCCGCTGGGCGCCCACATGGACTTCGGTGCCGTTCGCCGGCGGATCCAACTCTGCCGGGAGCGCGGGATGGCCCCGTTGGCCTACGCTTCGGTCTACGGGGCGGAGAAGGAGTTCTCCGACGCACATCCCGACTGGCTCCTGTACGATGGAACGGGCCGGCCCATGAATCCGCTGTGCGGGCTCTTCTATTTTCAGGACCCGTCCCCGGACGGCGGCTGGCGCCAGTACCTGCTGGGTTCGTACCAGCAGGCCCTGGACCTGGGCTTTGCCGGCACGCACTGCGATACCTACGGCTCGCCCAAGGCCGGCCTGACCCAGGACGGACGGCTGGTGCGGCTGGAGCAGGTTCTGCCCGGCCTGGTGGCCGACGCACATGCGCTGGCAGTCGCCGCCGACCCGGTGGAAGGTGGGTCCACGTTCAACAACGTGAAAGGCTGGCCGGTGGAGGCCATGTCGACTGCACCGGCAGCAGCCCTCTACATTGAAGTCTGGCCGCCGGACGAGATGTACCGCGATCTCTATGAGTTGGTGCTGCGGGCACGGTACCTGGACCGGAAGCGTCAACTCATTATCTCCGCCTACCTGTGGCCGTTCACCCCGAAGCAGGACCGCCCGGCCGGCGCGATGGCCGGACTGCGGCTGGCCGCTGCCACCGTTTTCGCCAGCGGCGGTTTCTACCTGTTGCTGGGCGAAGGCACCGCCGTCCTGAATGAGGCTTACTACAAAGACCACGGCTACCTCGACCAGGATGACTGGGAAACGGTGCGGGCTTATTGGGACTTCCAGACCCGGTACGGGCCGCTCCTGGCTGACCCGGCGGCGCTGGACGTCACAACGGCCAACACCTGCTTCGGCGCCGTCGAGGCGCGCTTTACGGGGCCGGAGGGCCTCACCTTCTCGGCCAAAGCGCTGCCGGGCACGGTCTGGCACATCGTGAAGGACGGGCCGGGCTACCGGACGTACAACCTGATCAATCTGACCGCCGTGGAGAAGCCGCTCTGGAACAGCGCCCAGCCCGAGGCGCGGCCCGTGCAGGGCATTGGCGTTCGGCTGGAATGCCTGCGCCGGCCGAAGGCGGTCTGGTGGGCCAGCCCCGATGTGGATGGCGGACAGCCGCAGCCGGCCGCGTGGTCACTGGAAAAGGACGATGCGATCGGGCAGGTATTGGTGACGACCGTTCCCCACCTGCACTACTGGTCCATGCTGGTGGTCGAAGACTGACCGGTCCGGTGTCACGTGAACCCGTTCGTGAGGCTGCGCCGAAGTAGTCTCGGCCATCGCCGTTCTCGATGCGGAGGACGGCGATGGCCGACGGCCGGGTCCCCGGATTCGGGCAACTCCTATCAGGCGTCAGGGAGGTGAGGCTGGGGGAAGTCATCAGGACGTCAGGGTTATTGCCTCTGCTCCGCACAAATGGCTAGGAGGTAAATGCGCATGAAGAACTGGAAACGGAACAGATTTATTGTTTCACTGTTGGCTGCGCTTCTATTGTTGGTGAACATGGTCGGCGCGATTCCGGGCCCGTTTGCTCCCGTCCCGGCCCTTGCCATCACCAACACGCAGCCCAGCAATACCTCTGCCGCAGCCCTCTACAGCTCTAACTGGCAGGACCTGATGGGCATCTGGATGGCTAGTAAACTCAGCCAGAACGACACGGGCACGTACGGCCCGCGCCTGGGCGAACTGCGCTATTCGGGCGACTGGACCCGGAATCAGATCGTGGACTACACCGGCTTCTTCCGGGATGAGACCCATTCCGTCAAGTACAACGTATCGCACAACTTCTCGTCAGAGGGGTACTACCAGACCGACGGCAGCATCCAGAACAAGTACCTCCAGTACAACAGCAGCACGCCGCCGGTCAACATCAGCAAGTATTACGAGGCAATTCCCAACCAGCCCTTCCTGCTGGTGCACTATACCGTTCAGAACCCCGGCACCAGCAGCATTACCTGGAATGTGCTGGACCAGGTGCACCTGAACAACCCGAGCCGCCCCAGTGGCAGTGTAACGGGTACTTATGACACGACCCGCAACGCCATGTTCGGTGACCTCACCGGCGTCGGCGGCGGCGTGGTCGTCCTGGGCGCCTTCTCAGCCGCCGACAGCCACCAGGTCGGCAACGACACCGACACCAATTTCAATAACACCACGTCGAGCCCCTGGTTCCAGTTCGACAACAACGGTACCCTCAAGAACAACAACAGCCTGACGACGGCCGACGTGGACCTCGCGTTCCAGAAGAACCTGACCATCGCTGCCGGCGCCACGGCGGACCTGTATTTCTACATAACCGTGCGCAGCAGCATGACGGCGGCGCAGTCCGCCGCTGACACCGCCCGGGCCCAGACCGGCTCGTACTGGACCGGCCAGGCGAATACCTCCTGGACCAACTGGCTGAACAGCGGTCGGCGGGCCACCACCACCGACACGGGCGTCAACAGCGCCTTCGACGTCAACCTGATCACCATCAAGCAGATGCAGAACCCGACGCTGGGCACCATTCCCGCCGCCAGCGACCCGATTTCGTACGCCTACGGCGTGTGGGCCAGGGACGCTTCGGTGACGGCCATGGCCCTGGACGCCACCCAGCACTACACGGAGGCGGCCAAGTTCTGGAACTGGCTGGCTTCGGTCCAGAACTTGGACGGTAGCTTCCACACGAAGTTCGACCTGTGGAGCGGAAACTGGATCTCCTTCGTTGAGCCCGAACATGACTCCCTGGGCATGTTCCTCCTCGGCGCCTATCGCCACTACGCACTGACGAACGACAGCACGTTCCTCTCGGGCATCTACGCCAAGCTGCAGAAATCCGCCAACTTCCTGATGAACAATCAGAACGGCACCTACGGGTTCGGTCCGGCGGATGCGAGCATCTGGGAGGAGCAGACCGAGTACAACACCTTCTCGCAAGGCATGTACGTTGCGGGCCTGTGGGCGGCGGAGCGGGCGGCCAACGCCATGGCCAACGGCACCGACCGGGACAACTGGAACGGCTCGGCTTCCACCATGCTCAGCGCCCTGCAGCGCAGCTACGGCTGGAACCCCACCGGCCTGTACAACGAGACTTCCGGCTCTTATAACCGGGCCGTGAACTCCGACTTCACCCCGCGGACGCTGGTGGACGGTTCGTCCATGGCGCCCATCGCCTGGGGCGTCATCGACGCCAGTTCCACTCGGGCACAGACCCATGCCCAGACGGTCGCCGGCACGCTGACCCGTGACACCTGGGGCATCTCCCGGTACACGGGCGACAACTACTACAACACCAGCCCGTACAGCCCGGCCGGCGACGAAGCCGGCGGGATTGAACCGTCCTGGCCGCAGTTGTCGATGTATATGGCCCTGTACGAACTGTACACCGGCCAGACGACCAACGCGTTCAGCCGGCTGCAGTGGTACGTAAGCCGGTCCGGCAAGGGGTACACGCCTCCCGGCGAAGCGACCTCCTGGGTGTACCAGACGCCGATTGTCAGCACGATGGCCGAACCGATTACCGCGGCGGCCTTCCTGATGACGACCCTGGCCTACCAGGGCGTGTTCGATCCGCGCATCACCCCGCCGGAGAACAACGCCGGTGCCTACAAGACCCTGACGGTGAACGCCGGCACCACCGGCGACTGGCCGCAGTATTCCAACGTGCCGTACTACAAGAGCCAGACCACGGCGACCTCGTCCGGATCGACCATGACGAAGATCGGACGGGTGTACGTGACCAACGACGCCAGCAACATCTACGTCCGGGTCGATAACACCTCCGGATCGCTCTCCGGATACAACACCGAGCCCAAGTTCGCGATCAACGTCTACAGTGAAGACTTCAACCACAGCGCCGCCAGCACCAAGTCGGCGGGCATAAACGGACGCACCCTCGACCGGCCCATGCAGTACATGGCCGGGCGCTGGAGCGACGGCGCCGACCTGTCGCATTTCTACGTCAACAGCAACAACTGGACCTGGGACTACAACATGCCCAGCGTGATCGCGCCGCAGTGGGACACCACCACGGGCCGCATCGAGGCCGTGTTCCCGATTTCGGCTTTCGCCAGCGGCGGTTCGGCGCCGGTCGGCTCCTGGGCCTACATGGACATCGCCCTGAACTACCACAACTCGGGCACCAACACCTGGTACGACGACGACCTGCTCCAGCTGCACTACCAGTTGAAGGGTTCGACCGAGGCCTGGATTTATGGCAACGAAGCCGGCGCCTACATCCAGAACGCTACGGTGGACAAGTCCCGGTATGCGCCCGGCAGCGCCGTCAACATCTCCGTAAACGTGGGCAACCGGGTCGGCATTCCCATCACCAACGGCTCCCTGTCCGTGGCCTTCTCCCGGCAGGGCGCTTCGGCGGGCACGACCCAGTCCACCACCGTCACCCTGGCGGCCGGCGCCGCCAATACCTACAACTTCTCCTGGACGCCACCCACCACGGACTACACCGGCTACAAGCTGGACTTCACCCTGAAGGACGCGAACAACAACGTCCTCGACACCGCGGCATCGGCGGTGGACGTGTCCACCAACTGGAAGAAGTACCCGCGCTACGGGTTCATGATGAACTTCCCGGTGCAGAACCCGACGTTGAGCACTTACAAAATGCAGTTGCTCAACGACTACCACGTGAACGGGCTCCAGTGGTATGACTGGGAGAACATGCACCACTGGCCGCTGAAGGGCACGGTGGCCAGTCCGGCCAGCTCCTGGGTCGATATTGCCAACCGGACCAACTACCGGGACACGATCGTCAATCAAATTAGCGCGGCCCATGGCCGCAACATGACGGCCATGGAGTACAACCTGGCGTATGGCGCCTGGTCCGGGTACGGCTCGGACGGCAGCGGCGTTGACTACCGCTGGGGCATGTGGATCAACAACAACTGCACCAACCAGCGGGGATTCGCCCCGCCGGCCGGATGGGCGACGAGCTACATGTACTGGTTCGATCCCGCCAACACCGGCTGGCAGAACTACATCTTCGGGCGCGAGGATGACGTTCTCAGCGCTTACGCCTTCGATGGCTGGCATGTGGACAGCTTCGGCGACATCGGTCTGGTGTATGACTGCAACGGCGCCGTGCTCAACAATGCCACGGGCATTTCCAGCATCCTGACGGCGGCCAGGGCCCACTTTGCCGCCAGCCGGCCGCTCACGTTCAATTCGGTCGGGAACTTCTCCACGTCCACGACCCTGGGGACCCCCCTGGACTTCATCTACACGGAGAACTGGGAGGGGCTCGGGCAGAACACCTACAACGACCTCAAGAACATCATCACCGGTAACTGGAGCATTACCGGCAAGCCGACGGTCATGGCGGCCTACATGGACTATGACTACAACAAGACCATCACGACGCAGCAGAAGCTGTTCAACGACCCGGGTGTCCGCTTCATTAACTCCCTGTTCCTCGCCAACGGCTCCACCCACTTCGAGTTGGGCGAGGGCAACGAGATGTTGAGCAACGAGTACTTCCCGTACATGAACGTGGAGATGGGGTCCACCTTGCGTCAGGCAGTGCGGGACGAGTATGACTTCGCAGTCGCCAACGAAGACATCCTCTACGACTCGGCGGCGACGGTCAACACCAAGACCATCGCCCTGACCGGCATCGCCACCAGCACCAACGGCTCGACGGGCACGGTGTGGACGATGGCCCGGAGCCGGACCGGTCAGGACCAGTTGCACCTGCTGAACATGCTCAGTGCGACCAGCACGGCCTATCGCGATGGCAGCGCCAACATGCCGGCGCCTTCGGTGCAGACCAACTTCACCACGAAGTACTACTACGGCACCGGCACCGTTACCGGCGTCAAGGTGGCCTCGCCTGACAAGGACCACGGGGCGTACACCACCCTGTCCTACACCCTGGGTTCGGATGGCGGCGGCAACTACGTGCAGTTCACGGTGCCGCAGCTCCAGTACTGGGATATGATTCTCGTTTCCCGCTAACCACCCACACAACGGGCCGGAAACGCCAAAGCGTTTCCGGCCCGTTCCACTTCCGGACGGGGCAGCTGATCACGATTGGGGGTCCAGGCATGTCCGTAATTCAGGTCGAGAATCTGGTCAAGACATTTCGCACCACCCAGAAGGAGCCCGGTGTCGCCGGGGCGGTCAAGGCGCTCTTCCGGCCCCGGTACCAGGAGAAAGTCGCCGTGGACGGGATCAGCTTCGCTGTTGAGCCGGGCGAAATGGTCGGCTACATCGGCGTCAACGGCGCCGGCAAATCCGGCGGCGTTTACCGCGCTGGCTGCAGCCATCATCGTGGCAGCGCTGATCCTGGGCGGAAACGAGGCGATCAAAAGGTTTTCGGAAAAGCCCCCCACGATCCCGGCCCCCTAACTATTGTGACCCACAGCGAAGCCCCCGGCCTCCCTCTCCAGGGAACGCCGAGGGCTTTTTGCGTTGTTACCGTCGCCGCGGCCTGGACAACGCCTTATAAGCGAGTCCCAGGGCGACCAACCCCGACAGGATGCCGAGAATGATCAATGCCGCACTCCCAAACACAGATCAGCGGACGAGCGAGCGAAACGCTCCGTTTGCGGTCAGGACGATCCCGGCGGCGATATACAGCCACCGCACCCAGTCTTGCCTCCGCCCGGCCCTGGGCCACCCCAGGACCACGAGCCCAACCCCCACCGCCAGCATGGCAATTCCCAGCACGCTAATCACTCCTGTGCCTTGCACCAGTACGGGATGTAGATGCGGTACATGTACGTTATGTCCGGAGCATCCGGGTCGTAGTTCTCGACGAACGCCTTATGCTCCATCCAGGACATGCCACTGATTTCAATCCCCCGCGTGCCGCTGGCACTGCATTTGCGAAGGGCCAAATCCCCCAAGCCTACTGCAACACTCACAGCAGCAGCGGTCGGGCCGAATGCGCCGAGCGCTTCGATGATCTGTGCAGCCCCAGCGGCAGAGCTTGCCCCCAGACCAACCGTGTCCATTTGGTCGATGATTTCCTTCGCCTGGGTCGCGGACAACCCAACCCGGAATCCGTAAGCGCCCGTTTCGCTGTCGCCCCACGTCCAGGTTTTCCGCAGGTACGTCTGCCCCTCACTGGCACTCGCCCCATCCGAGATGACCAGTACGAGCATTACCGCCAGCATCGCCACTATAACCCTTCGACGTCGCATGACGAAACCCCCTCCATTTGTCTGCCTACTGGAGGTTTATTCCTTTTCGTTTGAACTGCCTTTCGCCTAACGGGAGATTCGTGCGACGAGTTTCGACAGACCCGGTACCCTGTGAGGAAACTTTCCTTCACACTTAAATGTTCGCTTGCCGTTCGCCCGCGGCGTTGCCTATCATGGAAATTACAGGAAACTCCGTGCAGGGGTGATGTTTTGATGAACCCGAGATTGGACGCGCTCCGGGTGCATCGGGCCGGTGGGGAGCACCGGGCTGTGATTCGCCTGGCGCGAACGTTCCTGGAGCAGCCAGAGGGCCTGACCGATGCGGAGGGTTTTGAGGTGGCCAGGGCGGGCGCAGGCGCCGCCATGGCGCTGCAGGAGTTCCATGTCGCCGCTCGGTTTGCGGAGCAGGAACGGCTCTGGGCGCTCGCCACCGGCGATCCTGATTCACAGGCGTTGGCGGCATACCACCACGGCACGGCACTGCTATATCTGGGGGATGCGCCGGCGGCAGTCGCTCATCTGCAGGAGTTCATGGCGGCCGGTGACCGGCCTGCTCTGGCCCGGTACCGGGGGGCCGCCCTCTTCAACCTGGGCGCCTGCCTGCTGCAGCAGCGAACGTACCCGGAGGCGGTCCGGCAATTCCTGGCCTCGCACGATGCCTGCCAGGCGCAGGGCGACCACGTCGGCACGGCCCGGGCGCTCCTGGAGGCGGCATGGGCGGAACTCCTCGAGGGCAAAATCGAGCCTGCCGGGTATCGCCTGGAGCAGGCCGCCGCCATCCTGGCGCAGCATCCTGATGACCACCTGACAGCCGTGCGCCTAGTGCATCAGGCGTACTGCCATTACCGCAGCAGCGAATATGGCCCGGCCGCCCGGCTCTGCGAGGAGGTGCTGGCGCCCGGGCGCACCGGCGTCACGGCGCACCAGTTGAGCGAAGCAGCCTGGATTGCCGGGGAGTGCGCGCTGGTACAGGGCAACCTCACAGCGGCCCGGCACCTGGCGGCGCTGGCGCTCGACGAGGCGATCCGGGCGAACTGGCCCGGGTTGATGAACCGAGCTAACGACCTGCGGATGCGGGTTCAGGCGGCAGACAAAAAACAGGGGCTCAGATGAGCCCCTTCCCCTGAGAGAGAGTTTTGCTGACAGCGAAAATGATGTGGAGGGATTGCGGTGAAGCGCATTTTGGTGGCGCTCGTAGCGGCCTTGGTGCTGATCGTCGGTGTGGTGGGCGTGGCGTCGGCGTCGCAGGGCGGCGTCTGGATCAATCGGGTTGGGGTCACGTCGCAGCCGGGCGTCTGGATTGACTGATGGCCGGCTGAAAGATCGTGCTGGTCGTGAGCGCGATAAAGGCGGTCCTAGAGCTGCGATGCCCTGGGGCCGCCTTTTGTGTGGAGCGGGTCATCCTCTAGATTGTCCGATCGGCGGTCGGTCGTCTCCGATGTTTTTCTGGGCGAACACCGTCTCTGAAGTGGTGATCATTACCATCACCGTTTTCTTCTGGCGGGCGGTCTACGCGGGCAGTGATACCATCGGCTGACTCAGCGCCGACCAGACCATTAACTACGTCCTCGTCGCCCTTCTCTTTGCCCCGCTGACACGGTCGACCCTGGTCCGGCCTGCTCACCCTTGCCCGGGCCATCAACCGGTTGTTTGCCGACAACCTCTGGATCTTCGGCGGGGATTACATAAGGACCGGCGGGTTTGACCGCTTTCTCGTGCGGCCGGTCAATCCGCTCTTCCACCTGCTGGCGGACCGGTTCAACCACGACGGCATCGGGGAGTTTGCGCTGGGCGCCCTGCTGGTCGGCAAGGCGACGATGGCGCTGGGGATTGCCTGGACTCCGCTCAAAGTGCTGTACCTGGTGATCGCTGTTTTAAGCGGCGGCCTGATCGTCATTGCGCTGAACCTGATCACGTGCGTCAGTGCATTCTGGATCATGGACGCGTGGCCCGTCACCCTCGGCGTCTACGAGACCAACGAGTTCGCCAAGTACCCGCTTTCCATTTATGGGCGTGGGGTCACGCTGCTCATGACCTGGGTGATTCCGTACGGCTTCGCCTCCTACTATCCGGCCAAGTACATCCTGGGGCGTGACGGTGTCCTGATGGGATGGCTGGCACCGGTGGTTGCGGCGGTGCTGTTCACCCTGGCCTACCGATTCTGGTTGTTCGGCCTTCGCCATTATTCCGGCACGGGATCATGACGAGGATGCAGTGCGTTCTTAGGCAGACCGGCGAAACGAAAGCCGGCGCCAGATCGACGCGGGATGTGTGCAGGAGGTGACCGCCGCTGAATTATCGGTTGGCGAGGACCAGCGCGATCGGGCGGCCTGCTTGCCGCTTGATCGTGTGGATATCACGAAATCCGGCGTTCCGGACAAGCCGCTCAACCTGCTCGATCTGCACCTGGGAAAGTCCTGGGGCCGCCATGGGGCTCTTCGTCGGCAACGCTTCTCTGAAGGCCAGCAGCAACAGTCCGCCGTTCTTCATCACCCGGCGGACCTCCCGCAGATCATCCGCCGGGGATGGCCAGTGATCGAAACTGTTGACGGCAAGGACCTTGTTGAACCGACCTTCTTCATATGGGAGACTTGACACCGATCCCTGTTTCAGTTCCACCCGACCGCTTTGGACAAAGCTTCGATTCCGCCGGATCGCCTGTTTCACCATCACTTCCGAGAGGTCGACTCCGGCGACGCGGCCATGGACGGCCAGGTTTGCGAGCCGTGGAACGGTGGTTCCGGGGCCAAAGCCAATCTCCAACACCTCGTCGTGGGGGCGAATGTCCAGCGCCTCAACAGCGGCCGTGTTAATGGGGTCCGTTCTTGATGGCCATCAGGTGACCGATGAGCGAGCCGACCACACCCACCGGGTTTCCGAACTGCCGCATCCAACCGGACTCCTTGCACGTCACGTCACACGTGGTCGCCTGATCTTCCGCCGGCTCACTGGTTGTCCGAATCTCTTTCACCTGCCAACACCTCCACTTCAGGTTGTTCGTCGCAAAGCAGCTGCGACCACCGCTGACTCTCGAAGAGCAATCGCACCGCTTTGAGGACGGTCACCGCCAGTTGCAGATCCGCCGTCGGGATGTCCAGCGATAGGTTCCCGAGGAGACGTTCCTCCCGTTGCCGCATCAGATCCAAAGCCTCTTTGCCCTTTGGCGTAAGACGCATCAGCCGGGACCGTTTGTGGGCCGGATTATGAACACTCTCGATCAGCCCATCTTCCAGCAGGTCGTCTACAAGTGTTTGAATGAGCTGGGGAGAGACGGGCCGTGCACGTGCCATCTGGGGCACTGTTTGGGGACCGTGCCGGTCAAGCGAGATCAGAATCCCCCGTCTGCCGGCCGTCATGTTCCCCTGTTCGTGAACCTGATCAGCGACGATTCGCAAGCGATGAAACAGGGAGCGTGTCTCGTCCATCAGGGACTGAAGCGCCGTTACTTGATCCGCCCGGATTGGCGTTTCCACGAAAGGGTCAGCGCTCGTGGGGGAGGTGGCTTTCCGGGTCCGTCGCCCCTCTTCATTCATGACGAACACCTCGATTATGACAACTCTATTGTCATTCTAACAATATTGTTGTCAACATGCAATCGTGAAGAGGAGTCATCGTGGCAACGGATTTTGAAGGTAGCGATCAGCAGAGAAGTCTTGGGGTCCTTGAATCCTTGTTCCACTTTATTGGGATTTTGTCCAACTTTATCTGGGGTTTGTCTGAACTTGTTGCTGCTTTGTCCGGAGTTTCTTGAACTCTTAAAGCGCCCGTCCTGACTCATTTCGGTGACTTTGCACCACTTATTCGTGTCTGGTCCCGGAATTGGGCAATTCTTTCAAAGAGCACCCGGCGGAAGGTGGGCTTTTTGTCCCGAGTTACCAGGAAGTTTGTTGGTTTCGTACCGGCTCGGCGCAGAAGCTGGTCGGAAAGCGGTGACAAGTCTCTCCTCGGATTGGTAGATACAATCTGGGCCTTATTGCAGGGAAGTGGCCGGGTTCATGCCGCTGAGTCCTACAACCGCAAGGAGTGCCTGAACACTTCTTGGAAGTTATCCGGAGTTTGTTGAAACTTGTTCCCCGTTTGTTGGGGTTTACTCCCAGACTTCTGGCGTTTTCTCCGAATTTGCCTGGGTTTTGATCCGCTTTTGTCCGAGATTAGGTTTGGCGGATTCATCAGGAGGAACCGACTCTGTCGTGATGCCCGCCGACTTTGCCGATGCAAGGCCGGGTTTTTACGCGCAGAACAAGCAGATGCGGCTGCACCTTCCACGCATGTGGAGGATGCAGCCGCTCTTAACAGGGACAGCCAGAGGACCGCAACTGGTCTGCACAGGAGTGGGGAGGGCCTTCGGCTGACCCTGGAGCGAAAAGCCCGCCACGGGATCCTGTGGACTTGTATGGCGGCTGGTTTCAGTGCTCGGCCTCATCCAAGATGGCGATCGGAGAAACAGATTCGTGAGGGGTGCGCACCTCATTCTTGAGGCGGTCATAACGTGTTCGTTCGGCCGGCTGGGCGAGATGCTGGGCGAACGGGCCGTGGCCCTGGTGGCGCTCCCGGTGCTACGATTCAACAAAAATGCAGCCGGGGGAGGTCTTGTCCCAAGGCTGCATTCGCTATTGTGGCGGTCTGAGCAGACTCCGTCCCATCTTAACGAACAGTTGACTGGTTATGGCAGTCCAGTTCGGCCATGGCCACCCGTTGGCCCAGGCCAGCAGGATGTAGATCGCTGCCAGCGCCAGGGCCACACTGGTCACCAACTCGCCGCTGAGGCGGCGCCTCCAGAGCGGCGGCCCGTCCAGTCCCACGCCCAGTGCCAGCAGCAGCACGGTGCAGAGCGCCAGCAGGAATGGTGTCACGCTCTTTATCCCTTCCCATCCTGCATCTGACGGAACTCACTCTCCGGAAACTCCAACGGCTTGTTCGCTTTTCCGGTCCGGCGGATTTTGACGTCGAGTTCCAGTCGGACCGGGACCGTTGGCAAGACTTCACGCCAACGCGGCTTCAGACGCTGCCAGACCCCCGGCAGCGAGCGGTGGACCGATTGTCCCAGGCCGAAGACATCCGTCTGCATGGCTCGGGCGCGCCCCAACGCGCGCCAGGCGGACTCCGCAATGGTTTTTGCCAGGGAGTATTCCAACTGCCGTACGACCTGCGGCCGGGTCAGGTCCACTGGGCCCATTGTCTCCATGAGCTGGGCCTCGACGCTGATTCGGGCCGTGACCACCAGCCGCCCGCTTTCCATGCTTGGCTTGAGGCTGGTCTGCGACCGAAATACCTCTACGCTTGCCCGGGCGGGGCGTCCTGTGCCGGCCTCCGGCAGGGCAAGCGGGATCATCTTCAACACGCTCCGGTGCTGACCCGTCAGCCACAATGCCCCATCTGTTTCCTGCCTGTCCAGCCATCCCACCAGCCTGTCCTTCTGGAAAGCGGCGAGCCCCGTCATCTCGACAGCCTCCTCCGTGTCATCGCCTCCTGGCCGCAGCGTCTTCCTGGCTTCGACCCGAATCGCGACAGGATCGATGCCCTCGTCGTTTAGTCTCGTATCGAACCGATAGAATTGGGCGTCGGCGACCATGCTGAACGGTGCCAACTCTCGCAACTTTTGCCCGACCGTCGGCTCCAGAACCAGGCGTGTCTGAAGCAGAGGCAGTGCCTCACCCGGGGTAATGCAGAGCAGTGTCCGGGGACGCGGCTCACGATGGCGATCGAAGAAAGACAGGTGGGGTGAGATGCCGGACCGGGCCGCCGCTTCGCCGACGATGACCGCCTGATTGTGACCCCAAAACAGTCTGCGCGGAATGGTCTGCTGCAGATCGTTCAACGCCTCGCCCAACGTCGCCGCCTCGGCTACGACCACAAACGAGGGCTTCCTGCCCGGACCGCCCGTGACGCCGCCACCGGGAAAGGCGGTTGGCACCGCGATCTCCAACCCCAGACGAACCCGGTCCCCGGGCAGCCAGTCGATGGCTGCGGTTTGGATCAAGGCCACATCGTTGATCTCCAGACGGTCCCAACACCCTCCGGTCAATGTCACAAGCGTCAGGACCAGCGCGACCGCCCAGTTTCGCCTACGCCCGAGAGCCACGGCTTGCCATCCTCCAGAGCCCTGCACAAAGGGCAATGATCGGGATTCCAAACGTCACCAGGGGGGAATAAAGGGGCCAGACATGCATGAGCCAGTCTGCCATCTCCACGGTGCTGTCCAGGCTCGCGGCGGCCAGCACCAGCATCAGGGCCGCCCCCGGAATGACCAGCGGTTTCCGTTCCCGCAGTCCCAGGGACTGCCGTAGTGACTCCGTGGCGACATAATGGAACACACTGATCTTGATGAAATTGTCACTGACCCAGACGATCATCAACAGTGGCTCAATTCGCTCCAGGAACTCGGCGATGCTCACGACGCGGGCTACGGCGAACAATGAAAACGTGACCTTCGCGACCGTCGGTCCGAACGTAGCGATGCCGATCAGCGACCCCACCGCCAGGTTCAGGCTGGTCCAGATACTTGCGCTGACAAGCACGGCCGGCCCCTGGCGGGGCTGATTCAGGCGGGGCCAGAGGAATGCCAGACAGACCAGTTCGCTGACCCAGGCGGAGGGAATCAGAGCGGCCCGTAGGACCGGGGTGATTCCATGCTCGAGCACAGGCAGCAGGTTTTGAAAGCGGCTCTCTCTGATGCCCAGGACCACAATGGTCATCAGGAACAGCGCGTCGATGGGCACCAGCACGGCGGCGCAGCGGGCCAGCACTTCCAGACCGGCGCGGGCGACCCAGATCACCGCCAGCAAGATCAGCAACTGAACGATCAGAATGGGCGTGCGGATCAGGACGGTCCCCTTGATGAAATCGCCGAACTGCCGCAGGATGATCGCATTCGTATGAAACGCCCACACGCTGAAGACAGCACCCAGGAGTCCGCCCACCCACCTGCCCAGAGTGGATTGCGCAACCTGAATGAAACTCTGGTCCGGCCAGCGCCGAATCAACGGTCCCAGCAGTGCGACCAGCATCACGATGGAAAGGGGAGCCAGCAGCGGCGCCATCCACCCGTCCCGCCCGCCGACGGTGGCCATGAGCGAGGGGACGAAGAGCACAACGGTGCCGTTGACCAGGGGAATGCCCAGCAGAAACATTTGCAGGGGGCTAATCCTGCTTGTTGCCATCCCGGTCACTCGCCCTTCCCGGTTTCAAGTGCGGGCCCTGGCGCAGCGGGCCGCCTGCCGCTGCCACGGTAATCCGCCTGCGCTCGATCCAGCGGGGCGCCCGGATGAAGAGATCCAGCCATTCCCAGAGCCTGAGCGTGGTCCACGGCGACAGATAAGGTGCGCCGAATGAGCGCATCGATGCCAGATGAATCAAGACGAACAGGCTCATGATGGTGATGCCATACAAGCCAAAGGCGCCGGCGAAGAGCAGCATGAGAAACCGCAACATGCGCACGGCGTTGACGGCCCCAATGCGGGGAATGACAAACGAGGCAATCCCGGTGGTGGAGACGATGATGACCGCAGGGGCGGAGACGATCCCGGCCCGAACGGCGGCCTCGCCGATGATCAAGGCGCCGACGATCGAAACGGTCGGGCCGATGGACGCCGGTAGCCGGATGCCCGCCTCCCGGAGCGCCTCGAACGCTACCTCCATCAACAGCGCCTCGACCACGGCCGGGAACGGAACCCCTTCCCGTGCACGTGCCACGGTCATCACCAGGGCGGTGGGAATCAACTCGTGGTGGAACGCGATAACAGAGACGTAGAGCGCCGGCAGCAGTACCGAAACCGCGGCGAAGCTAAACCGCAGAATCCGGAGCAGGCTGCTGATCAAGTACCGCTCATAGTAGTCTTCCACAGACTGCAGAAAGGACCAGAGTTGAATGGGCGCCAGCAGTGCGTTGGGACTGCCTGCGCACAGAATGGCAAACCGCCCCTCCAGCAGGTGAGCGGCCACCACATCGGGCCGTTGGGTATCGAGGATCTGGGGAAACAGCGAGTAGGGATGATCCTCAATGAACTCCTCCAGGTAGCCGCTGTCCAGCACGCCGTCGATCTGGATGCGTCCGAGCCGGGAGCGGACTTCGTCGAGCACTCCCGGCCGGACCAACCCCTGAATATACACCAGGGCGATGTTCGTGCGGGTCAGCCGGCCGGCCAGCCCTTCTTCCACTTTGAGCCGCGGGGTCTTGATGATCCGGCGCAGGAGGGAGAGGTTGGTCTGTAAGTCCTCCACGAAGCCTTCTTTCGGCCCGCGCAGCGATCGCTCCGTAACGGGCTCTGTAATGTTGCGGGCCTTTCCGCCCGGAATCCCGAACGCCTGAGCCGCCGTCTCACCATCCAGGAGGAGCACGACTACCCCATCCAGGATCTTCTGCACCACTTCCCCCATGCGGCCAAGGAGCTGCCCGCCGGGCAGCGGGAGGCCCGGGGCCGGCATTCCGTGCTCCCACTGCGGCGGGCGCGGCGGGGCGGCCACCAGCGGGTGGAGCAGGTCACGGTCAAGCCGGTCGACATCGATCAGGCCGTTCACGTAAAGCACGCCGCCCCGGCGCCCGTCCGGCAGCAGGAACTCCCGGATGATCAGGTCGGGGCAGGCGTCAAAGACCTCCCGGAGCCGAGTGAGATTCGCTTGAAGGACCGTATCCAAAGGCTCACCATTCCAGGGTTCGTTTGCCATTGACAGGGTATGGAGGTCCTTATTCATAACCATAGTGTGGCGCAAACCCCATCAACAAATCCGGAACCCAAGTCGGGATGCGCCAGCCAGCGGCGGGGCACCGGCACCCTGGCGTGAGTCACGCCGGTGGTGGCAGCCGTCACGCAGGCCTGACAACGGAACCCTGACAGCAAGTCTGGTCAGGTCCGTCTAGCCGTGGTACCATCGAATAATGCGCATACTAACTGACTATGTGTTGTATTGGATCCTGCTTGCTGGTGTTTGCGGTTATTTGCTCCCCGGGCCTGCCACGGCCGGCGAGTTTCTCGTGCCATGGCTGCTGTTTGCCATGATGCTGGGGCTAGGACTGACCATGGCCCCGGGCGACTTCAGAGGTGCGCTGCGCCGGCGGGAGGCACTGGGCGCTTTGGCGCTGCAGCTTATCGCCATTCCGCTTACCGCGGCAGCCCTTCGGTTCGCTGTCCGGCCAACCCCGCTGCGAGACGGCATCTTTGTGCTGGGACTGGCCCCCGCCGAGATTACCAGTGCACTCATGGCCGGCCTCGCGGGCGGCGATTTGCCGCTTTCGGCGACCCTGCTGGTCTTGTCCATGGCGACGTCACTTCTGGTCATTCCGCTTGCGGCGGGTACGCAGGCGGCGGGGCCGCTGGCTGTAGAACTGCTGCTTTGCGTGCTGCTGCCGCTCGGGCTGGGCATGTTGGTGCGCGCAAATTTCTGGCAGCCACGCCGCGAGCTGTGTGACGCGACATCGGCGTCGGCTGTGATTGGGCTGGTCTTCATTGCCTGCGGACCGGTCGGGGGCGCCGGCCTGCCCGCACTGTTAACGCTGGTGCTGGTAGCCCTGGCGATGGTGGCCGCCGGTTTCGGGTGGGGCGTGTTGGCAGGGAGGCTGGTGGGGGCGAGCGGCGGGCGGCTTGTGTCGATGGTCTTCTTTGGCGGCATGCGTGAGTTCGGCGTAGCTGCAGCGGTTGCGCTTGCCGCCTTTCCAAGTGGTGCCGCATTACCGGCCGCCATTTATGGACCGGTTATGATGGTGGTGGCGGGGGTGGTCGCCTCCCGACTGCGGGTCCGGCATTCCGTAAGGGGCAAGCACGGGATGCTGAACGAGAAGGGGCTCTAAGCAGATGCCGAGGCCGGTCATCCAATCTTTCAGGATCGAGACACGCACAAAGGCGTCATGCCCCCTCCGGGTGCTATTCCGCAGGGCTAATCAAAGAGCCGGGGCGTACCTCGCTGAGATCCAGCGGGGTACGCCTGGAGTGGCGGCCAGGCGCCGGGTCTGGCGTCCCTGGTTGTGGCGCCGCGCCGGCAAACCGGCCGTTTCGGTCGGGTCCGCACCGTTTTCCCGGCTGGTCGTCCAGTTCTGCAAGCTGATCCCGCTGTTTGTCGTGCAATTGTGGACGCAGAGCCGCGTCTTCTTGGGTTCCAGGCCCCAAACAAGGGAATTCGCCCGTCTCCGTCCAGTTCTGCAAGGGTAAGCAGGGTTCCGGCATGCAAAGATGGACAGCCACCCTGTCTGCCGGCGGTCACATGGCCGGATTCCCGCACAGCCACCAGGCTGCCACTATTTGTGCATATTGGCATGACTACAGGATATCGGCCAAGTTTTGAGGACTGAGATGCCGTTCTGAGCAGTGCGGCGCAAGCGGTCTGGCGATGGCCATCAAAGTTTCTCTTGGAAAATCCAAGTGACACCTGGATGGGGACATAGACACGGCCGGCGGAGAGCCACCCCTGCCGGCCGTGATTCTGCATAATCATGCTTGTGCCTGGCTGCCGTATTCACCCATTCGTCGGAAGGGTCGAGTCGGGGGACGCCTTACGTAAGGTTCCGCTGAGAACACGCCGGCCCGATTCTGCAGTCTTTGTGCGTGAACGATAGGATTACTGTCTACTGTGCAGGAGGCTCAGCACCAGTCTCAGCCCGCAGCCCCGCACCGATGGAGCAGTGAGGCGCATGGGGCCCGCACGATTGGAGGATGGAGGGCATAGGATAAGCTGTATAGACCTAGAAAGGGGAGTCTGCCATGCAGTTCTTTCAAATGGCTCAGCCTTCCCCGGCGCCTCCCTCTGCAGCGCCCTCATCTGCCGGCATACCAGTTCCCCCCTTTCGCCGGGAGGGAGAAAGCTTTGTAGACTGCTTTAATCGCTGCTTGAGCGAACGAGGCGTAGAGGCACGAATTTCTGGCTCTCTACTGGCCGGGTGCGGATTGGGAAGCGCGATGGTAGGACTTCCTGGGGGTCCCATCACTGAAATTGGCTTTCTCCCGCTCATTTTGGGGTCATGCGTCGCGCTGGCATCCGGCGTTGATATTGGCATTACTATCGATTGCGTGGGACGGTGCACAAACGTACCACCAGCCCTGGGACCCGTCGATGTCGAGATCCAATTTTTGAGGTCCACGACAGACCCGCCCGCAGATTCAGCGAATGTTAGGTTCGTCCCGGCCATCGTAGGCAGCAAATGGGACAATCGTTCGCAACCCTTCCGATTCCGGCCATGTTGAAACCCAAGTTTCGCGTGATTACCTGAGCGACCTGGTGAAGACACATCAACCGACTCAGAATCTGTTGGTCCCCAGGGGCGGCAGCCGTTTTTGCGAAGGATGATCTCCAACACACACTGGTCTTGCACATGAAAGAGGGCTCCAGGGTACGCTGGAGCCCTCAGGCTGTTGATAAACGTAGGCCGTGCACGAGTATGCAGCAGGGGAGTAGAAGCACCCCAGACTGCATTCACGTACACCGGCCCGAGTGCAAGGATTAGGGTTGAAGCGCCGGATTATGGTGAAATCGAACAGCCCGGTTCTGAGGACACTCCGGAATAGGGGTTGGCTAATGTGAACGCCAGCCAGCCCGATGATGCACAGGAGCGGGGCTCGCGGTCCACGTCCTGTTGACGGTGGCCAAATTACGCTTCGGCCCAAACGCTGGGGAACGCCTCCAACAGGACCGCACTGTTAACTTGCCGCAATGCAGAGTAGACAGCGTCGGCCAACTTGGCGGACCTTGAGGTGGCCAATCCCTGAATCCGCTGGAGGCCTTAATTCGGCGGCCTATTCACGTTTGCTTCGAAGCTGTTGCTACTGCCTCCGTGGCGAGAGTCATGACCCGCAGCGCGTTCACGCGCACGAATTCGATCCTGGTATTTGGCTCGTAGTTGTTGATTACCCACACATCGTCTGAAGGGCCGCGAGTCCTGAAGACACAATTCTTCTCGGCAATGCCTGACTCGGAGTGGAGCATTTCGCACTGCCAAGGTTCAATCCATTCGTACTCTCGGACCGGGCATAAAAGCGGGAACACCGTGCTTGGCGGCGCCTGAAATCTTTGCACAAAACTGCTCTTGATGCTGGTAGGGATGAAGTTGCTCATGCCTTCATTTCCTTTCGCCGAACAGCGAGTAGTATGGTCAGCATACCTCGCCGAGCCGACCGCCTGTTGTCAGCACAAACCGCCCTGGAATCCGTTCAGAGCCATCGCACTCCGAGGTTCAGGCCTCCTTCTAACCAACCTGAATAGTGCACCTCTTCGGTATTTCGATTGAGGTAGAAACGAATCCTTCCAGGCGGTAGGAAAAGGCGGTACAAACAGAACATGCAAGTTTACGGTCGGCAGGGGCAAGCCCCCGCCGACCGCGTCCCGAGCTATTCCTTTGTAACCTGCTCAATGCGCAGGTCGAAAACCTGAGGCGTCTCCAACCCAAGGGCGACCAGGTATTGGGAAATCTGCGCCCGGTGGTGCGTCTCATGTTCGCACATGGCCATGAGCAGGTGCCAGCTTTGCACCGGATACCCTTTGAGCGAGGGGCGTTTCGTGGTCAGGAGTTCATCGCCGGCGCCCCTAAGACCAGCCATGGCCTCTTCGTGCTTGCGGTTGAGGTAGTCAAGGGCTCCTTCCAGCGTCTCGCCTTTGTCCGCTTCGTGTCCGGGGTACAGCCACACGCCGCCGGCCACCACCGCTCGGACGAACATCGCCTCCGTGGAGGCCAGGTGACGGACCAGGTCACCCAGGGTGAACTTGCCCGGATAAGGCGAGAACCCCATTTGATCCGGTGGGATCCGGCGGATATACTTCAGCGTCCGCTTGCGTATACCGTCAAAGTAATCGGCAAAGGCGCTCATACTTGAGATCATCACGCATGCCCTCCCGTGGGATCGGTTGTATTGCGGCATGATTCAGTGAAACCTGTCAATATCCTGCCGGGTTGGCGGAGAATTCGTTTCGGCGACAACGGCATGCTTATGCCCCGGACGGTGGTTTAACACCTGGACTTTCCAGTCCCCACCATGCTACACTGCGACTGAACAACATAAAGCGTCTCGGTGCCCCCATGGGGGGGTGAAGAGGGAAGGCGGTGCAAATCCGCCGCGGTCGCGCCACTGTAAACGGGGAGCCTGCCGGTCTGTGTGTCACTGTCGCCTTGGGGCGATGGGAAGACGCCGGCCAGGTGCTGATCCGTAAGCCAGGAGACCTGCCAGGACGCCTGACCGCTTCTCCTCGCGGATTGGGGGAAGTTGCGCAGCCTGGCTGTTGCACCTGCCCTCAGGCGCATCCGAACACTGCCGTAACTGAACCCCGGCTCTCGCGAGCCGGGGTTTCTATTTTGCATTCGAGAGAAGGAGGGGGTATTGGATGCGCCGCCCCAAACCCGGCGCGCTGCTGGGCGCTCTGGCCGGGCTGCTTGTGCTGGCAGCCGTGGTCGGAATCGCCAACGGTTCGGTTCACATTCCCTACAGTCAGGTGTTGGCGGTCTTCCTGGGCGGCGCCGTGGCGCCGGAACACCGGGACATTATCCTGCAGGTGCGGGTGCCCCGGGTGCTGGTGGCCGGACTGGTCGGTGCCGGCCTTGCGGCCAGCGGCGCGGCCATGCAGGGACTCTTTCGGAACCCCATGGCCGACCCGGGCATCATCGGCGTGAGTGCCGGGGGCGCACTGGGCGGGGTGCTGGCGCTGACCGCCGGCGTCTACGGGCTGACGGTCTTCAGCCTGCCGGTCATGGCTTTTGCCGGGGCGCTGGGCGCCACGCTGGCGGTGTACACCATCGCCCGGGCGCTGGGCCGGGGCTCGCCGGCCGCTCTGCTGCTGACCGGCATGGCCGTGAGCGCGTTCCTGGGGGCGATGGTCAGCCTGATCATCACGCTCACGGTCTACAACCAGGAGGTGCTGCGGGAGATCGTCTACTGGCTCTCCGGCGGGCTCGAAGCCCGGTCCTGGCGCCACGTCCGCATGGCGGGCCCGCCGATTCTCTTCGGGCTCGCCGTGCTGATCCGCTACAGCCGGGAGCTGAATCTGCTGCTGCTCGGGGACGAGGAGGCGACGGCCCTGGGCGTCCGGGTGGCCGGCGTCCGGCGGTGGCTGCTGCTGGCGACGGCGCTGACGACCGGGGCGGCGGTCTCCGTCTCCGGCATCATTGGGTTCGTCGGGCTGGTGGTGCCGCACATGGTCCGGCTCGTGGCCGGGCCGGACCATCGGCTGCTGATTCCGGCCGGCGCCCTGGGCGGCGCTTCGTTCCTGATTCTCGCCGATACGCTCGCCCGGGTGATCATTCAGCCGGCCGAAGTGCGGGTCGGCATTATTACGGCCTGCGCCGGTGCCCCGTTCTTTCTCTGGTTGCTCTATCGGAACCGCCGCCGCCTGGCGGCACAAATCTAATCTTGTAGGGGGATTCTTGATGATGAAGCGCATTTTCCTGGCCCTGCTGATGCTCGCCCTGCTCGCCGGCTGCGCCGCCAAACCCGTCGCCGCCCCGCCGGGCGAGACGAAGACCGCCGCCGCCGACACGGCGGTGCAAACCTGGCCCCGGCAGGTGAAGGACGCCGATGGCAAAATGATCGAGATCAAAGCGAAGCCCATGCGCATTCACACGCTGTCCGTGGGCTACGACGAAATCACCATGCGGCTGGTGGGGCCGGAGCGCTTCGCCGCCGTCGGCACATCGACCGTAAACCCGGCGTACTCGAACATCGCCGAGCAGGCGAAGCAGGTGAAGGCTCAGATCGGACGCAAGAGCGAGGATGTGCTGGCCGCCAAGCCGGACCTGGTGGTGGCGAGCCCGTTCGCCAACAAGGACCTGGTGAAGCAGCTCAAAGAGGCGGGCCTCACGGTGGTGGTGACCGACCTGCAGGACTCGATGGACGGCCACGCCGCCAACATCCGGTACCTGGCCTATCTCTACGGCGAGGAAGCCAAGGGCGAGGCGCTGGTCAAAGAGGTGAACGACCGGCTGGCCAAGCTCGACGCTGTGGTGGGCAAGAAGGCGCAGCGGCCCAAGGTCATGAGCCTGTCGGACACGCTGAACGCCCCCGGCCAGAATACGACCATGGACGGCATCATCCGGCGGGCCGGCGGCGTGAATGCGGCGGCGGAGGCCGGAATCAAGGGCTGGCAGATCATCAGCCTGGAGAAGGTCGTGGAACTGAAGCCGGACGTGATCATCGTGACCGACCACCAGGTGGGGCAAAAAGACATCGGCGCGGAGCTGATGGCCCAGCCGAGTTTGCAAAGCGTCCCGGCGATCAAGAACCACAAGGTGATTAGCATGCCGGGCCGGTTGGTCTCCACGTTGAGCCCGTGGAACGTGCGGGGCGCCGAGGAACTGGCGAAACTGCTCTGGCCTGAGGACTTTAAAGATGTGCAGTTTGCGGACTTTAAATAGCCCCCTGCGGGGGGACCGGGTAAGCTTCGCAGCCGGGGGACGGCTCCTGGTGGACGGGCTCTCCCTGACGCTGGCGCCGGGCCGGCTGGTCGGGCTGGTGGGGCCGAACGGGGCGGGCAAGTCGACGGCGCTCCGGCTGCTGAACGGGTTGCTGCCGGCGGCGGCGGGCGCCGTCTACCTGGACGGGGCGGACATCGCCCGCCTGGAGCCGGAACAGGTGGCCCGTTGGGTTGCCCGGGTGCCCCAGACCCCGCCGCTGGACCTGGATTTCGCGGTGCTCGATGTGGTTCTGATGGGCCGGTACGTCCTGGACGCCGGCTGGCAGGATACTTCGGCCGGCCGGGCGACGGCCCTGGCCGCCCTGGCGCAGACGGGGGCGGCGCCGCTGGCCGACCGGCTGTACAGCACGCTCTCCGGCGGCGAGCGGCAGCGGGTGATCATCGCCCGGGCGCTGGCGCAGGAGCCGCAGGTGCTGCTGCTGGACGAACCCACCGCCAGCCTGGACCTCCGGCATCAACTGGAGGTGCTGGAGGCGGTCCGACGGCTGACGGTGGAGCGGCAACTGGCGGCCGTAACGGCGATTCACGACCTGGCGCTGGCCGCCCGCTACTGCGACGAGTTGCTGTTGCTGCACGAAGGCCGGGCGGTGGCGGCGGGCGCCCCGGCCGATGTCCTGACGCCGGCGACGCTGCGGAGCGTCTTCGGCGTAGCGGCTACCGTGGAGCGGCATCCGCGGCTCGGGCACTTGCAGGTCGTGGTGGAGGGGGTGGCCGGGCCGTGATTCCCCCCGCGGTGATCGAACAGTTCCTGGCGACCTGCCGGGATTTTAAGGAGGGACGGCCATGAGAGGCCTGGTGATGGTGAATACCGGCGACGGCAAGGGCAAGTCCACGGCGGCCATGGGCCAGATCGTCCGGGCGGTGGGCGCCGGTATGAACGTGCTCATGATTCAGTTCCTCAAAGGCGATTGGAAGGCCGCCGAAATCGAAGGGCTCAAGCACCTGCCGGGGTTCGAACTGCGCCGGTTCGGCCTGGGTTTCGTCATGCCCAGGCGGCGGACCCATCCGATTGAGGCGCACCAGGCCCGGGTCGTTGACGCCTGGGCGCAAACGGTCCTGGAAGTGGCGTCCGACCACTGGGACCTGATCGTATTAGATGAGATCAACGTGGTGCTCTCCAACCCGGAGCTGAACTGCGTCCTCCCAACTGACGACGTGCTGAAGTTGCTGGCGGACCGCCCACCCCGGCTCCACATGATTCTGACCGGGCGGCGGGCGCCGGCGGAGATCATTGTCGCGGCCGATATGGTGACGGAGATGGTGATGGTCAAGCATCACTACACGGCCGGAGTGGCGGCCCAGAGGGGGATTGAGTTCTGATGCTCGTGCTGATTCTCGGCGGCGCCCGCAGCGGCAAAAGCGAGGCGGCGGAGCGGCTGGCGCCAAAACTCGGCGGGCGGGTGGTCTATCTGGCGCCCGGCCAGGCCTGGGATGCGGAGATGACCGAGCGCATTCGCCGCCACCAGGCACGGCGGGACAGGGCCTGGGCGACGGTGGAGGAGCCGGTCGACATTCCGGGGGCCGTCCGACGCCATGGGGCACAAGGCGTCTGCCTGTTACTGGACGGGCTGGGGACGTGGGTGTCGAACCTGCTCTTGGCCGAGCTCGACGAAGCGCAAATCCTGGCGCGGGTGGCCGACTTTCTCGCCGCCCTGCGGGAGACGGGCGCCGCGGCCGTCGTGGTCAGCGACGAGGCGGGGCTGGGCGTCGTCCCGCCGAGCCCGCTGGGCCGCCTGTTCCGGGACTGCCTGGGCCGGGCCAACCAGCAACTGGCGGCGGCGGCCGACCGGGCGCTGCTGGTGGTGGCCGGCATTCCGGTGGACCTGAAAGCGCTGGAGGTGACGCTATGACCGCCCGGACGCTCATGGTGCAGGGCACCGGCTCCAGCGTCGGCAAGTCCCTGCTGGTGACGGCGCTCTGCCGCATCTTCCGGCAGGACGGCTGGCGGGTGGCGCCGTTCAAGTCCCAGAACATGTCGAACAACAGCTACATCACGCCGGACGGGCTGGAAATCGGCCGGGCACAAGGGGTTCAGGCCGAGGCGGCCGGGATTCCCGCCACGGCGGACATGAACCCGGTGCTCCTGAAGCCTAGCAGCGACAGCGAGTCCCAGGTGGTGATTCACGGCCGGCCGGTGGGCACCATGAACTTTCGCGCCTACCGCCGGGAGGGCTACGAGGTAGCGGCGGCGGCCATTCAGTCTTCGCTGGCGCGGCTCAAGTCCGAATACGACGTGCTGGTGATCGAAGGCGCCGGCTCGCCGGCCGAGGTGAACCTGCGGGAGCGGGAACTGGCCAACATGCGCATCGCCGAGTGGGCGGAGGCGCCGGTGCTGCTGGTAGCCGACATCGATCGGGGCGGCGCCCTGGCGGCGCTGGTTGGCACGCTGGTTTTGCTGGAGCCGGAGGAGCAGGACCGGGTCGCGGGGCTGATCATCAACAAGTTCCGGGGCGATAAGGGGCTGCTGCAGCCGGCGGTGGAGTTCCTGGAGCGCCGGACCGGCAAGCCGGTGCTGGGCGTGGTCTCCTACCTGGATGTGCAGCTTGAGGCGGAGGACTCGCTTGAAGTCGGCGCCGGGTCGGGGGCCGGGGTTGGGTCGGGGGCCGGGGTTGGGTCGGGGGCCGGGGGTGAGGCCGGGGTCGGCTCCCCGGAGGGAGGCCTGCGCATCTGCGCCTTGCGCCTGCCGCACATCAGCAACTTTACGGACCTGGACCCGCTGCTCCAGACCCCGGGCGTCCGGGTCGACTGGGTCCGGGAGCCGGCCCAGCTGCACGGCGCCGACGCCGTGGTGATTCCCGGCAGCAAGAACACGGCGCTCGACCTGCGCTGGCTCTGGCAGACCGGCCTCGGGGCCTCCATCCAGCGGCTGGCCGCCCGGGGCGTCCCGGTGGTGGGCGTCTGCGGCGGGTACCAGATGCTGGGCAGCCGGGTGCTGGACCCGGCGGGCCACGAGTCGCCGTTCCGGGAGACGCCGGGGTTAGAGTTGCTGGACGTGGAGACGGAGTTCGGCCCGGCGGCGGACAAGGTGACCGAGCGGACGGCCGCCCGGCTGGTCTGCGGCCAGGGGCCGTTCGCCGGCCGGTCCGGCACGCTGGTGGCGGGCTACGAGATTCACATGGGCGCCACCCGGCTGGGGCCGGGCGTCCAGCCGCTGCTCCGCTCGCAGGGGGGCGCCGTGCTGGGGGCCTGCGACGCGGCGGGCCAGGTCTGGGGGACCTACCTGCACGACCTGTTCCATAACGACGGGCTGCGGCAGGCGTGGCTGGACTGGCTCTGGCGGCGGAAAGGGTTGGCGCCGGCGGCCGGCGGGGCCGGCGCCGCCCGACGGCGGGAGGAGACGATGGACAAGCTGGCCGAGGCGGTCCGGGCGGACTTGGACATGGACCGGATTTACGCGCTGCTCGGGATGGCGCGGCCATGAGCATTCTCGTTGGCTATCTCCTTGATGGGCTCATTGGTGATCCCCCCTGGCTGCCGCACCCGGTGCGGGGCATCGGGTGGATGATCGGGTTTGGCGAGCGTTGGCTCAACCGGGGGTCCGCTTTCGCCCGGCTGATGAAAGGTGCGTTGCTGACGGTTTTTGTCGTCGGCAGCAGCGGCGGCATCGCCTGGGGGCTGGTCTTTGCTGCCACCTGGCTCCACCCACTGGCCGGCGGGGTTGTGACGGCCCTCGGCACGGCCGTGCTGCTGGCCCGGCGGAGCCTGGCGGCCGAGGCGGGCCACGCCGTGCACCGGCCTTTGCGCGCCGGGGACCTCCCCGCCGCCCGCCGGGCGGTCAGCCGGGTGGTCGGGCGCGATACCGCCGACCTGGATGAATCCGGGGTCGCTCGGGCGGCCGTGGAGACCCTGGCCGAGAACGCCAGCGACGGCGTCGTCGCGCCCCTGCTCTTCGCCCTGGCCGGCGGGCTGCCGGCCATTGCCGCCTACAAGGCGATCAACACGCTGGACTCGATGATCGGGCATCGGAACGAGCGGTACGAGTACTTCGGCCGGTTCGCCGCCCGCCTCGACGACGTGGCCAACTGGCTACCGGCCCGGGCGACGCTGCTGGCGCTGGTGGCGGCGGCCTGGGTCACCGGGCGGGACGGCACGGCCGGGTGGCGGGCCGCCCGACAGGATGGCGGCAAGCATGCCAGCCCCAACGCCGGCTGGCCCGAGGCCGCCATGGCCGGCGCCCTGGGCGTGCGGCTCGGCGGGCTCAACTACTACGACGGCGAGCCCCACCAGGGCCCGGTCTTCAACTCGGGCGGGCGGGCGCCCGGTTCCGCCGACATCGCCGCTGCCGTATCGCTGATGCAATCCGCCTGCCACCTGACCCTGGCCGCCGGGGTCGCTGCCCGGCTTCTCTTCACCTAAAGGAGGCGCTTCATGATGCCGATGAATCTCATTCAGGCCGTTTCGCCGGTGCACGCACAGGCCGAGGCGACCATCGCCGGCGTGGCGAACCGCGATGCGTGAGCCGGCAGGCGCCGTGGCCTTTCTCACCCGGCTCCCCGTGCCCGGCCTCGACCCGCAGACCCCGCTGCACCGGCTGGCCGCCTGGTTTCCCTTGGCCGGGCTGGTGGTAGGCGCCATCGCCGGCGGGACCTACTGGGCTTCTCTAAGACTCGGGCTATCCCCCGCCGTGGCAACCTGGGCGGCCATCGTCGCCGAGATGCTGGTAACCGGGGCGCTCCACCCGGACGGCCTGGCGGACACCGCCGACGGCCTGGGCGGCGCCACGCCCGAGCGCCGGCTGGAGATCATGAAAGATCCCCGCCTGGGTAGTTACGGCGGCGTGGCCTTGCTGCTCGCCCTGGGCGGGCGGGGCGTGTTGCTGGCCGCCCTGCCGCCGGCCCGGGTGCTGCCGCTGCTGATGCTCGCCCACGCCGCCGCCCGTTGGGCGCCCGTCTGGGCGCTGGCCCGCTACCCGTATGCCCGCCCGGGCGGCGGGACCGGGGTCGGTTTCGCCGGCGCCGGTTGGCGGGAGGTCTTCCTGGCCGGGGCGACCGCCCTGGGCGCAGCGGCCTTGCTCGGCGGCCCGGCGGGCCTGTCGGCGGCGGTCGCGTCCGGCCTGGCGGGCGCCGCCGCGACGGCCTTCCTGGCCCGAAAGCTGGGCGGCATCACTGGCGACGTCTGCGGTGCGGTGACCGAAGTAGCGCTCTTGGCCGCCCTGCTAGTATTGGGGGGACTTACATGAAGGATATCCACGGCGGGAACATCTGGGCGGCGGCCCGCGCCACCGGCCGTCCGCCGGGCGACTGGCTGGACTTCAGCGCATCGATCAACCCGCTGGGCGCCCCGCCCTGGGTGCGGGCAGCCGCACGGGCTGCTCTGGGCCAGGTGGCCCACTACCCGGACCCGGAATGCGCCGGCCTGGCGTCGGCGGCCGCAGCGCGCTACGGCCTCGACCCGGCCTGCATCCGCTTCGGCAACGGCGCGGCGGAACTGATTCACTTGCTCGTGGCGGCGCTGGCCCCGAAGGCCGGACTGGTGCTCGCCCCGACGTTCTCCCGCTACGCCGCTGCGCTCCGGCAGGCCGGCGCCGCGGTGACGGAACTGGACGCCTGGCCCGACCCGCCTTCGGCGGCTGCGCTCGCCGGCTGGATGGCCTCAGCCCCGGACCCGGCGGTCATCTTCCTGTGTAATCCCAACAACCCCACCGGCCGGCTGCTGCCGCCCGAACTGCTGCAAGCCGCTCTGGCGCAGGAGCGGGTCTGGGTGGTGGTGGACGAGGCGTTCCTCGACTTCGTGCCCGGCGCCGACAGCTTGCTGTCGCTGGCCGGCCGCCACCCCCGCCTGGTCGTGCTCAAGTCGCTGACCAAGCTCTACGCGATCCCCGGCCTCCGCCTGGGCTGGCTGGCGGGGCCGCCCGGACTGGTGGCCCGGCTGCGGCAGCTGCAGGTCCCGTGGAGCGTCAACGGCCCGGCGGCCGCGGCCGGCCTGGCAGCGCTCACGGGACCGGAGTCGGACTGGACGGAGCGCACCCAGCGGGCCGTGGTCCGGGGGCGGGCCACAGCCTTCCGGCGGCTGGCCCCCCTTGCGTCTTGGCTGCAGCCCCAGCCCAGCGACTGCAACTACTACCTGGTCCGCCTGACGGGCGTGACCGGGACCACACTGCAGGAACGGTTGCTGCCCCACGGCATTCTGGTCCGCATCTGCAGCGGGTTCAGCGGGCTTTCGGATGAATACCTCCGCCTGGCCGTGCGGCCCTCGGGCGAGACCGCCCGACTGGCGAACGCCCTGGCTGCGGTACTCTTGTAGCCAGAGCGAACTCTTCCGGATGGCGGAGGAGTTCTGAATTTGTTTGATTCTGTGAGGGAACCTTGACAAATGGCAGGGATCTCCGCTTCCATGGGTGAAAGTAACTAGACATATAGCTACTTCATCCAGATATCCGAGCGCGCCGGGGAACCGGCGACGTATAACAGCCCGGAATGGAGGAGATGTCAGCCGTGCGCACGCGCTTTTTCTCCGGTGGCCTGATCGTCGATCTGTCCGGGCCGCTTTGCCGGGAGGCCGGAGACGAGGTCGTCCGGATCCTGCAGGACTTGCCGGTGAGGCCGACCCGGCTGGTGCTGAACTTTACGCACGTGGGGTCGATCGACGCGGCGGGCGCCGGTCGGGTGTTGGCGGCCGTCCGCATCGTGACCCGTGCCGGCGGCGAAGCCACGGCCTACGGCCTGACCGAAGCCGTGGGCCAGGCTTGCGAGGAATTGGGGCTTACCCGGGCCGTCCGGCTCTGCCCGGCTGAAGCATCGGCGCTGCGTTAAGGTGTTCCTGCCGGGAGACCGGGGCCTGGGCGCATCGCGTGCGCTAAAGCGCAGCACCTCGAAGGACCGGTTCCTGCACGCGACTGAGTTGATTCGACCGCTTGTTCGCCTGTAAGCGCCTGACATCGAGAAGGTCTGAATGCCGCACGCAGCCCGGCATTCAGACCTTTCCGCCTAAATAGGGGTTCGACGCATAATTCGTAAGTGGTAAAGCAGACACAGGGCAGGCGAGTTACGGCCCTTCCCGAACGCACATGCGGGAAGGCGGCCACAAGTTGTTCAGCAAGGTAGCAGTCCTGGCCGAGGCGTGTCGCGCGCATCGACTGCCCCTCACCCGCATACAGTTCAAACTGATTGCCACCCGAGAAGGGGGAACGGTTTGAAACCGGCTAGAGGCCGGTCCCGACTGCCGGAGTAGATCTCATCAGTCACGGAGGGATGACCATGGTGGTGCGGGTCCTGGTCCGGCCCGATAGTTACTTCGACTCGGTTTCGCTGATGGCGGTCTCCCAGCGGCTGAAGGAGCTGCCGGAGGTCGCCGATGCCGTCGCCATCATGGGCACGGAGATGAACAAGCGGCTCCTGGAGGGTGCGGGACTGCTGACGGCGGAGAGCGCCGCGGCGGCGCCGGCCGACCTGGTCATCGCAGTGGGGGCTGAAACGGAATCCGCTGCGGCCGAGGCGATCGCCGAGGCTGGCCGGCTCCTTCAGCGCCGGGGTGGCGCGGCGACCGGCGCGGCGGGCGGGGCGTCGGAAAGCGCGTGGAGCGGGGCCGCAGCCCAAGGGGCACAGGCGCCCCGCACCATCCGGTCCGCCGTGAAGGCCGAGCCCGGCGCCAGCCTCGCGCTGATCTCCGTGCCGGGCCTTTACGCGGCCCGGGAGGCCCGGATGGCGTTGGCGCGGGGTTTGCACGTGATGCTGTTCAGCGACAACGTCCCGCTCGAGGCGGAGGTGGCCCTGAAGCAACTGGCCCACGAGCAGGGGTTGCTGCTGATGGGTCCCGACTGCGGCACGGCGATTCTGAACGGCGTGGGGCTGGGCTTTGCCAACGCCGTCCGCCGGGGGTCGGTCGGCATCGTGGCGGCCTCGGGCACCGGGGCGCAGGAGTTGTCCACGCTGATCGACCGGCTGGGCGGTGGCGTCTCGCAGTTGATCGGGACCGGCGGGCGGGACCTGTCTCCGGCGGTCGGCGGGCGGATGACGCTGGACGGCCTGCGGCTGCTCCAGGCCGACCCGGCGACTGCGGTCATTGTGATGATCTCCAAGCCGCCGGCCCCGGCCGTGGCCGAAGCCGTGCGGGCGGCGGCGCAGGCGGGCAGCAAGCCGGTGGTGCTCTGCTTCCTGAACGGCGGCCTTTCCATTGACGCGGCGGCGGTGCGGGCAATATCGCTCGCGACCGGTGAGGCCGAAGCGGCGGCCGCCGCCCGGCTGGCGATCGCCGCCGATGACCGGCCCCCGTTCGCCCCCGCCCCGGGGCGCCGGCTCGTCCGGGGACTCTTCGCCGGCGGGACGCTCTGCGACCAGGCGCTGCTGGTGCTGGAACGGGCGCTGGGGCCGGTGGCCTGCAACGTTCACCCCGATCCCGACCGTCGATGCGGCCCAACCGGGAGCGCCGGCCACACCTTGCTGGACCTGGGCGACGACGAGCTTACCCAGGGGCGGCCGCATCCCATGATCGACCCGACGCTGCGCCGGCAGTTGTTGCTGGAGGCGGCGGACGACCCGGAGACCGCCGTGATCCTGCTGGATGTGGTGCTGGGTCACGGCGCCCACCCGGACCCGGCGGGTGCACTGACCGGCGCCATTTTCGAGGCCGTCAGCCGGGGGGTGGCGGTGGTGGCATCGGTCACCGGCACCGAGGCGGACCCGCAGCGGCGGAGCGCCCAGGTGGCGGCGCTCCGGCAGGCCGGGGCGGTGGTGCTGCCGACCGCTCTCCAGGCGGCGTCCGCGGTGGCGACGGGCCTCGCCGGCCTTCAGGGATCGGCGGGCCGGGAGGCCCGCCTTCAGGGATCGGCCGGCTCCGCCGGCCTTCAGGGATCGGCGGGCCGGGAGGCCCGCCTTCAGGAAAGAAGGGAAGACGCGTGATGGAGCAAGAGTTGCGCGTGATCAACGTCGGCGCACCCCATTTCGCCGAAGCCCTACGGGCACAAGGTGCCCCGGTGATCCAACTCAACTGGCGCCCGCCGGCGGACGGCGACCCCGGGCTGATCGCCCTGCTGGAGCAGGTGAGCGGACCGGAGGTGGATGCGGCGAACGCGCAGGCGCTGGCCGCTATTCAGACCGGGCATCCCGTTCTGGTAGGCGTGGAGCGGGCGGGAGACGTCGTCGAAGGTCTGACCCGGACGACCATTCTGCACAGCGGCCCGCCCAACCGGTGGGAGACCATGGCCGGCCCCCAGCGGGGCGCAGTCATAGGGGCACTAATGCTTGAGGGTTTGGCAGATACGCCGGAAGCGGCGGAGGCTCTGGCCGCCTCCGGCGAGATCACATTCCGGGCGAACAACGATTGCGGTTGCGTCGGGCCGATGGCCGGGGTCATCTCATACTCCAGCGCCTTGTTCGTGGTCGAAAACCGGACGCACGGCAACCGGGCCTACTCCGGCCTGAACGAGGGTTATGGCAAGGTGCTGCGCATGGGGGCCTACGCGCCGGAGGTGCTGGAGCGGCTCCGCTGGCTCAACACGGACGTGGCCGACGCGCTCCGGCAGGCGGTTGGCGCCATGGGTGGCGGCCTCGACTTGCGGAGCCTCATCGCCCAGGCCCTGCACATGGGCGACGAGTGCCACAACCGGAACAAGGCGTCCGGCGCGCTCTTCCTGCGGGAGATGGGTCCGCACTTGGCCCGCCTGGGGCTGGCACCGGAAGCGTTGGCCCGGATGCTGGACTTCATGGGGCACAACGAAGTCTGGTTCGTCAACCTCGCCATGGCGGCATCCAAGGCGGTGCTCGACGCCGCCCGAGGGACTCCCGAGTCCACCGTGGTCACCTGCATGTCCCGCAACGGCTATGAGTTCGGCATTCAGATCGCCGGGCTGCCGGGGCGGTGGTTCACCGGGCCGGCACAGCCGGTGAAGGCGCTCTACTTCCCCGGCTTTACGGCGGCCGACGCGGCGCTGGATATCGGGGATTCCGTCATCACGGAGACGGCGGGCATCGGCGGGTTCGCCATGGCGGCGGCCCCGGCCATCGTCCAGTTCGTGGGCGGCACGCCGGACCTCGCCGCTGAACTGACCCGGCAGATGTATGAAATCACCCTGGCGGAGTCCGACCACTACAGCATTCCGACGTTCGGCTTCCGGGGAACGCCTACGGGCATCGACGCCCGCAGGGTGGTAGAGACCGGGATTCTGCCGAGCATCAACACGGGGGTCGCACACCGTCTGCCGGGCATCGGGCAGGTGGGGGCCGGACTTGTCCACCCGCCGGCCAACCTCTTTGCGGACGCGCTGCGGGCACTGGTGGCTGCCGGTGGTCGCCCCTCCGGCGGCTGACGTCGCCGAACGGGATCGGCACATGACTCCACCCGATATTCCGAAGGGAGGCAACAACTTGCAGAACTTCCTGGACCTCAAGGGAGTCCGCGTCCTGGACCTGTCCCAGGACTTCTCGGCCAACTCCCCGGCGTTCGCCCGGTACGAGGGGCCGACGATCAAGTGGGTAAAGCGGATCGCGTTCGAGGGCGTCAACGCCCAGCACATCTCCTCGACCATTCACCTCTCCACGCATATTGACAGCCCCTGGCATTTCTACGATCCCGGCCCCGACGTCGCCGGCATTCCGGTGCAGCACCTCTTCGGTCCGGCCTGCGTGGTCGACCTTGAAAAACTGGGCGTCGGCGACTACGACCTGTATGGCCCGGAGCATTTCGAGCGGTGGGAAGCGAAGACCGGCATCAACATTCAGCCGGGCGACATCCTCCTGATTCACACCGGCTTCCACCGCTATTACAACGAACAGTGGATTCCCTGTCAGTGCGGCGAAACCAAACCCGACCTGCCCCGCTACTTCCTGAACCAGCCGGGCCCTTCCATGGAGTTCATCGACTGGGTGCTGGCGAAGGGGATTCGCTGGATCGCCATCGACGCCATGTCCACCGATCATCCGTTTGACACCGTCGTCCGACAGGTCCGACCCGATGTGGCCGAAAAGGTCCGGCAGCACCTGGGGGTGGCGGACCTGGACGAGGTCTTCCCGCCCGAGTATTATCAGATGACCCACACGAAGCTCTTCCCGAAAGGGATCTTCCATGTGGAGAACATCGGCGGGCATATTGATGAGGTGCTGGACCAGCGCATCTGGGTCGGTTGCTTTCCCTTCCGCTTCAAGGGCGGCGAGGCGGCCTGGTGCCGCATGCTGGCCTTTGTGCCGGAAAAGTAAAACAGGCGGTCCTCCCATCGGGAGGGCCGCCTCGGTGGCGGGGCGTCGGCATCGTGGTCGGCACGCTCTGGGTGGGCGCCGTGATCTCTTGCTGCACCAAAGGTCGGGGAGAGCTCCCCGGCCTTTCGCTTGCGTCCGAGCCGTCAGCACCTAATTTTTCCATGCAAACTTTTGTATCATTACTCTTCAAAATGTGGAGGATTCGGAACAAGAAAAGCCGAAGAGCACCGCATGGCAGCCATGAGCCGCCGCTGGAGCGCTCCGGCCGAACACGCGAAGGAGGTTCCTGCCATGCCGATTCTGAATCCGGACCACGCATACCGGGAGTATGTCCCGCCGCTTTCGGACGTCGAGGCTTTTGGAACGCATCACGTCAAGGCCCGGGAGTCCGACATCTCCCGGTACTGCTTCATTCCCGGCTCCCACCTGCGGGGCCGCAAAATCGCCGAGATGCTGAACCGCTGCCACGTCGTTTCCGCGACGCGGGGCTACTACATTTACAGCGGCTATGCGGAAGGAATTTTCCTGACCGTTTGCTCCACCGGCATGGGCGGGCCCGTGGTCGCCATCGCCATGGAAGAGTTGCACCGGCTCGGTGCGGACACGTTCATTCGGGTCGGTTCCGCCGGCGCCGTTCAGGATGATCTGGGTGTCGGCGACATCGCCCTGACCACCGGCGTCGTCCGGCTGGGCGGCACCTCCTACAGCTTCTTGCCGGCCTCGTTCCCGGCGGTGCCCGACTTTGACCTGACGTTGGACATGAAGCTGGCGGCAGCAGAACTGGGGATTCCGGTGCACATGGGCGTCACTTCCGCAAGCGACGCGTTCTACGCGCCGAAAGATGAGGCGCAGCGGGCGCTGTTCGAGCGGTCCGGCGTGGTGGCCATGGAGATGGAGGCCGACACGGCGTTTATTCTCAGCCAGTATAACGGGTGGCGCTGTGCGGCCGGCTTCGTGCTGGACGGGGGCAACGCCAAAGAAATCCACCACTCGTCGGCGAAGGACATGGCGATTGCAAATCACGCCGACAACCAGGATTTCGTCCAGGGGGAGGAGAACCTGATTGGTCTCTCCATCAATGCCATGGTCCGCTGCGCCCGACGGGATGCCGCAACGAAGTAGTCAGCTTGGCCGCAAAACCGCTCCGCTAAACTTCGCAGAAGGGTACGATCTTACATGATCAACGCAGCAGTCCGCTCCGTACTCGCCACGGAAGGCCCGGCAACATTCATGACCGTCGGTGAGGGCGGTCCTCATCTCGTGGCGACCTGGCAGAGCTACCTGGACTTGCTGGACGACACGACGATCGCGTTTCCGGCCGGTGGCTTCTTCGTCACGGAGGCGAACCTGAAGGCGGGCTCCACCATGCAGATGGTGGTCGGCGCCAAAACCGGCACCTTGTCCGGCAAGCCCCAGGGCTACCGGATTTCGGGCACCGCCGAAGTGCAGACGGGCACGGAGATTCACCAGCGGGTGAAGGCGAAGTTCCCCTGGTGCCGGGCGGCGGTGGTCATGCGGGTCACCGGTGTGGAGAAGATTCACGGGTAAACCTGACCGGAGGTATCGGTTTGTCGCACCTAGATCATCTGGTCCGGGACCTGAACCCGCCCCAGCGGGAGGCCGTGCTCCACCGGGACGGGCCGCTCCTGGTCATCGCCGGGGCCGGCACCGGGAAAACGAAGACCGCCATCCACCGTTTGGCCGGCCTGCTGGCCCACGGGGTTCCCCCCGAAGCCGTCATGTGCATTACGTTTACAAACAAGGCCGCCAAGGAGATGCGCGAGCGGGCGGTAGCCCTGGTCGGCCCGGCCGCCAAGCGGGTCATGATCCGCACGTTCCACTCCGCCGCGGTCTGCCTGCTCCGGGAGTATCTGCCCCGCTACCCGCAGTCGGGGCGGACGGCGGCGTTCAGCATTGCCGACCAGTCCGCCCAGCTGGCCCTGGTCAAGGAAGCGATCGCCGAGCGGGGCTTCGACCTGCTGGCGAACAAGCCGGAGTCGTTTCTCTGGCGCATCAGCCGCTACAAGAACGAGATGGCCGACCCGGAGTCGCTGCTACAACGGGCGCCCGCCAACGGGCTCATGGACTGGGAGCGGGTGCTCGGGCTGATCAAGCAGACCGACCGGTACGTCAACCGGCTGACGGCGGAAATCTGGAAGCGGTACGAGGAGAAGCTCCGCCAGAACAACCTGCTCGACTTCGACGACCTGATCAATCTGTTCGTCCACATGCTGCTCGACGTCCCCGCCGTCCGGGCGGAGCTTCAGGAGCGGTTCCGCTACATTCAGGTGGACGAGTTCCAGGACACGAACGGCGCCCAGTTGCAAATGGTGAAACTGCTGGCCGGCGCGCGCCAGAACGTGATGGCTGTGGGCGACGACTACCAGTCGCTCTACAGCTGGCGCAGCGCCGACCTGCGCTGCATTTTGGAGTTCGACCGGCACTTTCCCGGCGCCCGGCCGGTGAAGCTGGAGCAGAACTATCGCTCCACGGCCGCGATCTTGAAGGCGGCCAACAAGCTGATTGCGCTGAACGAGGGTCAACTGGCCAAGCACCTGTTTACCACGGTGGGTGAGGGCTGGCCGATCGTCCGCCAGGAGCTGGAGACCGATGTGGCCGAGGCCAACTACGTGGCGATGGAGATCAAAAAGGCGGCCGCCATGGGCCGCCGCTATTCGGACTTCGCGATTCTGTTCCGGTTGAGCATCCTCTCCCGCCCGCTGGAGGAGAAGCTCCGGGAGGAGGGGATTCCCTACCAGGTGGTGGGCGGCCCGAAGTTTTACGACCGGCGCGAGGTGCAGGACTGCTTCGCCTACTTTAAGGTGCTGGTGAACCCCCGGGACTCGCTCAGCCTGGAGCGGGTGCTGAACGCCCCCCGGCGGGGCGTCGGGGAGCGGGGCTATCAAAAAGTGCTGGCCCTGGCCGCCCGGCGCGATGTCGACCTGCTGACCGCCCTGGAACTGGCGGTGGCCGAAGGGGAGCTGAAAGAGAAGGCGGCCGCCGGAGCGCTGGAGGTGGCTGGGCTTTTTCGGTCCGCAAGCGCCGCCCTGGCTGCCGGGAAAGGCAGTGCCGAGACGGCCGGCCGGCTCATCCGGGACAGCGGCTTCCTCTCCGCCCTGGAGGCGGAGGACAAGAAGAAAGATGAGCAGCGGGCCGAGGTGGTCCGCTCCGTGCTGACCGGCCTCGACCAGTACCACCAGCGCAAGCCCCAGGCCACCATGGCGGATTACCTGGAGCGGCTGGCGCTGGCCGACGCCCAGGACGACGACAAGGGCGGCGCCGCCGTCCGGCTGCTGACCATTCACGCCTCCAAAGGGCTGGAGTTCCCCGTGGTCTTCGTGGTGGGCGTGGAACAGGGCATTTTGCCGAACCGCCGGGCCATGGACGAGGGGAACCTGGAAGAGGAGCGGCGCCTCGCTTACGTCGCCATCACTCGGGCGCGGGAACTGCTCTATCTCACGGGCGCCCGCATCCGCTCCGAGCGGGGGGCGTTCGTCGTGACCGAGCCGTCGCAATTTGTGGCGGAGGCGCTGTAGTTGGCGGCCAGCCGGGTCCGGACACAAAAGACGGGCTCCCGTGGGGAGCCCGTCTTTTGGTGCGCCCGGTTTGATCAACCTGGCTACCGCGCCTTGGGCGGCTTCGTCACAAATGTCAGTCCCGCCGCCAGGAGAATCAGGGCGGCCGCGATGTAGAAAGCCAGGTTGTAAGCGCCGGTGACATCCTTGATGTAACCCGCCAACGGAGCGCCAAACACACCGCCCACGCCCCAGGCCGTAAAGACCAGACCGTAGTTCACGCCACCATGCTTGGTCCCGAAGTAGTCGTAAGTGGTGGAGGGGAAGAGGGTGGAGTAGGAGCCATAGCAGAAGCCCATCACGCCGGTCCCTGCCGAAAGGAGCACGAAGCTGGTCAGCCGCGGCAAAATCAGCAGGCCTGCGGCGTGCACGAGAAACACCAGAAGCATGGTCCGGGTCCGTCCGATTCGGTCCGAGATCAGACCGGCGGATACGCGGCCGCCGGCGTTACATGCGGCCAGGATTGCGACCAGCACGAACCCGCCACCTATGCCGATCGAATCGGCATAGGTGGCCAGGTGCCCGATGATCATCAGGCCGCCGGTGGCGCCCGCGGCGTACATCAGCCAGAGCAAGTAAAACTGGGACGTCCGGATTATTTCAAACCATTCGTAATCCCCGCGAGAGCCGCTGCTTTCCGCAGGATAGGCGGCGGAAGCGGGGGTGCCAACGGGGACAAAGCCCTTGGCCGGATTCGTGACCAGCTGCGCCAGCCCGATGATGAGCACCAGGAACGTAATCCCCAGAATCAGGAATGACATATTCAGGCCATAGCCCGCCAGCAGGCTTTTTGCCAGCGGTGAGATATAGACCGAAGCAATGCCGAAACCGCTGACCACGATGCCGATGATCGTGCCTTTCTTCTGCGGCGGGAACCACTTGACCGCGGCCGGGATCGTGGCGGAAAACCCGAGGCCAATTCCGGTACCGGCCACAATGCCAAAAGTAAGCACCAGCATGGTGATGGAATGGGCAAAGTACGATAAGATCAGCCCGAGACCGGTCAGAGCGCCGCCCAAAGTGAGCACCAATCGGGGGCCGAGCTTGTCCTGCATGCGGCCGGCCGGGACCATCATGAGCGCAAACATGCCGCTGGCGACCGCATAGGGAAGACTGGCCTGAAAATCCGTGACATGCAGTTCGGCGATTATAGACCCCTTGAACACGCTCCAGGCGTACAGGACCCCGAGCGCCAGGTTAATGCCGGTCCCAGCGGCGGTGACTACCCAGCCTTTTTGTCTCAACGCAAATCCACTCCATGAGTTAATGAGCTTCCGGTATTGTAGCGATCAATAGATTATTTCATCATAACTAAAACGCAAGCCAACGACATGGCCCCGATGGAGATGAATTGAGGGCCCATTATGCCTGTTGGGAGTGGCCGCAGGGGCATGAAAAAAGAGCCCGGTGCATAAGCACCGGGCTCTTCGCTGTCCGAATTAGAACCGACGGCCGCCGCCACGGGCACCGCCACCCTGGGGGCGCTCCTCGCGGGGCTTGGCTTCGTTGACGGTCAGCGGACGGCCGCCCCAGTCAGCACCGTTCAGGGCGTCGATCACGCTCTGGGCGGCATCAGCGGGGACCTCCACGAAACCAAAACCGCGGGAACGGCCGGTTTCACGGTCGGTGGCGACGCGAGCGGAAATGGCCTCAGTGTACTGGCTGACAGCCTTCTCCAGATCCTCGTTCGTAGCGGCCCACGGGAGATTGCCAAAGTAAAGAGTCTTAGTCATTGTCTTCGTGCTCCTTCAACCTCAAAATGTTCGCTTCGCCGCGCACGAAGAACATGCTCTGTAACCAGAGAGTCTCGGGCAGGTTTGACGACTCTTTTAGTATGCACCCTGGAGGCGCCCTTTACAAGGGGGTTTTCACTCGTTTTTTGTTTTTTTAGGACTAGCCCTTAACTGCGCCCGCGGTAAGCCTTGCCCGATATACTTCTGCAGAACCAGCGTGATGAATCCGGGCGGCAGGGCTGCCAGCACTAACGCCAGGGAGTTCCTATCGGCTGTCCCGCGAACTCCGCCCCATTCGCCTGACCAGAACCCGGGCGGCCCCCCAGGCGAGCAGCAGCATGCCATAGCCGGCAAACGCGAACTTCAATAGCGTGAACAATTGAGTCACGTACACCAGGCCGGGCAGTTGGTTGGGGAAGCGGCTCACGAGGGTAACAATGCAGATGTTCTCCAGCAGGTCGAATAGCCAGACCGGGTAGATATAGAGCGGCAACCGTTGCAGCCGGCTGTCCGGGCTGAAGGCCTGCTTGAACAGCAGCGACGACGAAAGCGTCAGCAGTAGCGTGTAAATAATCGGAAACAGGAGATCGCCGGTCAACTCAACGATCCGGTAAAGCGCCCGGCCCTGCTCCCCGTAGGCCGTCAGCGTCGCATACGCCTGTGCGGGCGAGTAGAACAGCTTCAGGTCCAGCGGGGCCGAACCCAGGATCGTGTAGGCATAGGGGAACACGCCCGCTTCAAAGATCACGAAAGCTACCCCCAGAGCCAGGACCAACCCGCTGCGGCTTAACCGCTGATGCAGTTTTAGCAAGGCCCTCACCACCACAACGAATGATTGCGGTCATTGTAACAGGGCCGGTCATGCGCTGCCAGAAAAACCGTGCGTATTCTCTGAAGAGGCTGGACCCCGCACCTTGCGGCGGGGTTCAGCCTCTCTTGACCGATCAGGGGATAATCAAATGCGGATAGTTAAGGCAGGGCTGCCGGCTGGTGGCATCCGGGTTGGCCTCGCAGTCAGCCGGCACGATGATGACGTCGTCCCTGCCGCCGGTCGGGTTGCCGGCATCGACCACGGCAGCCTCATCCACGGCGGTGGTCACCGACGCCGAGTTGTTCTGGAAATCGGTCTCCGGTACGACGCCCGGCTCCGGCAGGTTGACCCGCACGGTGACGGTGTAGACCCCGCCGCAGGTGCGCAGGGGCACGTTCATGCTCCCCCGCGTATCGCCGGGCGGGTAGGTGCCGATACGGGTGAACGGCCGGGTGCCCAGCCCGTCGGTCACCCGGATTTCGACGGGGATGGACGAAACCGTCCGGGTGGAGCGGTTCTGGATGACCCAGGCGACGGGGAACGGCGGCCGGTTGTCGGGGCAGGCGACTTCGGCCGGGGCGGAAAGGTTCTCCACGGCCAGATCGACCGGGGCTTTGACGGGGATGGTCAGGAAGTTGTTGGCCAGCCCGTTGGTGCCGTCCGGGCGGGTGACCATTTCGGTGACGTTGGGCGGGGTGAAGGCTTTCTTGGGGTCGTGGGCGGCGCCCAGCAGCGCCCGGGCCGCGATCGCCTCGGGCAGGTTCCCCATGCGGGCCAGGCCCTCGGCGTCGATCACGCCGATGAGCAGCCCGCCGTCCGCGGGGAGGGTGTCCACTTTCAGCGAAACCGGTGCGGACCCGGTCAGGGTCCCGGGCAGGCTGGTCGCCTGGCCCAGATTCACGACGCCGCCGGGGCGCTTCACGGCATCCCAGTCGGAAGGCGCCAGGAACCAGGAGACCTTGAAGTCGGGCGTGGCGCGCAGGCTGGACAGCGGGCCGGGGGCGGACTGGAGCGTTACGGTCGCGTCGAGGGCAAGGGCGGCGAGTTCGGTCGGGGCCGGGCCGGCCCAGGCGAGGTCGTAGGTGAGGCCCATGGGGATGGCGACGAGGCGGCCGGATTTGAAGCGCTCGCCGGCCGGGGTGCCGGCGGGGGGTTCGATGTTGACGCCCACGAGGAAGCGGGTCCAGCCGCTGTTGGTGCCCATCGTCCCGCTGGCGACGATGGGCTCGGTGCCGGCGCCGGATTCCTGGGAGTAGTTGTTGGCGGCCCGGTTGGGGGTTGCGCCGGTGTGGAGCAGGGTAAAGGCGCCGTGGGTGTCGGGTACGACGTCCAGGGGCTGGCCGTCGTGCAGGGCGAAGCTGTGGACGTTGCCGTGGACGTCGCTGAAGACGACGGCGCCGGCGGTCTTGAGGATGAGGGGGTTGGTGTTGGCGGCGGCCCAGGTGTCGAAGGCGGGGGTGGGGTCGAGCCGCTGCTTCCAGGCGAGGGAGCCGTCGGCGAGGTGGATGGCGGCGATGGCGCCGGGGGCGCCGGGGCAGGGGGGCGTGCCGCCGGCCGGGCAGCCGCGCAGGTCGAGCGCTTCGCCGGGGGCGACGTAGTTGCGGAGGGTGACGTAGAGCATGCCGCCGTCCAGGTCGATGGCGGGGACGGTATTGGTGAAGGCGGAGCCGCCCCCGAGGAGGGCGGCGAGGTCGAGGTGTTCGGCGGGCCAGTCCTTGTGCTTGCTGCCGTCGCCGATGGCGCGCGCCCAGAGCCAGCCCTGGGTGTCGACCCAATAGACGTAGCCGCCGGCTTCGGCGAAGCCGTCGGCCACGCCGTTGGGGACGCAGATTTGGTTGGAGCCCCAGCTCGACTTGATCAGCGTGTACGGACTGACCGGGTCCCCGGTCGGGGTGATCTTCAACTTCTGGACCTTGCCGTTGCCGTCCGCACAGCCCGTCCCGTCGGACCCGACGATGATTTCGTCAGGCGAGGCGCCCGGCACGGCGGAAGGCGTGGCCCACCCGCCGATGTCGTACTCATCCGACCCAACTGCGCCAACGCCGTCGAGGCCCCAAACGAGATAGATCTTCCCGCTGCCCAGGGTGCAGCCATCGCCGACCGGCTTCATGCCGACCACCACCAGGTCCCGGTTGTCCATCCGGACGACGAGGGGAGATGAAACGATCTGGCACCCTGTGCTAAGTATCTGATGGAGATATAGGGTGGGCTTGTCGGCGTTGACGCCCCAGAGCCACCCGTAAGCCGTGCCGAAATAGAGGCGCCGGGCGGCCGGGCTGTACGTGGGCGTGCTGTGGCTGACGCTGACATCGAGGCTGGATTGCTTTTCCGGATTCACGTTGGCAGAAAAGGCAATTCGATAATTCGGCGCTGCCGCCCCCGGGCTATCCCAGGTCAGCCGGTATAGCCCCAGTCCAGCAAGATGAAAAAGCTGATTGCCCACCATGACCGGCTGGGTGGCGCTCTGGCCGACATTCCCTTCCCACCAGTGGGTCCGGTCACTGTCGAGTTGGCCGCTGGGTTCGGCAACAATGTTGGCCCGCTCGGTGCTGCCGCCGCGGGTCAGCCAGTCAGCAGCTTGGGCCGGGACGGCGGACGCCAGGACCAGCAGCAGGAAAGCGGTAATCGCCGCTCGGGACCGGATGCGTGTACTGCTCTTCATTAGCGTTTACCCCCGTCAAAATTTCCGCGCCCGAGTCTCCAGGAACCAGTCCGGATACTCGAAGTACGGCCACAGGGGCGTGTAAATGTGGACCTGGTACCGCCCGGCCAGGGCACCGGTAACTACGTCCGGGTAGATGGGGTCGTTGCCAATCCAGTAGACTTTGGCGCCCATCACTTCGGAAATGAAGCGGACGGGCACCATGGTGCGGCCGGGGGGCACGATTACCGGCGGCGCGTCCAGCGGCACCTCCTGCCCGTCGACCAGCGCCGAGTTCTTGCCCACCGTCAGCACAATGGTCCGCTCCGGTTGGGTCACGGGGCGCTGTTCCAGCCGCCACTTGCCGCCGTTAAAGCTGTAATCATTGGGGACCACCCAATCCCCGAATTTCCCGCCGGGCAGCGGAATGGGATGCACCACATCGTGGCTGGCGGCGGGGAGATGAATGGTCACGGTCTGCGTGGTCCCGTCCCAGGCAACGTCCGCTCGCATCATCTCGCTGACGAACCTGACGGGCACCCGGACCCGGTTGACCTGGGTATCCAGGTATGCGGGCGCGTCGAACCGGGCGCTGGCGCTGCCCGCGTTGAAGCAGACGTAGATGTTGTCGGGCGTCCCTTCGTGGGCGTACGGCTGGCAGGACTGCAGCCCGCCGTGGTTCGGACCGCCGAGCTGGGCGTAACCCATGTTTGCATCCAGCAGGTTGTCCAGCCGCTGCTGCTCTTTCTCATCCGGCGTGGGCGCCTTGATCTCATGGATGTTTTGGACGAGCGTCACCTGGCAGGTGTCGGGATTCTGCTCCCCGATGGCGACCGCGTATGTCCGCCCAAAGACCTTTAAGATCAAGCCCAGGTCCGGCGAAGGATGGTAGACGATGTATTCGGTTGACCCGCAATCAAGTTGATCCCACAGCCAGATCCACGGGTACTCCTTCATCCATCCGGCATCGGACCGCTGCATGACCCGCATCTCCAGGTGCTGCGGTGCATTCGGGTCGGTCTGCCGGTTCGCGTTAAACATCTCTTCAGCGCCCGCCGGCAGTGCGGTCGGCGTCGGCGGCGGGGTCCACCCGACCGGCAGGCCCGGCCCCGGGTCCACGGTGTAGACGATGTTCGACCTTAGCGTCGGCTCCGGGTCCGCCCCGGCCCGAGCCGGGCCGGCGCCGAGAGCGCCAATCAGGGCGACGGCGAGCAGCAGTGAGACCCCCAGGACTCCCGCCACCCGCGCGTGAACGCGCGACAAGTTGCGCCACATTGCAGGACCCTCCTCCCAGACTTTCCTACATACATAAACGGATTTCGGGTGAGAATGTTCGGAAGAGGGGGAGGAGTTCTGGTCGATGAGCACGACTTTACAGGAGACTGATTTCCTGGTATCGAAAGAACGATACTAAACGAATCGCTCGCCTCGGATGGGAAGAGGTCCTGTATGCCCTGAACCGCAGGCGAAGTCAACGGGGGTAGCGCATTCATGAGCAACGGCGATCTGGACTGGATTACTAAATTCATTTGGGGAATTGCGGACGACGTCCTGCGCGATCTCTACGTGCGCGGCAAGTACCGGGACGTCATTTTGCCGATGACGGTCCTGCGGCGTCTGGACGCCCTGCTCGAGCCGACCAAGCGGGCGGTGCTCAACATGAAAGACTCGCTCGACAAGGTGGGCATCGTGCACCAGGACATAGCGCTCCGTCAGGCCTCCGGCCAACCCTTCTACAACACCTCCAAGTTCACACTGAGCGACCTCAGGGCGCGCACCAGCCAACAGCAACTCAGGGCAGACTTCGAGGCATACCTCGACGGCTTCTCGCCCAACGTGCAGGACATCCTCGAGAACTTTGAGTTCCGCAACCAGATTCCGCGCCTCTCCAAGGCCGACGCCCTTGGCACGTTGATTGAGAAACTCCTTTCCCCGGACCTGAATCTCAGCCCCGACCCCGTCTTGAACAGTGACGGCTCGGTGAAGCACCCCGGCCTGGACAACCACGCGATGGGGTCGATCTTCGAGGAGCTGATCCGCCGCTTCAACGAGGAGAACAACGAGGAAGCCGGCGAGCACTGGACGCCGCGCGACGCCGTGAAACTCATGGCCAATCTGATATTCCTGCCCATCGCGGACAAGGTCGAATCAAGCGCCTATCTCCTTTACGACGGCGCCTGCGGCACGGGCGGCATGCTGACCGTGGCCGAGGAGACGCTGCAGGCGCTCGCGCAGGAGCACGGCAAGCAGGTAACCACGCACCTCTACGGCCAGGAGATCAACGCCGAGACCTATGCCATCTGCAAGGCGGACCTCCTGCTCAAGGGCGAGGGCAAAGCGGCGGACAACATCATCGGTGGGCCGGAGCACTCAACGCTTGCGAATGATGCGTTCCCATCGGTTGAGTTCGACTTCATGCTCTCGAACCCGCCTTACGGCAAGAGTTGGAAGAGCGACCTGGAGCGAATGGGCGGCAAGGACGGCATCAAGGACCCCCGCTTCATCATTGAGCACGCGGCTGACCCCGAGTACTCGCTGATCACCCGGTCGAGCGACGGTCAGCTGCTTTTCTTGGCCAACATGTTGAGCAAGATGAAGCATGGCACGAAGCTGGGCAGCCGCATCGCCGAGGTGCATAACGGGTCGTCGCTCTTCACCGGCGACGCCGGCCAGGGCGAGAGCAACATCCGCCGCTGGATTATCGAGAGCGACTGGCTTGAGGCCATCGTCGCCTTGCCGCTCAACATGTTCTATAACACGGGCATAGCGACTTATATCTGGGTGCTCTCCAACCGCAAGCCCGAGCACCGCATGGGTAAGGTACAGCTAATCGACGCCACGCAGTGGTTCAAGCCGCTGCGGAAAAACTTCGGTAAGAAGAACTGCGAACTGTCGGCGGAAGACATCGACCGCATCTGCGACACGTTCCTCCGGTTTGAGGAGAGCGAGCAATCGAAGATCTTCCCGAACGCGGCCTTCGGCTACCGGAAGGTGACCGTCGAGCGGCCGCTGCGGCTGAGGGGCATCGACCCGAACCGCGCCTACACGCCGAAGGAGATCAAGGCGCTAAAGGAGAGCGCCGAGCGGGACGAGGCCGCCCCGCCGGTCATTCGCAAGATCCACAAGCGCGGCACCGAGCCCGACCCGCTGCGGGGCCTGTTCGAGGCGACGGTCAACGGCAAGCGCTGCGTGGTCGAGTACGAGCCGGACCCGGACCTGCGCGACACGGAGCAGGTGCCGCTGCTGGAGTCCGGCGGCATTGAGGCTTTCCTGCGCCGCGAGGTGCTGCCGCACGCCGCCGACGCCTGGTATGACCCGGCGAGCGTGAAGACCGGCTACGAGATCAGCTTCACCCGCTACTTCTACAAGCCGCAGCCGCTGCGGACGTTGGAGGAGATCCGGGCCGACATCCTGGCGCTGGAGAAGGAGACGGAGGGGCTGCTCGGGGAGATCATCGGGGGTGGCGGCCGATGATCCAGGAATTGAAGCCCTATCCTGCATACAAGGATTCCGGCGTACCGTGGCTGGGGGAGGTGCCGGAGCATTGGACCTTACGACGGACGAAAACACTGCTCCGAGAACGAGGCGAAAAGGGCTTCCCCAACGAGCCTTTGCTCACAGCGACCCAGACAAAGGGTGTAGTGCGCAAGGAGCAGTATGAAAACCGCACGGTGCTTGCGCTCAAAGACTTGCACTTGCTCAAGTTGGTTCGCGTTGGCGACTTTGTGATTAGTCTCCGCTCGTTTCAGGGCGGAATCGAGTACGCCCACGAACAGGGAATCATTAGTCCCGCCTATACGATCCTGTACCCAGCCGAACGAGAGATCCATAACTTTCTGGCTTGGCTCTTTAAGTCGAGGCCATACATTGAGAACCTATCTCTTTTCGTGACGGGGATCCGGCAGGGTCAGAACATCGATTACGAAAAGTTGAGCCGGTCCGAATTGCCAGTCCCACCCCTACCGGAACAAGCTGCTATCGGCCGCTTCCTCGACCACGCGGACCGGCGCATCCGGCGCTACATTCGTGCCAAGCAGAAGCTGATCACGCTTCTGAACGAGCAGAAGCAGGCCATCATCCACCGCACCGTGACCCGTGGCCTTAACCCCAACGTCCGACTCAAGCCCTCGGGGGTAGAGTGGCTGGGGGACGTGCCGGAGCACTGGGAAGTGGCGCCACTTCGTCGAGTGACGATTTCGAGATGCGACGGACCGTTTGGGTCCGGCCTGAAGTCGTCCCATTACACTGACCAAGGGATCCGCGTGGTTCGGCTTCAGAACATAGGGCACGCTGAGTTCAAGGATTCGGACGCGGCATTTATCTCGCCAGCCCACTACGCTTCCTTGGGTGACCATACAGTTGAAGCGGGAGACGTTCTGATCGCGGGACTGGGTGATGAACGTCATCCGGCGGGACGCGCATGCGTTGCACCTGCCAGTATCACCCCAGCGATGGTGAAAGCGGACTGTTTCAGGTTTAGGCTTGATCCTAGTCGAGTGAACTCCGATTTCGCGGCAATACACCTGACCGCGACGGCGGTTTCAGCGTCGGCCATCCTCTCAACAGGAGCAACGCGTCAGCGGACGAATCTCCTGTCCACCGCTGCAAGGGCGGTCTGCATTCCGCCACTTCGTGAGCAAGAGGCGATCGTCGCGGGCATCTCAAGCGATACGGCGCTGTTGAATGCCGCTATACATGGCGCGCAAAGCGAAATTGACCTCCTCCGCGAATATCGCACCCGCCTGATCGCCGACGTGGTCACCGGCAAGCTCGACGTCCGCGAGGCAGCGGCCCAACTGCCCGACGATCCCGACCCCCTCGACGAACCCGAGCCGTTTGACGAAGAGCTCGAAGAGGCGGAAGACCAGGAGAGCGACGTCACCCCACAGGAGGAGCAGAACCTGTGAGCGAGGTGAGGGACACGAGCGAACCCGACGACAAGGTGAATATCCATTCGCAACCACACCGCTTGATTGCCATCGCCGAGGATCGGGCCTGGCTTGATGCTGATCTCTCCCGGTTAGGCGATTATGAACAATACGACTGGGGACCTCAAGGTGTACCCAAGGGCCAGCCAATGCGTCGCCGGCGTTGGCTTCGTGGTGGCGGACAGTGAACTGTTCCCTTGAAGCACGAAAAAGACCGCCACAAAGGGCGGTCCTTGGGGGTCTTGGCCGGGGCGTAGATTCGGGCGATCAGGAGTCCGCCTGCGCTTTCTCGACCTCCATGACTCTGCGGTCATGATCCATCAACATTCGATCGTGGTGGTCCAGGCGTCGCCCAACCATGGTCAATTGCACCCGAGTCTCCCTGCGGAAT